>DAIDKS010000001.1 GCA_027449885.1 Acidimicrobiaceae bacterium
CATCGCCCCGGCCGGCGATCGTTGCCGCGGAACTGAGCGGTGCAGAGCGCACTCGCCGTCGCGTTCGCACTCGCGACGGCACTGGCGAACGCCTTCGCGCTCGCTTCCCAGCACGCCGCGAGCGTCAGCGGCGACCCGTCGCGCCGGGGCTGGGCACTGCTCGCCTATCTGGTGCGTCACCCGCTGTGGCTGTTGGGTTGGATCGGCATGGGGGCGTCGCTCCTCTGTCAGGCCATCGCCCTGCACTACGGTCCACTCGCGCTGGTCCAGCCCCTACTGGTCACCGAACTGGTCCTCGCACTGGTGATACGAAAGCTCTGGCTCCACCAGGAACTGCGTCGCATGGCGTGGGCCTCGGCGAGCGTCACCTCGCTGGCGCTCGTCGTGTTCCTCGTGACGACGAATCCACGGGCGAGCACCTGGCAGCCGACGTTGCGCGACTGGACTGGTCCGGGCATCGTGGTTGCAGTGCTGGTCGCCATCGCCAGCGTGGTCGCGCGACGAGGATCGCCCGCCCGCCGTGCCGGCGCCTACGCGGGCGCGACGGCTGCGCTGTGGGCACTCGAGGCCACGTTCATCAAGGCAACGGCCGACGTGTTGGTGGCTGGCGGCATCTCGACGATGCTGACCTCATGGCCCCTCTACGCGCTCATCGGCTGCGGCGCCGTCGGACTGCTCACCGAACAAGCGGCGTTGCACGTCGGACCACTCAAGATCTCACAGCCGATCATCGTGATCGTCGACCCGCTCGCCTCGATCGTGCTCGGTGTCTCGCTCTATCACGAGCGGCTGGTCACGTCACCGCTATCGAGCGCCTTCGCAGGGATCGCCTTCGTCGTTGTCGCCGTTGGCGTCGTCGTCATGACCCGGACAGTTCCCGATACCGCCCACGCCCTGCATCGTCGCTGAATCGGACGATGGGAACACGAGTCGTTGAGGATTTACAACAATCGTCGTCGAAAACGTGGGAATTAATCGACTATTTCATCACGCGCAGAACAAGGATTTGTGGCTGGGTAGTCAGGGGCCTTGTCGCACAAGGAAGATCGGCGGTGAACAGCGATTCGTGTCGTGCGCTCGCGTGAGGCGCTGACCGGGCGACTATTGAACTCGTGGCGACATGCCATCATCGAAGTGACCGCGCAACACGGCTCGGTCGCTCATCACGATCGGCCGAGGTACGCCCGTGTCCAAGAAACGACCAACGCAGTACGCCAAGGGCGCAGCCACCGCGCGCACTCGAGCCGGAGCCGCCGCGACCTCCCGACCACCGGCCACGCGCGCCTACACGGGTCCGCGTCGTCGGCGACGCCAGCGTCGCACGGCTGGCTTTAGCGTCATTGCGGCCATCGTGCTCGTCGCTACGGTCACGCTCGCGTTCCTCGGCCACTCGTCGTCGACCGGTTACCAAACCACGGCGACTGACTGGTCGTTGCCCTCGCTCGGCGGCGGTCCCACCGTGACGCTGGCCTCACTCAAGGGCCGCCCGACGGTCGTCAACTTCTTCGCGTCGTGGTGTCAAGTGTGCGCCTCGGAACTGCCGGTGTTCGCCCGCGACGCGCTCGCGCTGCGCGGCCGGGTGAACGTCGTTGAAGTCAACGCCCTCGAAACGGGCAATGGCGATTCCTTCGCTAAGCACTTCAACCTCTTTGGCGACGCCACGGCCGTGTTACGCGACGTCGGTGGCTCCCAGGGTGACGGCCTCTTCGAAAGCCTGGGCGGCAGCACGGCACTGCCGATGACCGCGTTCTATGACGCGAATGGTCACCTGATCACGACCCACGTCGGCGGCTACGACGCCGCCACGCTGGGCCACGAACTGAAGTCGCTCTACGGCGTCGCCGTCCCCCTCTAAATCATGGGCGTCACGGGCGTCAGCCTTCTCACCGCGTTCGCCGGCGGCGTGGCGTCCTTCGCCTCGCCGTGCGTGCTGCCCCTCGTGCCGGCCTATCTCGCGATCGTTGGCGGCCTGGACGTGGCCGTCGTCGGCGACGGTGGCGCGCACCGGCGTCCGGTCGGTCGGCTCACGCGCGACACCTTGCTCTTCGTCGCCGGATTCGGCGCGGTGTTCGTCGCGCTGGGCCTCTCCGCGAGCGCACTCGGCCGCGCGGTGATCCACCAGCAGGCACTCCTGACGAGACTGGCCGGCGTCACGATCGAGGCGATGGCACTCTTTCTCGTGGGAACCGTGGTCCTGCGCTCACCGTCGCTCTACCGCGAGTGGCGCCCGCACCCCCAGCTCGCGCGCTTGGGCCCCTTCGCCGCGCCCGTGGCCGGAGCCGCCTTCGCGTTCGGTTGGACCCCATGCGTGGGTCCCATCCTCGCCTCGGTACTCGCCCTCGCCGCTGAGCAGGGACATACCGGATCGGCCGCCATCCTCCTGTCGGTGTTCTCGCTCGGGCTAGGCGCGCCCTTCGTCGCCGTCGCGATCTTCTTCGAACAGCTCCGTGGACCCATGGCGTGGCTCAAGCGTCACGGCAACGTCGTCACCGTGGTGAGCGCCGCCGTGCTCGGCGTGCTCGGCGTGCTGCTCGTCCTGGACCGAATGGCCTGGATCACCACGCTCGCACAACACATCGGCTGAAGCCGCCCGCGCGCTACACCGTCTCGGTCCGCCATCGTGGCGACCGTTTCTCGATGAAGGCGGCGATGCTCTCCTGCGCGTCGGCGATGAGTGCGCCATCGGCCATCACTCGGGTCGCCAAGTCGTACGCCGCGGGCAGGTCGAGGTCCATCTGCTCGTAGAACGCCCGCTTGCCGATCGTCTTGGACTCGACGCTCCCGCGCGTCACGCGCCGTAACAGCGCGTCGGTCGCGAGCTCCAACTCGCCGAGCGGGACGACTTCATTGACGAGCCCCCACGCCGCTGCGGTCTGGGCGTCAATCGCGTCGCCGCTCATGCCCATCTCGAGCGCCCGGCGCCGACCGATGAGCCGCCCGACGGCGACCAGCGGAGTCGTGCAGAACAGACCTCCCTTACCGCCAGGAGTGGCGAAGGTGGCCTCGTCGGCGGCGACCGCCAAGTCCGCCGACGCCACGAGCTGGCAGCCAGCGCCCGTCGCCAGCGCGTGCACGCGCGCGACGACCGGCTGCGGCATGGCTTGCAGCGCCGTCATCATCGTCGTGCAGGTCTCGAACAGCGACCGCACCTCGGCGAGCGACTTGGCCGCCATCTCGGCGAAATCGTGCCCGGCACTGAAGAGCCGCCCCTTGGCCGCGAGGATCACGCCGACCGCACTCCCGGCGCCAACGTCGTGGAACGCTTGGGTGAGCTCGAGCATCATCTGGCGTGACAGCACGTTGAGCCGGTCGGGGTGATTCAGCCAGATCGTGGCGTACGGCCCGTCGTGCTCCACCACTACGTACTGAAAGTCACCACTCATCGCGCACCGCCTTTGACTCAGATTAACGCCGACGCGCCCGCGCGGCATCGCCGAGCGCGCAACCCTCGCGGGGCAGCCGGTCGCTAGGGCACCTCGCCCAACAGCTCGACCGCGCGGTGGCGCAGTCGTCGGTAGTCCGCGTTGTCGAGCAGGTCCGAACTACTCGGATGCACGTCGCGCGCGTCGAGCTCACCGAGGATCCGGCCCGGATTGGATCCGAGCACGACGACGCGTTCGGCCAACACGATCGCCTCGTCGACGTCGTGGGTGATGAAGAGCACGGTCGTTCGGATCTCGGTCCACAGTTCGCGTAGGAAGACCTGCATCGCGTGGCGCAAGTGGGCGTCGAGGGCTGCGAAGGGTTCGTCCATGAGCAGCATCTTCGGTCGCATCACGAGCGATCGCGCGAGGGCGACGCGCTGCTGCATCCCGCCTGAGAGCTCATAGGGCGCGTGGCCGGCGAACTCGCTCAGTCCCACCGTCGACAGAATCTCGTCGACCGGTTGCCAGTCGATTCGCCGCCGACGCAGCTGCAGGCCGAACGCGACGTTGTGTCGCACGTCGAGCCACGGGAACAGTCCGGGCTGCTGGAACACCACCACGCGATCGCTTGCCGGTCCGGTGACGTCCGCCCCATCGAAGATGATCCGGCCCTCGTCAGGATGCTCGAAGCCCGCGATCATTCGAAGCAGCGTCGTCTTGCCACATCCCGAGGGGCCGAGCACCGCCACGAACTCACCGTCGGTGATGTGCAGCGAGAACTCGTCGAACACCCGATGCGTCGAGCGCCTCGTGTCGTCGGCGTCGAATGCCTTGGAGACTCGATCTACGCGAAGTACCAATCGAACTCGCTTACTTCGCGTAGCTCGGGTTCACGAACGGTCCGGCCGACTTCGGCGGCTTGGTCGTGATCGTGCCCGCCGCGTAGAGCGCCTTCCAGTTGTTCAGGAGCGACTGGGCGGTTCCTGACGTCGAGCTCGTCGCCGAGGACGTCCCCAGCACCGCCGCCGTCGCCTGGTCGGCCACCGAGAAGATCTGGTACCCCGCAATCTCGAGCTTGGCCGTGGCCACCGAGATACCCGCGGCCTGGGCCATAACGCGCATGGCGGCGGCCCGATTGTTCTGCAGGTAGTTGACGCCGTCGCCGAGCGCCTTGACGAACGCCTTGGCCACCGTCGGGTGCTTGGCGGCGAAGGACTTGTTGGCCACGCAGATGTTGAACGACGTGGCGGTCACCGGCAGCTTCGAGTCGTCCATCAGGATCCGGCCACCGTGAGTCACCAAGAAGTCATAGACCGGATCCCAGACGATCGCCGCCTCGATGCGGCCCGTGAGCCACGCGCTCTGCAGTTCGGGCGGCGTGAGGTTCACCAGACGCACCGAGGACAGTTTGAGCCCGGCCTTCTTGGCGTAGGTGGCCAGCTCGAAGGACGACTGCGAACCGATCACCAGGCCGACGCTCTTGCCGGCTAGACCGGCGATCGACTTGATGCCACTGGAGGTCTTCACGACCAGCCCGGCGTCTTTGGTGTAGCGCTCCTGGTTGAACACCACCTGCAGGGGGACCCCCTGGGCGATGGCGGCGATCACCGGCGGCATGCCGAGTCCGCACATGAAGGGCAACTGGCCCGAGGCCAGCGACGTCAGCGCGGCCGGACCCGACGAGAACAGCTTGAGACGGACGTCACGGCCCATCTCTCGTTCGAAGTAGTGATTCGCAACCGAGATGATCGAGGGGTCGGCGCCGTTGTTCTCGTAGCCAATCGCGATCGGGCCAGCGTTGACCGACGCCCCGCTCGCCGTCGCGTTCACCAGTGCGAAGGTCGCCGGAGTAACGACACCGGCGCAGAGCGACAGCACTGACACGATCCGCGCGAACTTACGCCTCTTCTGCATTGGTCCTCCCTCAATCACGCGCGACTCCCCGTCCACGTATTTCACGTTGAACGACCGCGTCCGTACGCATTCTCTCAGCGTGCCCCACGGCAGATCTGCACTCACAGGGAATTCTCCGAATCTCGATGGTCGCGAGTGGCGCGGTTCAAACACGGTCTCGCCACGGGATCACCAGTCGTTCGAGCAGACGGATCCCAACGTCCATGAGGTAGCCCATGATGCCAATCAGGATGATCCCCGTCACGACGATCCCGGTCTGGAGTTCCGTGCCCGCCTGTTCGATCAACCAGCCAAGCCCGCGACTCGCCGCTATCAGTTCGGCGGCGACCAACGTGCTCCACGCCACGCCGATCGCCACCTTCATGCCAGTAAAGATGTCAGGGAGCGACGACGGGAAGATCACCCGGGTCAGGATCTGGCGCCGGTTCGCCCCGAGATTGCGCGCCAACTCGATCCGATAGTTCGGCGTTGACCGCACGCCATTAATCGTGTTGATCACGATGACCGGCACGGTCGAGACCAGTATCAACAACACTTTTGGCATCTCGCCGATTCCGAACCACACCACGAAGAGCGGGATATAGGCCAGGGGTGGGATTGGCCGAAGGAACTGGAGATAGGGGTCGACGATGGTGAAGACGACGCGACTCTGGGTCATGGCGAAACCGAGAACCACTCCGATCGCGACGGCACCGACGTAGGCGATCGAGACACGCTGGAGGCTCACCCCGAGGTCGGCGAGCAGCGTCGAGCCCTGGTAGCCGTGATGGAGCGTTTGGAGGAATGCGTCCCAGGTGTTGGCCGGCGAGGGAAACGTGAAGCTCGGAAAGGCGTGACTCGCGGCGATGGCCTGCCACGCGACGAGCGAAGCAGCCAAGACCGCGACGTAGCGAATGGGAACGCGGCGCACGAGTCTCGGGCGCGTCTTCGTTGTGAGGCCTGGTTGTCGGTCGACCACGTCGTGCGTCGGTCGAATCCCTCCGTCTCGTCGCGTGCGACACCTCCCTCGCGCTGCCCGACATCGTACTAATCCTCGTTGGCCCCCGTGGCGTGCGTCAATCGGCCACGCGACTCACCGCTCGTCGTGACGAGTGATCGCCCGAACGTTGCGACGTGCACACGGCGTTCGACGCGTGATCGAGTGCTCGCGCGCGGTCGCGTGCTTGTGTCGGCTGGGTCGCGTCGAAGGCAAACGTCATGCGCCGCGGTGCTTGCCAAGCCCGCGCGCGGCGATCAGTGAAGAAATTTCGCCGACGGCGAGAACCGCAACGGAGCACTCGCGACCAACATCGGCACCGATGACCCAAGCGGGTCTCCGTATGGCAAACTGGTTGCACCGTCTATCCGTCTCGGGGTCGTTCGCGTGTTCTTGCAGCTTGTTCGGCGGCTTTTCATCGTGGTCCTCGTCGCCGCCCTCTTTGGCACCTACCTGCTCATTCACCCCTTCGTCGGATCGAGCGCTCCGGACACGTCGGGGTTCTATCTCGACATCGGCGCCTCGGCGTCGTTGGGCTTCCAACCGACCGGCATTCCCAAGCACAACGGTCACCGCACGAACACTGGCTACGCCAACGACGTCGTCAACTACCTGGCGACCAAAGCCGTCAATCTCCAACTACGCCAGATTGGATGCCCCGGCGAGACGGTCGAGTCCATGCTCCTGAGTGGCGACCACTGCTATACCCTGCCCCAGCGTCAACTACTCGCCGCGGAGCAATTCCTTCGAGCCAACCACGACGCCGTCGGTTTGGTCACCATCGACCTGGGTTTTAACGATGTGCGACCCTGTCTCGTCACGGCCGTGGTCGACGAAGCCTGCGTCACCTCGGGTTTGGCCTTCGTCAACCGCGATCTCTCACCCGTGTTGGCGGCCCTCAAGTCGGCGGCGGGCCCCAATGTCCACTTCATCGGCCTCGACTACGGCGATCCGTTCCTCAACAAGTATCTGAAGGGCGGCGTGCACGTCGCCGTGGCCACGCGCACGTTGGAGGTCATGTCGGCGCTGGACGCCGAACTCGTCCACGCCTATCAGTCGTCGAACATTCCGGTGGCCAATGTCGCCGGGGCCTTTCAGCTCGATAATCGAAATCCCGCCGAACTGAAGGGCGTGGGCGTCGTGCCCCTCAACGTGGCCAAGACCTGTGAATTGACCTGGAACTGTGTGGGTTACCCCTTCGGTCCCGACGACCACCCCAATAACAAGGGCTACAGCGTCATTGCGTCGGCGATCGAGGCGGTATTGCCCGCGGCCTGGCGAGGCTAACTTTTATGAGTATCGTGACGCAGACGTCGGTCCCCTGGGCCAGCGTCTGCGTTACCCGCGCCAGCGCGGCGCGTCGCAGCGAACGAAGGGGTATGTGATGTCATCGGACCTGTCAATCCCCTCGTCGATTCGTCGATTCGTGACCGGCGAAAGTCCCGCCATGTTGATCGACGGCGCACACGTCCCCGCGGTTTCGGGTGAGACATTTGAGACGTTGAATCCAGCGACGGGCGAGTTGCTCGCCCACCTGCCCGCCGCCGACACGCCCGATGTCGACCGCGCCGTCGCGGCCGCCCGACGCGCGTTCGAGGATGGGCCGTGGGCGACCATGAAGCCGTTCGATCGTCAGCGGATCATGATGCGCTTCGCCGACCTCGTCGAAGCGAACCACGAGGACCTCGCCATCCTGGACACCCTTGACATGGGTGCGCCGATCCAGCGCATGCGCGGCAACCTTCGACGTGCGGTGGGAATGGCGCGCTTCTACGCCGGTCTCACGACGGCGCTACGCGGTGAGACCATCGCCAACTCGATTCCCGGTGACTTCCAAACCCAGACGCTACGCGAGCCCGTCGGCGTGGTTGGCGCGATCATCCCGTGGAACAACCCACACATCGCGTTTATTTGGAAGGTCGGTGCTGCCATCGCCGCGGGGTGCACGGTCGTGCTCAAGCCCGCCGAGGAGGCGTCACTCAGCGCGTTGTGGCTGGGCGAAATGCTGCTCGAGGCCGGCCTGCCTAATGGTGTCGTTAACGTCGTCACGGGCTTTGGCGAGACGGCGGGCGCAGCGCTGAGCGCGCACCCTGGCGTCGACAAGATCGCCTTCACCGGTTCGACCGCGACTGGTCAAGCCATTGTTCGCGCCGCCTCTTCGACGCTCAAGCGCGTGACCCTCGAACTCGGAGGCAAGTCGCCCAACATCGTCTTCAAGGACGCGGACCTCGATCTGGCCGTGCCGGGCGCCGCGATGGCGGCCTTCATCAACTCGGGCCAGGTCTGCAGCGCCGGGACGCGGCTGTTTGTCGAGCGCGACATCTACGACGATTTCGTCAGCGCCATGTCGGCGTACTCGCAGTCGCTCACCGTCGGCAACGGACTGGACGCCACGACCCAACTCGGACCATTGGTCTCTCAGACCCAGCTCGAGCGGGTGACAAGTTACTTCGCGATCGGACGCGCCGAGGGGGCCGCCGTCTCCTCGGGGGGAGAACGTCTCGTCGAAGGCGACTTCGCCAGCGGCTACTACGTGGCGCCCACGATCTTTACCGACGTGCACAATGAGATGCGAGTCGCCACGGAAGAGATTTTCGGTCCAGTTGTCTCGGTCATGGCCTTTGACGACTACGAGTCCGTCGTTCGCCTCGCCAACGCCAGTCCCTTTGGTCTGGGCGGTGGTGTGTGGACGAACGATCTCAACAAGGCGAACCGCACCGTGAAGGCACTGCGCACGGGAACGGTCTGGGTGAACTGCTACGGCCAGATGGACCCCGCCGTGCCGTTCGGTGGGTACCGAATGAGCGGCTACGGCCGTGAGGGCGGCGTTCAGCACCTGGACGAGTTCCTCGAGACCAAGGCCGTCTGGATCCAGACCCATTGATCGTGGTCGACCGGAGGATTCCCTGGTACTTCTCACCCATCGTCGCCCTTCGCGGGCCTCGTTGGCGAACTGGCCGAGCTCGGAGCCGCGCATGAACGACGAGGACTCGCTGCGCGAGCTCATCGCGCGCCAGTCGTCGCGCTTGGCGCGGGCGCCCTATCTACTGCGACTTCGCACCCCCGAGGCGGTTTCCTTCGCCGATCTCGAGCAGGTCGTCGGCCGGTGGTCGTCGTTGCTGCGCGAGCGCTCACTGCGACCTGGCGACCGCGTCGGACTCTTGATCGGTGACCCGCTGCACTTCGCCCAAACCTTCCTCGCGCTCATCGCGTGTGGACTCTGGGTGGCCCCGCTCGACCCAACCGTGAACCCGATCAACGCCGAGGTTCTCAACGCACGGCTCCGCCGACTCGGCGTGCACACGGTCGTCAGCGATGCCGACCGGCCCGCTTCGATCACGGCGAACTGGTTCGATGTTCGCACCGTCCACCTGACGAACCTCGACGAGTCCGTTCGAGCGTCAGAACGTTCCGGCGGCGTGATCCTCGCGTCCTCGGGCACGACCGGGACCCCGAAGGTGATCGCGTTGCCGGTGACCCAGCTGCTCCACGCAGCTTCGCTGATCGCGGTGCACAACCAGTTGACCCCATCGGACCGGGGACTGAACCCGCTGCCTCTTTGGCATATCAACGCCGAGGTCGTTGCCGTCCTGGCGTCTCTGGTGGCGGGCTCGTCAGTGGTGCTCGACGAGCGCTTCCACCGGACGGACTTCTGGACCCTCGCCGATATGTACGAGGTGACCTGGATCAACGCCGTGCCCGCCATCATCGCGCGACTGTCCAACGTGACTGACGCCGAGCCGATACCGGAGCGCATCCGTTTCATTCGTTCAGCGTCGGCTCCCCTGTCGCCCGCCGTGCTCGAGCAGTTCCAATCGGCCGTCGGCATCCCGGTGGTCGAGTCCTACGGCATGACCGAGGCCGCGAGTCAGATCAGTGCCAACCCGCTCGACGGTGAGCGCAAGCCCGGCTCGGCCGGCGTACCCGTAGGCGTGGAGTTGCGCATCGTGCCCCTCGACCAGGACGAGGCTGAGCCCTCGCCGCCATCGGCGGCCGTGGGACACGTCGAGATCCGCGGGCCGTCGGTGATCACGCACTACGAGAGCGCCGGGTACGAGGATCGCTTCAGCCTCGACGGCTGGCTGCGCACCGGGGACCTCGGGTACCTCGACGACGACGGCTATCTCTATCTCGTGGGCCGAAGTGACGACGTGATCAACCGCGGCGGCGAGAAGATCTTCCCGCGCGAACTCGAAGACGCCGTGCTCGGTGTGGTGGGCGTCCGCGGCGTCGCCGTGGTCGCACAGCCCGATGACGTTTTCGGCCAAGTCCCGACCGCCTACGTCGAACTCGCCGAGGACTGCGACCAGCGCGCGGTGTTGGCCCAGTTGCGTCGCGTCGTCACCGAGGGGTTCCCCAAGACGCACTGGCCCGTCGCTTTCACGGTCGTCGCCCGCCTGCCCGCCCACGCCACGGGCAAGATCCAGAAGCACCGCCTCGCGAGCGAGCCAATCGACGTGATCACGACCTGGGACCTCGCGTGACCGGCCAGCCCCGGTGCCAGGTGCGCCGATGAGCGCCACCCCGGAGCCGGCCACTGCGCCGTCGGCGGGCACCCGCCGTCGACTCGACCACATCGACGCCATGCGACCGGTGAAACAAGCGGCCGTCATCTCGACCCACGCGCTCATCTTCTTCGCGCCGTTGGCCACCAGCACCACCGTCGTGGGGCTGATCATGCTGACCCGGTTCTCGCGCGACGCCTTCCTCTTCGTCTCGGCGTGCATGCTGACCTACAGCTATCGCAGCACGCCAAAGGTCGAGATCCGGACTTACACGAAGCGGCGCTTCCTGTCAGTCGGCGTGCCGTACCTGACTTGGACGCTGCTCTACTTCGTCTACACGTCCCTCGACAGCCGGTCGGCGTTTCCGTACTACGCGGTGAACACCGCCCACCTCTTCAGCTGGAGCGCACTTCGGATCCTGATTCACCTCACGGCCACGGGGTACTACCACCTCTACTACCTGCTCGTCATCGCCGAGTTCTACGTCTTGTTCCCGCTCATGCTGCGCGTCATCCGGCGACACCCCACCTGGCACTGGCGGATTTTGGCGGGGTCACTCATCTGGCAGATCGCCTACGGCGCGTGGGTGAGCTCGCACCACTCCGTGCTCGACATCTCGGGATTATTGCAAACGCGAATGATCCTCTCGTACGTCATCTACATCGTGGGCGGCGTCATAGTGGCGCTGCACCTCGACGAAGTACACCAGTGGATCGTGCGTCACGTCGCGTTGATCCTCGTTGGCACACTCGGCGCCATGGCCCTCGCCGAAGTCCTTACCTACGTCGGCGTCGCCCACGACCTCCCCACCTACCTTCGTACCGGTACCTACGTCTTCTCACCGCTGATCATCCCCTACAACGTCGGCGCGATCCTGTGCGTCTACCTGCTCGGGGTGTTCCTCACCGCTCCGGCTCGCCGGGCGAGGATCCGCGCGATGGTCCAGTCCGGCTCGGACAACTCCTACGGCGTCTATCTCTCGCAGATGGTATGGATTCCCGCCTTGGTTCGGCTCCGCGGCGCCAGTGGCGTCCACCTGCCCTGGCAGGTCGCGGCCCCGCTCGCGCTGGTCATCGTCTACAGCGTCGGCTTCGTCTTCACCGCCCTCATGGCTCGAACCTGGTTCGCCAGGGGCGTGACCGGTCGGAGCCGAGCGACCTGGGCGAGCCTACTGCCTCGCCGAACGCTCCCAACGGTCGTCGAGCACGGTGACGTCGCTGACGGACCGATGGACGTCGTCGAGCCCTAACGACGCAACGGACCGTGAATTCTTATGGATTTCTTCGTCTTTGATACGTATGTGAACCCCGTTTCGCCCTACCGTGGATGGGATTCAGAACTGGATCCGCGACGGACCCTCCTAACAGGTCGCCGTCGCGCAGTTACCGTCAAGGAGACTGGGTGCTTCGTTCCCGAGGAGTTTTTTCGCGTGGCGCATCAGTGGTGGCGGCCGCGTTGACGGTGCTCGTAGGGGCGGGACTCGCGGATGTCGGCGCCGCGGGCGCCGCAACCACTACGACCACCACGACTGGCTTCTACCTCGATTTGGGCGCCTCGGTATCGGTCGGCGTCCAACCCACCGCGCTGCACCCGACCGGCCATCGCACCCACCACGGCTTCTCCAATGATTTGATCGCCTACGAAGCCAGTCGTGGCATCTCCCTGAGTCTGACCGAGCTGGGCTGCCCCGGTGAGTCAGTCGCCACGATGGTGAACGGACAGGACGGCTGCTATCACGCCGGTGACTCCCAGCTCGCTGACGCCATCACGTTTTTGAACGCCCACCACGATCAGACCGGACTCGTCACCATCGATCTTGGCTTCAATTCGGTGGTCGGGTGTCTGCGAACCCACACTGTGGACCCGGCCTGCGTTCAGCAGAGCCTCGCGACGATGGGGCCACAGCTCTCGAGCATCCTCACGGTGCTGAAGTCGGCCGCCGGGCCGAACGTGACCTTCGTGGGCATCAGCTTCGCCGATCCCTACCTCGCCCAGGCGGCCAACGGCGCCTCGGGTCGGGTCCACGCGCACGCGAGCCTCCAGGCCATCAGCCAGCTCGACCAGACCCTCGCCGCGATCTACCAGGCGCACGGCATGCCGATGGCGAACGTCGCGAGCGTCTTCCACTTGCACCAGACGACGACCAGGTCTGGGTCCCGTGTACCTGAGAACGTCGCCACAGTCTGCCAACTCACCTGGATGTGCGCTTCCGCGCCCTACGGTCCCAACATTCACCCCAACCGCGCCGGCTACGAGGCGATCGCCGACGCCATCATCGCCGTCCTCCCGCCGCCGTTCCATTAGCCACGCAGCTCAGCGGCCCGCGGCCCGCGGCCCGCGGCAAGGGCGCTGGCACCACACGACGAATCCGTTCGAGCACGTCGCCCCACGCAACTGTCGTGTCACGGTACTCTGCCCTGACCACGGCAGAAGTCGCCCGATGACACCGCAGGAATCGGCCGTCGTCGCTCCCGGGATGCACGAACCAATCGAGCGGTCCGACGCCAATCGAACGAACCAGCCGTGCAACGCGTGCCGGGGCTGGGCCGTGCATCGAGACGTTCGCTGCCGCGTCGCAGGCAAGCTCCGAGGCACCCCTCGGGGGACCAGTCGTCCCTGATCAGGTGTTCGCTCGCGTTCCGGTGCAAGGAGGGGTGCTGGTGACCACAGTCACCTGTGCCGTCGTTTGCCGTCTCTACCAGCCGCCGGGCGCGCAACCGTTTTGATCCGGGACCCAGCCACCCGTGACCCGCATGCCGATCAAGATCTGAGCGTCGCGCGGTGCCTCACCGGCCAGGGGCGCGAACTGCGTCCCGCCGTACTCGAGCCACGTGGAGTTGGCGAAACCAATCCCCGAGTAGAACGGCCCCTCCATCGACCAGTTTCCCGCGACCTCACAGATGGCCACGTGTTGCCACTCAGCGCGCAGCTGATTGACGGTCACGCGTGCGAGCGTCGCCACGTACGTGAGAATGGACGGATGATGGATCACCCTTGTGACGTGGGGTTTTGACCGATGCCGCGTCGCAACGACGTGCTTGACGCGTGCGGTTGGCGGCGTGCTCGCCGCTCCACCGGACGATGGCAGAATCGCCGCGCTCGTGAGCAACGCCATGGTCGCATACAAGATTCTTCGCATGGTTTCTCCTTTGGCGTGCACGGCACCCGTGCCACGCCGCGCTACGGACGGAGACACTGGGCGCACGACTTGGTGTCAAACCGAAAAGGTCCACCAAGCGGCACGGTCAATTGGCCACTTAACCCACTCGAATGTGAGGTGACATCGAAGCAGTCTTTGCTGCGGGGTTTATTCTACGGCACTAACATCATCTGTGACGCACGTTGGAGTGATTTTCTTCCTTGTTGGCCCTTTGATCAGGGTTTCTGAGAATCACATTTTCTTCGCCCGATGATAACCAATTGCACAACTTCTGGTAATTCGTATGCATCACCTGCCCGA
Source organism: Acidimicrobiaceae bacterium (assembly GCA_027449885.1). Lineage (GTDB taxonomy): Bacteria > Actinomycetota > Acidimicrobiia > Acidimicrobiales > RAAP-2 > RAAP-2. Next base: position 14,221 of record DAIDKS010000001.1, read on the forward strand.
ACATGCTCGCCACCTCGGGTTATGCAGGGCGAAATGATGGGGGCTCAATGGGTTTGCGTACTGGCTGGTCAGCGAAGTGGCGCGTTAGGGTCGACCCTTGCCAATTCCCTTGCCGTGGCCGTTTCCCGGTGCCGAACCCGCGAACGTCGTGGTCGTGGTGGTCGTGCTCGGGGCGCCGACCCCGAGGGCGGCCGCGAGTTCGGTGACGTCGTGCTCGAGCACCGGTGCGATCGTGGCCGAGACGGTACCGTCGGTGACGCCGCTGACGATCAACGTCATCGCCTGCTGCAGAACGTTCGCAACGGCGGGGAGATTGGCGTTCGCACCATCGCTGAGTGATTGTTGCGCCAGCTGTTCGATGCGTTGGGCCACGGCGGGATCGATGGCGTTCGCGGCTTGACTCGCGACGAGATCAGCAGTCAAGGAGGCCTCGATCGATGAACTTGATCGGACCGTCGTCGACGTGGACGGTTGAATCGTGGTCGACGTCGACGGTCCAGCCGGCGGCGATGAGCTGGTCAACAGCGAGATCAACGCGTAGAGCAGCGCGCCGATGATGACCAGGACACCCGCAATGGCCCACGGTCGACGCTCGTCGTGCCCGCTCGATCGTGGCGGTGGCGCGAGAACGGTGTCGTCACTCGACCGACGCGGGGGCGGGTCAAACGCCACGCTGGTCTTCGCCGCCAAGCTATCGCGCTCAATGACCATCGTTGCAGCCTCGTCGCGCGGCTCCCAGGCCGTCGCGTACGCCGAAGTCTCGAGCAGGGACGCGACCTCGGCACCGCTCAGTCGGCGTTCGGGTCGAGAATCCAGCATGCCTCTAAGCAGGACCGACCACGGCGCCGGCAGGTCCGCGGGAAGCTCGACGGGTCCAGTCAATCGCTTCGCCACGATCTCGCTCGGCGAACCCTCGAAGACGCGCCGCCCGGTGAGACACTCGAGAATCACGATGCCCAGGGACCAGACGTCGCCGCTCGGGCCCACTCGCTGGCCGTCGAGTTGCTCGGGCGCCATATACATCACCGTCCCGATCGTCGTGCCCGGAGCGGTGATCGTCGTCGCGCCATCGAACTTGGCGATGCCGAAGTCGGCGAGCCAAACCTCCCCCGTCGTCGAACGCAAGATATTCGAGGGCTTGACGTCGCGGTGCACCACGCCGCGCTCGTGCACGTAGCTCAGGGCGTGGGCCACTTTGGCCGCCATCGACGCCGTAGCGGGAGCACCGAGCGGGCCGGTCTTGAGCGACTGCGCCAGGGTCGTGCCGTCGACGTACTCCATGACGAGGTACGCCAGGTCACCCACCATTCCCGTGTCGAGTAGTCGCACGAGACCCGGCCCGTCGAGGCTCTCGAGCGCGCGCGCCTCCTCGACCAGCCGGCGCGCGAACTCCGGGTCGCTCGATCGGACGACTTTGACCGCCACGGCCTCCGCGGTGCGCTCGTCGCGTGCCTCGTAGACGTCAGCGGTCCCACCCCGTCCGAGGAGTCTGCTGATGCGGTACCGATCTCCGATGACCTCGCCACTCATGGACATGCGTTTCTACTCACGATCCTCGGGTGTCTCGTTCACGGCCTCACAGCAATCGGCGCCGCGCGCGCCGCGCGCGCTAGTAGACCGCGTCGCCGCCACCACCGTAGCGAGCCGTCGTCCCTCGCGTGGCGCCGAAGTGTCCACTAGCGACGATGACCAGGGACGTTGCGAGGACCACGGTACACGTTGCGAGATTCGTCCCCTCATCGCGAGTCATCGGCGACACCGGACGACGTGCGGGATCATCATCGCCCGAGATGTCAACAACCCGGACCCCAGGGCCAGCACCCCACGAGTGGACGCGTCGACTCCACCTTGGCGTCGCATCGTCCCACGGTTGAGCCGTGCACCGTTGTCGGCTCACCGTGACCACGGGACTGCCCGAGGCCGGCACGTCGCTGAAACAACTTGATGGGACAGTCCGAGTCCATCGCTGGCCCCAACGGGACCGCGAGGGAGAGCGAGTACCTTGGACGTCGTGCGAGGACTCGGGACCATCATTGACGTGGTCGCGATCATCGTCGGCGCGGCCATCGGCGTGCTGATTGGCAATCGCCTCCCCGCCCGGACTCGCCACACCGTCACCGACGCGCTCGGACTCGTCGTGCTCGTGATCGGCGCACTCAACATCGCAGCCATTTCCGATCGCGCGTTTCGCCACGCCGTTGGCGCGAGTTGGACCCTGCTGGTGGTCCTCGGAGCGTTGATCGTCGGCGGCATCGGTGGTTCGCTGTTGCGCATCGAGGAGCGAGTGGCGATATTCGGTGGTTGGATCCAGAATCGCCTGACTCGAGGACGGGTCAGTGATTCGCGGGAACGCTTCATCGAGGGATTCGTGGCTGCTTCACTCTTGTTTTGCATCGGACCACTCGCCATCCTTGGCGCGCTGAGCGATGGACTCGGTCACGGGATCAGCCAGCTCGTGCTGAAGTCGGCCCTGGACCTTTTCGCGGCGATCGCCTTCTCGGCCACACTCGGCTGGGGCGTCGCGGTCTCGGCACTGCCCGTGGGCATCTTCCAAGGCTTCGTCACCGTGCTGGGCGTGCTCGCCGGCTCGTTCCTGCCAGCCTCGATGATCGCCGCCATCACCGCCACCGGTGGCGTCTTGTTGCTCGGCATCGGCATGCGCCTCTTGCAGATCAAGTCAGTGCCGGTCGCCGACCTCTTGCCGTCACTCGTCGTGGCACCGATCATCGTGGGAGCGATCAGCGCGTTTCACGGCTAGGTGGCGTCGAGTCTTGCCGGCCCCGTCGTCTTCGCCGATGGCCACGCTCGCATTCAGGTCGCTCGGACGATGACGATTCGTCCGATGCCAACCCGCGCGTCGATCACGAGGTGTGGCGCCCGCGACAGCGACGCCGGCCGTACCACCGGGAGCGCGGAGAACGCTGAACCGTCGGGTGACCCCAGCAGTTCGACCGGCCCTAGTCCCACGTGCGTCGTGATCGAGACGACGGCGTTCGCTGGCACGTCGATCCAAACTGATCCGATGGCCGCCGACACGTCGATCGCGTAACCCTTCGATGGGAACCTGACGGATTGCAGGTCGACCGTCGTCGTTCCGAACTCGGTCGTGTACTGGTGCTGGACGTCGCTCAGTGACGTGGGCCGCCAGCTGTGCGCGCCGTTGCCACCCGATAGGGGGACGCCCGTCGAGGCGACGAATCCCATGACGGCGCCAATGAACACGATGAGCACGCTGAGTGCGGCGAGGAACGCGACGGCGACGACCCGGCCCAACGTGATCCGCAGCGCCGGTGTTCGCAAGGCGACAATCGCGAGCGCGACCAAGAAGACCAGCCAGAACAGGGCAAGACTTGGCCCACCGTGCGCGGCCAGCCCGCCGCGCGCGAAGGCGGCGACCAGTGCGCCGATGGCTACGACGGCTCCGATCATGAGGACGACCCCTAAACGACGCGACCGCGACACCGGAGGCCGAGTTCGCGCCACGACCCCTTCATCCTCTGCTCGAGGCACGAAGACCCAGAGGGCAAGGTAGAGCGCGACGCCTAGTCCCCAGAAGAGCGCGAGAAGGACGAACAGGACGCGAAAGATGTTGGCGTCGATGTCGAAACGATTGGCGAGGCCGCGCGCGACACCGGCGATCACCTTGCCGTCGTAGCTGCGACGGAACTGACGCGGCGATTCGCGGACGGTGTCGGACGAGATCGAATCGTCGGACTGGCTCATCGGGTTGTGTGTCTCGGACATGACCTCACGGTACGCCGAGGCCCGCGCCCTCGTCATCAGGGACAACCCTGAGTTGGTCAGGCGACCTCCGGGTTGTCCCGTAGCGCTCGCGAGACCCAGGGGTGTAATGCTGGAGTCGCAACCGGCGAGGACGACACGATGACGACCACTACCCACTTGCAGCACGTTCGACTCGGGGTGCCCCAGCATCCGCTTCGACGCAACGTTCCCGAGGCGACGCTCGGTGGCGTCTGCGCGGGGATCGCGTGTCGACTGGGCATTCGTACCACGTACGTTCGCCTGGCCACGGCGCTGGCGAGCCTCGTTTTCGGCGTCGGCCTCGTCGTCTACATGATCATGTGGCTCGCGATATGCCGAGATGGCGAAGACCAGCCGATCGCCCGCCGACTCGAAGGGCAGCGACGCACCTCGTCCGTCGTACTGTGGCTCCTCGCCGCGGTCCTCGCGATCCTGATCCTGATCACACGGCTCGGCCTCGCCTTATTGAGTCCCTACGCGTGGTCGGTCCTGCTCAGTCTCGTGTTCCTCGTCGTGATCTGGCGCGGGTCATCTGCCAATGAGCGGGCCCACCTCGAGGACTTCGCCCAAGCGCTCCCCGTGCTCGGCGTCGCCTCCATGCGTGGATGGCGAGCGATCGCCTGGCGACTGATACCCGCGGCGGTCCTCATCGTGGTCGGACTGCAGATCCTCCAACAGGTCGGCGGGGTCTGGGGCGCCGCCGTCCCAGCCCTCATCGGCGGCGTCGCACTCATCGTCGGCGTGCTCGTCCTGCTCGCCCCGTGGTGGCTCCAAACGGTTCGCGACCTGTCCAGGGAGCGACGCGTGCGCGTGCGCGCCGAGGAGCGGGCCGCACTCGTGGCCCACGTCCATGATTCGGTACTACAGACGCTCACCTTGATCGAGCGCTCAGCCGCGGATCCTGCGGCCGTGCGACGGCTCGCCCGCGCCCAAGAGCGTGAACTGCGCACCTGGTTGTTCGCCCCGGACCAGGTCGGAGCGACGACGCCGACGGACGAAACCTTCGCGACCCAACTCCGTTCGATCCAGCACGATGTCGAACGCGACTACGGCGTGCGCATCGAGCTGGTCGTCGTCGGCGATGCACCGATCGATGAGCGGATCAGCGGGCTGCTGGCGGCGACGCGCGAGGCGGCGATCAACGCCGCGAAGTGGTCCGGCGACGATCACTTCAGCATCTACGGCGAAGTCGAGCCCGCCGCGATTTCGGTCTACGTTCGCGACACCGGCGTCGGGTTTGATCCCGCCACTGTTCCCGATGACCGCCAAGGTCTCGCCCTCTCCATCCGTGCACGAGTGGAGCAGATCGGTGGCTCGAGTAGCGTTCGAACGAAAGTCGGCGCAGGTACCGACGTGGCACTCACGATTACGCGGGAGGTCGCCGAGTAATGAGTCGACCGCGCGTCTTTCTCGTTGACGACCACGAGCTCATCCGCTCGGGCATCAAGGCCGAGATCGCCGACGCGGTCGACATCGTCGGCGACGCTGACGAAGTCGTCGCGGCCACCGAAATGATCATTGAGCGACGACCCGACGTCGTGCTGCTCGACGTGCACATGCCCGACGGAGGCGGCCTGCGGGTGCTTCGCGACGTTCGCGCATCCTGCACCGACGTGCGCTTCCTCGCGCTGTCGGTCTCGGACGCGGCCGAAGACGTCATCGCCGTCGTGCAAGCGGGAGCGAGCGGGTATGTCACCAAGAACATCTCGGGCGCCGATCTGATCGAGGCCATCGAGCGGATTCGTACCGGCGACGCGGTCTTTTCACCAATGCTGGCCGGCTTCGTACTCGAGGCATTCGCCAGCGGCACGACGAGCTCCGCCGCGCCTAGCACCGGCGACCCCGACTTGGATCAATTGACCGCACGCGAGCGTCAGGTGCTGCGACTCATCGCACGGGGTTACACCTACAAGGAGGCCGGCGTCGAACTGGGCATCTCATCGCGCACCGTGGAGACCCACGTCTCCTCGGTGCTGCATAAGCTCCAGTTGTCGAACCGGCACCAGCTCTCAAACTGGGCGAACGAGCGTCGATTGACGTGACCGCAAAGCGGCGGTTGGCGATCTAGGGCGCTGCAACGCTATGTCTGCGAGCCGAGTCGGCCCGCCGTTCGCTCAGATGGCGCGAACGTTGAGGGCCTCTTCGCCCTTGCGACCGGGCGCAACGTCGAACTCGACCTGCTGACCCTCTTCGAGACTCCGGTAACCGTCGCCCTGGATGTTGGAGAAATGCACGAAGACGTCATCACCCTGCTCACGCGAGATGAATCCGAATCCCTTTTCTGCGTTGAAAAACTTCACGGTACCGTTTGCCACGATCACTCAATTCTCAAAGCGACGGGCCAACCATTTCGGCCCGCTCGCTCCTTGAAGTGTACTCACCCCCGCGTTCCGCACCGGCACGGCTCCGACGCGACCCGCCGGGCGCGACGAAGCGGCCGATCCACCGGGGTTTTACGAGGTCACGCGATGTTCACTATTGGACTAGGCCCAAAAGCGGTGACGTCAATGAATTCGCGTGTTCGCACCCAATTCCCGTGGGCTGCACCGCGACGTGTATCGCTGACCCCTTGAAACCGCCGTCCAGTTTTCGCCCTTCATCGACAACGTGGAACTCAACGCGTACATTTGGCCGGACTCGTTTACGCCCCAGCGATGCGTACCAGGCTGCCCAAGAGGTCTCGGAACGCGAAGTCGCGCACACCTCTCGACTCCGGGTCTGCCGGTCCGCGTGGCCGGTCCGTCGCACGACGTCATGGGCGGCAGACGCCGCGCCATGGGAAATTGCGTGTCCGGGATCGGAAGGCGGCACCGCCTCGACTCCCGTAGGTTACGTGTCGTGAATGACGTCGAGGAGTTCCGCTGGATCGCAATCATCAATCGCGATCGCTCGGTCGCCGACACGTTCGTCTATGGCGTGACATCGACGGGCATCTACTGCCGCAGCGGATGTCCGTCGCGCCGGCCCCTGCGACGAAACGTCGTGTTCTTCGCGACGCCCGCCGAGGCCGCCGAAGCCGGACTCCGTCCCTGCCAACGGTGTCGCCCCGAACTCGCGGTTGCGCCCGATCCCGGCGTTGACGCCGTCGTCGAGCTCTGCCGGCGGCTGGAGGACTCGAGGGAGCCCGTGGACGTCGCCACGTTCGCCGCCGACCACGGCTACAGCGAGCGTCACCTGCGACGTCGATTCACCGAACTGATTGGCGTTCCGGTCGCCACCTACGCCCGGATCGCGCGCGATCAGCGCGTGCGTCGATCACTGCGGTCCCGGGTGCCCGTGACGCAGGCCATCGTGGATGCCGGCTACGGCTCGAGTCGTGCCTTCTACGAGCAGGGTGCGGCTCGCTTGGGCATGCCGCCGAGTCGATTTAGCGACGGTGCCCGCGGTGAGCAAGTCACATTCACGTCACTGGACACCCCGTTGGGCACGGTCGTCGCCGCAGCCACGTCCCGAGGCGTCTGCGCCGTGCGGATCGGTGATGATGAAACCACGCTCGTCGACGAACTTCGCCACGAATTCCCGCTCGCCTCGTTGGTCCGTGGCGACGAGGAACTCGAGGAAGTGGCCCACGTGCTCGCCGGCGCCGTGCGCGGCGAAGCCGACGCCTCACGGCTGCCCATCGACCTGGAGGGTACCGCGTTCCAGATGCGAGTATGGGATGTGCTTCGCCACGTCCCCCTCGGCCAGACGCTCACGTACTCGCAGTTGGCCGAGCGCACTGGAACGCCACGAGCGGTACGAGCCGTGGCATCGGCGTGCGCGGCTAATCCGGCCGCGCTCGTCGTGCCGTGTCACCGGATCATCCGGCGTGACGGAACCCTCGGCGGCTATCGCTGGGGACTCGACGCTAAGGCGGCGCTGCTCGAGAACGAGCGCGCCACCGTTGCGGGGGTGCGGCCGTGACGATGGCGAAGCCGAAGCCTCGCACCCTGGGCTGGCAGGTGAGCTTCGTGCTCCTGGGCGCCATCTGGGGCTGTTCGTTCTGGTGGATCAAGCTCGGTCTGCGGGCGATGTCGCCGGTGGACGTCGCGCTCGTTCGACTGGCCGCGGGCGCCGTCACCCTGCTCACCCTGACCGCTATTACGCGCACGCCACTGGCGCGACGGCTCAGTACGTGGGGGCACCTCTTCGTGCTCGCGCTGCTCTTGAACAGCGTGCCCTTTACGCTCTTCTCCTACAGCGAGACGCACATCTCGGCGGTCTTGGCTGGACTCATCAACGCCTGTACGCCCTTGTCGACCCTTATCGTGGCGCTCTTCATTCTTCGCCAGGAACCCGTCCGTCCAATGGTAATGGGCGGGCTCGCGATTGGACTCGTGGGCGTCTTGGTCGTCATCGGCGTGTGGAACGGATTCGGCGCCGGCCAGCGCCTCGGTATCATCGCGTGTCTCGGCGCCGTCGTTTGCTACGGCTTCGGGTTCACCTACGCCCGACGGCACCTCGCGGGACTGCCTGAAAATCCGATTGCGCTCGCGACCGGCCAGATCGTGTGCGGGACGCTACAAATGGTGCCCTTCGCCCTCGCGTTTGGGCACTTCGACGCCATTCGCCCGACGTCGTCCCTCCTCGCCCTCGGTGCCTTGGGCGTGCTCGGTACCGGATTCGCCTACGTGCTCAACTTCGACGTCGTACGCAATGCGCCGGCCACGGTGGCGAGCAGTGTCACCTACCTCACGCCCGTGTTCGCCGTGATCGTCGGCATCGCCTTCCTCGGCGAATCGCTCAGCTGGAATGAGCCTGCCGGCGCGCTGCTCATTCTCCTCGGTGTCGCAATCTCACAGAATCGATTTCGCCGGCGAGTGCGACGTCCAGCCGGCGAATTGGTAGACGAGCCCGCCTAACAAGCAGTCACCTGGCGCCGTAGGACACCGCCGATGTCGGAGTGCACGCCGATGGTGGTGTTGCCCGGCACCAGTGAGTTCACGCCGAGCACCGGGGCAGCACGAAGCAACGTGATTTACCCGAGCGAAAACTCACATTTCACCGCCAAGAACCAGTGGGAACCCCGCGTCTCATCGAATCGAGCGGCGCACCGCATTGCCCACCGAGCCCCAGACCGCGGGGACATTTATAGCATTTGATCAGGAACTGCTTGGTGGGCCGTACAGGACTTGAACCTGTGACCCCTTGCGTGTCATGCAAGTGCGCTACCAGACTGCGCCAACGGCCCTTAGGGGGTCCACCCTACCATCTCGGCCCGCTCGGTCCGGCGAGCACCATCTGACCCTGGTGGTTGTGCTCGACCTGGCGCAAGAAGACCTCGACGGCCGCCCGTGCGTCGCCCACCGCGTCGTGCCCCCCGGGTTCGACGCCGTAGTGCTGGCACAGGTGCGTGAGCGTCCGACGGGGACGACGCTCCCGACTGGGCTCGATCACGAGGTCGTGGTCGATCACGTCGACCACGTCGAGCTCGTCGATCGCCTGCACATCCTCGGCTCCCTCACCGAGGTCGAGGAGCGTCGCCCGCAGCATCGCGAGGTCGAAGCCCACCACGTTCGCCCCGACGATCGCCGCGCCCTCGCGTGACCACGCCCCGAGGATCTCGCGGGCCCGACGCGCGCCCGCGAGCGGCGCGAGCACGTCGTGGTCGGCGCGCAGGCTCTCCAGGCGCTCCCGGTCCAGCCCGTGCACGCGTCGCGACCCCTCGGAGATCTCCCGGTCGGGGATGACGTAGAAGCGGTCGACGCGCGCGGGCGCCCCGAGCCGCCAGGCGTAGAGGCCGTAGGCGATGGCTCGATCGTGAGCCACGTCGAGGCCCGTCGTCTCGGTGTCGAAGCCCACGAGCAGCGGCGGGACCCACTCGAACAACTCGGTGCGTCGACGCCGGGGAGCCACCGCACGAGCCTGCCACACCACTCTGACCCCACCGGTCGAGTTGCGACCGGTCGCCGCGGGCGGGCAGAGTGTCTCGGTGAGCGAACGCGTCGCCCTGGTCACGGGATCGTCGTCGGGCATCGGACGGGCGTGCGCCGACCGGCTCGCCGCCGACGGTTGGACCGTCGTGGGAGCCAGCCGCCGGGGCGTCGCCGGTGACGGCTGGCGCGGGATCAGCGTCGACGTCGACGTCGATCGTGAGGTCCGGTCGGGAGTCGAGGACGTCCTCGGTCGCGAGGGTCGACTCGACGCCGTCATCGCCGCGGCCGGCTGGGGGCTCGCCGGGGCCGTGGAGGACGCGACGACCGACGAGGCGCGAGCCCAGTTCGAGACGAACTTCTTCGGCGTCGATCGGGTCGTACGGGCCGCGCTGCCCCACCTGCGCGAGCGACGGGGGCGCGTCGTCATCATCGGCTCCATCGGCGGCGTGATCGGCCTGCCCTTCCAGGCGTACTACAGCGCCACGAAGTTCGCGCTCGAGGGCTACGCCGAGGCGCTCGCGGGCGAGGTCCGCCCCTTCGGGGTCACCGTCTCGGTCGTCCAGCCCGGGAACTTCCGCACCGAGTTCACCGACCGCCGCCGCCACAGCTCGCCCGCCGAGGGCGACCCCTACGGCCCGGCCCGCGCTCGCGCCCTCGAGACGATGGCGCGCGACGAGGCGGGGGGCGCCTCGCCCGAGGCCGTCGCCGCACGGGTCGCGGGCCTCCTCGCGGCCCGTCGGCCCCCACTACGCGTGAGCGTGGGCCCGGCCAGCGAGCGCGTCGGCGTCGTGGCGAAGCGCCTCCTCCCCTACCGCGCCTTCGAGCGCGCCTCGCGCAAGAGCCTCGGGCTGTGACCGGTCCCGTCGACGACGTCACCGCCGCCGGCTACCGGCCCGAGCTGCGACGATCCCTGCACACCTTCTCGATGTTCGCGATCGCCTTCTCGGTGATCTCCATCACCACGGGCATCTTCCTCAATTACGGTTTCGGGCTCACCTGGTTCGGGCCGGCCTCCATCTGGACGTGGCCCCTGGTGGCCGTCGGCAACGTCTTCATCGCCCTCATCGTGGCCGAGCTCGGCGCGCGCATCCCGCTCGCCGGCTACGCCTACCAGTGGAGCTCGCGCCTCGTGAACTCGACCTACGGGTGGTTCGTGGGATTCGCGGGCCTCCTCTACATGGCCGTCGGTGGCGGAGCCATCATACTCGTCGCCGCGAGCCCGCTGCTGCTCTCGGAGTTCGGCGTCAGTGCCGCCACCCACCCCCACCTCAACCTCGCCGTCTCCATCGTCCTCATGGTCGTAGCGACGATCGTCAACGTGATCAGCGTCCAGGTCAGCGCCCGCGTGAACAACATCGCGGTCTTCACCGAGATCCTGGGCACGCTCGTCTTCAGCGTCCTCCTGATCGTCCTGTGGGGGCTGCAGGTGAAGCACACCCCCTACGGCGTGGGCATCCTCACCAGCACCTCCCGCGCGACCCACCAGCCCGCCCTCTACTCCTTCGGGCTCGCCGGCATGCTCGGCGCCTTCACCCTGATCGGATTCGAGCTGTCCGCCGACATGTCGGAGGACGCCGTCAATCCCCGCCACAGCGTCCCTCGCGCCGTCGTCGCCGCCCTCGTCCTCGCCGCCGTCCTCGGCATGGTCACCCTCGTCGGCTTCACCCTGGCCATCCCGAACCTTCACACGGTGGAGGCGTCGCCTCTGCCCCTGCTCACGATCGCCCAGTTCTGGCTCCCCGACTGGCTGGTGAAGGTCTTCGTCGCCTTCGTGGTCTTCTCGATGTTCGCCATCGCCGTCGTGGGCGCCGGCACCCAGTCCCGCCTCGCCTTCGCCATGGCGCGCGACGACATGTTGCCCGGGTCGCGGGCCCTGCGCCGGGTCCACGGGCGGACTCAGACGCCGATCGTGGCCCTCGCGGTCCTCGGCGTCATCGATCTCGCGATCCTCGTCTACGGCTACACCCAGCCCAACTCCTTCGGGACGCTGGTAGGCGCCACGGCGATCATCCCCTACCTCATCTACCTCGCGATCACCGTCGCCTACGCCCGCCGACGCCACCGCCTGCCTAGCCACGAGGGGGCCTTCGACCTCGGACGCTGGGCCCGCCCGGCGATCGTCATCGTGCTGGTGTGGACGATCCTCGTGCTGCTCGAGCTGACGCTCTCGTCGGTCTTCAACGGCGCGGACCAGTTCCTCGCCCTGGCCGCCGTGCTGGCCCTCGTCTGGTACGCCGTCCTGCGGCCCCGGCTCCGCCACGGGCGGGCCGGGGTTCCCCCCGCGCCCGAGGCCTAACGCTCCTCCGCGATCGCGCCGCCGCCGTCGATCACCAGGCACTGCCCGGTGGTGTACGCGGCTCCGGGGCTCAGCAGCCACGCGATGCCCGCACCCACCTCCTCCGGGCGCGCGCTGCGCCCGAGGGGGATCCGGCGTCCCTGCTCGGCCTCGTGGGGCGTCTGGCTACCCGTCGCGATCCAGCCGGGCGCGACGGCGTTGACCGTGATGGCGTCGGCCGCGAGATCGAGCGCGAGGGCCCGGGCGAGGCCGACCAGGCCGGCCTTCGCCGCCGCGTACACGGGCTCGTGGCGCATCGCCATGACGGGTCCGGTCACGCTCGCCACCAGGACGATCCGGCCGGCACCACTGCGGCGCAGGGCCGGCAGCGCCGCGCGAACCACGTGGTAGGCGGTGTCGAGGTTACGGGCGATCCCGGCGCGCCACGCGGCCGGCTCGATCTCCTCCAGGGGACCCGCGGCGACCAGCGGGTCGCTCACCGAGACCATTCCCGCGTTGGCGACCACGCCGTCGAGGCGCCCGAAGCCCTCGGTGGCGGCCGCGACCACGCGCTCGGCCGTCGCGGGGTCCGTGAGGTCGCCCACGACCCCGACGGCCGCCGGGCCGATCTCGGCCACCCGCTCGTAGACCCGCTCGGTGGTGGACGTGAGCACCACCCGCGCCCCGAGGTCGCACGCGACCCGGGCCGTCGCCACGCCGATGCCGGTCGGGCTCCCGGCACCGGTCACCAGGATCACGCGCTCGGAGAGGTCGAAGAGGGCGGGAAGTCGCACGGGGCGACTGTAGTGCGGCGTCGACGACTCCTCGACTCTCCACCGGCTCACGTGGAAAACGAGGGAATATCCCGGGAATTACGGGACTTTCGACTCACGGGAGCCCGGCGACCGCCCGCTACCCTGGCCTCGTCACGAGGAGGAGACATGGCGAACAAGAAGCCGGGATTCCGTCCCCCCGCCCGCCCCGCGAGCGCCGGGCGAGCCCGAGCCGACCACCGGCCGGCGCCCACGCCGCGCGTGCGAACCCAGGCGCAGCGGCGCCAGCGGCGTCGCACCCTGGTGGCGAGCGCGGTCGCCGTCGTCGTCCTCGGCACGGTCGCCACCTTCGCCATCGTGAACCGTGCCTCGACCGCCGGCTACTCCACCTCCCCCGAGGCCTGGAAGCTCCCCGTCCAGTCGGGCGGCACCGCCGTCTCCCTGACCTCGCTGCGCGGCACCCCGGTGGTGGTCAACTTCTTCGCGTCGTGGTGCCAGGTCTGTCGCGACGAGCTGCCCGTCTTCGCCGCCGACGGGCGAGCCCTCAAGGGCAAGGTCGACGTCGTCGAGGTCAACGCGCTCGAGACCGGCAACGGCACGTCCTTCGCCCAGCAGTTCCACCTCGCCTCGTCGGTGACCGCCGTCCTCTCGGACGTGGGCGGGTCGAACGGCGACGGCCTCTACTCGGCCCTCGGCGGGACCGGCAGCCTCCCCATGACCGCCTACTACAGCTCGAACGGGACCCTGCTCGGGACCCACGTCGGCGGCTACGACGCCCAGACCCTCGCCCAGGCGATCAAGGGCTACTACGGCGTGACCGTGAAGTGAGCCGGTGGACGGCGTCAGCCTGATCGCGGCGTTCGGGGCCGGCATCGCCTCGTTCGCCTCGCCGTGCGTGCTCCCGCTCGTCCCGGCCTACCTCTCGATCGTCGCCGGCTTCGACGCGAGCGCGAGCAGCGGTCCGCGACGGGGCCTCGGTCGGCTCACGCGGGACACCCTGCTCTTCATCGCGGGCTTCGCCGTCGTCTTCATCCTGCTCGGGCTCTCGGCGAACGCCCTCGGCCGCAGCGTCATCCACCAGCAGGCCACGCTCACCCGCGTCGCCGGCGTCGTCATCGTCGCCATGGCCCTCTTCCTCCTCGTCACGTTGGTCGCCCCCACACCGGGGCTCGTGCGCGAGTACCGCACCCACCCGATCGTCGACCGCCTGGGCCCGTTCGCCGCCCCCGTCGCGGGAGCGGCCTTCGCCTTCGGGTGGACCCCGTGCGTCGGGCCGATCCTCGCGTCGGTCCTGGCCGTCGCCGCGGAGCAGGGTCACGGCGCGAGCGGTGCCCTGCTGCTCGCCGCCTACACCGCGGGCCTCGGCGCGCCCTTCCTCGCGGTGGCGCTCGCCTTCGAGCGCCTGCGACGACCACTCGACTGGCTGAAGCGCCACGGCAACGTGGTCACCGCCGTCAGCGCCAGCCTCCTCCTCGTCCTCGGCCTCCTCCTCGTCCTCGATCGGCTGGCCTGGATCACGAGCCTCGCCCAGCGCGTCGGGCGCCTCTGAGCTACGCGCCCGGCGCGGGCAAGGAGGCGAGGAGCGCCCCGAGGCCGACCGCGACGAGCGAGAGGACGAGCGTGAGCCGCGCGTAGCGTCCCGCCCGCTCCGAGCGAGCCCTCGCGGCGCGCCCGTGCGCGAGGCTCGCGGCGACGAGCCCCACCACGACGACCATCTTCAGCCCGAAGGCGACCCCGAGCGCACTGCGCCCGCCGCGGACGAGCACGTGGTCGTGCACCGCGAGCAGGACGCCGGTGACGAGGAGGAGGGGCCACGCGACGTGGTGCGAGCCCCGGGTGAAGCGCTGACCCATCGGCCGCAGGGCCGCACCGAAGACCCGGGGCTCCAGCGCCTCGCGCAGCGACGGCGTGATCGAGCGCAGCAGCAGCTGTCCCCCGACCCACCAGGCCATGGCCAGCACGTGCCCGGCCAGGACGACGGCCCACACGTACGACACGGCGCCTCCTCTCCGGGGGGCACACTAGCCCCGGAGAGGAGGCGCCTCGCCGCCGGACGGCTACGCGTCGCGGCGAACCAGCAGGTAGCCCCCGACGCCCAGGGCGACGGCCGCGTAGAGCGCCAGCACCCCCGCGCCGGCCCACGGGCTGAGCGACGACCCCTGACCCGCCGTCACGACCGAGGTCATCACGTCGCTGATGTGGAAGGGCATGAACTTGAGGATCGGCTGGCTGAACGAGGACGGGAGGGTCTGCAGGATGATCGGCACCACGAGCAGGAGCCCCACGTAGGTGGTGATCGCCCCGGCCGAGTGGCGGATGATGGCGGCGATGCCCAGCGCGAGGAGCCCGAGCAGCCCGATCACGACGCCGCCACCGACCACGGCCCGTAGGACGCCGGGCTGACTGAGCAGGGCGTGGGGCGCCGGGTGGCGCAGGAGTCCCTGCCCGAGTAGGAACGCACCGAAGGACAGCACCTCACCGGCCACCAGCGCGAGGGCGCCGACCAGAGCGGCCTTGGCTCCGAGCACGCGCGCCCGCCGCGGCGTCGCCGCGAGGGTCGAGCGAATCGTCCCGGTGCCGTACTCGGCACTCATGACGAGGACGCCGAGCACCCCGATGATCAACTGACTGAAGAGCAGCCCCTTCAGCGTGATCCCGGTCGGGTCGAAGGTCGCGCGCTGGATCACGTTGAACGTGTGCCAGTTGTGCGAGACGGTGGCGCCGGCGATCGCGGCGACCCCGAGGGTCACGACGGCCATGGCGAACAGGGTCCACCAGGTCGACCGCACGGTGCGCAGCTTCGTCCACTCGGCGCGCAGCAGGTGGGAGCGGCCGGCGGTGGCGCTCGAGGTGTGGGTGGGAGGGATGGTCAGGGTCGTCATCGGGGCCTACTTTGCGGTCGGGACCGGGACGTCGGTCGTCCGGCCGTGGTATTCGACGCTGTCGCGCGTCAGGGACATGAAGGCCTCCTCGAGGGAGGCCGTCTGGGGTGAGAGCTCGTGGAGGACGAGGCGGGCCGCGGCGGCGAGCTCGCCGATCGCCGCGGCGTCGAGGCCGTGGACCGCGAGGGCGTCGTCACCCTCCGCCACGACGTTCGCGCCCTCGCGCTCCAGCACACCGGTGATATCGGCGAGGCGCGGACCGCGCACCCGCACGAAGGTGCCGGCGGTCTCGGCGATGAAGTCGTCGACCGTGCCCTCGGAGATCAGGGCGCCGCGTCCGATCACCACGAGGCGATCCGCGGTCAGGGCCATCTCGCTCATCAAGTGGCTCGACACGAAGACGCTGCGCCCCTCGGCCGCCAGGCCCTTCAGGAGGTTGCGGACCCAGAGGATCCCCTCGGGATCGAGACCGTTGATCGGCTCGTCGAACAGCAGGACGCCGGGGTCACCGAGCAGGGCGGCCGCGATGCCCAGCCGCTGTCCCATGCCGAGCGAGAACTTGCCCACGCGGCGCCGGGCGACGTCACCGAGGCCCACCATGTCGAGGACCTCGTCGACCCGGTGGCGGGAGATGCCGTTGGTCTCGGCCAGGTACTGGATGTGGTGGTAGGCGCTGCGACCCGGGTGGATCGCCTTCGCCTCGAGGAGCGCCCCGACCTCGCGCAGGGGGTGAGCGAGGTCGTGGTAGGCGCGACCGTTGATCGCGACCGATCCGTGGTCGGGACGATCGAGGCCCATGATCATGCGCATGGTGGTCGACTTGCCCGAGCCGTTCGGCCCGAGGAATCCCGTCACGACGCCCGGCGGGACCTCGAAGGAGAGGTCGCGCACGGCGACCGTGTCGCGATACTGCTTGGTTAGTTCCCGTACCTCGATCACCGGTTCCTCCGTTCTCGTGGGTCTCCAGTGTCGCGGGTCCGCCCCCCGGGTCGACTCCGCCGGGCGGCTACTTGTGCGCGTCGCCCGGACGACCTCCGCGCTCCGATCCGTCCTCCGCACGGAGGACGTCCGTCATCCCCGCGACGGACCCACGAGCCGCCCCGGCTCGGTAGCGTCGAGGCGTGAGCGAGTCCACCGGCGACGCCGCGCTGCCCTGGGTCGAGCGAATGACGCCGGCCGCATGGACGGCCGTCGACGCCGCCGTCGCCGTCCTGCTCGCGGCGGCCACCCTCACCCACCTCTACGCCTTTCCCTCGTCGATCCCCCGTGCCGCCCTCGTCCCCGTCGACCTCGCCGCCACCCTCCCCGTCGCCGTCCGGCGACGCTTCCCCGGTGCGATCCTGATCGTCGTGACGCTGGCGGTCACGATCTCGACGGCCGCGGGACGCTCCCTCGCCCCGGCACCGGTGATCGCCCTGCCCCTCTACTCCCTCACCGTCACGACCGGCCGGCGGCGCTCCCTCTACGCGCTCGTCGCCGTCGAGGCGTCCCTCCTCGGCGGACTCCTCGGGGCCTCCCTAGCCCACCACGCCCAGGGCGACGTCACGTTCAACCTGGTCCTCGCCGGGGCCAGCTGGGTCGTGGGCGACGCGGTGCGCACCCGGCGGGGCTACCTCGCCGAGCAGGAGCGCGAACGCCGGCGCCGAGCGGTCGACGACGCCACCCGCGCCGTCGTGGACGAGCGACTGGCCATCGCTCGCGAACTGCACGACGTCCTCGCCCACAGCCTCGCGGTGATCGCCATCCAGTCCGGCGTAGGGCGTCACGTCCTCGACACGCAGCCCGACCAGGCTCGCGAGGCGCTCGAGGCCGTCGAGCACACCAGCCGCAGCGCACTCGACGAGCTCCGACGCGTTCTCGGTGCCCTGCGATCGGACGACGTCGAGCGCGTGCCGACGCCCGGCGTCGCTGACCTCGGCGACCTCGCCGCACGGGTCAGCGCGACGGGCACCCCCGTCGAGATCTCCGTCGAGGGTGACCCGAACCGCCTCGCCCCGGGACTCCAACTGTCGCTCTACCGAATCGCCCAGGAGGCCCTCACGAACGTGGTGAAGCACGCCCCCGGGGCGCGAGCCCGGGTGGACCTGCGGGTCGACGCCGACGAGGTCCGTCTCGAGGTCACCAACACCCCGAGCGCCCGCACCCGTCCGGCCGGACCGCCGGGTCACGGCCTCGTCGGCATGCGCGAGCGGGCGTCCCTCTACGGCGGGACCCTGACGGCCGAGCCGCGGGTGCGCGGAGGGTTCGCCGTCACCGCCCACTTCCCCCACCGGAGCCCGACGTGAGCATCCGCGTCATGGTCGCTGACGACCAGGCCCTCATTCGGGCCGGGTTCCGGGTGCTGATCGACTCCTCACCCGACTGCCTCGTCGTCGCCGAGGCGTCCGACGGCGCCGAGGCCGTGCGCCAGGCGAGTCACACCCGACCCGACGTGGTCCTCATGGACATCCGGATGCCCGTCATGGACGGGATCGAGGCCACTCGACTCATCGCCTCCGACCCGGCGCTCGGCGACACGCGCGTCGTCATCCTCACCACCTTCGACCTCGACGAGTACGTCTACGAGGCCCTCCGGGTCGGGGCGAGCGGCTTCTTGCTGAAGGACACGCCCCCCGAGGACCTGCTCGCCGCCATCCGGGTGGTCGCGCGGGGCGACGCGCTCCTCTCCCCCAGCGTCACTCGTCGTGTGATCGCGCAGTTCAATCGACTGGCTCCTCCCTCGCCCACCGGGGAGTCCTCCTTCGCGGCCCTCACCGACCGCGAGCGCGAGGTCCTCTCCGCGGTCGCCCGGGGGCTCACCAACTCCGAGATCGCCGACGACCTCCACATGAGCGTCGCCACGGTGAAGACCCACGTCAGTCGGATCCTCGCCAAGCTCGACGCACGGGACCGAACCCAGCTGGTCGTCCTCGCCTACCAGGCCGGTCTCGCCTAGTTGCCCAACTCGTCGGCGAGCACCGCGACCGAGCTGACGATGCGCGAGGGCCGGTAGGGGAAGTGCTCGGCGGCGTGGGCCTCGGACACCCCGGAGAGGACCAGGACCGTGTGCAGTCCCGCCTCGAGTCCGGCGACCACGTCGGTGTCCATGCGGTCGCCGACCATGGCGGTCGTCTCGGAGTGGGCCTTCAGCTCCCGCAACGCCGAACGGATCATCAGGGGATTCGGCTTGCCCACGAAGTACGGCGAGCGTCCCGTCGCCTTCGAGAGGAGCGCCGCGACGGCCCCCGTCGCGGGCAGCGGACCCTCGAGGCTCGGGCCGGTGGGGTCCGGGTTGGTCGCGATGAACCGCGCGCCCCGGTTGATCAGCCGCACCGCCGTCGTGAGCTGCTCGAAGGAGAGGTTGCGCGTCTCCCCGACGACGACGTAGTCGGGCGACATCTCGGTGAGCGTGTAACCCACCTGGTGCAGTGCGGTCGTGAGGCCCACGTCACCGATGGCGAAGGCCGTGCCGTGGGGGCGCTGGGTGTGGAGGAACGAGGCCGTGGCCAGCGCCGACGTCCAGATGCGCTCCTCGGGCACCTCGAGTCCGTTGTGGCGCAGCCGCGCCGCGAGGTCGCGGCGCGTGTAGATCGAGTTGTTGGTGAGGACGAGAAACGGGGTCCCCCGGCGCGACAGCGCGTCGAGGAAGCGATCCGCCCCCTCGACCAGGTGCTCCTCGCGCACCAGCACGCCGTCCATGTCGAGCAGCCACGCGCCGACCTCGGTGGCCGACGTGATGGGGGTGGGATCGTTGCTCACGGTTCTCCTCGGGCGATGGCTCCCCCGGACCGTACCATCGCGATCCGCGACGCCCTACGCGAAGCGAGCGATCGCCCACGGGACGGTGACCCAGAGCGGCCACCACCCCTGCACCCCGCCACCGGTGACCCAGATCACCAGCCAGATACCCCACAACCCTCCCACCGAGCCCACGAAGGCACGGACGTGCCGCGGGGCTCGGCGGCGCCAGGGCACCGCCTCGGGCGGTGGATCGGGTAGGTCGTGGGTCAGTGCGGCCACCTCGCCATGCGTCGTGGACCTCAGCAGGACGTCGATCCGACGCTCGAACTCCACCACGTCCAGCCGGCCCTCCGCGCGGGCCTCGCGCAAACGTGCAGCGATCGCGTCGCGCTCCCGATCGGACAGGCGCAGGTCGGGCGAGTCGGGCACGGCTCAGTGTCGCACGCCGTCGCGTTCCCGTCAACGGACATTGACCCGATCGGACATATACCCCCCGGGGTATCTGTATACTGGAGCGATCTCACCCGAGCAAAGGAGAGTGACGTGTTCCAGGAAGTCGACCTGAGCCACTTCAGCGCGGCCCACGCCGACGGGGCCCTCGTCGTGGACGTGCGCGAGCCCCACGAGTACGAGTCCGGCCACGTGCCCGGCGCCCGCCTGATCCCTCTGGGCATCCTCGCCCACCACGCCGCCGACCTCCCGTCCGATCGCCCCATCTACGTCGTCTGCCAGAGCGGCGGTCGCAGCCGTAGCGCGGCCGCCTTCCTCCACCAGCTGGGGCACGACGTGCGGTCCGTCCTCGGCGGCACCGGCGCGTGGATCGCGGCGGGGCGTCCCGTCGTGCGCGGCGTCCGCGCGAACGCGGTCTGAGCCTCGGCCCACCCCCTCGACCCCCCTCGAGGGGGTGGGCCCCTCTCGAGGGCGCGAGCCACGCGGCACCGGGTCACACGGCACACTGGATCGGTGCTCGACCACTTCGCACCACTCGCCACTCCCCGACTCGAGCTGCGGCCCATCGGGCGCGACCTCGCCCGATCGATAGCCGGCGGTGACGTCAGCGCCCTGCGAACGGCGCCCGGCTGGCCGCAGCCCGGCACCGTGAACGGCGTTCGGATGGCTCTCGAGCGGGGGCAGCCCGCCGGGTGGCTCGTCATCCTCGACGACGAGGTCGTCGGTGACTGTGGCGTCCACGCACCCGTCGACGAGGACGGTCGCGTCGAGATCGGCTACGGCCTGGCCGAGCCCTTTCGCGGCCGCGGACTCGGAACCGAGCTGGTGTCGACGGTGTCCGGGTGGCTGCTCGACCATCCCGACGTGCGAGAGGTGTCCGCGCGAATCGAGCGCGACAACGCGGCGAGTCGCCGCGTCCTCGAGAGGGCCGACTTCGAGCCGCTCCGGGCGGCGTCACCGAGCGACGACCTCCTCACCCTCGTGCGCCGTCGACCGAAGGCGTGACGCTCCGTCCCCGGGCCCGCACGGCCCAGGGACCGAGCGACCGGGAGCCACTCGACGAGCCGCGCCGCCGCACTCGTACCGCCCCTCCGGCGGGATGCCGGACGGGGTGCACAATGGTCTCAACGGGCGCGCGGCGCCCCCACGAAGGAGGTCACCATGAAGGCCGTCCAGTATCGCGAGTTCGGCGGACACCCGGAGGTCGTGGAGATCGATCGACCGACCCCCGGGCCGGGCCAGGTCCTGCTGCGCGTCACCGCGGCCGGACTGTGCCACTCCGACGTCTTCGTCATGAGCCTGCCCCGCGAGCAGTACTTCCTCGGCACCCTGCCCCTGACGCTCGGCCACGAGGGGGTCGGCGTCGTCGCCGAGCTGGGGCCGGGCGTCTCCTCCGTGGCCGTCGGTGACGCCGTGGCCGTCTACGGTCCGTGGGGCTGTGGGACCTGCCACCAGTGCGCCCAGGGTCACGAGAACTACTGCGAGCGAGCGAGCGACCTCGGCATCCTCGCCCCGGGACTCGGCGCCCCGGGGGCCATGGCCGAGTACATGCTCGTCGACGACCCCCGACACCTCGTGCCGATCGTCGACCTCGATCCGGCGGAGGCGGCCCCCCTCACCGACGCCGGCCTCACTCCCTACCACGCGATCAGGCCCTCCCTCCCGAAGCTCGGGGCGGGGTCCTTCGCCGTCGTCCTGGGGGCGGGCGGACTCGGGCACGTGGGCATTCAGATCCTGAGAGCCCTGTCGGGGGCACGGATCATCGCCCTCGACGTCGACGACGCCAAGTTGGCCCTGGCTCGCGATTGCGGGGCCGACGAGGCCCTGCGCTCCGACGACCCCGAGGTGGTCGAACGGGTCCGCTCCCTCACCGGGGGCCGGGGAGCCGCCGGCGTCTTCGACTTCGCCGGCTTCCAGTCGAGCCTCGACGTCGCGACCCAGCTCGTCGCCGTGGGCGGGGACTTCAAGATCGTCGGCCTCGGGATGGGCGGCGCGACGGTCCCGGTGGGCTTCTTCACCACCCCCTACGAGGCGACGGTGAGGACGACCTACTGGGGATACCGTCACGAGTTGGCCGAGGTGATCGAGCTCGCCCGCCGGGGCCAGATCCGGGTCCACGTCGAACGATTCTCCCTCGACGACGCCCCGGAGGCCTACGAGCGGCTGCACCGGGGGACCCTCACCGGCCGCGCCGTCGTCATCCCCTAGGCGGGCCCGTCCGGCGAACGGTCGATCGACCCGCCGGCCCCGGCGACATACGCCACGACCAGGGAGAACACTCTCTCGACGCACGTCTCACCGGATTATCACAGGATCCTCACAGGGTCGTGCCAGGCACTCCGAGCAGCGTAGGAGAGGGGCGGTCCCGGACCCGGGCCTCCCCCGCCACCGACGTAGGGAGGTGAACCGTGCGCGTAGGTCTCATGGGCTTTGGCACGACCGGATCCGCCGTCGCCCGCGTGCTGCTCGGCAGCCCGACGACGTCGCTCGAGTGGGTCGTTCGCGACAGCGACCGTCACGGACAGCGCTCCGCGGGCGACGTGCTCGACGTCCCCTCGTCCTCGCCCGCCCTGATCGTCTCGCGGTGGGACCTCACGGCCGGCGACCTCCTCGAACGTCATCCCGTCGACGTGATCATCGACTTCTCGAGCGAGGACGGGCTCGACTACTACGGGGAGGCGGCGGCGGCGCGCGGGGTGAGCATCGTCTCGGCCATCTCGCACTACTCGGTCGTGAAGCAGCGCAAGCTGGAACGGCTGAGTCGGACGACCGCCGTGCTGTGGTCCCCCAACATCACGCTCGGCATCAACTTCCTGATCCTCGCGGCCCAGACGCTGCGGCGCATCGCGCCCTCCGTCGACGTCGAGATCATCGAGGAGCACTTCAAGGACAAGCGCAACGTCTCGGGCACGGCGAAGGTCATCGCGGGAGCCCTGGACCTTCCCGAGCAGGACATCAAGTCGGTCCGCGCGGGCGGCATCGTCGGGGTCCACGAGATCCTCTTCGGCATGCCACACCAGACGATCCGCCTTCGCCACGAGTCGGTCTCGCGCGAGGCGTTCGGGACCGGGGCCCTTTTCGTCTCGGAGCGCCTCGAGGGCAAGCCACCCGGTCTCTACAAGATGGACGACCTGCTACTCCCCTTCTTCGCGACCACCGAGGAGACGCGCCGGCCGTCCTGGCGCGAGCGGCTCTTCCGCGTCGGCGCCCGTAGCGCCGCGCGACGTCGTCGTCGCGAGGAGATCCAGGCCGCGATCGACACCCTCAGCCACCCGTCCACGACGCATCTGGTCGTCGACGACGTCGTCCCCCACCCCGCCCGCGACGACGCGCGACACTAGGCGGTAGCGACGCTCGCCGCTGGCGGCGACGCCCTGCCGGGGACCCTCAGCCCGCGTAGCGGGCCAGGGCCTCGAAGTTCTCGTAGAGCCGCGGCTCGCTCGCGTGCGCGCGCATCGCGAGGGCGTAGGCCGACACCCGCGACCAGACACCCGCGACCCAGTAGGTGTCGTGGAGCAGGTCGATGTCGAGGACGCCGTGCTTGACGAGGGCCCCGGCCGTCTCGAAGAACGTGAGCGCGACCCCGACGGCGGGATCACCGCCGGACGCGTCGGGGTCCGGGTGCACGGCGAACGCCGGGTCGAAGACCCGACGGAGCGCGTCCTCGAGTCCCGAGGTCGCCCCCCACTGGAGCAACTGCAAGAGCACCGACGCATCCTCGTACGTGGCCATGGCCTCCCCTTCCTCGCGAAGGGGGACCGAGCTGCCCGACGAACGCCATTCCGCCGACGGGCCCGACCCTAGTGCTCGACGCTCCGCCGCGCGAGTGGGACCCCAACCGGTCCGACGGTCGGTCCCGGAGCCGGCACCGACCTCACTCGTTGGAGGCGGCGTCCGGATTCGAACCGGAGTACGGGGCTTTGCAGGCCCCGGCAACCTGTGCCAGGGTGTGCCTCGCTGTGCCAGGAGTCAGTAAAACACTGGAGTTTGCCCGGATTCCTTGACACCCCTTGGGCTCTGCTACAGCACGAAATTGACCCTTTACCGTGGCAAATGCCGTGGCAGACCCAGTCCGGTCTTGGCGCTGCTGTCGGTTAGTTGTCACTGACTAACCAGACCACCGTTGACGTCCCCTGAAGTTGTGTAACTTCATGCTCGCGGAGGGCCAAGGCCGTACAGCCACAGGAGGTGGCAATGCCCGACCCGAAATTCTTGAAGCCCTGGCACGGAGTTCCCCGCGAGATGATTGAGTGGCATCCCACCGTCCACGAGGACGCATGCATCGGCTGCGGCACCTGCGTGACCGGCTGTAGTCGGTTGGTCTATCGCTTCGACTACGACCGGATGAAGGCGATGGTCTTCGACCCCCTCAACTGCATGGTGGGCTGCACGACCTGCGCCAACACATGCCCAACTAACGCAATCGCCTTTCCACCGCTGCGCGACGTACTCGACCTTGAGCTGCGCGTGGACGTCCACCACGCAATCGAAGACGATCTAATATCGCGCCGTGATCAACTGCGGGCCGAGGACGTTACGCCACATCCCGACCGGGCGGTAGAGCTTCGCGTTGCTCACATCAACGACGCTACGCCCACCACGCGGCTCATCACACTGGTTCCGAGCAGTTCAGGTGACCACCTGGGTCAGTTCATTCCTGGGCAGTATCTCGAGGTCCAGGTGCCCGGCTCGCCATGGCTAGCCCGCGCGTACTCAATAGGCAACGCGCCCCGACCAGACGACTCGATCGAGTTGCAGATCCGACGTGTTTCGCACGGCCGATTCTCGAACTGGGCTTTCACGGACGCGAGAGTCGGTGACTTGGTGGTCGGACGCGGGCCCGCGGGCCACTTCACGATGCGCTCACCGCTCGAGCGCCCCCTGATCTTCGTCGCGGGCGGCACGGGCTTCGCACCAGTCAAGGCGTTGATCGAGCAGCAGTTCGCTGAAGGCCATGAGCGCCGAATGCTGCTTGTCTGGGGAGTCAGCGATGCGATGGATTTCTACGAGCTTGACATCATCGAGAACTGGCTCGACGATCATCCCCTCTTCGACTGCACACTAGCTGCGACGTCTTGGCCGGTGCAGGTGCACGTCCCGGCCAGGGCGAGCATCTTCACCGGCCTCGTCTCGGACGCGATCGCATCTTGCGGACTCGATCTGAGCGACTATGACGCTTACGTCGCTGGCCCGGCGGTGGCCATCGTGAACGTTGCCGCCTCACTTGGAGAGCGCGGTGTTGCTCACCAAAGGATCCTCGCAGACTCATTTGGCCTGCAGGCCCCTGACGTGAACTGACGCACTCGTCCCAACGCGTCAGTTGTCGTCGAGCACGACGCACGTCACGGCACCCGCAGCGTCCCCATGGAGAAGTGACACGGCGAGTCGCCTTCCCAGCGTGCTTCAAGTACTCGATGCTTGACTCTTGACACTGGCGCTAGGGGGCGGGAGGGTGGATAATGATCAGGTGAGTGCATCGTATATCGACGATGGACGGAAGATCGTCGTCCCCCGTACTCGCGATCAGACCTGGCGAGAGTGGTCTGGGCGATCGAGTGCTACGCGCCGGAACCCCGAACACCAACCTCACGTTGGATTGGCGTGCGAACGCACGAGGTTTCGCGCGGGGAGGTGAACCTGAGGTGATCATCCGCCAAGGCTTATTGACTCCAGCAGTCACCGCCGACGTGGTCGTCGGCCTAGAGGAAGGGAGAGGGCAATGAGCACCAGTCGACCGCGAGTTGTGATTCTTGGAGGGGGCTTCGCAGGCCTGCGATCCCTCTTTCGACTGCGCTCCCTGA
Organism: Acidimicrobiaceae bacterium; assembly: GCA_027449885.1. Lineage (GTDB taxonomy): Bacteria > Actinomycetota > Acidimicrobiia > Acidimicrobiales > RAAP-2 > RAAP-2. The sequence goes on from DAIDKS010000001.1 coordinate 39,739, forward strand.
GTCATCGTGTCGACCTGACGCTCGTCGATCCCCGCGACTCGAGTCTGGCCCGGCCCTCACTGCCGGAAGTGGCTCTCGCCGGCAAGTCGGTCGAGCACTCGCGATTCCCACTGCGAGGGCCAGTCACGCGCAGTGGCGCGACCTTCATACACCAGGCCGCGGAACGCGTCGAGGCCAGCGAGAGACGCGTGATCTTCCAGAACGGTGACGTCCTTCACTATGATTTTCTGCTGCTCGCCGTCGGCGCCCACAAGGACTACGACGCGATCGACGGCTTCCGGGAGTTCGGCTTCTCGCCCTGCGACGACGAACAGGCTCCACGCCTCGCCCACGCCCTAGAGGCCTTCACGGGTGGGCCAATCGTCATCGGCTCAGCCAAGAGCAGTTGGGGCACTCGCGTGGAGGCCCCGCCGCTAGCCGCGCCGTGCGAGGGACCAGTCGCCGAGATCATGTTCATGCTCGACCATGAACTGCGTCAACGCGGACTTCGCGACAACAGCTCGATACGGGTCTTCAGCCCGGGGCACATCTTCTTCGAAGATGTCGGCCCACGGGTTCACGCTGACGTCGAGCCTCTTGTCAAGAGGGCTGAGATACAGGTGACGACCGGCAAGGTGCTGCAGAGCCTCTCCGAGGGGAAGGTGCAGTTCGAAGACGGCTCGAGCTGGGACAGCGCACTCTCGATCGTGCTGCCTCCCTACGTGGGTAGTCCGCTGGTGGCGCGTTCGACGGGCCTTGGCGATGAGCGCGGCTTCGTGCCGACTGACACGACGATGCGCCACTTGGACTTCGAGCGCGTCTACGCCGCCGGCGATGGCACCTCGCTGTCGATGCCCAAGCTGGGCCACATCGCCGTGCAACAGGCCGACGTCGCAGCGGCCGCACTGGCCCAGGACCTCACCGGACAGGGCGAGGTGCCCATCTATCGTCCAGAAGTCTTTTGCATCGCCAACCGTGGCGGGACTGAGGCGACCCTGATCTACTCGAACACTCTCTTCGGGGGCACGACCGACCTCACCCTGGAGGGTCCGGCTGCTCATCTCATGAAGTGGGGCTTTGACGAGTACTACTTCCACACGGCCGGGCACCTTCCACCCGACATGGCCTCTGACGCTCTGGAGTTCATGCTGAAGAGCACACACGCGAGCAGCCGAGAGTCTGATGAGTAGGCCTGGTTCCGAGCGCGGTCCTCGGCGCGAGTGCGACGGACTATGAGCACTCAGGACGGCCCTGGCCTCGAGGCCGAGGCGACACGCGACGCCGTCATGAACGAGGTCGGCCTTAGCCAAGTGGAAGCCGCCCGGCGCCTTGCCCTCGAGGGACCCAATGCGATCGCCGACGTGCGGCCACGGCGCTTCCTTGTGCTCGTCCACGAGTTCTGGGGTCTCGTTCCCTGGATGCTCGAAGCAGCCATCATCATCGACCTCTACTTGGGCAACTGGGTCCAGGCCGTCGTCATCGCTGCGCTACTCGTCTTCAACGCCGGTCTCGGCTTCTTCCAGCAGTCTCGGTCGCAGCGGGCTCTAGCGCTACTGCGCGAGAGACTCGAGATCACAGCACGGGTTCGCCGGGACGGCGTCTGGCAAGAGATCGCGGCGAACCAACTGGTCAGCGGGGATCTGGTGCACCTGCGTGTCGGCGACATCGTCCCGGCCGACATCGTCGTCTCCAGCGGCTTCGCTCGCATCGACCAGTCCCAGTTGACCGGTGAGTCGACCCCCGTCGAAGCGAGTGCCGGCACAGTGGTCTACGCCGGCTCACACGTGATCCACGGCGAGGTGGGAGGTTCGGTAACGGCGACCGGCCCACGTTCCTTCTACGGTAGAGCCGCCGAACTGGTGCGCGTGGCCGCTGCACCTCGCCGGCTGCAGATCCTGATCCTGCGGATCGCCCGCTATCTAGCCGTCGTTGTTGTAGCGCTGGCTCTCGCGGTCTTCCTGTACTGGGGCCTGACAGGTCGCTCGATCGTCGACATGCTGCCCTTCGGACTGATGCTGCTGGTCGCCTCGGTGCCGGTCGCCCTGCCCGCCATGTTCACCATGTCCGCCACTCTCGGCGCCCAGGGCCTAGCGAAGAATGGGATCCTGGTGACCCGTCTCTCGACAATCGAGGACGCGGCCAGCATGGACGTCATCTGCCTGGACAAGACGGGCACCGTGACCGAGAACCACCTCCGCGTCGAGTCAATCCAGACCGTGGGTCCGACCGAGGCCGATGAGGTGCTGCGTTGGGCGGCCCTCGCCTGTGACGAGGCCACCCAGGACCCAATCGATCTCGCCATCTTGGCGCGAGCACGCGAGCGCGGCGTGCGCGTCGACACGCCTCTGGAGTCCTTCATCCCCTTTGACCCCGTGACCAAGCGCTCCGAGGCACTCTGGCTCGAGCACGGTGAGGCGCGCCGGTCTGTCAAGGGCGCCCCCGCCGTGGTGGCCAGCCTCACTGGCGAGTCGGCGGAGCGCGTCGAGGCCGCAGCAGAGGAGATGTCGGCACGCGGTTTGCGCGTGCTGGCGATCGCCGCGGGTACCCCCACGCAGCTCGACGTCGTCGGATTCGTGGCCCTCGCCGATCCGCCACGCCCGGAGTCGAGTGAGGTGATCGCGCACCTGCGTGGCGCCGGTGTGAGAACGCTGCTCGTCACCGGCGACTCCGCCGCCACCGCGCACGCGATCGCCCAACAGATCGGCATCTCCGGCCCAGTGGCCCCGCCGGGAACACTGCGAGAGGGACTGAGCCCAGTGGACATCGAGGGCTTCGAGGTGTTCGCGGGTGCCCTGCCCCAGGACAAGTTCTTCCTCGTCGAAGCCTTGCAGAGGGCGGGACACGTGGTCGGCATGACCGGCGATGGGGTCAACGACGCGCCGGCATTGCGCCAGGCCGACGTGGGCATCGCTGTCGCTGGCGCCACCGACGTGGCCCGCGCGGCGGCCAGTCTTGTCCTGACTCGTCCTGGACTCACCGAGCTCATGATGGCGGTGCAGGGCAGTCGGCGCATCTACCAGCGGATGAAGACCTTCGTCGTCACGATGCTCGCCCGCAAGATTGGCATTCCCGTCTTCCTCGCCGGCGGAGTCGTGCTGGCGAAGACTTTCGTCACGACGCCCACGCTGATCGTGCTTCTCATGTTCGGTACCGACATCGCGACGATGACGCTCTCGACCGACCAGGTGGTCGCGTCCCCCGGACCGGATCGCTGGTCAGTCTCCTCGCTCGTGTCCACGGGCGCGATCATTGGTGCCTTGCTCGTGGGCATCAGCACGGCCGTGTACCTGAGTCGGTACATCTTCTCCCTGACGCTGGGCCAGACGCAGACTCTCGTCTTCGTCTGGTTGGTCTTCGGCGCTGCCCAGGGGATCCTCTACCTCATGCGCAACCCGAAGTGGTTCTGGACTCGCCCGTACCCCAGCCGGATGCTGGCGCTGAGCACCGTCCTCGATGTCGTGCTCGTGGGCGTCATCGCCTGGGCGGGTTGGCTCACCGCGCCCCTCTCCCCGGTGCTGATCGCCGCGACACTGGGCCTCGCTGTGATCTTTCTGCTGATCGCCGACGTGGTGAAGGTCTCCCTAGCAAGCGCCAATGCGCGCCCGGCGCGTCACCACAACTAAACGTCTCCCTCGCGACTCGCCCGGGACCTTCGGTGGCGAGCTGTCGAGTGTCACCAATCGCCGCTCCACCGACTTCGGTGCGACTCGTGACCCAACGTCGCCCCGCCGTTGAACGCCACGCGCCGGTCAACACGCCCGAGCGCCGGTCGGGACTTTCGACCCTAGTGGCGATCCATCCATACATCTACATTGATCAATAGAGCAATCTAGAGGCCAGACGGGGGGCGGGCCTCGACCGACGGGATGGGAGGCTTCCCATGAGCAGGATCGACCCTCGAGCTCAGTACGAGATCATCGGCGTGGAGGTGGTCGAGGAGGTGGACCTCGACGGCGACGGCTCGGTCAGCGAGCGCATCGCCCAACCCGGCGACTCGAGCGGCGCGCCGCTCAGCGGGCTGCGAGGATTCCATCCCGGCTGGTTCGGCGCGGTCATGGGCACGGCGATCATCGGTGTGGCCGCCTCCCTGAATCCCGGCCACCTCCCGTCGCTCGCCTCGAGCGCGCGCGTGACCGGCCAGATCATGACCATCGTCTCCTTCGCACTCGCCCTCGGGTTGGTCATCCCTTACCTCGGGCGCATATTCCTTCACCCCGAGGCTGCTCTGGCGGACCTGCGTAGTCCGAGCGTGGGTGCGTTGTATGGCACTCTCCCGGGCGGGATCCTCGTGCTCGCCGCGACCTTCGCGTCCGTGGGCCCGACCTGGTTCGCCGCTTCAACCGTGCACACGACCGTCGCCTGGCTCGACTGGGTGGGCATCCCGCTCGCCCTCGGCGTGAGCGTCCTGTTCGCCTTCCTCCTCTTCGTGCGCGCCGAGCTCGATCCCGAGGCGGTGAACGGCAGCTGGTTCATCCCGCCCGTCGTCAACATCGTCGTGCCGCTGGTGCTCACCCCCCTCGTGCCCGGCGTCTCGCCGACCTCGGCGCGCACCCTGCTCTTCCTCGGCTACGGGTTCTGGGGCATGGGCTTCATCCTCTACCTCGTGCTGCTGACCATGCTCTACCAGCGCCTGACGATGCACGCCCTGCCCCACGCCGGTCTGGCACCCTCGCTGTGGATCGGGCTCGGACCCATTGGCGTCGGCAGCCTCGCGCTACTCAGGCTCGCCGCGGTGAGCGCGCCCGTGTTCGGGATCTACGCGACGAGCGTGCAACTCGCCTCCAAGATCGTCGCGACCATGCTCTGGGGATTCGGCGCGTGGTGGCTGCTCGCGGCCGTCGCGCTCCTCGCCCACTACCTTCGTTCGGGTGCTCTGCCCTACGGCGTGGGTTGGTGGGGCTTCACCTTCCCACTCGGTGCCTTCACGGTGTCGACGCTGGCGCTGGCCGGAGCCTGGAGCCTCACCAGCCTCCAGTGGGTGGGAGCGGGGCTGTTCGTGCTACTGGTCGCCTTCTGGGTGCTCGTAGCCGTCGGCACACTTCGTTCGCTCGGCGCCCAGCGCCGCAGCGCACTGTCCTCGCCAACGATTTCGTTCTCACACCGATAGGAGACACCATGAGCCAGAACACCGCCAGTCCCGTTGACGTGGAGACGATCCTCGCGGGCATGTGGGCCTCGATGGGCGAGGTCCCGTCCGCCATCCAGAAGGCCGCCGCGGTGGACGTAGCCATGGTGGCCGAGCAAGTGCGCTCCAGCGCCTTCGCCATGCCCCCTGAGAACGGCTCGCTGAGCCCGGAGACCCGCACGCTTATCTACCTCGCCGTCGCCCTGGCGACCTCCAACGCCGCCTGCACGCGCGCCATGGTGAACAAGGCGCGCGTGCAGTCCATCGAGTCAGACAAGCTGCTCGAGGCGCTGCACATCGCTCGCTACGCCATGGCCACCCAGGTCATCGGCAACGCCGAGCCCGTCTACGACCTCATCAGCGAGCGCTGAGTCGGTGCCAGGGCCCGCGTCGCCAGCCATGGTGTCACGTCGTGCCGCCGCCGCAGACGCCCGGGGCCCATCGTGCGTTGAGGATCACGATCGATCGGCGACGAGCGGCACCCGGCGCACGCCCAAGGAGAGGAGAGAGACATGCTGACTCTGGCTGCGCGACTCGTCCGAGCAACGCTTCGGCGCGCCGGTCGCGCGCGTCTCGAGTCCCGCCAGTTGCTCTCGATGAGCATTCTGGCGGGCGTCGCGATGCTCATCCCCTGGACGTCGTTCCTCGCCGTGACGCTGCCCTCGCACTTTCGCGCCCACAACTGGAGTGTGACCTGGGTCGGCTTCGACGCGGCCCTGATGCTGGTGCTCATCGCCACCGCCTGGGCGGCGTGGTTCCGCCGACAGGTACTCGCCGCCCTGTCCGTGGTTGCGGCCACGATGCTGCTGTGTGATGCGTGGTTCGACGTCAACACCGCATGGGGAACCCACGGAGTGAAGGTGAGCATCGCCACGGCGCTGGCTGGCAACATCCCGCTGTCTCTCGCGCTCCTCTGGCTGACGAGGCGGATTCTGCTCGGCACCGCTGCGGTCGTGGCCGTTGCCACGCACCGAACCGAGGTTCCGCACCGGGCGATCGATGTTGCCATCCCCGTTCTCGGCACACGTCGCGGCGCGCACGCCCGCCCGGCGCGCGAGCTTCAGTCGCGGTCGAGCGTGACTCCCAGCTCGGCGAGCAACGCCCTCACGCGCGCATCCACGTCGTCCACGATGCGCCGCACGGTCTCGAGGTCCTGCCCGGCGGGATCCTCCACCTCCCAGTCGAGATAGCGCTTACCGGGAAAGAAGGGGCACGTTTCCCCGCAGCCCATGGTCACGACGACGTCAGCGTCCTCGACCAGGTCAGAGGTCAGCAGCGTGGGCACCTCGTCGTCGGTACGCAGTCCGCGCTCGGCGAGCACCGCGGCCACCAGCGGGTTGACGCCCGAGCCCGGCTCCGAACCCGCTGAGGCGACGCCGACACGTCCACGCGCATAGTGCTCGGTGAGGATCTTGGCTGCGACCGAACGACCGGAGTTGTGGATGCAGGCATAGAGCACGACGGGAAGCCGCGCTGGCACACCCTCTGTGCCAGCTGCGCGCGACTGGATCGGTTCACTCATGCGGTTGTCTCCTTGGTCGAGGGATAGAAGCGCCGACGGGCCCAGAGCGAGACGTACACCAGTCCCACCAAGGCGGGCACCTCGATCAGGGGACCCACCACACCCGCCAGCGCCTGGCCCGAGGTCACGCCGAATGTGCCGATGGCGACGGCGATGGCCAACTCGAAATTGTTGCCGGCCGCCGTGAAGGCCAGGGTGGCCGTGCGCGGATAGGACAGTCCCAACGCTCGGCCGGTGAAGAACGCAACACCCCACATGATGGCGAAGTAGCACAGCAGGGGGAGTGCGATGCGAGCCACGCTCATCGGCTCGTGGGTGATGGCGCTGCCCTGCAGGGCGAAGAGTATGACGATCGTAAAGAGCAGACCGTACAGCGCGAAGGGCCCAAGACGCGGGAGAAGGCGCGTCTCGTACCACTCGCGCCCGCGACGGCGCTCGCCGAATGTGCGCGTGAGGTATCCGGCCAGGAGCGGGATCCCCAGGAAGATCAGCACGCTGCGCGCGATCCCCCACATCGACACGTCCACCTGAGTCGTGGGCAGGCCCATCCAGCCGGGCAACACCTTCAGATAGAAGTAGCCGAGAATCGCGAAGGCCACGATCTGAAACAGCGAGTTGATGGCCACGAGTACCGCGGCGGCCGTGTCATCGCCACAGGCCAGGTCGTTCCAGATGAGGACCATCGCAATGCAGCGAGCCAGGCCGACGAGAATCAGTCCGGTGCGATAGGCCGGCAGGTCGTAGAGGAAGATCCACGCCAGAGCGAACATCAGCGTGGGCCCCACCACCCAGTTGAGAATCAGTGAGGGCATGAGAAGACGCCGATCAGCGGTCACCCGGTTGATCTCGCCATAGCGAACCTTGGCGAGTACGGGGTACATCATGACCAGCAGTCCTAACGCGATGGGCAGGCTAGTGCCGGCAATCTGCACGTGCTCCAGCGCAGTGTTCAAGCTCGGAACGAGGCGCCCCAGTCCAATGCCCAGGACCATGGCCAGCCCGATCCACACCGGCAAGAACCGATTGACCACTGAGAGGTGCCCGACAACATGGGCCTCGGCGTCCGTGACCGCGCGCTCAGCGACCACGGGTCCACCGAGCGTTCTCCGATGTGGGCCGCGTACGCCGTGGGGCGACCCCAGACGCACCTGACTTCTCGATCACCGCGACGCCTTTCGTGCTAAGCCTATTGACGCATCTGAATGTATCATGGAGTCATCGCGGCTCCGACCGTCCTCGCCGCGACGGAGAGACTGGACACATCGTGAGTGCTACCCGATCCACTACCCGAGCGGCACAGGCGGGCGATGCCGTGCGCGTGCTTGTGGCGCCGGACGCCGAGCCCATCGACGTGCGCGACGCTGAAGCCTTGGCGCGCACGATGAGCGCCTTAGCGGACCCAGTGCGAATCCAGTTGCTCTCCATCGTGGCCAGTCGCGGCGAGGTCTGCTCCTGCGAGCTGATTGAGCCACTGGGTAAGAGCCAGCCCACCGTCAGCCATCACACGACAGTGCTCGCCAACGCCGGGCTCTTGCTGGGAGAGAAGAGGGGCCGATGGACGTGGTGGCGCGTTGATCCTCAGGCGCTCGGCGACGTGCGCCGCGCTCTGGGAGGTTCGAGCGCATGAACCGCAGAGCGCGCTCGCGAACACCTTTGATCGCTACCATGAGCGGTGATGACTGACACGGCGGCAATGAGTCACGCCAGCACGTCGGCGTGCTGCGAGAGCACCTCTGTCCAGCCTCTCGCACTGTCTCGCGACGACGAGGAGAAGCTCGCAACCTTGGCCAAGGCTCTCGGTCATCCGATGCGCGTGAGGATCCTGCGCCTGCTCGCGGAGAGCAACTCCTGCGTGACCGGCGACCTCGTCTCGCAACTGCCGATCGCCCAGTCCACCGTCTCCGAGCACCTGAGGATCCTTCGCGAGGCTGGACTGGTCCAGGGAGAGATCGAGGGCCCCCGAACGTCCTACTGCCTCAGCCAGGACGGCGTCGCCCGTCTGAAGGCGATCGTCGCGGCACTCTGAGCGACGGCGACGCCACGTCGTTGACAGGACACGGTGATACGCATATAATCGTTCTTCGACGATTACCGATTACCACCGGAGGAGCCCAATGTCCGTGATCGAAGTCTTTGACCCGCCGATGTGCTGCTCAACCGGAGTCTGCGGACCCCGTGTCGACCCGGCCCTGGCAGCGTTCGCCTCCGACCTCGGCGAGCTCGCCGCGCGAGGGGTGAGCGTCACGCGCCACAACCTCTCCCAGGAGCCGGCGGCCTTCGCCGAAGACGAACTGGTGCGCGGCCTGCTTCACGAGCACGGCGACGAGGTCCTGCCGGTCATCAAGGTCAATGGCGAGCTTCGCTCGTCCGGGCGCTACCCCAGCCGTGAGCAGCTGGAGTCATGGACCCTCGGTGACGCCGAGACGTCCCTCGACGCCCGGACGGCGGAGTTGGTGGCCCTGGGGGCCGCGATAGGGGCCAACTGTGAGTCCTGCCTCAAGTACCACTACAACCAGGCGCGTCTCCTCGGAGTCAGCTCGGCGACGATGGTGGCCGCCGCGCGCGTCGCTCAAACGGTTAAGGATGCTCCCGCCGCCTCGATGCTGGCCCTGGCCGCCAAGCTTCTGGAGACGACTCCCGAGTCACTCGGCGCCACGGCGACGGGTGCCACTACAGCGAGCGACGCCGGGCCGTCGCCAGATGACTCCGCGTGCTGCTCGCCCGCCACGGACCTCGAGGTGGCGAGCTCGTCGGACGAGGACTGCGGATGCGGCGACGGCGGCTGCGCCAGTCCCAGTTCCGAGTCTCTGAGCATCGGGGCGAATCCGAAGTCGGAGAGCTGCTGTGGCTGAGTCGCCCTCAGCTCTGAGTTCCCTTCTCGTGCACTCGCCCAAGTTCCTCTTCTTCACGGGCAAGGGTGGAGTCGGCAAGACGTCGATCGCCTCGGCGACGGCGGTGGCGCTCGCGGACCTGGGACGGCGCGTCCTTATTGTCTCCACCGATCCGGCCTCGAACCTTGACGAGGTGCTCGAGACACCCTTGGACGCCACGCCACGCGCCGTGGCGGGCGTTCCTGGGCTGGACGCGTCCAACCTCGACCCGCTGGTGGCCGCGGCCGCCTATCGCGAGCGGGTGGTCGGCCCCTACCGTGGCGTGCTGCCCGAGCTGACGGTGGCGAACATTGAGGAGCAGCTCTCGGGAGCCTGCACGGTGGAGATCGCCGCCTTTGATGAGTTCGTGACCCTCCTGGCCAACCCCGAGGCGACCGCCGCGTACGAGCACGTCATCTTCGACACCGCGCCCACCGGGCACACACTTCGCATGCTCTCTCTGCCGGGAGCGTGGGACGAGTTCATGGACGCGAGTACCCTCGGCGTCTCCTGCATCGGACCCTTGGCCGGACTGACCCAGCAACACGAGGCGTACCGCCGCGCGATCGCAGCGCTGGCCGACGCCGAGCGCACCCTGCTCGTCCTGGTCACACGGGCCGACGACATCGCCCTGGACGAGGCCGCCCGCGCCTCGCGCGAGCTAGCGGCACTCGGCATTGTGAACCAGCGCCTGGTCCTCAACGGCGTGCTGCACGCGCCCAACTCGGAGGACTCCTTGGCCGTGGCACTCACGGCGCGAAGCGCGCGCGCGATCGCCGAGGCCCCCGCGATCCTCCAGGATCTGCCCCGAGACGTGATCCCGCTGTTCGCGTGGTCCCCTCGCGGCGTCGACGCACTGCGCGCCGTAGGCTCGCACGCCCCGGCTCCCGCCCCAGCACCGTTGCGTGAGCTCACCTCGCCGACCGAGGGCCTGAGTGAACTGATCGACGCTGTGAGCGCCAACGGGAGCGGACTGGTGATGACGATGGGCAAGGGCGGAGTCGGAAAGACCACGCTCGCCGTGGCGGTGGCGCTCGAGCTGGCTCGGCGCGGGCACCGGGTCCACCTGTCGACCACTGACCCGGCCGCGCACCTGGACGCGGTGCTCGCCGAGTCAGCAACTGGGCTCACGGGGCTCACGGGGCTCAGCGTGCATCGCATCGACCCCGAGGCGGTCACTGCCGAGTACACGGCGGAGGTGATGGCAGAGGCCGGCGCCGACCTCGACGACGCCGCACGCGCTGTGCTCGAGGAGGATCTTCGATCACCCTGCACGGCAGAGATCGCGGTCTTTCGCGCCTTCGCTCGTACCGTGGGCGAGGCGGTCGAGGGCTTCGTCGTGCTCGACACCGCCCCGACGGGACACACTCTGCTATTGCTCGACTCGGCTCGCGCCTACCACCAGGAGGTTCTGCGACAAGGTGGCGTCGTGCCCGAGGACGTTGAGCGGCTGCTTGAACGCCTGGGCGATCCCGACTTCACCAGTGTGCTGATCGTGACCCTGCCCGAAGCGACGCCGGTGCACGAGGCAGCCGCGCTGCAGGACGACCTGCGCCGCGCCGGCATCGAGCCTCGCGCCTGGATCGTCAACCAGAGCCTCTTTGCGGCGGGCGTTACGGAGCCAACCCTCTCCGCACGCGCCGACGCCGAGACGAACGTCATCAACGAGGTACTGGAGATGTACAGCCCGACGCTGGTCCTGCTGCCGATGCTGGGTGAGCCCCCGATCGGCACCGCTGGCATCAAACGCCTGCTGGCGACGTCGGCGAGCGCCGCCACCACGACCGCTGACGCGTGAGACGGATTCAGCGCTGTAGCCGCGAGAGCATCACCAATAGGAATAGGAGAATCCATGTCCAAGGTCGTAGTCCATATCTTTCACGGCGACGATGACTCGCTGTCCGCTGGCTCGCACGTCAGCGAGCGCATCCGTCAGGTCGCCGCTGAACAGGGCGTCTCGCTCGAGGTCTTCTGCTTTGGTCCGGCCCAAGGCGCCCTGAGCGCGTCGGGTGACTCCGTCGTTAGATCCGAGTACAACCAGCAGATAGACGAACTCATCGACGCGGGAGTGCCCGTAGGCGCCTGTCTCAACGCTGCGCGCGCGGCCGGGACCGAGGAAGCACTCTCGGCCCGCGGCATCACCCTGCAGTTCGCTCGTGACGCCTTCGTGCGCTATGCACTTGAGGGCGCCACCGTGATCAATTTCTAGATTCGTGGCACTCGAAGATCAGGCCTCGGAGGAGCCGAGGAGCGACGAGGTGACCTGGTCTCTCGCAGCGTGGCTGGAGCGGGCGACCTTGCCGAGTTTCTCGGTCCTCGACACTCGCTCGGCCCAGGGCCGACTCGACCCGAGGGTGAAGACCGTTCGCGTGGCGGACCTCATCCTGGCGCACGGGCACCCTTGTGACGGACTCTTGCGCGGCGTCTGGGCGATGCGGGCCCTGGCCGACGTCGCCTTCGGAGATGACCCTTTCGACCGCAGCGACCTGCTCGTGGTCTCCAAGAATTCGCCGTGCCTCGGTGACGTGGCGGCCTACCTTACCGGCGCTCGCGTGCGCTTCGGCACGCACCGTCTCGACGACTCGCTGGGCGTGGGCTTTCAGGTTCAGCGCCTATCGAGCGGCGAGGCCTGGGAAGTTCGCGAGGAGCCGGGGTTCTTTCCCGCCGAGATCAGCGCCTGGGAGTCGAGCCTGCTAAGCGAGACGTATTCGGAGTCCGAGAAGCGCGAGATCCTCGCGGTTCACGAATCCGCTCAATGGAACTGGGTCCGCGACGTCTTGTTTCAGAGCGCGCCGAGCGAGCACTATCACGCGAGACGCCTCGAGAGCTTCGATCCCCCCGCGCCGCTCCACGAAGCCCGGCGCACCGACACCGTGAACCGCTCAGTGCCTCCTCCTCTCGAGGTTCCGAGTCCGGACGATCCAGGTGTTCACATACTGCCCAGCAAGCCCGCCGAGTCCCGCTGGCAGCACACGTACGATATTGGGCCGAGCGCGTCGTAGGCGTTCTAGAGTCACGTGCCAGCGGGTTGGCGCTCCGGGATCATGCGCTGGCGGTGCACTGACCGGTCCCCGATTGCTGGTCCACTCACGATGCGAGGAACTGCTTCTGTCGGGTGAGCCACTGATCAACGAACACGGCTGGGGTCTTTCACCCATGAGTGCTGTGGGCTCGGTTGATGTCGTCGTCGATGCCGCCGTGTTGTCCGCTCCTGACGACCCGAATTGTGCCGAATACCGTGGCAGGGTCAACGGCAAGAAGTCCACACGCCTGTGTTTGCTTGACGCTTCGCTCACAAGAAAGGGGCTTGCAGGGCCCCGTACTTGTGTGTCACTCAGTCGAAACTTCTCCATCGCTAAGCACCACAAATGGGGCGTCATGAGGGTAGTCCCATCGCTCGGGTGCGAGCCTTCTCGCCTGGTCCGCGCGAAAATGCCGTGGCAACTACCGAGGCAGCGCTGCCTCGATCCTGGAGGCGGCGTCCGGATTCGAACCGGAGTACGGGGCTTTGCAGGCCCCGACAACGTGGGCCAGGGCGCGCCTGACTGTGCCAGGAGTCCTTGAAACACTGATGATTGTCCCACTTTCCTGACACCACTTGGTATCTGCCCCGCACGGATTACGTCAGTTACCGTGGCAATTACCGTGGCAGCCTTCCTTACGGTTTGTCATCATTCTGCAATATCCCCAATAGCATCGCTTGCTGACGACGTCAGCGACGCTCGCAAAGAGGGCCGGCCGCGCCTCTGATTCCGACTCAGACGACCTTCGGCACCTCGTTCGGTTTCTTTGCCAACCGAGTTGGCATGAGACGCTACCGACGACCAGTGACACCAAATGCTCCGGCGACAGTGCTCACGCTGCCGCCATGAGGGGACCGGCAGGCCGCCCAGCAGGACCGCTGCGCCAACGGAGAGGCCGTCATAGATTCCATGCCCTCAGTGCCAAACCCCGCCACCAGGTCGGCACGAGCAGGGATAATTGGGGCATGGCTGGCACCGTGCACGACACTCACGACCTCGCCGAGCAGGTACATGCCGCCTTCACGGCTCGGGACCTCCAGGCGTTCGGCGTTCTGCTCAGCAGCGATGTTCGCTGGGGTGACGACGATCTCCCTCGACGGTGCCGGAGCCGTTCGGACGTGCTCGCGACGTTCCGTCGGCTCATGGATGAAGGCATGGAAGCCGACGTCACCGAATGCGTCGCAGGAACGAATGGACTCCTCTGCGGTCTTGCCGTGACGCTCCCGGGTCGGGGCAACCATCCAAGCGAGCGGAACCTCTTCCACGTCTACCTCGTGCGCGACAACCGCATTGTCGAGATTCAGCCTTACGACGATCGAACGTCGGCTGCTATGGCAGCAGGCATCGCGTAAGGCACCAACGGTGAAGGGAGCCGACGCATGTCTGCGGTGACCATCTACGGCGTGTGCGCCGTGACCTTCATGATGGCGATGTATGCCCTTGAGCGTCGGGGCCGGAGGTTCATCCTGGCGTTCGCGCTCGGCTGTCTCTTGTCGAGCGCCTACGGCTTCCTTTCTGGAGCATGGCCATTTGGCGTCGTCGAGTTCATTTGGTCCGGCGTTGCCATCCGGCGGTATCAGACCAGCGGCCTTCACCGGTAAGCGGCACTCGGGTCCAGCGGGACGGATTTTCAGCTAACTAATGCCCACGTATGGCGCCCGCTGCGCGGAGTAGCTGACGCATGGTACTGACAGGGACGCTGTTGCGGTACACGACGTGTCCTGCTGCGTCGATGAGGAAGTAGTCGTCCGGAGTGCCGCTGGGATCGTAGGAAAGCGACAGCGATTCCGACGCAGTTCCCCACGTCCAGCCTGGGGAACTGAGGGTGCCACCGGCTGAGCTTCCGAATGCTGCAAGCTCGGTGAGCCCCGAGCGTCCCGGCGGGAACGCGCCCCAGAGGCCGAGGGTCACGACATGAATGCCATCTCGATGGAGGGCTGTGAAGTGCGAAGCGACCGCGGGGATGCTCGCTGCGCAGCTCGCACACCCGCCAGCCACGAACCACAGCAAGATCGGTTGACCACGAAGTGACGTCACGGTCACGCTCTCGCCCGCGAGCGTGGTGAACGGCCCGTTCGGTGCGATCAATGGGGTGATCGATTTCGCCTGACGAGCCCTGGCGACGGCTTGCGCCGCTGGTCTGCCGTGGTCCATGTGAATGAAACCGACAGTGCCAGCCGCTGCCACGATGGCAGCGATGAGCAGATAGCGAATCACGCGCCGTCCTCGATTCGGCTGCGTCGCGCTGAGAGATTCGGCATCGTCCGAGGCAAGGTCTGTGGTCATTTCAGCCGTCCAATTGCTGCAAGAAGCTGGGGCATGGTTGCCCCTGGCGAGCTATTCACGTAGGCCACGTGTCCACCAGCATCGAGCAGGTAGTAGATGTCGAGGTAACTCTGGGGATCGTAGGTTCGGGTGAGCGCGGGAGAGGAAGTTCCGAACGTCCAGTCCGGACTCTTGGCCCCAGGTCCGGCCAGTACATGGGCGAATTTCGTCATCGACGGGCCAGACTGGCCGAGGTCGTCATACAACTCCACTTCCTCGACGTGCACCCCGTCAGAGCGCATCGTCGCTATCTGCTGCGCCATGGCTTGGGTGCCCGCCTGGCATGACGAACACCAAGTAGACACGAACCACAACAACGTCGGCTGGCCGCGAAGTGACGACACTTCTACCCTCGTGCCCGCGAGGGTCGTGAATGTCCCGTTCGGGGCAAGCTGGCCGACGGCCGGCGTCGCGCTCGCGGTTCCTGACGGCCGATTGGCAAAATGCAGGACAAGCACGATGCCTGCGATGACGATGACCGCCACGCCTATGCCGCCAAACCAGCGTCGTCGTTTGCGCGCGACGGCTTCGGCCTTGCGTCGTGCCCGATTGGACATCCCCCGGGGTGGCTGTGTCGTCTTGCTCATCGGGAACCGCTGTCTTCAGACTGCAGGGCGCCAGGCGACCGGGCAGCATCGCAGTCCGGACCGATATCGCATCCTGGTCCGACAAGACACGAGGCTGCGGCCACCTTTCGAAGTCCCCACCATGAGGAGAGGACGAGCAGCGCGAGGCTTCCTCCAAGAAACTCCGACTGGTGCGTGGCAAAGAAGTGCTGAAGGGTGCCAGTCGTGCCATACAGGCCGACTCCCGAAACGCCGACAAACGACAGCACCGTCGGGATGATCGGGGTGCAGCACAGGAAGCTCGGCAACAGGCTTCCGACAAATGCGAGACCGCCTGCAATTCCACTAGATGCACGAGCCCGGACGATCCGGCGCATGGCGTGGACCTGCACGCTGACGACGACACCCATCCCCGCTGCGAGCACGATCGCCCAGATGAGGAGGTACGCATTGAGGTACTGCCAGTTCTGGAACGAGACGCGCTGGGTGTAGTCGAATGGCAGTAGCACGCTGTAGAAGAAGGCGACAACGAGCGTTGCGACAGCGAACACGCTCAGGCTCACCCGGTCCCTGACGATGTCTCCCACGACGCGCGGGACAGATCGTCGTGGGGACAGTTGGACGAACTGCGCTGCTTCCTGCTTCATATCCGCAAGCTCCGTACTCACCACCTCGTCTCCCTGACCGGAGGCTTGGTCGCGATCGGCTCACAGCACGTCCCTTTCGATCGCGATCGGCGGCGGAGAACGATGACGGCGATGCTGCCGATGACAGCGACAAGAGCGCCGATGACGAGTCCCCTGGCGAGTGCGCTCGCGGCCGCAAGCACCGCGATGATGAACGGGCCGCCGCAACACAGCACAGGAAGAAGGAAGAGCAGTCCTGCCCACGCACCAGTTCCTCCCTGTGGCTGTTCGCTTTGCTGGCCTGACTGGAGCTGAGGCTGCTCGCTCATGCTGCACAACACGACAATGCAGCGACGTCCCGGGAGAACGACTGCGCGGTGAGTTTGATCGCTTCTGCCATCGTGAGGTACGGCGTCCACACGGTGGCAAGCTGTTCGACAGTGAAGTTCGCTTCCAAGGCGTAGACCCCGGCCAGGATGGCGTCTGCTGCACCGTCAGCAAGGAGGTGGATGCCGAGGACACGGCCGGTGCCCTGCTCAGCAACAATCTTTGCGACCCCGCGAGTATCGCGATTGACGATGGCACGAGGCACATTCGCGAGCGGGAGCACTCGGCACTCACAGGAGATGCCGCTCCGGACGGCCTCCTCGTCCGTCATGCCTACGGATGCAATCTGGGGCGAGGTGAAGGTGACCCGCGGGAGCGTGCGGTAGTCCACGCGGCGATGGGAGCCCGACAGGGCATTGTCTGCGACAATCCCGCCGTGCAGCCCCGCGACGTAGACGAACTGGGGATGTCCTGTGACGTCCCCGGCTGCGAAGATGCGCGGATTCGTCGTACGCAGTTCGTCGTCAACGATGACCTCGCCACGCGATCCGACGCGGACACCGACAGCATCGAGTCCAAGGCCGCTCGTGTTCGGACGGCGGCCAGTCGCAACGAGCAGGGCTTCAGCACGAAGTGACCGGGACCCGCTGGAAGTGTCGATTCCGACGGCGACGACCCCGTTCTCCTGAAGCACCTTCGTTACAGTCACGCCAGCTTCGACAGCGATCCCCTCGTCGTCGAAGATGCGCGTGAGTGCCTCGGACACCTCTGGTTCCTCGAACGGGGCGATGCGGGAAATGGCCTCCACGATGGTGACCTTCGAGCCGAGGCGGCCGAAGAGCTGCCCCTGTTCGAGACCGACGGCATTGCCCCCGATGACAATGAGCGACTCCGGGACATGGTCCAGCTCCATGGCCGTCGTCGATGTCAGGTAGTGGACCTGCTCAAGACCCGGGATGGGAGGTACCCAGGGTGCAGCACCGGTAGCGATGACGTAGTGACCGGCAACGACCGTGGCCCCGTCTACGGTCAACGTGCCATTGGCACTGAAGCGACCGTGTCCGTGGATGATGTCGAAGCCATATAGGTCGGCGAGGTTCTCGTACTTCTCGTGGCGCAGCGCCTCGACGATCGCACCCTTGCCCGCGATGAGAGCCGACATGTCCACGGCCTGGGCGCCTGTCTCGATACCGGGAAATCGCCCGGAAACAGCCGTGTGACGCACCTCGGCGGCGGCCAACAAGGCCTTAGACGGGACGCATCCGACATTCACACAGGTGCCGCCGACGAGTCCCTCCTCGACCATGACGACTGACGCGCCTATTCGCTTCGCGGCAATGGCCGTTGCGAAGGCGGCGCTCCCCGACCCGACAATCGCTAGGTCGTACCGTGCGTGACTCGAGGCGTCCTCACGCCTCTTCTCCGGGCCTCCATCGCAGCACTCCATCATCGGCTCCTTCCAGGCTGAATTTGCGATACCCCACTGGCCCAGATGCTCCGGTGGGCCACGCATCCAGGATAAACCCTCCAGTGTGATGGAGAGTCAAGAGGTATATTTGAGAAATGCGCATCGGGGAGTTGGCACGACAGACAGAGGTTCCGATCAAGACGATCCGGTACTACGAAGAGATCGGAGTGCTCCCCAGCCCCACGCGAGCGCCCTCCGGGTACCGGGAGTACGATGCCGGAGTCATTGATCGGCTGCGCTTTATCCGCACAAGCCAAACGGTGGGCTTTACGCTTGGAGAGATCCGCGAGATCGTCGCTTACCGCGACCGCGGGGAGGTCCCGTGCGTCCACGTACTCGACCTGCTACGCCGTCACCGCGAGGACTGCGCCAAGAAGATCGCCGATTTGCAGGAGGCCGAACGAGCGCTGGATACGCTCGTTGAGCGAGCTACGAAACTGCGCGAAGAGGACTGCTCGGCCGAGACTGTCTGTCACCTCATTCCACGGGCAGTGGAACGGCTTTAGAAACACCTTGCGATTGGTCGATGGGCGGCAGGAACGGATATACAGTCTCCCGGATTCGGTCCAGGTTCCGTCGAGACGGTGTTGGGGTCAGCGACACGGCGATGGGGTGATTGAACCGAGGTGGAGTCCGCGGGTGGACCGCGCCCGACCAAGGAGAAGACGCAATCGGCGCTGATGTTGCGCAGTCAGGAGATGACGCTGAAGGAGTTGGCGCGTCAAGTCTCCTGCGCTACCTCTTTCGTCTAGATCCCGCCGCGGCGCTCGTAGACTCCAGGACCGCCACCGAAGGAGCGGCCGCCGCGAGAGCGTCAGCTCACGATTGGAAAGCATGGGCAGATCCTCACGGTTCTGGCGCGAAAGGAGTCACTCAGCGCCATCGCCCGTTCACTCGGACGGTGGCCATCGACGGTGGCCCTGCACGGTCGCGGCCATCGGTAGGCGTAGCGACGATTCCCTCCACGATGCTCAGCGACGCGCCCAGTGCCAGGCTCAACGTCCCAAGAGAGCCAAACTCTGCGCCGAGCAGTTGTCGAAGGACGTGTCAAGGCGGCTGGAGACGCTGCGAAGTCCCGAGAAGATCTCGGCGCCGCTGCCAGCGGCCGACCGGCGACGAATCCATGCGAGCATCAACGGGCGTCCGCGTGCCACCCTTGGCCACGTGACACCGTTGGAAAGGTTCGCCAACCTCGTTGCGCTCACTGTTAAACCGCCTCCATCGAACTAAGAGTGATTCAAACCTCTACCTCAGAGACATCGTGGCGAAGGACCTTCGAGCGCGCTTGGCTCGAGGATCCGACCCGCCCGCTCTCTTCACCATCGGCACGCGAATGGCGTCCTCGACCGGGCCCGTGAAATCAGCGTCGAATGCCGTGGCACGTTGGGAGGCAAGACATCCAAGACCCATTTGTTTGCTTGGCTTCTCGTCCAAAAGTACGGGGCTTGCAGGGCCCCGTACTCGCGTGCCAATCAGTCGAAGCACTCCCATCGCTGACCACATCAGGAAGAACCACGCAGAGGCCATCCCATGGTTACGGTCTCAGCCTTCTCTCCTGGTCCGCCAGAGAATACCGTGGCAACTACCGAGGCAGCACCAACCCGATCCTGGAGGCGGCGTCCGGATTCGAACCGGAGTACGGGGCTTTGCAGGCCCCTGCCTAACCACTCGGCCACGCCGCCAGGACGTCTCATCCTAACCGGTCGCCGCGAAAAGCCCGTCCCCTCGTCACCCCTGCGCGTCCGGACCGAAGGCGCGCTCTCGCCGTCGGGCGACGCGCAACCCCTCCTCACCGAGGTCGGCTCCCGTGGCGACCGCGTCGGAGCCGAACCGCTCACGGATCTCGTCGAGCGCGTCGCGCAGGGCCTCCCCCGCCGCCTGGTGGGCCCGCGAGGCCTCGACGGCCCCGACCCGCCCCGCCCCCGACTCGTCGACGTCGAGCGCGAGCTGCACGGCGTTTCTCGCCCGGGCGACGAGCCCCGATCCGTAGAGGCCGATGAGCCGCACCGCCTGGCCCAGGGGCACCGACGCCGCGAGGGCCTCGGCGACCGCCGCCAGGCCGGCGGCGTCGTCCACTCCGAAGGGCAGCGTCTGCGATCGACTGACGGAGGTCCGGTCGTCGAAGCGAATCTGGATCGAGACCGTTCGAGCGACGACCCCCTCGTGGCGCAATGCCCGCGCCACGACCCCGGCGTGATGGCGAAGCGCCGCGGCCACCTCCGCGCGGCCCCGGAGCGAGACCGCGAAGGTCTGGTCGTGTCCGATCGACTTCGGCGCGCGGTCGACGACCACCTCCCGCGGGTCCTCACCTCGCGCGAAGGCGGCGAGCGTCGCGGCCATCGCTGGTCCCACGATGCCCGCGAGGTCGCTCACCTCGACGCTCGCCAGGTCGCGGACCCGACGCAGCCCCACCCGTCGCAGCCGCTCGGACGTCGCCGGCCCGACCCCCCAGAGGGCGTCGACCTCCAACTCGTCCAGCCAGCGCGCCTCCGTCGCCCGATCGACCACGACGACGCCCACCCCCGCGCTCACGCCCCCCGCCGTCACCCGGGGCTTGGCGCGTCGCGACCCGAGCTTGGCGAAGAGCTTGTTGCGGGCGAGTCCGATCCCGCACTCGAGCGACAACTCGTCGCGAATGCGCCGGCGGAGGTCCCGCGCGCCGTCCAGGGGACGGATGCCCAGGCGATGCAGGCCGCGCAGGTCCGCGAAGAGCTCGTCCAGGCCGATCGGCTCGACGCGGGGAGTGAGGTCCTCGACCAGGGCGCGGAAGCGTCGCGAGTACTCCTCGTAGCGCTCGAAGCGACCCGGCCGGATGACGAGGTCGGGGCAGCGCCGGCGAGCGAGGATGCTCGACATGCCGCTGCGCACGCCGTAGCGGCGGGCCTCGTACGTGGCGCTCGCGATGACGCCCCGCTCCCCCGACCCGCCTACCGCGAGAGGCACCCCCCGCAGGGAGGGATCGTCGAGGACCTCCACGGAGGCGAAGAAGGCGTCGAGGTCCACGTGCATGACGGGCGCCTCGTCGAGGCTCGGCTCCTCAGCGCGCGAACTCAAGGGCCCGAAAGGCCTCTCCGTAGCGCACCCCGACCTCGCGCCCCGTCTGGGCCGCGCGCCGGCGAACCGCGTCGTCGACGGCCTCGGCGTCACCGGCGACCTGCGAGGCGTGCGCCCGGACGGCGGCCGACTTCACGTCGATCGCCCCGGTCACGTCGACCACCACGTCGGGCTCGTGCGTGCCCGACAGCAGCATCACCGCCACCCCGTGCGCCGGGCCACACTCGGGGTAGTAGGCGGGCATGGACGCGGCCGGCGCGACCGCATCGAGCAGGGCCCAGCCGGTCTCGCGGTGGTCCCGGTGGTTCACGTAGACCCCGCCGAAGAACACGGCGGTCGGATCGGGCCCGATCACCATGTCGGGCCGCACGTCGCGGATGACGCCCACGAGG
This sequence comes from Acidimicrobiaceae bacterium, assembly GCA_027449885.1. Classification (GTDB taxonomy): domain Bacteria; phylum Actinomycetota; class Acidimicrobiia; order Acidimicrobiales; family RAAP-2; genus RAAP-2. Next base: position 61,016 of record DAIDKS010000001.1, read on the forward strand.
CGTGACCGGAGGGCGTCGTCGTTCGTCACGGCCCCGTCCGGAATGCCGAGGAGCTGGACGCTCGCGAGCCCCAGAAGCGCTCCGGCGCTCTCGATCTCGGCTCGACGTACCTCGGGCAGGGCGACCCCTTCGGTGGAGTCGTGCGAACCCTTGTCGCCCTGGCAGACGACCACCAGGTGGACGCTCGCCCCCTCGCGCGCGAAGGTGGCGAGGGCTCCTCCCGCGGCGACGTCGGCGTCGTCGGGATGGGCGTAGACGGCGAGGACGCTCGTCGGGCGAGGGTGGTACAGCCGCATCAAGGGCGCGACTTCGGAGCGGTCGACTTGACGAGCATGCCGATCTCTCGAGCGAAGTCCTCGGTGCCCTCGAAGCCCTTGTAGACGGAGGCGAAGCGGACGTAGGCGACCTCGTCGACCCCGCGCAGGGCTTCGAGCGTCGCCATCCCGACCTCTTCGCTCGAGACGTCACGGCCGAGCGAGCGCATCGACTCCTCGACGCGTCCCGCCAGCTCGGCCAGGGTCTCGTCGCTCACCGGGCGGTTCTTGCACGCCGCCCGCAGGCCCCCGAGCACCTTCTGGCGGTCGAAGGGCTCGCGCGTACCCGACCTCTTCACCACGAGGGGACCGACCTCCTCGATCCGCTCGAAGGTCGTGTAGCGCTGTCCACAGGCCCCGCACTCGCGGCGTCGACGAATCGCGATCCCGTCCTCCGCCAGTCGCGAATCAACCACGCGGTCGTCGTCAGCGGAACAGTACGGACACCGCACGCGGCCACGTTACACCCGTCCCCGCGACCGCCGTCCTAGGGGACGAGCACGTGCTCGCCGGGGACGACGACGTCCGAGCGCAACTCGCGAACGAGGGCCCCTCGCGCGAGCGCGGGGTCGAGCGGATTGATCGCTCGGGCGATCGAGCCCACCGTGTCGCCGGCCCGGACGACGTAGACCGTCCCCGAGGCGAGGGCCGACCCGGTCGCGAGGTCGGTCGGCAGCCCCGACCCCGTGACCCCTCCGAGGGCGGATCCGGGAGAGCCGAGCACCGCGAGACCCCCGATCGCGGCGAGAGCCATGGCCGCCACGCGCCGACGAGCGCGCGTCCGGGCCCGGCGCGCCCGACGTACCGCCCACCCGGGTCCCGTGCGCCCCGGGTCACTCGGCGCCGCCACGAGCCGCAGCGCGGGTCGGGTCGGGGGGTAAGCGACCTCGAGGTTGAGCAGAGCCACGGCTCTCCTTTCAGCGAACACCTGTTCGTCACTATACCGAACAGGTGTTCGCTGTCAACGAGTGACCAGTTCCCCCAGGGCGCGCCCGACGCGCCCGAACCGGTTCAGATCGGTCCCGACCAGGGATGACGCCCGGTGAATGGCCTCGGGCGCCTCGTCGACGGATCGCACCAGGCGCACCCGCCCCTCCCACACCAGTCGGGCGCACGCCCGGGTGATCGCCTCGTCGGGCTGATCGTTCGAGTCCGTCACCTGACCATCGGTGACCCAGACGACGGGCTCACTGGGGCGGCGGCGGCGGAGGGACCACTCGAGAACCGACTGGTCCGCGCCGTTGCCCACGTTCCCGTGCGGCACGGGTGATCGCACGCGCCCCTCGTCCGCGACGATCCAGGCGTTCGGCGTTGCGCCGGGATCCCCCGGTCGGTGGCTGTAGCCCACGACGAGGGACCGCGTCGCCCGAGCGATGACGCGCTCAAGTACGGCGGCGTCCAGATCCATCGAGCCCGACTGGTCGACGATCACGATCCCGCCCGCCCGGGAGCGACAGTGCGCGAAGGCACGACGTGAGGGATCGGTCAGCAGTCGACTGGGGTAGCGCAGCACCGCTCCCGTGGCCGCTCCGCCGATGGCCCGAGGGGCTCGGCCACCCCCCGGCTCGACGCCGCTCGACGGGACGGCCCAGACGAGCGGTGCCGGCCGACCACTCGGCACGCGCCGGCCCCCCGGTGCGAGGGACCGGCGAAAGCCCTCCATCTCGCGACGATCGCGCGGGACCCTCGCCGAACCGGCGCGATCGGCCATCCGGGCGATCTCCACGCTCACGTCGTAGCCGCGGGGCAGGCCCCGCGCCCCCGGAACGGTGGCCCCCAGGTCGGACGTGCGGTGCTCGGCCAGCATGGCCTTCACTCGTCGGCGCACCACGACGAGCGCCGACGCCCACGTCGCGTCGACGCGACGGACCGCCGCGAGATACGGCCGTTCGCCCCCGGTGCCGAGCACGGCCAGCCACAGGCACACGACCTCGGACCACGCGCCCGACTGGGCCAGCCGCCGGGCCCCCTCCGCCTCCGTCCCGTCGCGCAGGCACTCGACCGCGAAGCCGAGGCGACCGAGCAGGGAGTTGACCCGCAGCTCCTCGGCGCACTCGAGAGCCCGGGCCGAGACGCCGAGCTCACTGGGCGAGACCGGTTCGTCGGGACTGACGCGGGCGTGGGCGAGCTCGTGGGCGCGCACCACGCGCTCCACCGCGCTCTCCCCCAGCGGCACTTCGAGCACCCGGCGCGTGAAGTCGCAACTCGCCCCACCGCGTCGGGCGCTCCCCGGAACGACCCGCCACGAGCGGGCCGACTCCGCGTCGCGAGCCCCGCTCACCAGCTCCGGGTAGACGCTCACGCGAGAGCTCCGAGACGTAGGGCGTCCAGGAGGTCGTCGGCCTCGCTGCCGAAGACGAGGTCGGCGGCCCGGCGCGCACCGTGATGACGCCGCAGGCGATCGAACGCCGCGAACCGTCGCAGCGAGACGCGGCGTCCGTGCTCTCCCGCCGACCCCGCGAGGGCCGGACCGCGCAGGTCCTCGCTGAGCGCCGCGACGGCGGCCGTCGGTGGGCGATCGATGCGCACCGCGACCGGGAACCGGTCACGCAGGGGGGCGGGCAGTAGCGACAGGTCCTCCAGGTTGGTCGTCATGACGACGCTGAAGGAGGGGCCCGGGCGTCGCCACTCGCCGCTGCGCGGGTCGCGCCACGCGGCCGACTCGCGCGAGTCGGTGACGGCGAGCAGGGCGCTCAGGGCGTCCCCCGACGCCCGATCGACCTCGTCGACGACGAGCCGCCCTCCCCCGCCTCCCGCCGACCACGCCCGCAGGGCCGGTCCATCGAGCCAGGTCCAGGTGGCCTCACCGGTCGGCATCCACGTGCCCGTCACCTCGGCGCTCGTGAGGTCTTCCGTGCACACGAGCCGCTCCGCGGGGCCCTCGACGACCCCGAGGTGCAGCGCGGCGTAGGTCTTGCCGGTTCCCGGGGGACCGTAGAGGATCAGCCGGTCGATGCCGGCCGCCAGCACGTCCGTGACGTCACTCCAACAGTCCCCCCAGGTCTCTCGCTCCACGATGGCGCCTCCTTCTCGGGAGGACCAACGGTCGCTCAGGCGTCGCGGCCGAGCTTCTCGAGGATCGGCAGGCTTCGCTCGAGGAGGCGTCGCTCGGCGGTCGTCAGCGTCGCGAGGCGCTGTTCGATGCCGAGGGAGCGCGCCGCCCGCAGCGTGGCGAGGGTATCGTGACCGGCGGCCGTGAGCGCGACCCGCCACGCACGACCGTCGTCCGGATCGGGCTCCCGGCTGAGCAGCCCGATCTCCTCCAGGCTGGCCACGACCCGGGTCGCGGCGGGGGCCCCGAGCATCTCGAGCGTCGCGAGCGTGCTGATCCGCATCGGCTCGCCCTCCTCGATCGTCACCAGGGCCGAGACCTGACTGGGCGAGAGGCCGGCCGCGCCGTGGCGGCGGATCATGCGCATGAGTCGGGTCGCCACCAACTGCAGCCGAGCCGCCGTCGTCGCTTCGAGGGTCCCGGCGATCATCGGACGATCTCGTTCTCGATGGCGAGCTCCCCCGGGACGGCGCCCGCGGTCGACGAGAGGTCGCCCACGTGCTCCTGCACGGTCTTCTCCTCGTGGACGTACCGCCGCCCGCGGAGCGCGGAGAAGACGGCGGCGATCACCGACATCGCGATGGCCATCGAGAAGACGATGATCAGGCCGTGGTGGAACGGCGACTCGATGAGGCTCGGGAAGAAGTGCTTGCCCGTCAGCGTCGTCCACTGCGCGCTCGAGACGTGCGCCGCGCTCTGGGACCCCAAGAGGCTCTTCAGGGGATTGAAGCCCAGGAAGGAGGAGAAGAGGCTCGCCACGGCGGGGAGGCTCGCGACGGAGTGCACGAGCGGCGCCGACACGCCGTGCGCACTGAGCCCTCGCGTCAGGGCGCCGGGCAGCGAGGACGTCAGTCCCACGATCATCAACGAGAAGAAGACGCCGATCGACAGCACCATGCCGGCATTCATGAAGGCCCCCTGGATGCCCGCCGCGGAGCCGCGCTGGTCGGCCGGCACGCTGTTCATGATCGCCGTCGAGTTCGGGGCCGAGAACATCCCACCGCCGACGCCGTTGAGGCCGACGAGGAGGGCGAAGACCGGGTACGAGAAGTTGGTCGGGATCGTGAGCAGGCCCACGAAGCTCGCCCCGAAGATCACCAGTCCCACAGTGGAGAGCACGCGAGCGCCGTGTCGGTCCGAGAGGTATCCCGACAAGGGGCCCGCGAGGAGGAATCCCGCCGTCAGGGGCACGAGGTAGATCCCCGCCCACAGTGGCGTCGACGCGTAGCTGTAGCCGTGGACCGGCAGCCAGATGCCCTGGAGCCAGATGATCAACATGAATTGGAGCCCGCCCCGGGCGATCGCCGTCAAGAGGCCGGCCACCGAGCCGGCGAGGAAGGCCCGGATCCGAAAGAGCCGCAGGTTGAACATGGGTGACTCGACCTGGTTCTCGATGACGATGAAGGCGACGAGGAAGACCAGCGCGATCGCGAAGGCGAGTAGGACCCGCGGTGACGTCCACCCCATGGACGAGTGACCGTAGGGCTGGATGCCGTAGACGGTCGCGACGAGCAGGGAGGTCAGGCCGATCGCGAAGGTGAGGTTCCCCCACCAGTCGATGCGCGCCTGGGCTCGCTTGCCGTTGTCGTGCAGGCTCACGTAGCCCCAGATCGTGCCGATCACGCCGACGGGCACCGAGACCCAGAAGACCAGGCGCCAGTCGCCGATCGACAGCAGCCCGCCCAGGATCAGACCGACGAACGATCCGCCGATCGCCGCCACCTGATTGATCCCCATGGCGAAGCCTCGCTGCTCGACCGGAAAGGCGTCGACGATGATCGCGCTCGAGTTCGCGAAGAGCATCGCTCCCCCTACGCCCTGGACCAGTCGCCAGAGGACCAGCCACAGGGCCCCGTGCCCGCCGTGATAGGGATCGAGCGACAACGCGACCGAGGCGAGGGAGAAGACCGCGAATCCCAGGTTATAGATGCGCACTCGGCCGAAGATGTCACCGAGCCGACCGAGGCTCACCACCAGCACCGCCGTCACGAGCAGGTAGCCCTGGAGGAGCCACAGCAGGTAGCCGACGTTTCCCGGCGACAGCGGATTCACCCCGATGCCGTTGAAGATCGCCGGCAGCGAGATGAGGATGATCGACGAGTTGATCGTCGCCATGAAGATCCCGAGCGTCGTGTTCGTCAAGGCGATCCACTTGTAGCGCTCGGGATGCCGGTGCGGGTGCGACAGGCGCAGCACGTAGCCTCCCATTAGTTACTTGCTAACAAGTAACTATATCGGCCGTCATTCCACCCCGGGCGACACCCCCGAGAGCTCCGGGGCGAACCGAGCGAAGCGCTGGTCGACCGGTGCGTGAATCACGTGGTTCGTGTCGTTGCTGATCGTCGTCATCGCGTTGGCGAGGATGACCTCCAGAACCTGGCGCTCCATATAGCCGACGGCCACGAGCTCGGCGGGGGTCTCGTCACTCGGGTGGCCGCGCCGCTCGACGAGTTCGAGCGTCCGGCGACGCAACGCCTCGTGGCGTGGTGACGCGAGGGGCGTCGTCCAGACGACAGCGTGCACCACGTCAGGATCGACGCCATTCGCCGTGACGATCGCGCCGTGTGCCGCCGGGCAGTACCGGCAGTCGTGACACTGACTCGCGGCGAGCACGACGTTCTCCTGCTCCGTGGCGTCGACGCCTCCGCCGTCGCGGAACGCCTCGTAGCCGTGACGGTAGGTCGACAGGAGGCCGGGCGAGTTCGCCCGAGCCGCGCAGTGGTGGGGAATCCTCGCCCGAAGGGGCTCCCGATCTCTCGCGAACCCTCCGGGGCGTCGTCGTAGGTGAGCGGCGGGAGCAACCGAGGGATGCCGGACGTGGCAGACCTTTCCGTGCATTTGCCCCACTCGAGACAGATCGGTACATGTCGGATGCTCGGCGGGAGGGACAACGTATCGAGATCCTGAAGAGCGTCTCAGCCAGCCTCGTTCTAGACAAGAAACATTCTTTGAGTCCGGTCCCCTTCCCGATATGGTCGCTGGAAGTTATCGAGAGGGGGGCGCATGCGATTCCGAACTCCGTCAATCCCGCGTCGGTCGACCACTAGCTCACGACGCCGGGTGGCGTCGATCGTGACGGCGGCGGGTCTCGTCGCCCTTCCCCCGCTCGCCTTGATCCCCTGGGCCGCTCCGGCGTCGGGCAGCCCCTCCACACCCTTCAACTTCCTCGTGCGGCACCAGGCCTACCTGGTGCTCCGCACGCGTGCGGGGGCCGTGTCGTACATCCCGATCTCCGCGTACTCCTGGGGCCTACATCGCGTGATGGAGTCGTCACCCACCAGTCTCAGTGGGCCCGTGATCGGACCGGTTCGGATGGACGACCTCGTCGTGACGCGTCAGATCGACCAGTCGAGCCCCAGCCTCGTGGCGCAACTCGCCAACGCGACAGCCTTCGACAGCGTCCTCCTCGAGATCCCCGTACTGGCCAATCGGTACGCGAACGTCCCCGAGAACTACTACCAGCCGGTGGAGTTCCGGAACCCGGTCCTGATCTCCGATGCGTGGAGCGCATCCCCGACGAACGTCAACCAGGGAGTGCTGGTGTCCAGCGAGCGTCTCGAGTTCACGTACGACAAGGCCACCGTGCTGACACCGGTCCACACGTACAACCCGCCCACCACGGTGCCGCCCACGACGGTGCCGCCCACGACGTCCACGAGCACGTCGACGACCACGACGACGGCTCCGCCACCACCCCCGCCACCGCCGACGACCGCTCCCACGACGACAACGACCGGCATCCCCAACTCCATCCCGCTGGGATAACGGAGGGCGCCGAGCGCCCGCCATCGACCGGAGACGTCACGGCCGGGTCCTGGTTCGACCCACGACAGGAGATCTCCGGGGCCTCGGTGGAGGGTCCTGACGGGGCTCAGCCCTCGACGGCTTCTCCGAGGTAGACGGCTCGAACCCGGGGGTCAACGAGGAGGTTGGCGGCGCTGTCTCCGAAGACGATCCGACCGTTCTCCATCACGTAACCCCGGTCCGCGAGCTGCAGGGCCTGAGAGGCGTTCTGCTCGACCACGAGGACCGTCGTCCCACTGTCGCGGATCTCACCAATGATCCGGAAGATCTGCTCGATGATCATCGGAGCGAGGCCCATGGACGGCTCGTCGAGCAAGATGAGGCGCGGCTGGCTCATCAGTGCTCTGCCGATGGCCAGCATCTGCTGCTCCCCTCCGGAGAGATTGCCGCCGAGTTGCTTGCGACGCTCCTTCAGGATCGGGAAGGTCGAGTACATCCGCTCGATGTCGTCGGAGATGGAGCCTCGCCGTCGGAAGGCGCCCATCTCGAGGTTCTCCTCCACCGTCATCTGTGGGAAGATGCGACGCCCCTCGGGCACGTGGCTGATGCCCCGTGCGCTCATCTCGTGCGCCTTGACGCGTGACACGTCCTTCCCCTCGAACCACACCGATCCACTCGCCGGTGCGTGCAGTCCCGAGATCATGCGCAGAGTGGTCGACTTGCCCGCCCCGTTCGCGCCGAGCAGGGTCACGATCTCCCCCTGCTGCACCTCGAACGAGATTCCGTGGAGCGCGGTGATGGCCCCGTAACTGACGACGGCGTCGCGAACCTCCAGCATCAGCGCCCTCCCGTCTCGCTGGCCGACGACCCGAGGTAGGCCTCGATCACCACGGGGTTGGCCCGAATCTCGTCGGGCGTCCCCTCGGCGATCACACTGCCGAAGTTCAGCACGTAGAGCCGTTCCGCGAGGGACATCACGAGCTTCATGTCGTGCTCGATGAGGAGGATCGACACGCCCATCTCGTCGCGGACCTTGCGGATGAGGTCCGTCAGCTCGATCTTCTCGGCCGGATTCGTCCCGGCCGCGGGCTCGTCGAGCAGGAGTACCTGGGGCTTCGTCGCGAGACCGCGGGCGATCTCGAGGCGCCGGCGATCACCGTAGGAGAGCGACGCCGACACCGTATTGGCCTGGTTCCGCAGTCCGACGAACTCGAGGAGGCGCAGGGTGTCTCGATCCGACTCCCGCTCGTCGCGCCGCGTCCCGGGCCCGCGGAGCATCGCGCCAACGGCCCCGAGACCTCGGTGGGACTCGGCGCCGATCTTCACGTTCTCGAAGACGGTGAGTGCGCTGAACATGCGTGACGCCTGGAAGGTTCGCGCGACGCCCAGAGACGCCACCCGGTGGGCCTTCTTGCCGATGATCGAGGTCGTGCGACCGTCGGCGTCGGTGAAGGTGATGGTCCCCTCCTGGGGCTGATAGACGCCGGTCAAGGAGTTGAAGAGCGACGTCTTGCCCGCCCCGTTGGGCCCGATGACCGCGAGGATCTCACCCGACTTCTGGAAGAGGGTGACGTGCGACAGCGAGACCACCCCACCGAAGCGCAGGGTTACGTCCTGGACGTTGAAGGTGCGGGTCTCGCTCACGGTTGATCCCCCGTCAGCACCTCGTTCATGTGACCCTCGCCGGCCTCCGAGAGGCCGATCTCGCGCTTGCGCCGCCGCGACGGGATGAGACCCGCGGGCCGCAGGATCATCATCACCATCAGAAGGGCACCGATGTACAAGAAGAGGTCGGCGGGGTTGTAGCCCGCCGGCGGAGAGTGGAACAGGTACGAGGAGAGGACCTCGATCACCGTGGCCCCGACCACCACACCGGCGATCGATCCCATCCCTCCGAAGATGACGAGCACGAGGACGTTGATCGACACCTGGAGGACGAACGACGTCGGCAAGACGAAGTTCGACTGGCCCGCCGTCATCACGCCCGCGAAGCCGGCGCTCGCCGCGCCGATAGCGAAGGCCATCACCTTGTACTTCAGGGGATTGATGCCGAGGGACTCGGCGGCGACCTCGTCCTCGCGAATCGCCGTCCAGGCCCGACCGACTCGTGAGTGCTCAAGCAACGAGAAACCGATGATGAACGCGACGATGAAGACGAGGGTTAAGTAGTAGTAGGGAACGGGATTCAGCGTCCAGACGTACCGGATCGGCCCGAGGTGGATCGAGAAGTGCGGGATGGGGTGCTTGCCGGTCACCCCACCCGTCCCGTACGCGCCGCCGGTGATGCCGAAGAGGTTGTTCGCGAAGATCGTCACGATCTCCCCGAAGCCCAGCGTGACGATGGCCAGGTAGTCGCCCCGCAACCGCAGCGTGGGGGTGCCGAGGAGGACGCCCGCCAGCATGGCCAGCACGATGGCCACGGGAATCGCCCAGAACGTGTTGACGGGATGGTGGAACGGTGCGGGCGTCGGGAGCGAGCCCGTCACCCACGCCGTCGCGTAGGCGCCGATCGCGTAGAAGGCCACGAACCCCAGGTCGAGGAGGCCGGCGAAGCCGACGACCACGTTCAGCCCGAGGGCCAGCAGGACGAACACGCCCACCTGCTCCGTGAGCTGCTGTTGCCAGTAGGGGTCGTTCAGGATCATGGGAAGGACGATGGCCGCCACCAGCATCAACCCGTAGAAGCCCCACCGGACGGGGCGGCGCTCGGCGAGGGCCCGCGGGGTCGCCAACGTCGCGCGCACGGCGCTCTTCGCCTGTGGCCCCTTCGTGACCCAGAGGCTCCACACGCCGAAGAGGCCGGCCGCGAAGACGAGGAAAACCATCCAACGAAAGCCGGCGAAGAGTCCGAACACCGAGACCCGCTCGTTGAACGAACCCGAGATGCCCGCCATGGGCTCCGTCTGGCTCCCCGGCGGCCCGGTCATCAACTCGAGCACCGCCATGGTCGCGGCGCTCACGAGGGCCCGGCGGGCCCACGGCTGCTGCCACCAACGCTCCACTAGGCCGACCTCCCGAGACGCTCACCGAGGATGCCGGTGGGACGGAACAGCAGGACGAGGACGAGGATGCCGAACGCCACCGTGTCGATGTAGGCGGCCTGGACGAACGCGACCGACAGCTGCTCGACGACGCCGAGGATGAGCCCACCGAGGACGGCACCCCGTAGGTTGCCGATGCCGCCGAGGACCGCGGCCGTGAACGCCTTCAACGCCGGGACGAAGCCCATCGTGTAGGCGACGCCGGATCCCAGCCCGTAGAGGAATCCCCCGACGCCACCGAGGGCGCCACCGAGGATGAACGTGACCGCGATCGTGCGGTCGATGTTGACGCCCATCAGCGAGGCCGTCTCCGCGTCCTGGGCGACGGCCCGAATCGAGCGGCCCAGGTTGGTCTTCGCGATCAGTCGGTCGAGCACGACGAGCATCGCGAGCCCCGCGACGAGGATGACGAGGTAGTACATCTGAACCGGCGCCCCGAAGACGCGGAACACGATGTGGTTCACGAAGGGCTGCGGCATGGCCATGTTGTAACGGCCGAACTCCTTGCCCGCGAGGTTGAAGGCGAAGTAGGAGGCCCCGATCGCGCTGATGAGGTACGCGAGGGCGGGAGCGTTTCGTCGTCGCAGGGGACGATAGGCGGTCCGCTCGAGGAGCGTCGCCGCGAGGGCTCCGAAGAGACCGCCCGCGAGTAGACCGATGAGGACGTCGACCACGCTCATGACGCCGGACGGGTTCGACGTCCCGATCACGGCGCGCAGGACGAAGTAGCTCGCGAAGCCCCCGGTCATGAAGACCTCGGAGTGCGCGAAGTTGATCAGTCGCAGGACGCCGTAGACCAGCGTGTAGCCGATCGCCACCATTCCGTAGATGAATCCGTTGGCCAGCCCACCCACGAACAGGTACCAGAACTCCTGTCGCAGCGTGTCGAGGTGACTGGTCAGATAGTGGCCGAAAGCACCCAACGCCCTCTCCTCCCCTAAGTAGCGAATCAGATGCTACGCGCCGAGTGCCGGGGGCTACGAACTACTGCCCCCGGCACTCGGCGCGCCATCTAGTGATGGATCAGCTGTGGCCGATGGCCTTGATCGTCGTGCCCGACACCTGGCCGAAGTCGACGATCGAGGAGCGCGCGAGGTCACCGTTACCCTGGAACTTGATCACGCCCGTGACGCCCTTGTAGGTCATCTGGTGCAGGCGCGTGATCAGCGCGGGACGCAGGGCCTTCACGGTGGCCGGCCGCTTCATCGTCTTCAGGGCCGCGATGATCATGTTCGTCGCGTCGTAGGACTGTGCCGCGTAGGTGGCGCCGTTGGCCGGGAAGTGCGACAGAGCACGGTACTGGTTCGCGAGCGCACCGGTCAGGTTGGCGTTGCCGCCACCGGCCTCACTCACGTAGACCCCGTTCGCCGCCGACGCGGGCGTCGTCTGCGAGATGAGCTGCGTCGTCCACGATCCGTCGTCCGACATCACGATGCCCTTGTAGCCCGCCTGGTTCAGCGCGCCGAGGAGCAGGGCGAGGTCGCAGTAGTAGCCACCGTAGAAGATCGCGTCGGGGTTGCCTGCCACGATCTGGGTCGCCGCTGCCGTGTACTCCGAGGCCGACGCCGTGCCACCGCACGAGCCCGTCTCCGGGTAGGTGTAGTTGGTCACCGACGCGCCGAGCGACTTCGCCTGCGTCGAGACGACCGAGGCGAGGCCCGCACCGTAGAAGGAGCCGTCGTTGATGACGTCGATGCTCTTCGCGTTGTGCGTCTTCACGAGGAACTTCGCGTCAGCCGCACCCTGGACGTCGTCACCGGCGACCACGCGCATGAAGTTGTTCTTGGTCCCCTTCGCCAGAGCGGCCGCCGTCGCGGACGGGCTCACCGTGGCCACGTGGGCCGCCGAGTAGTACGGCTCAGCGGTCTCGGTGGCACCCGAGAAGGCCGGGCCGACGACGGCGACCAGCGACTTGTTCTGGACGGCGGCCTGGGCCTGCGCGGGCGACAGCGTGCCCGACCCCTGGTCGTCGTACTGCGCCAGCTTCAGCTTGAAGGGAAGCCGGCCGAACGTCTTGCCCGCGTTGGCGTTGTTGATCGCCAACTGCACCGCGAAGATCATGTTCAGACCCAGCTGCTGATTTCCGCCCGAAAGCGGCCCCTCATAGCCGATGGTGTAGGTCGGCACACCGGCCGCCCCTGACGCTGACGCGACCCCCACGGCCGGCAACGCCATGAGAGCCAGGGCACTCGACGCGGCCACCGCCACCGTCTAGTTCCAACGGAGCTTCATCAGCTCGTCCTCCTCAATGTTTCCCTCATACCCCTGGGATGGCAACGAGTCGACTTCGTCCCCCACGCCACCCGCACGGATTACTGCTAGGCCTACCTGGCCATCGCCGCACAGTAGCAGTGGGCGTCGCGCCGTCCGGCCGCAGGATCCCAGAAAATCCTTTCGTTTCCCTACCGAACGGATGTTTGCGTCACGGGCACCACGCGTCTAGGCTACGAACAACTGTTCGGTAGGAGGAGAGATGGCCGAGGTCCTGACCCCCATGCGACGCCAGATCCTGGAGTTCATCGTGGCCTGCCAGCGGGAGCGCAACTTCCCGCCGACCATCCGCGAGATCGGCGACCACGTCGGACTCCGGTCGCCGGCGACCGTCGCCAACCACATCGAGGTCCTGAAGAACGCGGGCTACATCGAGAAGAACCCCCAGCAGCCACGCACGCTGACGGTGCGCATGGAGATGGAGACGCCGACCCCGATCGTATCGCTGCGGCGTGTGCCCTTCGTGGGCGACGTGGCCGCGGGCACCGGAGTCCTCGCCGACGAGACCGACCACGAGGTCCTCGACCTCCCCGAGCAGTTCGCCGGTCGCGACGACAGCTTCGCCCTGCGCGTACGGGGCGACTCGATGATCGACGCGGGCATCCTTCCGGGCGACATCGTGATCGTGCGACGTCAGCCCGACGCTCAGGTGGGTGAGATCGTGGTCGCGGGGATTCCCGGCGACGAGGCCACGGTGAAGCGCTACTTCCCCCAGGGGGCGACGGTCGTCCTCAAGCCCGAGAACGCTGCCCTGGAGCCCCTCGAGTTCCCCGCCAGCGAGGTTGTCGTCTACGGGCGGGTGATCTCGGTCCTGCGAACCTACTGACGCCCGCGGGCTACTCCGCGAGCCACCGGCGAAGGACGTCGGCGAACTCGTCGAGTTCGGACTCCGACACCGCCTCGTCCGGGTGGTGCGCCAGGGTGGGGTCACCGGCGCCGAAGTTGGCGGCGGGAATCCCGTTCTCGTAGAAGGTCGCGACGTCCGTCCAGCCCACCTTTCCCCGAACCTCGCCACGAGTGAGCGCGACGAGGCGGGCGAGGTCGGGAGCGTCGAGGCTCGGTGGTGCCGGAGGCGCCCAGTCCTCCAGCACGACGTCGTCCTCCTCCTCGATGAGGTCGCCGAGGAGGCGCCGCACGCTGGCCCACGCGGACTCTCGATCCCGATCGGGAGCCACCCGGTGATTGAGGGTGAGGCGGGCCTCGTCGGGCACCACGTTCGCGGCGACTCCCCCCTCGACGGTCACGACCTGGAGCTGCTCGGTGAAGGTGATGCCGTCGACCACGGCCACCCGGGGAAGGTAGCCGGCCACTCGATCGATCACGGCTCCCGCCCGGTGGATCGCGTTCACCCCCATGAAGGGCCGCGCGGTGTGGGCCCGTCGTCCCCGCAGGGTCACGCCGATCCGCATCGAGCCCTGGCAGCCGGCCTCCACGCCTCCCCCGGTCGGCTCGGCGAGGAGGGCGACGTCGGCCCGCACGAGGTCGGGTCGTAGCTCGATCAACTCCCGCAGCCCCGATTCGACACGAGCGATCTCCTCGCGCGCGTAGAAGACCCACGTGACCTCCACCGGACGCGCCGCGGGATCGACGGCCACCTCGAGCATCACGGCCAACGACCCCTTCATGTCGCAGGCGCCCACCCCGGCGATCCGGTCACCCTCGCGCTGGGGCGTCGGATCCCCCGGCACGGTGTCCAGATGACCCGCCACCAGGAGACGGCGCGAGTGCAGGCCGGTCGTCCGGGCGACGACGTTGTCCCCCACTCGCTCGACGTCCAAGTGCGGAGCCCGCCGGAGCATCCGGGCCACCACGTCGGCGATCGCCGACTCGTGCCGCGACACGGACGGGATGGCGATGAGCGTCGCGACGTCGTCGAGTCGGCTCACGTCGCCACCCCGTGATCGCGCAAGATGGCGTTGAGAGTCGCCTTGTTGTGGCGCTCACCCTCCTCCAGGCGGCGCAGGATCAGGACGCAGGGCAGGAAGAACTCGCCTCCGGGGAACTCTCGCCGTCGGCTCGCCGCGACCGCGACGCAGTAGTCGGGAACGTGTCCCCGCGACACCTCCTCGCCGGTCGCCGCGTCGATCACGGGAATCGACGGATTGAGGATCGTCCCCGCCCCGAGCACCGACCCCCGACCGACGCGCGCGCCCTCCACCACCATGCAGCGGCTCCCGATGAAGGCATCGTCCTCGATGACGACGGGCTGGGCGTTCGGGGGTTCGAGGACGCCACCGATCCCGACGCCCCCCGCCAGGTGGACGTTCGCGCCGACGTGCGCGCAGCTGCCCACCGTGGCCCAGGTGTCGACCATCGAGTTCGCGCCCACCCAGGCGCCGATGTTCACGTAGCTCGGCATGAGGACGACCCCCGGGGCCAGGTAGGCACCCCGCCGGGCCGAGGCCCCCGGCACCACCCGCACCCCTCGACGCTCGTAGTCGTGCTTCAGATCCAGCTTGTCCAGATACTCGAAGGGTCCGACCTCGACACGCTCGAGTCCCCGCAGTCGAAAGAGCAGCAGAATCGCCTGGCGGACCCACTCGTGGACCACGACCGGACCGCCGGGATGGACGTCGGCGACGCGGATCTGCCCGTCGTCGAGACGAGCGATCACCTGCTCGACGTCGCGGCGGGCCTCGACGCTATCCGGCCCCAACTCCCCGATCTGCTCGAACCATCGGCTGATGCGCTCGTCGAGGCTGGTCACCTGCTCATCGTAGGCGGGAGGTCGCCCGCTGGCGCAGCCTCTGCGCGACGACGCGCAGTCGTTCGGTCGGCTGGACCACGGCGATGCGGACGTGGGCCGATCCCGCCGCCCCGTAGAGCTCACCCGGGCTGACGACGATGCCGGCGTCACGGGCGAGGTCGGCGGCGAGGGCCCAGCCGTCGCCTCGGTCGTCGCGACACCAGAGGTAGAAGCCCCCGGCGGGCACGTCCGCCGCGACGCCGTACTCGCGCAGCGCGGCGGCGAGCAGGTCGAGGCGCTCGTGGTAGCGGCTCCGCTGCGCCACCACGTGGTCGTCGTCGCGGTACGCCGCGGCCGCGGCGGCCTGCGCGGGCCCCGGCACCATGAGGCCCGCGTGCTGTCGCACCAGGCGTAGGTAGGCGACGACCTCCGGGTCGCCGGCGTAGAAGCCCACGCGCAGGCCGGCGAGGTTCGACCGCTTCGACGTCGAGTGCAGGGCGAGGACGCCGTCGACCCCCCGCTCGAGGATGGTGCGGGGGTCACTCCGCCACGTGTAGTCCGCGTAGCACTCGTCACTCACCACGAGGACCTCGTGCGCCCGGCCCCACGCGGCGGCCGCGTCGAGGTCGTCGAGGTCCCCGGTGGGATTGGACGGCGAGTTCACCCACAGGACGAGCGCCCGGGCCGTCTCCTCCTCGCTGATCGCCGCGAGGTCGAGGCGACCATCGCGTACCGGGACCGCACGCGGCACGAGGCCCGCCAGCGTGGCGCTCATCGCGTAGGTGGGGTAGCTGATCTCCGGGTACAGGACGACGTCGCGCGACGGATCCCGGCGGTGCAGGAATCCCGCGAGACTCGCCACGAACTCCTTCGTCCCCACGCAGGCCGCGAGCGCGTCGCTCGGCACGTCCACGCCGAAACGGCGCCGCAGCCAGCCTCCCGCCGCCTCGCGCAGCTCCGCGGTGCCGGCGGAGGGCGGGTAGCCCCGGACCCCCACCGCGCGCGCCAGCACTTCGAGGACCGTCGCCGGCGGCTCGTCGACCGGCGTCCCGATGGAGCAGTCGATCGGGCCACCCTCGTGGTGGCTCGCGGCCTCGCTCAGCGCGCCGAGCCTCTCGTAGGGGTAGGGCGGGGGCACGAAGGTCACGAGGCCACCCGCCACTCGGCGAAGCGGGCGCGACCGACCTCGTCGAGCGCGACCCGCAGGACGAGGTCGTCACCCTCGACCGACGTCTCGAGCACCTCGCCCTCGCGGTGGGCCGCCGCCACGAGGTCGCCGCGGGACGAGGGGATCCGTAGGATCACGACCCGGTCACTCGAGCGCAGTCTCTCCCCGACGGCGTTGACCACGGCCTCCATGTTCTCGCCCGTGAGAGCCGACGCGTAGACGCTGCCCGGGTAGAGCTTCGCGAGGTCCCGCGCGTGGGAGCCCACGGCGTCGCACTTGTTGAAGACCAGCAACTCGGGGACCTGGTCGGCCCCGATCCGCGCCAGGACCTCGCGCACCGCGGCGATCTGTTCCTCGGCGACGTCGCTCGACCCGTCCACGACGTGGACCAGCAGATCCGCTCCCTGGACCGAGCGCAGGGTCGACATGAAGGCCTCGACGAGCTCGTGGGGCAGGTTCGAGATGAAGCCCACCGTGTCGGTCACCAGCACGGTCTCCCCGCCGGGGAGCTGGCGCTGGCGGGTGCGGGGGTCGAGCGTCGCGAAGAGCCGGTTCTCGGTGAGGACCCCCGCGTCGGTGAGGGCGTTCAGCATCGACGACTTCCCGGCGTTGGTGTACCCCACGAGGGTCACCTCCCGGTGTCGACCGCGCTCTCGCCCCTGACGCTGGACCTCGCGCGTGCGGTCGATCTCGGCGAGCTCTCGGCGAATCCGGTGGATCCGCTGGACGAGGCGACGGCGATCGACCTCGAGCTGCGTCTCGCCCGGTCCCCGCGTCCCGATGCCGCCCGCCTGCTGGGAGAACGACCCCCCCGCCCGACGCAGCCGCGGCAGTCGGTACTGGAGGAGCGCCAGCTCCACCTGGGCCTTGCCCTCGGGGGTCCGAGCGTTCTGGGCGAAGATGTCGAGGATCACCGCCGTGCGATCGATCGCCGTGCGGCCGAGGATCTTCTCGAGGTTCCGCTGCTGGGCCGGGCTGAGGGAGTGCTCGAAGACGACGGTGTCGGAGTCGACGGCGAGGCACACGTCGCGCAGCTCCTGGACCTTGCCCGACCCGAGGAAGGTCGCCGGATCCGGCGCGTCACGGCGCTGCACGACGCGCGCCACGACGTCGGCCCCCGCCGTGTCGACGAGCAGGGCCAGCTCGTCGAGCTGTCGGGCGAGATCCTCCTCGCTGACCCCGGGGAACTGGACCCCGACGAGCACGATCCGCTCGCGGAAGGTGCGATCGATCAGGGTCGAGGGCAGGTAGGTCAAGCGCTCAGCCACTCCACGTTCGCCACGAACTGCACCGGGCCCCCGAGGACCGTGCGGTCGCCCTGGCGCGAGACGAGCAACTCGCCACCGGGATTCTCGACGCTCACGGTCGCGCCGACCTCGCCCCGCTCGAAGAGGACGGCCGCCGTCGCGCACGAGCCGGTGCCGCACGCCCGCGTCCAGCCGACGCCCCGCTCCACCACCACGATCCTCACCCGGTCGGGGGCGAGAACGGTCGCGAACTCCACGTTCGCACCGCCGACGGCGTCCGAGAGGGCCCGGGCCAGGTCGACGCGCTCGGCGTCCGTCCAGTCGGGCTCGTCCCGCACCACGACGTGCGGGTTGCCCACGTCGGCTCGCGCCAGCGAGCCGCTCGGACCTTCGCTCACCACGACCGGGCCCATCTCGCACGATCCCCACCCGGCATCGCCGGCGAGGTCGAGATCCACGTGGCGCAGCCCGGCGTCGGTGACGACGTCGATCGAGTCCCACGCGGCCCGCGTCGCCCGGTGCAGGGCCGCGGCGCAGCACCGCAGCCCGTTCCCCGACATCTCGGCCCGGGAACCATCGGCGTTGTACAGCACCATGGTCGCGTCGGCGCCCCCCTCGGCGCCCGCGGTCGCCAGGATCACCCCGTCGGCGCCGACCCCGGTCCAGCGGTCGCACACGGCCCGCACGCGCTCGGCGTTCCACCACGAGGCTCGCCCGTAGTCGCGGACCTCGACGAGGAAGTCGTTACCCGCTCCGTGCCACTTCTGCAGGTTGCGCAGCGTCATCGCGACCAGTCTCGCACGCCACCGACGGAGTCGCCGAGGACCTCTTCCACCCGGGCGCGGGCCTCGGTCGGATCCTCGTACCACTCGATCCGGGGGTCCCGCTCGAACCACCGGCGTTGGCGTCGCGCGAGGCGCCGGCTCTGGGCGATGGCGGCGGCGACGCACTCGCCCAGGTCGCGCCCCCCCTCGACGTGCTCGAGGAGCTCCCGGTACCCGACGGCCTGTCGGGCGGTCACCCCGAGACCGCCCGGGCGGGCCACGAGGGCGCGCACCTCCTCGAGCAGCCCGTCGCGCATCCACTGCTCGAAGCGCTCGGCGATCCGCCGGTCGAGTTCCTCGGCCCCGACCCGCAGTCCGACTTGGACCACTCGCGGTGGCCCGTAGTGCTCGAGACCCGGCCCGAAGGACGAGAAGGCCCGCCCCGTCCCCCGGACCACCTCGAGCGCGCGCACGAGTCGACGGGTGTTGCCCGGCTCGATACGAGACGCGGCGAGGGGGTCGCGCAACCGCAGCTCGTCGTAGAGGGACGCCGGGTCGTCCCGCTCGAGGGCCGCCCGTATCTCGGGAAAGTGACCCGGGATCTCCAAGTCGTCGAGGACGGCTCGCCCGTAGAGCCCCGTACCCCCCACGTAGATGACGACCCCACCGCGCGCCGCGACCTCCGCCTCGACCTCGCGCGCCGCGCGCTGGAACCGCGCGACGCTGAACGTCTCGGCCGGATCGGCGAGATCGAGGAGGTGGTAGCGAACCTCGCGCCGCTCCGCGGCCGTGGGCTTCGCCGTGCCGACGTCCATGCCCCGGTAGACCGTCATCGCGTCGACGCAGAGGACGTCGCGCCGCGGATCGACCCGGGCGACGGCGTGGGCCAGGGCCGACTTCCCCGACGCCGTCGGCCCTACGACGGCCACGGCCCGAGGACGCGTCACGAGATGGTGAGGGGAATCCGCACCCGGTGTCGGGGCGCGCGCACGACCTCCGTGACCGATCCGCGCAGGAAGTGGGGCGCGGCCTGCTCGATGTCGACCGTCACGAGGGCCCCCGGTCGGACCCGCTCGTCACCCGTGGCGGGAAAGTGGGTCAGCTTGCCCTGGCGGGTGTAGCCCGACCACACGTCGGCCGATCGCTTCGACGGTCCTTCGACGAGGACCTCCTCTCGGCGGCCCACGCGGGCCTCGTGGTGCGCGAGGGCCGAGCGATCGAGAAGGTCCTTCAGGCGGGCGAAGCGCTCGCGGACGATCTCGTCGGGCACGAACTGGTCCGTCAGCGCGGCGGCCCGCGTCCCGGCTCGCGGCGAGAAGATGAAGGTGAAGGCGCTGTCGTAGTCGGCGGCGGCCGCCACCTCGAGCGTCGCCTCGAAGTCCTCGTCGGTCTCACCCGGGTAGCCCACGATGATGTCGGTGGTGAGGGCCAGGTCCTCGATGGCGGCCCGGGCCGCGGCGACTCGCTCGAGGTAGCGCTCGGCGCGATACCCCCGGCGCATCGCCGTGAGCATGCGGTCCGACCCCGACTGGAGTGGTAGGTGCAGTTGCGGGCAGACGGCGGGCGTCTCCGCCATCGCGGCGACCGTCTCCGGACGCAGGTCCTTCGGGTGGGGGCTCGTGAAGCGGATCCGCTCGATCCCCTCGACCGCCCCGACGGCACGCAGGAGGTCCGCGAACAGGGGCCCCCGGCCCGTCAGGTCCCGACCGTAGGAGTTCACGTTCTGCCCGAGCAGCGTGAGCTCGGTCACCCCCCGAGAGGCCAGCAGCTCGGCCTCGGCCACGAGGTCGGCCAGGGGACGGCTGATCTCGCCGCCGCGCACGTCGGGGACGATGCAGTAGCTGCAGGAGTTGTCGCACCCCGTCTGGATGGTCATCCAGGCGGCGTAGGGCACGTCGCGCACCGCGCTCAGGGCCGGCGCGGCGTCGCGCGCGACCTCGGGATCGGGCGCGTCGAGCACCGCGACCACGGGGCCGTCTTTCGCGGCGCGCGCCAGGAGGCCCGGCGTCGCCGTGAGGTTGTGGGTGCCCACCACCACGTCGACCCAGGGAGCCCGGTCCGCGATGGCGCCCCGCTCGCGCTGCGCGAGGCAGCCGGCCACGACGACCTGCAGACCCGGCCGGGCCGCCTTGGCCGCCTTGAGGTGTCCGAGGGCGCTGTAGAGCTTCAGGTCCGCGTTCTCGCGGATGGTGCAGGTGTTGAGCACCACGACGTCGGCCGTCGCGTCGCTCTCCGTCGGGACGAGGCCGTCGGCGAGCAGGAGCCCGGCGAGACGCTCGGAGTCGTGCTCGTTCATCTGACACCCGAAGGTACGAATGTGGAAGGTGCGCGGCCCGCTCGACACGCCGTCAGCCTACTGAAGGGGTACCCGCTCCTCGCCGGCCACGTCGAGGGTCACCCCAACGCCGGCGCCGACGACGCACACCAGCCCCACCAGGTCGTAGGGGGTGATGGCCTGGCCCAGGAAGAGCCACCCGATGAGGAAGGCGACCGCGGGGTCGAGAGCGAGCAGGACGCTCACGATGCCCGGCCGGATCCGCCGGAGGGCCTGCATCTCGAAGGCGAAACCGATCGCGATGGCCATCACGCCGACGAGGGCCAGGCGGGCGGCGTCGAGCGGGTGGGCCACGAGGACCCCCGTGCGCCCGAGGGCGAAGGGCAGCGTGATCACCGCGGCCACGCTCATGGCGACGGCGAGACCGTCGAAGCCTTCGGACAGCCCGCCCACGTGATGCGACGCGAAGGCGTACGCCGCCCACCCGGTCCCCGAGCCCAGGGCGAAGACGGCGCCGAGCAACGTGATGCCCCCACCCGGACGGGCGAGGAAGAGCACACCCACCCCGGCGAGCACCACCAGGGCGGCGTGGCGGGCCGAGCGCCGCGACAGCGCGGCGACGAGGAAGGGCCCCAGGTACTCGATGGCGACCGCCCCGCCGAGGGGGATGCGCGCGATCGACTGGTAGAAGCACAGGTTCATGAAGGCCACCGAGAGCCCCAAGGCGGCCGCTCCCCGCCACTGGGCCCGAGTGAAGCGCCAGGGACGTGGGCGACTCGCGACGACGAGCGCGATCGCGCCGGCGAGGAAGCGCCAGGCGCTCGCCGACGACGGGCCGACGAGGGCGAAGACGGGCTGGACGATCGCGGCCGACCACTGGATCGTGGTGGCCCCGCCCAGGATGAAGGCCACCCCCGCCCAGGTGCGCCGGCGACTCGCGCCGGCGCTCACCTCACGACCAGCCCGGTGCGGTCGGCTCGCAGCACGTCGACCGTGGCGTCGATCCCCTCACGCTCGCAGAAGGCCCGAGCGGCCTGGGCCACCGCCTCGGCGTGCGCCACCGTCGCGAGGCCGAGCATGGTCGACCCGGCGCCCGACCAGCACGACCCGGAGGCCCCTCCCTCGCGCAGGGCCGCGAGCAGGGGCGCGGCGAAGGGCAACAGCGCGGACCGGTAGGGCTGGTGGAGGGCGTCGTCCATCGCCGCCGCCCGAAAGGCGTGGTGATCCGCGAGACCGGCGAGCAGTTCGGTGAGGGCCCGGAGGTTGCTCACCGCGTCGGCGAACGGGACGCTCGGGGGAAGGGCCGCCCGGGCCGCCGCCGTCGCCAGCTCGACCTCGGGGATGACGACCACGAAGCGCCAGACGTCGTCGAGGGGGAGGTCCCGCACGAGGATGGACCCGTCGGCGTCCGTCGAGGCCGCCACGAGACCACCGCGCCACGACGCCGCCGCGTTCTCCGCGTGGCCGTCGACCTCGACGGCGAGGGCGAGGGGGTCCGTGGCCCCTGCCGCCGCGGCGGCGGCGAGGGCCAGGGCGGCCGACGACCCGAGGCCCCGGGAGACCGGGATCGTCGAGTGGACGCTGAGCGCGAAGCGCGTGTGACCGAGGACGCCGGCCGCGACCCGGGCGGCCAGGTGGTTCTCGTCGTCGAAGCGACCCGCTCCCGCGCCGGAGGTCGTGATCGAGAACTCGTCCGCCGGATCGATGGTGACCTCGACGTAGCGCTCGAGCGCGACGGCGAGAACGTCGAATCCGGGCCCGAGGTTCGCCGAACTGGCCGGGACGCGCGCGAGCATGACGTCAGCGTAGGCGCTCGCACCCGGGCCTAGGGGGCCTGGTCCCCCTCCGGTCGGCCGACGAGGACGCGACGAGCCTTCGATCCGTCGCCCGGTCCGACGACGCCCTCCTGCTCGAGCAGGTCCATCAGGCGACCGGCCCGAGCGAAGCCGACCCGGAGCTTGCGCTGGAGCATCGAGGTGGAGCCCGACTGCGTGCGGATGACGAGTTCACGGGCCTGCGCCAGCAGGTCGTCATCGTCGTCGCCACCACCTCCGCTCGCCGCACCGCCCCGGTCCGTCGGGATGTCCAGCGCCACCACGTTCTCGGCGCGCCCTCCCTGGGCGCGCCAGAACTCGACGACCTTCTGGATCTCCGCCTCCGAGACCCAGGGTGACTGGATGCGTCGCGCCACGTTGCTCGACGCGGTGAGCAGCAGCATGTCCCCCTTGCCGATGAGTCGCTCGGCCCCCGCCTGATCGAGGATGACCCGGCTGTCGGCGAGCGAGGACACCGCGAAGGCCATCCGGCTCGGGACGTTCGCCTTGATCACCCCGGTGATGACGTCGACGCTCGGCCGCTGGGTGGCGAGGACCAGGTGGATGCCGACGGCCCGCGCCATCTGGGCGATGCGCACTACCGAGTCCTCGACGTCACGGGCCGCCACCATCATCAGGTCGTTGAGCTCGTCGACGACGATCACCACGTACGGCATGTCCTCGACCTCGTCGCCCACTCCGGGCTCGACGTCGACGCCGCTGCCGTCGTGAACGGCCTCGGCCACTCGCTCGGCGTCGCTCGGCCCCGCGTCGAGGCCGCCGGCGGCGCGAAGGGCGTGGTAGCCGGCGATGTCCCGCACCCCGACCTCGGCCAGGCGGTCGTAGCGCCGCTCCATCTCCTTCACGGCCCAGGCGAGGACGCCCGCCGCCTTCTTCGGGTCGACGACGACCGGGGCGAGGAGGTGGGGCAGGTCCTGGTAGTGGCCCATCTCCACCCGTTTGGGATCGACGAGCAGGAGTCGCACCTGCTCCGGGGTCGCTCGCATCACCAGGCTCATCACCAGGGAGTTGATGCACGAGCTCTTGCCCGCGCCCGTCGCTCCCGAGATGAGCACGTGGGGCATCTCCCCCAGGTTCACGATGACCGTCTCGCCCTCGATGTCGCGTCCGATCGGCACGTCGAGCGGGTGCATCGCCGCTCGAGCGTCGTCCGAGCTCAGCAGATCGCCCAGGGCCACGAGCGTGCGCTGACGATTCGGCACCTCGATCCCGATCGCCGAGCGGCCGGGGATCGGCGCCAGGATGCGGACGTCCGGCGTCGCCAGCGCGTAGGCGATGTCACGGTTGAGCGACGTGACGCGGGCGACCTTGACGCCGGGACCCAACTCCAACTCGTAGCGGGTCACCGTCGGACCCACCGTCGAGCCGACCAGGGTCGTGGCGACGCCGTGGTTGGCGAGCGCCTCGACCAGCTCGTCGCCCGCCTGGTCCACGAGGGCTCGATCGTGGCGCTGCTCCCGGCTGCGCGCGAGGAGGCCGAGGGGCGGCAGGTCCCAGTGCGCGGAGGCCACCGGGATCGCCGGTGCGGGGGCGCCCCCCCGGGGGAGTCCCGCCTCCTCGTCCACTCCCGCCTCGTCGTCCCCGGGGAAGGACTCGTCGTCCGTGGTCTCGCCCGCGGGCCAGGCATCCTCGGGGGTCTCCTCGACCGGGATCGCCACGACCGCCGGCGGAGGGGTCACGACGGGCTCGGCGATCGTCGTCGGAGCCTCCTCCCGCCCCCGGGGCGCGGGTCGCGGCTCGGCGCGCGATTCGGTGACGTCGGGGCGCGACGACCACCAGTGGCCCAGCCAGCGCACCGACACCCGCACGCCCCGTGCGAGTCCACCGACGAGGGCGCGCAGACCCAGCCCGGTGGCGATCATCGCCGCCACGAGGCCCACCGCCACGAGGACCGTGATCGCGCCGACGTCGCCGACGGCGCGGGCCAGGGTCCCCCCGACGAGAACGCCCAGCCACCCGCCCGCGCGGCCGAGCACCTCCGTCGGGGCCGACAGGGCCGGTCGTCCGGCCACGATGTCCCCGAGGCCGCTCACCGCGACGATCGCGAGACCGGCCCCCCACGCCAGCCGCGCTCCGTCAGCCTCGAGCCGACCCCAGATGATGGCGACCGCCAGGATCACGAGCACGGCCGGAACGGCGACCCGCCCCACGCCGAGCAGGTCGCTCGCGAGGCGCGACAGGGCGCGCCCGACCGGCCCCAGGGCGTCCGCCTCCGCCAGCGCCACGAAGACGCCCAGGACGCCGAGGGCCAGCGCGACGACGTCGCGACGGTGTCGGGTCCACAGCGTCTCGCGAGGCGCGGCCCGACGGGGCGCGGCCCGACGGGGCGACGACCCACCCGATTTACGCTGCTGTGCCACGAATCCACGTTACCGACGCCCCCCGGGCACGCCGAGCCACTCGACGAGACCGGGGACGTCACCGGACGTTCACGAAGGGCCCCATTAGGCTGACGCCGTGTCGCACACCCCCCACCAGTCGTCCCTCGACCTCGCCCAGCGTGTCGGCGGGATCGCCCACGTCTGCCACGTCGTCGCCAATCGCCCGATCAGCACCTCGTTGCGCGAGGTCGTCCTGCACGGCGACGTCCGACTCGCGGGCGAGCCGGGCAACGACGTCATGGTCCGGGTCCGTGCGGGAGAGCACCACGTCCGGCGGCGCTACAGCGTCCGCCACGTCGACAAGGACGCCCACCGCTTCACGCTCTGGGTGAGCGTCGACCACGAGGGACCCGGCAGCGCCTGGGCCCTCGAGGTCGAACCCGGCACGTCGCTCGACGTCGTCGGACCGCGAGGGAAGATCACCCTGCGCGAGGCCGACTGGCATCTCTTCGTGGGCGACGTCGCCGCCCTCGCCGCCTTCTACCGCATGGCGGAGGCCATCGAGGCGCCCGGACGAGCGCTCTTCGTGGTGGAGATCGACCACGACGACGACGCGCTGACGGCCCGCTTCGACGAGGGGCTCGGAGTCACCGGCGTCTTCGTCGACCGTCGGGGGCGGCGCCGCGACGACCCGGCCGGACTCCTGAGCGGGCTCGCCGCGCTAGAGCTCCCCGAGGGCGACGGGCAGGCCTACGTCTTCGGCGAGTTCCACGTGATCCGCGCGGTCCGCGCTGCCCTCGGCGAGCGCGGCCTGTCCGACGACGCGGTCCGCCACAAGGCGTACTACCGACTGGGTCGCGCCAACGCGGACCACGGCGAGCCCGACAAGCGCGAGGCCTGATCTACAGGACGACGATCGCCGGTAGCAGGACGGGCTGGCGGCGGAAGCGCTGACCGAGGAGTCGGCCCGCGGCACGCTGGGCCACCTTGTTGAGGGCCCCCTCGTCGCGCTGGCCGTCCTCGAGCGCCTCTTCGAGGGCTTCGCGCACCTCCTCGGTCACGGCGACGATGAGCTGACGATCACCTTCGCCGTCGAACCAGCCTCGCGCGCTCACCCGCACCGGCTGGGCCAGTCGGCCGGCCTCGGCGTCGACGCCGGCCGAGATGAGCAGCACCCCGTACTCCGCGAGCATGCGTCGCTCCTCGAGCGGCCGCTCGTCGAGGTCCCCGGCCCCCCCGTCGATGAAGTGGAACCCGGCCGGCACGCGACCGACCTTGCGAATGCCCTCCGGGCGCACCTCGACCTGGTCCCCGTCCTCGCAGAGCAGGATGTGGCGGGCGGCCATGCCCATCGTGCGGGCCAGGCGGGCGTGGTGGGCCATATGCCGGTACTCCCCGTGGACGGGGATGAAGTTCCGCGGCCGAACCAGCTGGTGATACGTCCGCAACTCGCCCTGGCGGGCGTGGCCCGAGGCGTGGACCGGCTCCTGGCCCGAGTGGATGACCTCGACGCCCAGGCGATGCAGGTCGTCGATGACGCGCCCGACCGACCACTCGTTCCCCGGAATCGGGTGACTCGAGAGGATGACCGTGTCCTGATCGCCCACCTCGAGCTGGCGGGCGTCGCCGCGCGAGATCTTGGTGAGGGCGGCCATCGGCTCGCCCTGGCTCCCGGTGCAGATCACGCACACCTCGCCGGGAGCGAAACGGTCGACGTTCTCGAGGTCGATGAAGTCGGAGGCCTCGGCCCGCAGTTGGTGAAGCCGGCGCGCGAGTTTCACGTTCGCCTCCATCGAGCGGCCCATGAGCGCGACCTTGCGACCCTGGGCCGTCGCCACGTCGATGATCTGCTGGATCCGGTGGATGTGGCTGGCGAAGCAGGCCACGACCATGCGCCGATCCGGTCGCTCGAGGAAGAGCCGGCGCAGGGCGCCCCCCACCTCTCGCTCGGAGGGCGTGTAGCCCGGCTCCTCGGCGTTCGTCGAGTCGCACAGCAACAGGGCGACCCCCTCGTCACCGAGGGCGGCCAGTCGAGCGAGATTGGTGCGCCGGTCGTCGATCGGTGTGGGGTCGAGCTTGAAGTCGCCCGAGTGGATGACCACGCCGTCGGCCGTGTGGATCGCGAGCGAGTGAGCGCTCGGCACGGAGTGGGTGACCGGGATGAACTCGACCTCGAAGGGCCCAATGCGACGACGCTCGTTGTCGGCCACCTCGATGAATTCGAGGGAGCCCAGGCCCTTCGCCTCGGCGAGTCGGTGGCGAGCGAAGCCGATCGTGAGGGGGGCGCCGTAGACCGGAACGTTGACGTCGGCGAGGAGGTAGCGCAGGGCCCCCGTGTGATCCTCGTGCCCGTGGGTGAGGACGATCCCGTCGACGCGGTCACGGCGCTCAACCAGCCATCGGAAGTCGGGCAGGATCAGGTCGACGCCGTACATGGTCGGCTCGGGGAACATGAGACCGGCGTCGACGACGACGATCCGGCCGTCCTGCTCGAGGGCGAGGCAGTTTCGGCCGATCTCCCCGAGTCCACCGAGGAAGGTGATGCGAAGGTGCTTAGCCACGAGACTCCTTCAGGGCGGCGATGACCTCGGCCGCCCGGCCGTCGAGCGACGGGTCGACGGGGCCGAGGGGCCAGCGGCACTGTCCGACGGCGTAGCCGAGCGAGCGCAGGGCGGCCTTCGCCGGGATCGGGTTCGGGAACTCCTCGCTCGACTCGAAGCGGCAGCTCGCGCGCAGCCGCTCGTTGAGGACGCGGGCGAGGTCCCAGCGGCCGTCGTGAGCGTGGCGCACGAGGGCGGCGAACTCCGGACCGGCCCAGTGGGCCGCGACCGAGACGATGCCGACCGCGCCGATGGCGAGGAAGGGCAGCAGCAGCGCGTCGTCACCGCTGTAGAGGTCGAGACGAGGACCGGCGACGGCGACCAGGTGCGCCGCACTGACGAGATCACCCGACGCGTCCTTCAGCGCGACCACGTTGGCGTGCTCGGCGAGGAGGCCGAGCGTCGTCTCGGGGGCGATCTTGCGACCCGTGCGCGACGGGATGTCGTAGAGCATCACGGGCAGCGCGGTGGCGTGGGCGACCGCGCCGAGGTGCCCGGCGATCCCGCGCTGGCTGGGGCGGGCGTACGCGGGCGTGGTGGCCAGGATGCCGGCGACGCCGGTCCCGCCGGCTCGAGCCGTCAGCGCCACCGAACGCGCGGTGTCGGACCCCGTCGTGCCCGCGAGGACCGGCACGGTGACCGCCTCGGTCACCGCGGCGAAGAGATCCAGCTTCTCGTCGTCACTGAGCGCCGACCCCTCGCCCGTCGAACCCGCGAGCACGAGGCCGTCGCTCCCCTCCGCCACGAGGAAGCGCGCGAGGTCGGCGGCGGCGCGGAGGTCGATCTCCCCGGAGTCGTCGAACGGGGTGACC
Source organism: Acidimicrobiaceae bacterium (assembly GCA_027449885.1). Taxonomy (GTDB): domain Bacteria; phylum Actinomycetota; class Acidimicrobiia; order Acidimicrobiales; family RAAP-2; genus RAAP-2. Next base: position 89,146 of record DAIDKS010000001.1, read on the forward strand.
ATGGCGGTCAGCACCGAGCCGAAGCGAGGTGGGGCCATGGACCGACCCTACCAGGGGGTCGAGATCAGGCCGGGTCCCGTAGGAACGAACCGAGCCCCTCGACGAGGCCGGCCGGGCGCGGCAGCGTCGCGAGCACGAGGGAGACTCCCGCCACGAAGCTCGCGCGGTCGTAGCTGTCGTGGCGAATCACGAGCCCCTCGCCCGGGCCCCCGAAGTGGATCTCCTCGTGCGCCACGAGTCCCTCGAGGCGCAGGGCGTGGACGGGCACACCGTCGACGTCGGCCCCCCGCGAGCCCGGGACGGTCTCGTGCCGCGTCGGTTCCGGTGGCGTCGGTCGTCCCGCGGCCCGGCGCGCCGCGGCGATCGCCCGGGCCGTCGACACCGCGGTCCCCGACGGGGCGTCCGCCTTGCGATCGTGGTGCAGTTCGACCACTTCCGCGCGAGTGAAGAACGGGGCCGCCAGCACCGCGAAGCGCTCCGCGAGCGCCGCCCCGATGGCGAAGTTCGCCGCGACGATCACCGGTACCGTCGCGGCGGCGCGCTCGAGCTCGTGGCGAACGTCGTCCCCGAGGCCCGTCGTGCCCACGACCAGCGCCACCCCGTGCTGCGTGCACCAGCGAGCGGCTCGCGCGACCCCCGGCGGCGTCGAGAAGTCGACGACGGCGTCGACGTCACCCGGCGCGAGATCCTCGACCGCCGCGCGCCAGCGCGGATCCGCCGCGGGACCGTTCGGGTCGACGAGCGCGACGACGTCGACGCCGCGCTCGGGCAGCCCCGCCGTCATCGCGCGACCCATGCGGCCGTCCGCACCGTGGATGGCGACGCGCGTCACGGCAGAACCCTATCCCGACGCCGGCGCCGCGCCGCGAGGTAGCCGGCCGTGCCGAGCAGTGCGACGCCTCCCACCGCGCTTCCCGCGAGTCCGAGCTCGATGTGTGGCGCGTGGTAGTGGAAGTGCACCACCCACCGACCCGGCGGGACCTCAACCTGCTGGATGAGGCCCGAGCGCACGACGTGCAGGGTGATCGTGCGTCCGGTGCGCTCGTTGGTGGCGTTCGCGCGCCAGCCCGGGATCCACTCCATCGATCGCTTGAGCAGGGTCCCGCGCGAGGAGGTGACGGTGACCCAGGTGTCGCCGTTCAGCGTCTGACGGATGGATCCCGCGTGCGCCGCACCCCCGGAGGCGACCCAGGCCGCCGGACGGACCGAGGACGCCCGGTAGAAGGTCACCGACCCGAGCGTGTTGACGAGGTGCCACGCGGGCTCGGCGAGGGCCTGTTGGAACGGCGTCACGAGCCGGTAGGTGGCCCCGTTCGCCCCACGGTCGGTGACCAGGGCCGTCCCGATCGAGACGCCGCGCGGCGACGTGAAGCGCACGGCGGCGGCGAGGAGCTGGTAGCGCCCGAAGTCGAAGCGCACCACCGGTCGGCCCGTCTTCGTGATCACCGGCCCGATCGCGCGGCCCGTCGCGTCGAGGAGCTGCGCGCTCACCGGCCCGTTGGAGACCGTGCGAGCGTCCACGCTCGCGATCACGACGTCGCGCACGGGCAGGCGGCGTCCGAAGTACCGCGTCGTCCGTCGGGTCGTCCGCACGGGCAGGCACGAGAGCGGGGCGGGGCTCGCGAGGGTGAGCGGCGTCGCCAACTTGTCGGCCGACACCGCGACCGTGGCGAGACGCAACTGGTGGAAGGTCCCGTTGGCGAGCTCACAGGCGTTCAGTGAGAAGAGGGGGTGGGTCCCGGTGACGTCACCGTAGAGGGCGTTGATCAGCGACCCGTAGCCCTGGATGCTCGGGACTCGCGTGAAGACGTTCATGTTCGGCCAGCCCAAGGTCTCGAAGACGTCGGCGTGGGCGCCCGACTGGTCGACCAGGGCGAATCGCCCCTGGGTGCCGAGGTACGCCACCGCGGTCGACCGGCTCGGCGTCACCGGGGCTCGCCCTCCGACGAGGCCGGTCGTCGAGAAGGCGAAGAAGAGGAGCCCGTCGACCGCGATGAGGACCCGCAGGCTCGCGAGCCGTCCACCCGTGCGTCGCCGCACCGCGATCACCACCACGGCGACCGCCACGGCGACGACGAGGTGGGCGGCGAGGGTCGCCCGCTCCCCCGTGACCATCGACGACGACCCACCGGCCCCGAGGAACCTCATGATCGGCGTTCCATCGATCATGAGCGCACCGGCGAGGCCGGCCGTCACGAGGGCCGGGCTCGCCGTCGCGACGCGACGCCACCCCCGCACCGTCGACTCGTCCCCCCTCGCGAGAGCGTCGAGCCACCACGCGAGGAGGACGGCCAGCGCGAGATCGACGAGGATGGAGTTGCGGCTCGGCAGGCGCGTGCTCTTGTAGAGCGGCAGCAGGTAGAAGAGGTGCCCGAGCGGCGTGTAGGTCCCCCACGTGGCGAAGGCCCCGACCACCGCGATCGCCACGTAGCCGCGGAAGGGGCGCTCCCGCTCCGACCAACCGCCGCGTCGTCGCGCGACGAGGAAGGCGACGAGCGCCACCAGCGCCACCACCCCCGCGTAGCCGGTGACCTCGGGCAGGTTGTAGTTGACGAAGTACGAGGGCTGCCCGAGGATGCCGTTGCCTCCGAAGACGTCCGGGATGAACCAGAGGACGCTCCAGCGAACCGGGAGTGACCCCGCGCCGAACCACGAGTAGCCGAGGCCGGTGCGTTGCGAGATCGAGATGAACGACCAGCCGGTCAGCAGCTGCGCGAGACCGATGAGGGCGCCCCAGCCGATCCCGATCGCGTGGGCCCCGAGGAATCGCACTCGCGACCCGGCGTCGACGAGCTCACCCGCGCCCCGGCGCAGGATCACGATGATCATGACCACCAGCCCGAGGAGCTCCATCTCGGCGATCGCGCGAGGCTCGCCGCTCAGGTCGGCGAGACCCCAGAGGAGGGCGATGGCCGCCGTGGGCCCGAGCAGTTCCCGCCAGCCGGTCCGACGCGCGGGACCCGGTCGCGAACCGGCGTGACGAGCCAGGACCTCGAGGGCGAGCACGTACCACGGGAGCATCGCGTAGCCCTCGATCACGCCCAGATGGACCATCTGGCCGTTCATCGCTCCGAGGAGCGCGTAGGTCAGCGCTCCGGCGAGGGAGGCGCCGACCCCGAGGCGATGCCAGCGCGCGAGGGCGTAGAGTCCCAGTCCCGCCCCGGCGTAGGTGGCGACGAGATTGACGACCCACCACACGATCGGGCCCGGAAAGACGAAGAGCAGGGTCAGGGGGAAGAAGGCCCCGGCGTTCATCCCTCCGAGCAGTGGCGTTCCCGAATTGGCGAGGGGGTTGAGCAGCGGGAGCCACCCCGATCGAAGGTCCCGCCCCACCAGGACCCGCAGGGGGAAGTTCTGGATCAGGTTGTCCTGGGCGATCGCGGGGTGTCCCGCGATCGCCGGGATCCCGAAGATGAGGAGGGGGATCGCTACGAGGGTCGCGATCGCCCACCCGTCACCTCGGGTGAGGGCCGTGCGCCGTGGTCGGCGCGACGAGTCCCGCAGGGACCCGCGGCCGCCGACCAGGCGCACGGCAGCTCTCTACCTAGCGGCGTCGCCGGCGACGGTTCGAGCCCTCGCCACCCTCGGAGAAGTTGGGGTCTCCCGGGCCGAGGTCGCCGATCGCGTCGGCGAGTTCGGCCTCGAACGCGTCTTCGAAGCTGGACGACGGTCGGCTCGAACGCTCCGAACGCTCGGGTCGCTCCGAACGCTCGGGGCGCTCCGAACGGCGCCGCGGCTCACGGGCGGGCGCCTCGTCGTAGGTGTCGCCCCCGGCCGCCGACTCGTACTCTCCGGCGAGCGAGAGCGACACCTTGCCCTGCGGGTCGATGTCGTCGACGCGCACCTCGATCGTCTGGCCGAGCTCGAGAACGTCCTCGACCTGCCCGATGCGCTTGCCGCCGTTGAGGGGCGACATCTTCGAGATGTGCAGGAGGCCGTCGCGTCCGGGCAGCAGGCTGATGAACGCACCGAACTTCGCGATGTTCACGACGCGACCCTGGTAGGTGGCGCCCACCTCGGCCGTCGGTGGGTCGAGGATCATCTCGATGCGTCGACGCGCCTCCTCGACGGCGCGGCCGTCCTTCGCCCCGATCGTCACCGTGCCGACCACGCCATCGTCGTCGACGGCCACGTCGGCACCCGTCTCCTGCTGGATCGAGTTGATGACCTTGCCCTTGGGCCCGATCACCTCACCGATCTTGTCGATCGGAATCTCCAGGGAGACGATCTTCGGGGCGACCTCGCTCACCTCGGTGCGAGGTGCCGGAATGGTCGCCGAGATCACGTCGAGGATGGCGAGTCGGGCGTCGCGGGCCTGGTGCAGCGCCCGGGCCAGGACGTCGGCGGGCAGACCGTCGATCTTCGTGTCCAGTTGCAGCGCCGTCACGGCGTCCGCCGTGCCCGCCACCTTGAAGTCCATGTCGCCGAAGGCGTCCTCGGCCCCGAGGATGTCCGTCAGGGTCACGTAGGCCTCGCCGTCGTGGATCAGGCCCATCGCGATGCCGGCGACCGGCTCCTTGATCGGCACGCCCGCGGCCATCAGCGAGAGCGTCGACCCGCAGACCGAGGCCATCGAAGTCGAGCCGTTCGACTGCATGACGTCCGAGACGACGCGCACGGCGTAGGGGAACTCCTCCTCACTCGGCAGGACCGGCACCAGGGCTCGCTCGGCGAGCATCCCGTGGCCGATCTCGCGACGCTTCGGCGCGCCCACGCGGCCGGTCTCACCGGTCGAGTAGGGCGGGAAGTTGTAGTGGTGCATGTAGCGACGCCACTCGTCGGGCGTGATCGTGTCGAGCTGCTGGCGCATCCGGGGCATGCCGAGGGTCGTGACGTTGACGACTTGGGTCTCGCCGCGCTGGAAGAGGGCGGAGCCGTGGGTCATCGGGAAGAGGTCGACCTCCGCGCTGAGCGGACGGATGTCGGTCGTCGTGCGACCGTCGATGCGCACACCCTCGGTCACGATGCGCTGGCGCACGAGCTTCTTCGTGAGCGATCGGACCGCGGCCTTGATCTCACCGGCCCGGTCGGGGAACTCCTCGGCCAGCTGGGCCTGGATGTCGGCCGTCGCCGTGTCGAGGGCGGCGGCGCGCGCCTGCTTCTCGGTCAGCCGGTTGGCCGCGTCGATCGCGGCGAGGCCCACGGCCTCGACGCGGGCGTAGACGTCCTCCTCGTAGTCCCGGAAGACGCTGTAGGGGATCGTCTCGATCGGTCCCCGGGCGGCCGTGACGGCGCGGACCAGCTCGCGCTGGAGCTCGACCGACTCGCGGATCCAGGTCTTCGCGGACTCGAGTCCGGCGGCGAGGACCTCCTCGCTCACCTTCGGAGCACCCTCGGCGTAGCGCTCGAACGAGCCCTCGGTGCCGCCGGCCTCGACCATCATGATGGCGACGTCGCTGTCGGGCTCCTCACCGAGGGCGCGCCCGGCGACGACGAGCTCGAAGACCGACTCGTCCCCCTCCGCGTAGGTCGGGTGGGGCTGCCACACGCCGTCGACCGTGTAGGCCATCCGCACGGCCCCGATCGGCCCGTCGAAGGGGATCCCCGAGATCATGAGGGCAGCCGAGGCCGCGTTGATCGCGAGGATGTCGTGCGGGTTCTCCTGGTCGGCGCTGAACACGGTGCCGACGACCTGGACCTCGTTGCGGAATCCCTTGGGGAACGAGGGACGCAGCGGTCGGTCGATGAGTCGGCAGATGAGGATGGCCTGGTCGGAGAGCTTCCCCTCGCGACGGAAGAAGGCGCCGGGGATCTTGCCCGCGGCGTAGGCCCGCTCCTCGATGTCCACCGTCAGGGGGAAGAAGTCCATCCCCTCGCGCACGGTGCGCGCGGCGGTGACGGTGGCGAGTAGAACGGTGCCCCCCAGGCTGGCGAGAACGGCGCCGTCGGCCAACTGGGCCAGGCGTCCCGCCTCGAGGGTCAGGGTCTTGTCCGTCCCCGACAGGGGGCGGCTTACGCGAATCGCGTCGGTCATGGGTCTCCTTAGAGCCTCCGCCCGGATCCCAGTGGGCAACGGTCGCCCGGGGCGACCCTCCTCCACTGGCCTCCGAGGTCTCGGATGGCTCGTGTCTTGGGACGCGCCGACGGTCGGCGCGCCCGGTTAGCGACGGATCCCGAGTCGGCTGATCAGGGCGCGGTACCGCTCCACGTCGCCACGCTGGACGTAGTCGAGGAGTCGGCGGCGCTGACCGATCAACTTCATCAGGCCGCGACGCGTGTGGTGGTCACCCTTGTGAACCTTCAGGTGCTCGGTCAAGTGAGCGATCCGGTCCGTCAGGATGGCGATCTGGACTTCCGGCGAGCCGGTGTCCGTCGCGTGAGCCTGATAGTCCTTAATGATCTGCTGCTTGTCCGCCATGTCGTCGTTGCCTTGGATCAGTCGCCACGGGCCGTCGGTGCGACGACCCGCCAGCCAGCGTCGCTGGCCGAGTTCCTAGCCTAGCAGGGACGACGGCTCGTCGCCGTACGCGGCCACGTGGGCCCGGGCCGCATCGACGTCGGCGTGCATCTGGGTCACGAGGTCCCCGACCGACCCGAAGGCCGCCTGCCCCCGGAGCCGGGCGAGGAATGAGACGTCGATCCGTTGGCGGTAGAGGTCGCCACGGAAGTCGATCAGGTGGGCCTCGACGAGCAGCCCCCCGGCGTCGTAGAACTGGGGGCGCCGACCCACCGAGACCGCCGCCGCCCACCACCCGCCGTCCGGGACCCGGACGCGCGCCGCGTAGACGCCCTCGGCGGGCAGCAGCTGGCTCGGCGCGACGTCCAGGTTGGCGGTCGGGAACCCCAACTCCCGTCCCCGCTCGTCCCCCGGCACCACCACGCCGCGCAGCGTGAACGGGTGCCCGAGGACGCCGGCCGCTCGGGTGACGTCCCCGCTCGCGACCTCGCTCCGCACGGCCGTCGAGGAGAAGCGGCGACCGTCGCCCACCAGGCGATGCGCCTCCACCAGGAAGTCGTGGTCCCGGCCCGCAGTGCGCAGGGCGTCGACGTCGCCGCGGCGGTCGTGACCGAAACGGAAGTCCTCGCCCACCACCACGTCAGCGGCCCGCAGGTCGTGCACGAGCACCCGCTCGATGAACGACGACGCCGTCTCCACCGCCAGGAACTCGTCGAAGGTGAGGACCCGCACCACTTCGATCCCCCGGGACCCGATCGCCTCGAGGCGCTGGTCGAGGGTCGCGACCATTCGTGGAGCGCGCTGCGGGTGCAGAACCGACAGGGGGTGCGGGTCGAAGGTCACGACGACCGGACGCTCGTCTCGCGTCGTCGCCAGTTCCACGACCCGATCGAGGAGGGCCTGATGCCCCCGGTGAACGCCGTCGAACACGCCCACGGTCACCGCCGAACGTCGAGGATCGAGCTCGACCGGGTCGCCGTCGCGCCACGTGATCACGGCGCCCAACCTACCGGGCCTCGCGGGGCCCACCGGCGAGGACGACCGTGGGCCGCCACTCACCTTCGCGCCGCTCGATGACGGCCACGACCCGGCCCTCCGCGTCGATCGCCCCCACGAAAGGTCCCGCCGCGTCCCCCAGATCCAACGCCCGGCCGTGGCGCAGTCGCGTCGCCGCGTCGTCGTCCACCCTCACGAGGGGCAGTGACGAGATCAGGTCCGCGGTCGGGCGCAGGACGGGCCGGCCGGCGGCCAGGTCGGTCGCCACCTGCTCGAGCGTCGTCGCCTCCGCGATGGTGTGGCCCGAACTGGCCGTACGGCGCAGGGACCGTAGGTGGCCCACCGTGCCCACCATCTCCGCGAGGTCGCTCGCGAGGACGCGCACGTAGGTCCCCGGACCGCAGACCACCTCGAAACGCCACTCGTCGGCTCGCTCCGTGGCCGTCAGCTCGAAGGACTCGACGACGACGGGCCGGGGCGTTCGCTCCACCTCCTCGCCCGAGCGCGCCAGCTCGTGGAGACGCCGCCCGCCCACGCGCACCGCGGAGACCATCGGCGGACGCTGCTCGATCACTCCGGTGAGTTCACGGGCCGCGCCCGCCACGGTCACCGCGTCGAGTGTCGGCACCGCCGCGCGTCGGACCACGGTCCCGTCGGCGTCGAGGGTGTCGGTCGCCTCGCCGAAGCGGAGCACCCCCTCGTAGCGCTTGAGGCCCGACTGGGCGAAGCGGAGCAGGCGCGTCGCCGGACCCACCGCGATGACGAGCAGCCCGGTCGCCATGGGATCGAGGGTGCCCGCGTGGCCGATCCGCCGCTCGCGCAGGAGACCCCGGAGCTTCGCGACGACGTCGTGGCTCGTCCAGCCCGCCGGCTTGTCGAGGAGCAGCGCCCCCTCAGTCATCGTGACGACGGCGTCGCAGGATCTCCTCGACGGCCTCGCCCTGGGCGACGGCCGGGTCGGCCCGAAAGACGAGCCGAGGGGTTCGCCGCATGCGGGTCTGGGCGTTCACGGCGGCCTGGATCTGAGCCCGGTGGGCGTCGAGGGCGGCCGCCGTGGCCGGTCCGAGCGAGTCCAAGAAGACGACGGCCTGGCGCAGATCCGGCGAGGTGTCAACGCCGGTGACGGTTAGCAACCCGATCTCGTCGTCGACGTCGGCCAGGCGCACGAGGGCGTCCGAGATGACCTCTCGGAGAATCTCGTTGACCCGCGCGCTGCGCGGGTACGGGTGGTGACCACCGTGCGCCATGGCCCTACGCCGTGCGCGGGATCTCGCGCTCGTCGAAGGTCTCGATAACGTCGCCTTCCTTCAGGTCCTGGTAGTCGGAGAGCCCGATGCCGCACTCGTAGCCGGCCGCGACCTCTCGAGCGTCGTCCTTGAACCGCTTGAGCGAGGTGATCGAGCCCTTCCAGATGATCGTCCCCTCGCGCAGGAAGCGAACCTTGGATCCGCGAGTGATGACGCCCTCGCGCACGAAGCAGCCCGCGATAGCCCCCACCCGGGGGATGCGGAAGACCTCGCGTACCTCGGCCTCGCCGGTGACGACCTCCTCGAACACCGGTGCCAGTAGTCCCAGCATGGCGCCCTGGATGTCCTCGATCAGCTTGTAGATGATCTCGTAGGTACGGATCTCGACGCCCTCGTCCTCGGCCAGGTCGCGGCTGCGACGATCGGGACGGACGTTGAACCCGATGATCGTCGCGTTGGACGCCTTGGCGAGCTGGACGTCGTTCTCCGTGATGCCGCCGACGCCTCGATGGACGAGCACCAGGCGCACGTCATCGCGCTCGAGCTTGCGGAGCGACTCGGTGCACGCCTCCAGCGAACCCTGGACGTCCGCCTTGAGGACGACGTTGAGGGTCGCGGTCTCTCCGCGCTGGATCTGCTCGAACAGGTCCTCGAGTCGCGCTCCCCCGGCGCCGGCCACCGGCTGGTAGCCGACCAGACGCGCCCGCTGGGCGCGCGCCTCGGCCAGGCTGCGGGCGTGGGCGAGGTCGTCGGCGACGCGCATCTCGTCACCCGCCGCCGGTGGCTCACTGAAGCCGAGCACCTGGACGGGAGTCGAGGGACCGGCAGCCTTGACCTGACGACCCTGGTCGTCGATGAGGGCCTTCACCCGTCCGTACGCGGACCCGGCGACGACCACGTCGCCGACCTCCAGCTGACCCTTCTGGACCATCACGGTCGCCACGGGCCCCCGGCCCACCTCGAGGTTCGCCTCGAGGACGGTGCCGACCGCGTGGCCCGTCGGACGAGCGGTGAGCTCGGCCACGTCGGCGACGAGCAGCACCTGCTCCAGCAGGTCGTCGATGCCCAGGTTCTGCAGTGCCGAGACCTCGACGCAGATCGTGTCCCCGCCCCACTTCTCGGGCACCAGTCCGCGCTCGCTGATCTGCTGCAGCACCCGATCGGGGTTGGCGTCAGGCTTGTCGATCTTGTTGACCGCCACGATGATCGGCACGCCGGCCGCCTTCGCGTGGTCGATCGCCTCGACCGTCTGCGGCATGACGCCGTCGTCGGCCGCCACGACCAGGATCACGATGTCGGTCACCTTGGCTCCGCGCGCGCGCATCGCCGTGAAGGCCTCGTGGCCCGGAGTGTCGAGGAAGGCGATCGCCCGACCATTCCAGTGGACCTGGTAGGCGCCGATGTGCTGCGTGATGCCACCGGCCTCGCCCGCCACCACGTTGGTGTGGCGGATCTGGTCGAGCAGCTTGGTCTTGCCGTGGTCGACGTGACCCATCACGGTCACCACGGGCGGCCGCGGGATGGCGGGGATCTCCTCGTCCAGCTCGTCCTCGTCGAAGAAGCGCGCGAGGAGGGCCGCCTCCTGCTGCTCGCCCGGGTCGACGAGGCGAATCGCGGCACCGACCTCGGCCGCGTAGAGCTCGATCATGTCGTCGCTGAGCGACTGCACGGCCGTGACGATCTCGCCCTGAAGGAAGAGGAAGCGGATGATGTCCGCGGCGCTCCGGTTCAGCTTCGGGCCGAGGTCCTTCGCGGTCGAGCCGCGCTCGATGATGATCTCGCCCTCGGGAACCGGGGCGTTGCTCGGCTGCCACGTCGGCATCTGGGTCGGCTCGAGCTCCTCGATGTTGCGACGGCGACGGCGAGTGACCTTGCGCTGTGATCCGCGAGGCCCTCCACCACCACGGGCGGGTGGGCGTCCGGGCGGCGTGCTCCCGGCCCCCGGACGAGGACCCGAGAAGCTCGCCCCCACGGGGCGCGCACCGGTACGCGGCGGGCCACCCGCCGGGCGTCCCGCCGGACGGCCGGGTGCGCCCGACGAGGGGCGTACGGGCGCCCCGGGGCGACGAACGCCCGGGGGCGGCGGGATCGGTCGACCCGACGGACTCAGCGGACGTCCCGGGGGCGGCGGGATCGGTCGACCCGACATCGACAGGGGGGGGCGCTTCGGGCCGGGTCCCCCACCGGGAGCGGCCGCGCCGGGCGCCGACGGTGGCATCGGTCGGGCCGTCGGGCGAATCGTGGTCGGGCCGTCGGGCGAGGCCGGTCGTGGTGCCGGGGGACGCGGGGCCGGCGCGGGACGGCTCCGCACGACGCGCGGGGCCTCGGCGCGGGTGGCCGTCTCGCCCTCCGCGATCTCCGGTGCCGTGGCGGGGCGCTCCGCGCTCTCGGCGACGGGCGTCGGGACGGGAGCCGGCGCGGGGGTGGGTGCGGGACTCTCGGCCACGGTGGCGGGTGCGGGACGGGAGGGCGGCTCCGCCTCGCCGGTCGGTGCGGGTCGCGACGGCTTCGCTCCGCGCGTCGGCTTGGGCTCCTCGGGAGCACTGTCGCGACGCAGGCCGTCGGCGTCGGCGCGACGGCGGATGCGGTCGGCCTGGGCCTCCTCGATGGAGGCCGACGCGCTCGAGACGCCGATGCCCAGTCGCTCGGCGAGGGAGAGCAACTCCTTGCTCGTCATCCCGAGTTCCTTAGAGAGCTCGTGTACCCGGATCTTCTTCAGCGCCAAAACCTTTTCCTCACCTGTCGCACGCGCCTCGCGCGCACGGTTCTCTATTCTTTCACGCCGGGCGCGCCCGGCGCGTCGCCCCGCCCCTCGACCAGCTCCCGCAGTGCCGCGGCCTCCGCCTCACTCACCGAGCCCCGGAGGGCCCGGCCGAGTCGAGCGGCGCTCAGTCCCCGAGAGCACGACCCCGCGACGCACCACCAGACCCCGCGGCCGTCGCCCCGCCCGAGGTACCACGCCCCCGCCGGACTCCGGCCGGCTCGGGAGAGGTCGTTCGTCCCGCGGCGCGCCCGGCAGACCACGCAGGTCCGCTCCGGGGCTATGCCTCCGCCTCCGGCTCGGCCAGGTCGACCGGGTCGACGGACTCGTCCACCTCGACCTGCCCCTCGGGAGCCGGCGCCACCTCGTCCTCACTCCAGGTCTCCTCCGGCACCGTGTCCTCGGTGTCCTCGTTCTCCGAGCGGATGTCGATCCGCCACCCGGTGAGGCGCGCCGCCAGGCGAGCGTTCTGACCCTCCTTGCCGATGGCGAGCGAGAGCTGCTGATCGTGGACGATCACGGTCGCCGTTCCCTCGACCTCGTCCAGGCGAACCTCGCGGACGCGGGCCGGGGCCAGGGCCGCCTGGATGAACTCAATCGGGTCGTCGCTGAAGGGCACCACGTCGATCCGCTCGCTGCGCAGCTCGTTGGTGATGTTGCGCACCCGAGTGCCACGGGCGCCCACGCAGGCGCCCACCGGGTCGACCATCGTGTCGTTCGACGCCACCGCGATCTTCGTGCGGTGACCGGGTTCGCGAGCGATGGCCTTGATCTCGACGACGCCATTGGCGATCTCGGGGACCTCGATCTCGAACAGCTTCGCGACCAGGGCGGGGTGCGTGCGGCTCACGACGATCTGGGGGCCCTTGTTCGTCTTGCGGACCTCGACGATGTAGACCTTGATCCGGGCGCCGTGCTCGTAACGCTCGAAGGCGATCTGCTCGGCCTGGGGTAGCAGAGCCTCGACGCGCCCGAGGTCGAGCAGCGTGTAGCGGTTGTCGTTCTGCTGAACGGTGCCCGAGACGATGTCGCCCTCGCGGTTCGCGAACTCCTCGTACATCTGACGACGCTGGATGTCGCGAATCAGCTGCATCAGGACCTGCTTCGCCGTCTGGGCGGCGATGCGCCCGAAGTCGTCCGGCGTAGCGTCCCACTCGCGCACCACGTTCCCGTCGAGGTCGAGCTCGAGGCCCCAGACCTTGATCTCCCCGGTCTCGGGGTTGATCTCGACCTCCGCGTCCTCGGCCGAGTCGGCCCGACGCTTGTAGGCGGCGAGCAGCGCGTTCGCCAGGGCGACCAGCAGTTCACCCTCGTCGATGTTCTGATCGCGGGCGATCTGGCCCAGCGCCTCGAGGAATTCGAAATTCGCCATGGTCAGCCTTTCTTGCTCGGTGAGGCAGTGCGGCGCCCGGACGGTGGCTCCGACGCGGCCCCCCAGGTGAAGACGGTGCGGGCGCGCTCGACGGCGTCGATCGCGACGCGAACCGAGCCAACCTCGCGATCGTCGACGGTGACGGTGTCGGCGTCGGCCGCGAGGAGGACTCCCTCGAGGCGACGCGTCGGGGCGTCGGGGCGTCGCTCGCGCAGCGTCACGACCTCTCCCACGGCCGAGGCGAAGTGCGTCGCGGTACGCAGGCGCCGCTCGAGCCCGGGGCTCGAGACGTCGAGCGTGTAGTGTCCGGCAATCGGGTCGTGCTCGTCGAGCCATCGGGAGATGACGCGGCTGGCCTCGGCCAGCTCGTCGAGGGTCACCCCCCCGTCGCGCTGGATGACCACGTTGAGCGTTCCGGCGCTGAGCTCGAGGTCGTAGAGCCGTAGGCCCATCGGGGTGAGCAGGTCCGTGAGCGGTCCTTCAAGCTCCACGCGGCACCTCCTCTTCCCTCGACACGGACGAGACACAACGAAAAAGCGCGGGCCACTGGCCCGCGCGATTACGAGTCCCTACGTCCTTGGCGGACTGTCGGGACCATGCTACCAGCGTGACTGGGTGGCCGCAACGCCCCTTTCGTGCTAATAGGCCCGCGCGACGAGGGCCACCAGGTCGGGCTCGTCGGGTGAGTCCGGCGTCGTGCCGTCGGGTCGCTGCAGACAGCGCACCGTCACGGCCTTCGCGTTCAGCCGCGCCTCCCCTTCGGCGCCCACCACGGCCCACGGGAGTCGGGCGAAGCCGGTCTCCGCGGCCTCGAGGGCCGCGTCGAGGTCGACGACGTCCGTCGTCGCCGCGTCGCGGCGGCGCGTCGCCTCGTCGAAGAGCGACGCCTGGATCTCCTCGAGCAGCGAGCGAACCCGGCCGCTCACTGCCGCGAGGGCCACGGGCTCCTTCGCCTCATCGTCCCGACGGGCGATCGTGACGCGCCCCTCGGCCAGGTCCCGCGGACCCACCTCGACCCGCACGGGGACGCCCTTGATCTCCCAGTCCGTCACGCGCCGACCGAACGAGCCCCGGGCCGCGTCGAGGGTGACGCGCACGCCCGCGCCTCGGAGCTCGTCGACGAGACGCTGCGCCACCTCCACCACGTCCGGCTCGTCCCGCACCGGGATGACGACCGCCTGGATCGGCGCCAGGCGTGGCGGCACGACCAGGCCCCGGTCGTCGCCGTGGGCCATGATCAGCCCACCGATGAGCCGCGTCGACGCTCCCCACGACGTCGTGTGACAGTGGGCCGAGGGACCGGCCTCGCTCTGGAAGACGATGTCGAAGGCCCGGGCGAAGTTCTGACCCAACTCGTGGCTCGTCGACATCTGCAGGGCCTTGCCGTCGCGCATCATCCCCTCGCACGTGAGGGTGTTGATCGCTCCCGCGAACCGCTCGCGGGGCGACTTGATCCCCACGTACGCGGGCACCGCCATGATCGAGGCGATCACGTCGTAGTACACCTCGAGGTGGATGCGCCGGGCGTAGGCGGCCGCGTCGGCGGCGGTGGCGTGCGCCGTGTGGCCCTCCTGCCAGAGGAACTCCGAGGAGCGAAGGAAGAGCCGCGGGCGCAGCTCCCAGCGCACCACGTTGGCCCACTGATTGAGCAGGAGGGGCAGATCTCGATAGCTCTGGATCCACTTGGCCATGAACTCGCCGATGACCGTCTCCGATGTGGGCCGCACGACGACCGGCTCCGCGAGGTCCTCGCCACCGGCGTGCGTGACGACCGCGAGCTCCGGGCTGAACCCCTCCACGTGCTCGGCCTCGCGCGCGAGGTAGCTCTCGGGGATGAAGAGGGGGAAGTACGCGTTCTGGGCCCCCGCCGCCTTGATCCGATCGTCGAGCTCGCGCTGGATCCGCTCCCAGATGGAGTACCCGTAGGGACGGATCACCATCGTTCCGCGGACCGGCCCGTTGTCGGCCATCTCGGCACTGGCGACGACGTCCTGGTACCAGCGCGGGAAGTCCTCGGACGGGGGGGTCAGTGCGTTCGACGGGGCCACGGCTCTCCTCTGGACGGGTGGCGACAGCCTACTCAGCCCCTCCGTCGCCGGTCCGCCGGCGGATGCGCTCGATGCGCTCGCCCGAGCGATTCGCGTCGAGTCCCCGGTTCTCGAGTAGGGCGGCTCGATCGGCGGCGGCCACGTCCTCGGCGTCGGCGTCACGTGCCGCGAGTCGGGCCTCGATCCCCTCCTCCGCGATGCGTCGCGCCTCCTCGACGAGGGCGGCGACCATCTCGTCCTCCGGAACGACGCGAACGATCTGGCCCCGAATGAAGAGGTGCCCGCGTCGGCGACCCGCGGCGATGCCCAGATCGGCGTGGCGAGCCTCTCCCGGACCGTTGACGACGCACCCCATCACGGCGACCTGGATCGGCACGTCGAGGGCGTCGAGCGCCTCCTGGGCGTCTCGCGCGACCGTGATCACGTCGATCTCGGCCCGGCCGCAGCTCGGGCACGCGATCAGGTCGAGGCCGCGACGCTCGCGCAGCCCGAGAGCCTCGAGCAACTGGCGTCCGACGCGGGCCTCCTCCACCGGGTCGGCCGTGAGCGAGTAGCGCAGAGTGTCCCCGATGCCCTCGGCGAGCAGCGTCGCGATGCCCGCGGTTCCCTTGATGAGACCCCCCGGGAGGGGTCCCGCCTCCGTCACGCCCAGGTGCAGGGGGTGGTCGAACGTCTCGGAGGCGAGACGGTAGGCGGCCACCATGGTCGGAACCGACGAGGCCTTGACGGAGATCTTCACGTCGTGGAAGTCGACCTCCTCGAAGAGGGCGAGCTCCATGCGGGCGGACTCCACCAGAGCCTCCGGCGTCGCTCCGCCGAAGCGCTCGTAGAGGTCGGGGTGCAGCGAGCCCGCGTTGACGCCGATGCGGATGGGCACGCCCCGATCCTTGGCCTCGCGCGCCACCAGCTTGATCTCCTCGGGCTTGCGCAGGTTGCCCGGGTTGAGTCGCAGTCCATGGACCCCCGCCTCGAGCGCGGCCAACGCCATCTCGACGTGGAAGTGGATGTCGGCAACGACGGGCACCGGCGAGCGCGGGACGATCTGGGCGAGGCCCTCCGCGGCGGCTCGCTCGTTGCAGGTACAGCGCACGATGTCGGCTCCCGCGGCCGCCAGGGCGTAGATCTGCTGCAGCGTCCCCTCGACGTCCGCCGTCTTCGTCGTGGTCATCGACTGCACGGAGATGGGGGCTCCACCCCCCACCGGAACGGATCCGACGTGGATGCGTCGAGTGGGTCGGCGGGCGGCGAGGGAGACGGCGGTGACGTCCATGCCTCCATTCTGCCGTGCGCGAGGACCGCGCCAGTCTCCCTACTGGAAGGGATTGGCGATCGGGTGGACGATGTCGAGGTAGAGCGTCGAGGCGAAGAGGACGAGCAGCACGGCCATGAAGGCGTAGATCACCGGATTCAGCTTGGTCACGTCCGCGCGGTAGGGCTGACCGCGGCGACTGCGCAGCCGCTCGTACGTGGCGACCGCCACGTAGCCGCCGTCCAGCGGGAGGATCGGCACCATGTTGAGGACGCCGACGAAGATATTGACCGCCATCAGGATCGCGAGCAGGACGCCGGGACCGAGCTGGGAGCCCTGCACGGCGATGCGGACCACGCCCACGATGGACTGCGGGCGGTTCAGCTGCGCCGTCGGGTTGCTCGCGGCGCGGGCCGACGTCACCTGGTGGAAGAGGCTGGAGAACTCCCCGGGCGAGAACACGTGGGCGATCCCGTGGAGCGACGCGGTGAAGACCCCCCAGACGCGCGCTCCCGCCGCGGGAATCGCCGCCAGCGCCGACTGGCGCGCCACCTGGTCCACGAGGGAGATCCCCAGGTAGCCCACGGGCGTCGCGCCGGTGGCGACGCTCACCCCGCCGATCTTCAGGTGCCGCCCGTCCATCGGCGTCGCCACCAGGTGCAGCGTCTCGCCCCCACGCTCGATCGTCAGGCGCACGGGCCGCCCGGCGTGATCGTGCACGAGGGCGACGAGCACGTTGGCGTCGGTGACCGTACGGCCGTCCACCGCCACGATGCGGTCGCCCACCCGCAGTCCCGCGGCCTGCGCCGCGTTACGGGCGAGCCCGTCGAAATGGGTAAAGCCCGCGACGCCCACGTGGTTGGCGGACGGCAGGCCCACGAGGGCCAGGGAGGCCCACGCCAGCACCAGGGCCATGACGACGTGCATGAGGGATCCGGCGGAGGCGAAGAGCACCTTGCGGGGGTAGCTGGCCCGTCGGTAGGTCCGGGCCTCGATCGCCGGATCGACCTCGTCGCGCCACGTCATGCCGGGGACCTTCACGTAGCCCCCCAGGGGCAGCAGGCGCACCCCGTACCGCGTCTCGCCACGCGTCGTCGACCAGACGACGGGCCCGAAACCCACGAAGAAGTCCGTCACCAGCAGTCCGGCGCGCCGCGCCGTGATGTAGTGCCCCCACTCGTGGCCCATGATCATCACCAGCAGCGCGATAATCACGACGGGCAGGGCCCACCCACCCCACCAGGCCAAGCCGACGGCGATCGCCGCGACGACGAGGAGGAAGCGCGCCAGGGCGCCCCGAGAACTCACGCGCGCGCCCCGATCACTTTCCGAGCCTCTCGACGGGCGGCGGCGTCGTGGGCCACCACGTCCTCCACCGAGTTGAGCGGCCCGTCCTCGAATCGCTCCAGCGTGGTGCTCACCACGGGGACGATATCGGCCCAACGGATCTCGTCGTGCAGGAACGACTCGACCGCCACCTCGTTGGCCGCCGAGAGCCACGCCGGCCCGGCGTCTCCCAGGGAGGCCGCGTGATACGCGAGGTCGATGGCGGGGAACGCGGTCCGGTCGGGAGGCTCGAAGCTCAGCGTGTGGCTCGACGTGAAGTCGATGGCGCCCCACGCGTGATCCAGCCGAACCGGGTACCCGAGGCAGTAGGCGATCGGCAGGCGCATGTCGGGCATCGACAGCTGGGCGATCAGCGAGCCGTCGAGGTACTCGACCATCGAGTGCACGACCGACTGGGGATGGATCACGACGTCGACGCGACCCACCTCGATCCCGAAGAGGGCCGAGGCCTCGAGAACCTCGAGACCCTTGTTCATGAGGGTGGACGAGTCGATGGTGATCTTCGGCCCCATCGACCACGTCGGGTGACGCAGGGCGCTCTCCCTGGTCGCGCCCTCCAGATCCTCGCGCGACCAGCCTCGGAAGGGCCCACCCGACGCCGTCAGGATCAGCCGTCGAACGTCGGGGTGGCCGGGTGCGTTCGAGCTCGCGAGGCACTGGTGAATGGCACAGTGCTCCGAGTCGATCGGCAGGACCTCGGCTCCCGGCGTCGCGGCCAGGCGGCGCGCCAGGGGCGCGGCGGCGATGAAGGACTCCTTGTTCGCGAGCGCCAGACGACGCCCCGCGGCGAGCGCCGCGACCGTGACCGGCAGGCCCGCGAAACCCACGACGGCGTTGACCACGATCTCGGATCGCGCGGCGAGCTCGGCGAGCCCACCCTCCCCCACCACGACCTCGACCCGCCCCCCGAGGCTCTCGTGCACGTGTTCGACGTCGTCGGCGTGGGCGACCCCCACACGCCGCACGTCGAACTCTCGCGCGATCGCGATCAGCTCCGTCACGTGCACGCGTCCCGCGGCGACGGAGTCGAGCGAGAACTCCTCACCGGAGCGTCGCAGGACGTCCAGGGTCTGGCGTCCGATCGACCCGGTGGCGCCCAGGAGGGCGACGCCACGAGCCACGGTCACCCGAGGTGAAGGACGTGGGTCAGGTAGAACACGGTCGGCAGTGCGAAGAGGAGCCCGTCGACTCGATCGAGGAGTCCGCCGTGACCGGGCAGGAGTCGTCCGAGGTCCTTCACCCCCAGTGTCCGCTTGACCATCGACTCGAAGAGGTCACCCACGGGGACGACCACCGAGAGGGCCACGGCCATCTCGACGGCGGCCGTCGTCGTCCAGGGACTGATGAGCGGCACCGCGACGGCCCCCACGACCAGGGTGATCAACGTGCCCCCGATTAGCCCCTCGACCGTCTTGTTCGGCGAGAGATCTCGATTGAGGGGTCGGCGCCCCAGCCAGCGCCCGATGAACAGGGCCCCGGAGTCGTTCGCGATCGTCAGCACCAGCGCCCCGAAGAGGTACGCCAGGCCGTGCTTGTCGGTCGAGTAGCGCGGCGAGATCATCATCAGCGCGTACGAGCCGAGGACGCCGATCCAGAGGTACACGAAGAGCGTCGCACCCAGCCCGTCGAGCACGTCGAGACGCCGATGCGCACTCGCGTACCACACGAAGCCGAAGATGAAGAGCAGCACGGTGACCGCACCGATCGCGGGAAGTCCCTTCTGGTAGGCCGCGACGCCCACGGTCACGACGGCCACGATGCCGAGGATGGTCGCCGGGTGGGCTCCCGCCCGGCGGAACCCGGCGTAAGCCTCGCCCGTCGCCAGGGCCAGGGCGATCAGTACCAGTACGGCGACGGGAACCGCACCGGCGAGGAAGACGGCCGCCACGGCGAGGGCGAGAACCACGCCGGTGAAGGTGGCGAGCGACACGTTGCGCGACGGTGCCGACCGTACCGCTCGTCCGGCGAGGGCCTCGCCTCCCGGTCGCTGGCGCGTCCGGTGCCGTCGACCCGCCTCGGTGGGCTCGGGTCGCGGGGCGTCGACGAGCGGCTCGTCCGCGAGTTCCGACACGACGGGCGCGTCGACGATCGAACGGGGCTCGTCGTCGAGGAACTCCCACGGGCGAGCGGTCTCCTCGCGGCTCTCGCCCGCGAGGAGCGATGCGTCGAACTGCTCCTCGTGGGCCACCCAGTCGGCCTCACCCTCACGCCACGCCGGTGCCGGGATCGAGGCCCAGGGATCGTCGCTCACCAGCGGCTCTCGGGCCACCACGATGGGCACTTGACCCGTGGGCGCCTCGGTCCAGTGCGGCAGTTCGGAGGGATCGGCCGACGGGATCCACGTGGGGTCGTCGTCGCGCGCGAGATCGGCCGCGGGCACGGCGCCGGTGAAGGTCACCCGGGGGTCGGTCGGGCTGACCACCGGCATCTCGCCGGTCGGCTCGTCGCGGAAGGAGCCGTCGTCAGACCTCAAGAAGCTCTTGCTCCTTGTGCGCGAGGAGCTCGTCGATGCGAGCCACCTCGTCCTGGGTCATCTTGTCGAGCACCTTCTCCAGACGCTCTAGCTCGTCCTGGGGCAGCCCGTGCTCCTTCTCGAGGTTCTCGAGCTCCTGGCGGGCGTGACGTCGTACGCCCCGCACGGCGACACGACCCTCTTCGGCCTTCGTGCGGACCAACTTCACGAAGGACTTACGGCGCTCCTCAGTCAGGGTCGGGAAGAGCAGTCGGATCACCGAGCCATCGTTCGAGGGCGTGAGCCCCAGGTCGGCCAGCGAGATCGCCTTCTCGATGGCGTTCACCGCACCCTTGTCGAAGGGTGCGACCACCAGCAGGCGCGGTTCGGGAACCGAGAAGTTCGCGAGCTGGCGCAGGGGCGTCTCCGCGCCGTAGTAGTCGACCAGCAGGTGCTCGACCAGGGCGGAGGAGGCGCGTCCGGTGCGCACGGCCCCGAACTCTCCCTTGACGTGCTCGAGCGCCCGCGACATCTTCTCGCGGGTCTCGTCCAGCACTAGTTCGACGAGTTCGTTGTCCATGGCCCTACCTCACCAGCGTACCGACGGCGTGGCCGTCGAGAGCGCGACCCAGGTTACCCGGGGCCATGAGATCGAAGACCCTGATCGGAAGGTTGTTGTCCTTGCAGAAGGTGATCGCCGTCAGATCCATCACTCGGAGGTTCTGCGCGATCACGTCATCGAAGGAGATCTCGTCGTAGCGCTGCGCGTCGGGGTGCACGCGCGGGTCGGCGCTGTAGACGCCGTCCACGCCCCCGTGCGTGCCCTTGAGGACGATGTCGGCCTCGACCTCCGCGGCCCGCTGGGCGGCGGGCGTGTCGGTCGTGAAGTAGGGATTGCCCATCCCGGCCGCGAAGATCGTGACCCGACCCTTCTCCAAGTGGCGCACGGCGCGGCGACGGATGTAGGGCTCGCACACCTGATCCATCCCGATCGCCGACATGACCCGCGTCGGGCGCCCGTGGCTCTCGATCGCGTCCTGGAGGGCCAGGGCGTTGATCACGGTCCCGAGCATGCCCATCAGGTCGGAGTTCGCACGGTTCATTCCCGCCATCGCGCCGGTCGCCCCCCGCCAGATGTTGCCGCCACCGACGACCACCGCCAGCTCGAGGCCACCGCGCTCCATCGCGCTCGCGATCTCGCGAGCCAGGAAGTCCACCGTCGACGCGTCGATCGTCTCGTCACTGGCGGCGGAGGCCAGGGCCTCCCCCGACATCTTGAGGACGACGCGGCGCACGTTAGGCCCCGACGACGACCTGCGCGAAGGACCGAATCGTCGCGCCCTTGAGGAACTGCTCGATCGAGAGCTTCTCGTCGCGCACGTACGGCTGCTCGAGGAGGACGCGCTCCTTGAACCACGCGTTCAGACGACCCTCGATGATCTTCGGGAGCGCGGCCTCCGGCTTGCCCTCGTTGCGTGAGATCTCCTCGACGATGGCCCGCTCCTTCTCGATGGCCTCGGCGGGAACCTCGTCACGGCTGAGGTACTGCGGTCGGGCGAAGGCGATGTGGACGGCCACCTCGTGAGCGATCTCCTCGTTGCCACCGGCCAGCACGACGGCCACCGCGTTGACGCCACGGCCCGCCTGCTGGTGCAGGTACGTCTCCACCAGCTCGCCGTCGCCGGCCTCGAGTCGGGTGACCTGACCGAGCGAGATGTTCTCCTTCAGCGTCGTGAGCAGCGTCTCGAGGCGCCCCTGGAAGTCGGCCGTGGCCGCCTCGCCCTCGGCGGCGACCCGCGCCGCGATCTCGTCGACGAGTGCGACGAAGTCCTCGGACTTCGCGACGAAGTCGGTCTCGCACCGCAGCTCCACGATGGCCGCCGCGCGCCCGTCGCGCACCACCGCCACCGCCCCCTCACCGGCCTCGCGGTCGGCCCGCTCGGCCGCCTTCGCGAGCCCCTGGACGCGCAGCCACTGGGCCGCAGCCTCCATGTCGCCACCGTTCGCCTCGAGGGCCTTCTTCGCGTCCATCATGCCGACGCCCGTCGACTGACGCAGGGCCTGCACGTCCTTAGCGGTAATCGCCACCGTGTTGTCTCCTCTTTCGATCGTTCGTTCTCAGTTGGCCGGTGCGGCCGGGGCCTCGGCACTCGCCGGGCTCTCCTCGACCGCCGCGGCCGGCGCCGCGACCGGCGCCGCGGCCTGGGCCGCGCGGACGGCGGCCCCGCGGTTCTGGCGGATGTAGCGCCCCTCCGTCACGGCGTCAGCGATCAGCCGGCACAGCAGGGCCCCCGAGCGGATCGCGTCGTCGTTGCCCGGGATCACGTAGTCGATGAGGTCAGGGTCGCAATTCGTGTCGACGACGGCCACCACCGGGATCCCCAGCTTGCGGGCCTCGGTCACCGCGATGTGCTCCTTCTTCGTGTCGATCACGAAGATGGCGTCCGGCACGCGCTCGAGGTTGGCGATGCCACCCAGGTTGCGCTCGAGCTTCTCCAGTTCGCGCGAGTGGCGCAGGGCCTCGCGCTTCGGCATGTTCTCGAAGTCCCCGGCCCGCTGCATCGTGCGCAGCTCCGACATCCGCTTCACGCGACCGGCGACGGTCGAGAAGTTCGTCAGCATGCCACCCAGCCACCGCTCGTTCACGAACGGCATGCCACAGGCCTGGGCGTAGTCGGCCACCGGACCCTGGGTCTGCTTCTTCGTGCCCACGAAGAGGATCGTGCCCCCGTTGGAGGACAGATCACGGACGAAGGCGTACGAGGACTCGATGCCCGCGAGCGTCTTTCTCAGGTCGATCAGGTAGATCCCGTTGCGGTCGCCCAGGATGAAGCGCCGCATCTTGGGGTTCCAGCGCCGTGTCTGGTGCCCGAAGTGCACGCCGGCGTCCAGCAGGTCCTGCAGGGTGACGAGAGCCACAACTCTTCCTTCCGTTCGGTTCCGCACACCCCGGAGCGCGCCGCGAACGGCGACCGCACGGAACTCCGGGGCGAACTCAGCGCCCCCTCACCGTGAGAGGGCCCGACCATGCTAGCCGAGTCAGCCTCGAGGATGAGTCGAGCGGTGGACGTTGCGCAGTCGCGACTTCGACACGTGCGTGTAGATCTGGGTCGTGGTGAGGCTCTCGTGGCCGAGCAGCTCCTGGACGACCCTCAGGTCGGCGCCCCCCTCCACCAGGTGGGTCGCGAACGTGTGGCGCAGTGCGTGAGGGTGCACGTGTCCCCGCGCGACCCGCTGGTCGAGCATGCGCCGCACGTCCCGCGGCCCCAGTCGCCGTCCCCGACGGTTGAGGAAGAGCGCGTCCGGAGGGCTCTCGGGGCCGGCGACCTCGTCGCGCCCGTCCTCCAGCCAGGCCCGCACGGCCGTCAGGCCACGCTCGTGGAGCGGAACGATCCGCTCCTTGTCGCCCTTGCCTCGAACGCGCAGTCGCGCCTGGTCCCAGTCGACATGGCGGCGATCGAGGTCGCAGAGCTCCGACACCCGTAGCCCCGCACCGTACAGGACCTCGCAGATCGCCCGGTCCCTCAACGCCCACTCGTCGTCGCCCCAGTCCTCGTCGAGCAGTCGGTCGAGCTGCTCGCGCACGACGAGGTCGGGCAGCGTCGCGACGACGCGGGGCGCCGCCAGACGGGTCGACGGGTCGTCGGCGATGCGCCCCCGCTCGGCCAGCCAGCGGAAGTACGCCCGGAGCGACGCGCGGATCCTCGCCACCGTGGCGCGCGCGTCACCCCGACCCGTGCGCTCACTCAGGTACGCGCGCAGGTCCCGCAGGGTGACGTCGCTCGGCGCCGTGCGGCCCCGACCCTCGACCCACGTGACGAAGGCCCGCACGTCGCCCTGGTAGGCGCGTCGGGTCGGGGCGGCCCGGTCGGCGGCACGCAGGGCGGTCGCAAACCCCGCTAGGTCCCACGGCCCAGTGGCGTGGACCCGGTTGGGCTCGTCGGCGCCCCTCACCTGACCTAGGCTACCGAGACGCCCCGCGCGACCGAGGGACGTCGGCGCTGGGGCCCGGACCCGAAGGAGTACTCGGATGCCCCGCATCCTGATCGTCGAGGACGACGACCACATTCGCGCCGCCCTTCGACTCATGTTCGAAGGAGAGGGCTTCGCGGTCGACGACGCGCCGAGCGGTGAGGTCGGGCTGGCCCTCTTCGAGCGGATGTCGAGCGACGTGGCGATCGTGGACGTCATGCTCCCGGGCATGACCGGCTTCGAGACGTGCCAGGCCCTGCGACGACTGAGCGACATTCCTCTGGTCATCGTGTCGGCCCGCGACGAGACGGCCGACGTCATCCTCGGCCTCGAGTCGGGCGCCGACGACTACGTGACGAAGCCCTTCGTACCCGAGGAGCTACTCGCTCGGGTACGCGCCCATCTCCGCCGACGACCGGACAAGGCGACGCACGCCTTCAAACTCGGTTCCCTGCAGGTCGTTCCCGACGAGGGAGTGGTCCGTCACGACGACGGCACGGAGTTGCACCTCACCTCGACCGAGTTCCGCATCCTCGTCGACCTCGCGTCGGTCAACGGGCGCGTCCTGTCGCGCGAGGATCTTCTCGAGCGGGTCTGGGGCTACGACTACTTCGGCGACAGCCGCCTGGTCGACGTCCATATTCGCCGTCTGCGCACCAAGATTGAGCCGGACGCCAGCAACCCCACCTTCCTCGTGACGGTGCGGGGAGCCGGCTACAAGCTGGTCCTGTGATGGCCCGCCGCAGCCTCCGGCTACGGCTCCTCGTGACCTTCGGGCTCGGCGCCCTCGTGCTGAGCTCGGTCTTCGCCGTCCTCACCTTCATCGGCGTGCGTCGCGTGCTGGTCAACAGCCAGCAGCAGACCGACCTTCGCCAGAGCTTCGCCGACGCGGCGATCATCCGCTATACCCTGTACACCTCGCCGCCGAGCCTCGCGAACCAGCTCTCGTCGATCGAGCAGGCCACGAACTCCGCGGTTCTCGTCCACACCCATCACCAGTGGCTCTCGAAGAGTCCCGGCGCCGCGACGGGCGACGTCCCCCAGAACATCATCTCCCTCGTCGACCGCGGACGCGTGATTCAGCAGACCGTGGCCGTCGGTCACCAGCTCTTCTTCATCGTCGGGATTCCCATTCCGGCCGTCGAGACGCAGGTCTTCGAGGTCTTCCACCTCCACCACCTCGAGTCGACGCTCGGGACCCTGGTCGCGGTACTCGGGCTCGGGGCCCTCGCCACGGCGCTGATCGGCGTGGGCGGGGGACTCTGGGTGAGTCGGCGCACGATCCGCCCCCTCCAGCGCGTCTCGAGCGCCGCGGCGGCGGTGGCGAACGGCGAGCTCAACACCCGAGTCGCCGTCTCCCAGGCTGACGAGGAGGTCCAGCAGCTGACCGAATCGTTCAACACCATGGTGAGCCGCCTGGTCGATCGAATGGAACGCGACGCGCGCTTCGCGAGCGACGTCAGCCACGAGCTGCGCAGTCCCCTCACCACCCTCACGACCACGGCCGCGGTCCTGCAGCAGCACCGTGACGAACTCTCGCCCGCCGGCCGGGCCAGCCTCGACCTGCTCACCGCGGACCTCGCGATCTTCCAGTCGCTGGTCGACGACCTACTCGAGATGGCTCGGGGCGACGCCGGGGCGACGCCCCACGTCTTCGAGACCGTGACCGCATCCGACCTCGTGCGCCACGCCGCTCGCAGTGCCGCCCGGCGCCTCGGACGCACCTCCCCCCCGCTCGAGATCGCCCCCGAGGTGGAGGGGGTTCGCGTTCGGGTGGACCGACGGCGCTTCGAGCGCGTCATGGCGAACCTGGTGTCGAACGCCGAGCGCTACGCGAACGGAGTGGTCGCGATCCGCGTGAGTCGCGATGGTGACGCCCTCGTCGTCGCCGTCGACGACGACGGCCCCGGGATCCCCCCGGACGAGCGCGAGCGCGTCTTCGAGCGCTTCTTCCGCGGACGAGCCGCCCACGATCGCGGCATGGCGAGGGGCACGGGACTCGGCCTCGCCCTCGTTCGTGATCACGTGGCGTCGTTCGGGGGCACGATTCGCGCCGAGTCGAGCCCCGAAGGGGGTGCCCGTCTCGTCCTGACCCTGCCCGTCAGCCTCGACGTGGCGTCGACCCTGGAGGACGCCTGATGCGCCGGCTGCTCACGCTCGTCGCGATCGCCGCGGCCTCGCTCGGCCTCTCGGCCTGCACCCTGGTGCCCGTCACGCCGGGGCCCGAGGCGATCAGTCCCCGGACGGTTCCCTTCGGCCTCCTCGGAAAGTCCATCCCCGGCACCGACAACGGCCGTGTCACCTTCATCACTCAGCCCGTGTACATCGTGGACGCGACGGGTCACCTGGCCCCATCGAGCCGGATCGTCCCCGCGCCCCCCACCCTGCTCTCGGTCCTGCGCGAGCTCATCCTGGGTCCGACCGCCATCGAGACGGGGACCGGCTACACCTCGGCGATACCCGAGAACGTGGTCATCGAACAGGCCTCGGTGATCCACGGCATCGGCGTGATCGACGTCCCCCGTCCCCTCGCGAGCATCCCGCGGCCCCAGCTGGTGATGGCCATCGGCCAGCTCGTCTACACCGCGGCGGCCGTCGGGGCGACTCGCGGCATCGAGATCGAGGCCGCCGGAACCCCCGAACGTCTCCCCACGCCGCGGGGGGGCCTCACGACGATCGCCAACGAGGCCGAGTACCGCCCTCTGCTCAACGGCTAGCGACGCACCTCGACGCGACGGGCGGGGGCAGCGCGCCACAAGTGCTCGAGGTCGTAGTAGTCGCGGGCCGCCTCGTCGAACACGTGGACGATGAGGTCGCCGTAGTCGAGTGCCACCCACTCGCCCTCACGCATCCCCTCGACGCGGAGTGGTCGAACGCCCGTCGCGCGGGTGACCGACTCCTCGACCTCCTCGGCAATGGCGCGCACCTGCCGATCCGTCCCGCCCGAGGTCACGATCAGCGCGTCGAACGAGTCCACGAGGTCGCGCAGGTCGAGCACCACCGGCTCACGCGCCAACTTCTCGGCCGCCCCGTCGAGGGCGGCGTCGATGACGGCTTGGAGCTCGGGGGCGAAGGCCCGGATCTCCCGGTCGCTCACGGACTCGCTCAGTGGGCCACCCCGAGGACGACCAGGGCTGCTCCGAACGGGATCACCAGGGCCGCGGCTCCCAACGCCATCCAGCGCTGTCGAGCCCGGCGGCGCTCACGACGGGGTCGTGGCGCCGGCGCGAGGGGCACGAATGCGGCCGCGCGCGAGCTGGTGACGTCGAAGTTCCGTACCGCCATGTCGGCCCCACCTTACTCCTGCGACCCCTGGTAGATCGGTATCACCTCGGCCGGGACGTACCGGCCGAGGTCACCGTCGTCGTCGACGTCGCTCCTGATGAAGCTGGATGACAGGTCGACGGGCTCCATCGGGATCTCGTAGGCGACCCAACCGCGAGGCAGCGTCGTCGCGGCCCCGGGGCGAGGAACGATCCCCACCCGCACGAGGCGCCGCAGGGCGCCCGCCTCGTGCCATCCATCGATCTGATCGACGAGGTCCGCCCCAATGATCACGTCGACCTCGTCGACCTCGTCCAACAGCTCGCGCACGGTGTCGATCGTGTACGAGGGACCCGTCCGACGGATTTCGCGGTCGCTCACCCGCACCAACTCGAGTCCCTCGAACGCCGTTCGCGCCATCGCGAGGCGCACGGCGGCCGGGCGCACCGCGCCCCGCGCTCGCTTCTGGTAGGGATCGCCCGCGACCGTCACCTCGATGACGTTGAAGCGATGGGTCCGCGCGGCCGCTCGGAGCGCCGCCACGTGACCGAAGTGCGGGGGGTCGAAAGTTCCCCCGAAGAGCCCGAGGCGCCGCACGCTCACGGCGACAACTGTAGGCCGATTGCCCGTACTGAGGGCAGGCCCCTACGCTAGAGGGATGGCCTCCCCCCTCCTCGACTGGTCACCGGATTCCTGGCGCGCCCGGCCGGTCGCGCAGAGCCCGAGTTGGCCCGACGCCGAGCACCTCACGCGGGTCGAGGGCGAGCTCGCCGCGAAGCCTCCCCTCGTCTTCGCCGGCGAGGCGCGCCGACTTCGCGAGCACCTGGCGAGTGTGGCGCGAGGCGAGGCCTTCCTCCTCCAGGCGGGTGACTGCGCCGAGTCCTTCGCCGAGGGCAGTGCGGACGCCATTCGGGACAAGTTGAAGGTCATCCTCCAGATGGCCGTCGTCCTGACCTACGCGGGCGGCGTGCCCGTGGTGAAGGTGGGGCGGATCGCCGGTCAGTTCGCAAAGCCGCGATCCGAGGACTTCGAAGAGCGCGGCGGGGTCCGCCTCGAGTCGTTCCGCGGCCACATCGTGAACTCGGACGACTTCGAGCCGGCCGCCCGTCGTCCGGATCCCGACCGCCTGCTCGCCGCCTACCACCAGAGCGTGGCGACCCTCAACCTCCTGCGAGCCTTCACCACCGGCGGCTTCGCGGCCCTCTCGCGCGTGCACGCGTGGAACCAGGAGTTCGTCGCGAACTCCCTCGAGGGCAAGCGGTACGCGATGATCGCCGACGAGATCGAACGGGCGCTGCAGTTCATGAGCGCCTGTGGCATCGACCTGCAGGACGACGCGGCGCTCCAGGGCGTCGAGTTCTACACGAGTCACGAGGCGCTCATCCTCCCCTACGAGCAGGCGCTGACCCGACGCGACTCCCTCACCGGCGACTGGTACGACTGCTCGGCCCACATGCTGTGGATCGGCGATCGCACGCGCCAGCCCGAGGGGGCTCACGTCGAGTTCCTCCGGGGCGTCGGCAACCCGCTCGGACTCAAGGTCGGGCCGAGCACCAGCGTCGAGGACCTGCGGCGACTCGTGGCCGCGCTCAACCCCGACAACGTCCCCGGACGGCTCACCCTCATCTCCCGGATGGGGGTGTCGAAGATCGACGACGCCCTGCCTCCGCTCGTCGAAGCCCTCCGGGACGACGGTGCCCAGGTCATCTGGGCCTGCGACCCGATGCACGGAAACACCTTCCGCGTGGTCGGCGGCCAGAAGACGCGCCACTTCGACGACGTGCTGGCCGAGACCGGTCGCTTCTTCGCCATCCACCAGGCCCTCGGCACGTGGCCCGGCGGGCTGCACGTCGAGCTCACCGGTGACGACGTCACCGAGTGCCTCGGTGGCGGATCGCGGCTCGACGAGGACGACCTCGACCTCAACTACACCTCGATCTGCGACCCACGGCTCAACGCGACGCAGAGCCTCGACCTCGCGTTCCACGTGGCCGAGTTCCTACGGCACTACGCCTCGATCAGGGGCGCTCGGTCGTTGTAGCGCAGCAGTCGACGGCGCGCACCGTCGAACTCGACCTCGGTCATCGAGCAGTGCTCGGTGCGTAGTCCCAGGCGCGCCGTCGCCGGAGCGCCGAGCACCACCTTCATGAGTTGCTCGATCACGCCCCCGTGAACCACGAGGACCACGAGCTGCCCGGCATGCCGATCGGCGATGCCCTCGAGTGTGCGTCGGACCCTCTCGTAGAAGCCGACCCACGACTCCCCGCCAGGTGCGAAGGCCATCGTCGGATCGCGATCCCAGTCGGGGCCCCCGAAGCGCTCGAGTAGCTCATCCCAGGTCAGGCCGTCGGCGTCGCCGGGGTGCAGTTCGCACAGGTCGCAGTCGGCCCGCGGACGCACGCCCGGCGCCAGAGCGGGAGCGATCAGGTCCGCCGTCTCGCGGGCCCGCGGCAGCACCGACGTGTAGAGCGCCGCGGCGTCGGCGAGCTCACGCGAGAGCGTGAGGCGATCACGTAGCGCCATCGCCTGCTCGCGCCCCCGGTCCGTCAGACCCCCGCAGCCCCTCGGCCCGCCGACGACACCGTCCACGTTGCACTGGGCCTCGCCGTGGCGGATCAGGAGCAGGCGCGCCCCGCGAGGGGGCCTCCCGGTGGTGCGGAACCCCTCGGGCGGCTCGATCGCCGCGCTCACTCCAGCGTCCCCACGAAGGCCTCCAACTGACGCAGCGTTCGACACTCCACGACGCGGTCGCAGTAGGGGGCGTACTCCGCGATGATCGAGTCACCGCTGTTCCAGTAGCTCGTGGGCTCCGGGTTCAGCCAGTAGACGGCCCGCGCCCGCGCCCGCAGTGCTCCGATGACGTCCGCCCGGGACGGGTGGTAGTTGTTACGGCCGTCCCCGAGGATGAGGATCGTGGTTCGGCGCGTCACGTCACGCGCGAAGCGCGCGTAGAAGTCGCCGAGGGCCCGCCCGTAGTCCGAATGGCCATCGAAGGCCACCACGTCAGCCTCGGCGTTGATGCGCGTGACGGCCTCGAGGGGGTCGTCGACCCCCTCGAAGAAGGCCGTCACCTCGTCGAGGCCGTCGACGAAGACGAAGCTACGCACCTTCGAGAACTGAGTCGAGATGGCGTGGACCAGGTGGAGGGTGAAGCGGGCGAACGAGGCCACCGACCCCGAGACGTCGGCGACGACCATGATCTCCGGCTTGGCGGGTCGCGGTGGCTTGAAACGCAGGTCGAGCGGCACGCCCCCCGTCGACAGGGAGCCGCGCACCGTCCGGCGCAGGTCGACCGGTCCGCGGTGGCGTCGCCGACGCCGACGGGCGAGGCGCGTGGCGAGCTTGCGGCTGAGGGGGCGCAGCGCCCGCTCGAGCTGGGCGAGCTCCTCGCGATTCGCGTGCATCACGTCGATGTCCTCGGGCAGGGGACGCCGCACCGACTTCGCGAGAGTGGCCGCCCCCCGATCGTCCACCAGGCGCTCGCGGATCACTCGCTCCACTTCCCGCTTGAGCCGCTCGATTCGAGCTCGAGCTTCGTCACGGGCGACCCGGGCTCGCAGCGCGTCCTCCCCCGACTCGTGCTCACCGACGAGGCGCCGCTCGAGGGACTCGAGGTCGAGGTGACGCAGGGTCCGGTAGAGGTAGTAGGTCCCCCCGACGGGACGGCCCGGCTCCATCCCCGCGTAGCGCGCGACCGCGGCCGACGCACCCCGCCGCAGCCCGGAGGCATCTCCGTCGCGCAGTGCGCGGTAGAGCATCTCGGCGATCTCCTCGGCCGAGAGCGACGACGACCCGCCGGCGCCCGACCCCCGTCCCTCGCCGGACTCCGAACCAGCCCCGGGGGGGCTCGGGGGTGGGCTCGCCGCGTCGCTCGGGGGCTCGACCTCCTCGTCGCGCAGGGCGAAGAAGACCTCGAAGGCCGTGTCGAACGCCGGTAGGTGATCGCCATTCTTGACCAGGGTGGCCGCCAGGGCGTCGTGGAGGTCCCGTCGCACGCCGAGGTCGATGACCCCGAGGGCCCTCACCGCGTCGAGGTGCTCGGTCGTCGAGACCGGGATGCCGGTCGAGCGCAGCTCGCCGATGAAGTCGGCGAGTACGTCAAGCACCGCTCTCGCGTCCGCGCAACTCCTTCGCCGCGCGCTCGATGTCCGACTGGTACTTGAGGAGGATGTGCAGCGTGGCGACCGTGTCGTCGGCGCCGATCTCGCTGCGGCCCAAGAGGACCAGCGTGCGAGCCCAGTCGAGCGTCTCGGACACCGACGGCGCCTTCTTCAAGTCGAGCTGGCGCAGCGAACGGACCACCTCGGCAATCTGCTGGGCGAGTTGCTCCGAGATGCCGGGGACCCGAGCGAGGATGATGTCGCGTTCGCGCGTCACGTCGGGGTATCCCACGTAGAGGTAGAGGCAGCGACGCTTGAGGGCCTCGGAGAGCTCGCGCGTGTTGTTCGAGGTGAGGAAGACCATGGGGATCTGCTGCGCCGTGACCGTCCCGAGTTCCGGGATCGACACCTGGTACTCCGAGAGGATCTCGAGCAGCAGGGCCTCGGTCTCCATCTCGACGCGGTCGACCTCGTCGATGAGCAGGACGACCGGCTCGCGCGCGGAGATCGCTTCGAGGAGAGGTCGCGTCAGCAGGAACTCTCGCGAGAAGATGTCCTCCTCGATCCGGTCCCACGACTCGGTCGCCCCACCGTCGGGCCGTCCCGCTTGAATCCGGAGCAACTGCTTGCGGTAGTTCCACTCGTAGAGGGCCTTCGACTCGTCGAGGCCCTCGTAGCACTGCAGTCGAATGAGTCGCGCCCCCGCCGCGGCGGCCACCGCCTGGGCGAGGGCCGTCTTGCCGGTGCCCGCCGGTCCCTCGACGAGGACGGGCTTCGCGAGCCGGTCGGCGAGGTAGGCCACTGAGGCGATCGCGTCGTCACTGAGGTAGTCCTCGGCGGCGAGGCGCTCGCGAACGTCCGCTGGGGACGCGAACCGCGGCTCGGGAACCGCGGCGAGTCCCAAACGAGCCGCCAGTTCGGCACGCGGGTCGATCGCGCTCATCGAGTCTGCCCCTCTCCCCGAACCACCCACTTCAGGCAGGTGAGCTCGCGCAGTCCCATGGGACCACGGGCGTGGAGCTTCTGGGTCGAGATGCCGACCTCCCCGCCGAGACCCAGCTCTCCCCCGTCGATAAAGCGCGTCGAGGCGTTGACGAGGACGGCGGCCGCGTCGACGCGTCGGACCCACTGGTCGGCGTGGTCGCCATCGCTGGTCAGGATGGCCTCGCTGTGACCCGTTCCGTATCGGGCCACGTGTTCGATCGCCTCATCGAGCTCGTCCACGACCTTCACGGCGAGGATCAGGTCCAAGAACTCGGTGGCGTAGTCCGCGTCCGTGGCGGGAACGGCGCGGGGCAGGTACGTCCGGGCCCGCGCGTCGGCGCGCAGCTCGACGTTGTCCAGCCGCTCCGCGAGCGCCGGCAGGAACGCGGGCGCCACCGCCGAGTGCACCAGAACCGTCTCCACGGCGTTGCACACGCCCGGGCGCGAACGCTTGGCGTTGTCGACGATCTCGAGCGCCTGGGGGACGTTCGCCGTCGCGTCGACGAAGATGTGGCAGTTCCCGTCGCCGTCGAGCACGTAGGGGACGCGGGCGTGCTCCCGCATCGCCGCAATGAGACTGGGACCCCCTCGAGGGATCAGGCAGTCGAGCGCGTCGGTCAACTGCATGAAGGCGACGGCCGCGTCCCGCGACGGATCCTCGACCAGCGCGACGGCGTCCCGCGGTAGCCCGGAGGCGTCGAGGGCGTCGTGCCACACGTCGACGATGGCCCGGTTGCTCGCCTGGGCCGACGACGACCCTCGCAGGAACGCCGCGTTGCCGCTGCGCAGGCAGAGACCCGCGACGTCGCTCGTCACGTTGGGCCGGTTCTCGTAGACCACGCCGATCACCCCGAGGGGGACACGGACGCGTTCGACGTGGAGCCCGTTCGGCCGGGTGTCCTGATCGACCACGTCCGCCAGGGGGTCGTCCGCGCCGGCGACCTCGCGCAACGCCGCGGCCATCCCCGCGACGCGCGACGAGGTGAGGAGCAGTCGGTCGCGCCCGGGACCACCCTGTTCGTACGCGTCGACCTCGCGCGCGTTGACCTCGAGGAGGTCCGCGGTCCGCTCCTCGAGCAGATCAGCCGCCCGGAGCACGACGCTCCGTCGCACCGTGTCGGGGGCCGTCGCGAGCACGCGAGCCGCGGCCTTCACGGCGCGGCCCTGCTCCTCCAGCGTTCGTGGGCTCATTCCCGTAGCGTACCGGCGCCTACCGCGGCCGCAGCACGACGAGGTCGTCGCGGTGCACGACGACGTCGTCACCGAGGTCGAAGTCGGCCGCAGCGACCCGGACGAGACCCTTCGCGACGACGTCACCGTCGGGCCCCCGGATCTCGACGGCGTCGCCCTCGACGAAGGTCCCCTCGTGGCCCACCACCCCGACGCGCAGGAGCGACCGACCGTGGTGCAGGAGCGCCTGCAGCGCCCCCTGGTTGATGCGCAGGGCTCCCCGAGAGGGCACCGCGAAGGCGATCCAGGCCTTGCGGGCGGCGAGCCGCTCCGGGCGGGGCCAAAAGACGGTCCCCGCGCCGGCGTCGCGCAGTGCCGCGCGGACCGGGTGTGGGGCGCGGGCGCCGGCGATCACCGTCGTCACGCCGGACCAGGTCGCCATGCGGGCCGCCGCGAGCTTCGAGGCCATACCGCCGCTCCCCACCCCCGAGCGGCTGGCACCGGCGATCTCGAGCAGGCTCGCGTCGATCGCGTTCACCTCCTCGATCAACGTGGCCGACGGATCGAGGCGGGGATCGGCCGTGAGGAGTCCGGGGGTGTCGGTGAGCAGCACGAGGTGCTCGGCCCCCACCAGGTTCGCCACCAGCGCGGCGATCCGGTCGTTGTCGCCGAAGCGGATCTCCTCGTCGGCGACGGCGTCGTTCTCGTTCACCACGGGCACCACGTCCAGGCTCCAGAGGGCCTCGAGAGTGGCCCGGGCGCGCAGGTACTGACCCCGGTGCGAGAAGTCGAGCGGCGACAGCAGCACCTGTCCCACCCCCCGCCCCCCGCGAGCGAAGGCCTCCCGCCACGACTGCATCAGCAGGGGCTGCCCTACGGCCGACACGGCCTGGAGCGTCACCGCGTCGCGCGGACGGGGTCGTCCGCGTCCGACGTCGGCCCATCCCGCCGTGATCGCGCCCGAGGTGACCACGACCACTTCGACGCCGTCGCGAGCCAGATCGACGACGTCGTCGGCGATCTGGTTGAGGACGGCCTGGTCGACACCACCGACCTCGTCGGTCACCGACGAGGTGCCGATCTTCACCACGGCCCTACTCGTCATCGTCGTCGTCCTCCGGGAGCCGCTCGCGCTGGCGACGTGCGAGACGCTCGCGGTGGCTCACCCGGTGTCGCTCCTGCGGGCCGAGTCCGCCCCCCTGGTCGTCGCGCCACCACTCGAAGGAGACCGCCCCCACCTCCACCACGTCGCCGTCGCGGGCACCCGCGCGAGCGAGGAGTCGGTCGACGCCGAGCTCGCGCAGACGTCGCACGGCCTCGGCCAGCGCCTCCTCGTCCGTGAGGTCCTGGAACCGCACGGCCCGGTGTGCGGCGCGTCCCACGACCTCCCACACCCCGTCGGGACGGCGCTCCACGCGAACCTCGTCGGGGATCGGCCGGTGCAACACCTCGCCCTCCGGCGTCTCGGCCGCCGCCCGGCGGGCCTCCACCACCAGCGTGGCCAGGCGCCCGAGTAGCGGGGCGATTCCCTCGCCGGTGACCGCCGAGATCACGAGGTCGACGTCCTCGTTCGACTCGGCCACGTCGTGCTTGGTCCCGACGACCAGACGCGGCCGCTCCAGCAGGTCCGGCCGGTACTCGCCGAGCTCGCGCGTGAGCACCGCCAACTGCTCGGCGGGACGCGCCGCGGCCGCGGGGCCCAGGTCGACCAGGATGCACAGCACCGTCGCGTGCTCCACGTGCCGCAAGAAGTCGTGGCCGAGACCCCGACCCTGAGCGGCGCCCTCGATCAGCCCCGGGATGTCCGCCATGACGAACTCCGTCGCGTCGTCCGACGACCCCACGCGAACGACGCCGAGGTGCGGCACCAGAGTCGTGAAGGGGTAGTCCGCGATCTTGGGCTTCGCCGCCGAGACCCGGGAGATCAGGGTCGACTTCCCGGCGTTCGGAAATCCGATGAGGGCGACGTCCGCGCGCAACTGCAGCTCGAGGTTGAACCAGTGCTCCTCGCCACGCTCCCCCTGTTCGGCGAAGCCCGGCGCCCGGCGCTGGTTGGAGAGAAAGCGGGCATTGCCCCACCCCCCACGACCGCCCTCGGCCGCACGCCACCGGTCCCCGACTCGACCGAGGTCGACGAGGACCTCACCCTCGAGGGTCCGAACGACCGTACCGACCGGCACCGACACCTCGACGTCGCCTCCCCGCGACCCGTGCTGGCGCTTCGACGTCCCGTGTCGGCCGTCGCCCGCCCGGCGGAACGGATGGTCCCGAAAGCCGAGCAGAGAGGCCTGGTTCACGTCCGCGACCAGCCAGACGTCACCGCCGTCACCGCCGTCCCCGCCGTCCGGCCCCCCCTTCGACACGTGGGCCTCCCGGCGGAAGCTGACGCATCCCGCCCCACCGTCCCCCGCCTTGGCGTGCAGTTGTGCGGCGTCGACGAACTGGGACACGAACGAATCCTACGAGGGCCTCACGCGAGCAGAGTCTGAACGGCCTCGTCGAAGACGCTCTGGTGCGCCGCCACGTGGTCCGCCGTCGTCGCCGGGCACATGAGCGCCATGTTGTGGAAGGGCGTGATCATCACGCCCCGGTTGATGCCGCAGAGGTGCAGGTAGTCCTCGAGGTCGACGTCGGAGCTGGCCGCCGACGTGCCGCCATCGCGGGGCGCGGGACTCGCGAAGCGGTACTCGGCCCGGGCCCCGAGCTGACTGACGGACCAGGGAAGGTCGTGTCGGGTGATCGTCTCGCGAACTCCAGTGGCGAACGTGGTGGCGAGGTCCTCCATCTCGACGAAGGCCTCGTCCACGAGGACCTCTCCCAGCACCGCGCGCATCGAGGCGAGGCTCAGGGGATTGCCCGCCAGCGTTCCCCCGACGCCCCCGACGTCCACGATGTCCGCGCCGAGGGCCGCCGCCCGCGTCACCCGATCGGCGAGCT
Source organism: Acidimicrobiaceae bacterium (assembly GCA_027449885.1). Taxonomy (GTDB): domain Bacteria; phylum Actinomycetota; class Acidimicrobiia; order Acidimicrobiales; family RAAP-2; genus RAAP-2. The sequence goes on from DAIDKS010000001.1 coordinate 125,442, forward strand.
CGTTCGTGAGGCCGTAGGCGCCGCACGGCACCCCACCCCCCAGCGACTTGCCGATCGTCACGGCGTCGGGCCGCAGGTTCCAGCGACGCGTCGCACCGCCGGGACCCGCCGAGAAGGTGTGCGTCTCGTCGATGACGAGCAGGGTCCCGGTTCGATCGCACGCATTACGCACGCCCTCGAGGAACCCGGGCTCCGGCAGGACGATCCCGATGTTGGTGAGCGCCGGCTCCGTGAGGACAGCGGCGACGTCACCGTGGGCGAGCTCTCGCTCCAGCCCCTCGAGGTCGTTGAACTCCACGACCCGCGTCGTGGTCGCCGGATCGACGGCCGGAGCGGTGTTGCCGGGTCGAGACTGCGCCGACCCGTCCTCGCCCCGCACGACGAAGGTCTCGTCGACCGTTCCGTGATAGCAGTACGAGAAGACGAGGACCTTCGGGCGTCCCGTCGCGAGACGCGCCAGACGGAGGAGCCACCGGTTGGCGTCCGTGGCGGACAGGGTGAAGCTCCAGCGCGCCATCCCGAAGCGACGCGTCAGCTCGGCCGCGACCCACTCGGCGTCCTCGTTCGGCATCATGGTCGTGACGCCCCCCTCGACGCCGACGCGACGGGTGAGGGCGCGCATCAGGGGCTCGGGCGAGTGCCCGGCCATGGCCCCGGTGTCGCCGAGCGCGAAGTCCACCAGGTCGTGTCCGTCGAGGTCGGTCACGATCGCGCCGTGCGCCTCTCGGAAGCCCAGGGGGAAGCCGCCCGCCCACTTGTTCATCCACGTCATCGGGACCCGCCCGAAGAGATGGTCGGCGGCGGCGTGCAGTTCGCGGGACCGGGGGTGCTCTCGCGCGTAGCGCTCCTGCTCGGCGCGAAGGAGGCTGTGGAGGCGTTGGCGGTCGATCGAGGTCGGCATCGCATCATGGTACGACGGCCGCGCCGCTCCGTCGCGCCGGACGAAAACCGGCGCTCACAAGGCCTTTCGCGAGCCCCCGCTACCCCGACGCCGTAAGAAACGGCTGAAAATGCCGGGTTTTCACGATCCGGTCGGTAAAAATGGCTCCGGCAGTTGGGAATCCCCAGCTCACGTGAGATGAAAGTTAGGAGTCGATCGGTGAACAAGGCCGAGTTGGTAGACGCAATCGCCGCCGAGAGCGGTGCGGCGAAGAGCACGGTGGCGGAGGTTCTGAAGGCCTTTGAGGACGTCGTCGTCCGGAACGTGTCGAAGGGTGAGAAGGTCGTCCTGTCAGGGTTCCTGTCGTTCGAGCGAGTACAGCGCAAGGCGCGCACGGCGCGTAACCCCCAGACGGGTGAGGCGATCCAGGTACCGGCCGCCCGGGCGCCCAAGGTGAGCGTGGGCTCGACGTTCAAGAAGATCGTCAAGGGCTAGCCACCCCGCTCCACGCAAAAGGCCCCGGGCGCGAGCCCGGGGCCTTTTGCTGTGCGCCGTTGCGCGATGACTAGTTGGTCTCCACGTCCACGAGACGGCGGCCACCGCGGAACCCGAACTTGACGGTCCCGTCACTCAGCGCGAAGAGGGTGTCGTCGCGGCCGATGCCGACGTTACGGCCCGGGTGGAACTGCGTACCCCGCTGGCGCACGAGGATGCTGCCCGTGCGCACCGCGGTGCCGTCGAACGTCTTCACACCCAGGCGCTGGGCGTGAGAGTCACGGCCGTTACGGGTTGAACCGCCACCTTTGGTCTTAGACATGTCGCTCCTTAGGCCTTCGCCGTGATCGTCGTGATCTCGACGGACGTGTACTTCTGACGGTGTCCCCAGTGTCGGCGCTGAATGGCCTTGGGCTTGTAGGTGAGGCCGCGGATCTTCGGGCCCTTCTCCTCACCCAGCACCCGCCCGGTGACGGTGCTGCCCGCGAGGGCCGGACCGGCGACGACACGGTCGCCGTCAACGATCAGCACGGGCTCGAAACTCACGTCCTCGCCCACGGCCTCACGACGACGGTCGACCCGAACGACCTGCCCCTCGGAGACGCGCTCCTGGGACGTACCTACTCGAATGACGGCGTACATAGGTTGAAAAGTCTATCCGACGGCG
>DAIDKS010000002.1 GCA_027449885.1 Acidimicrobiaceae bacterium
GAACTCCTCGTAGCGCTTGCCCGCCGCGCGGATGTCGATGTAGTGCATCGTCACGTCGGCGAGGGGCAGGGTCCCCATGATCAGCTGGTTCTGCTTGATCGAGTACATGCAGCAGATCTTCGAGCAGCGCGGGTTGCCGACGGTGTGGTCGCGCGAGCCGGTGCACGAGACGTACCCGATCCGCTCGGGCACCTTGCCGTCGCTCGGGCGCAGGATCGTGTTGAAGGGACGCGTGGGGGCGATCAGCCGGTCCATCTGCATGCCGGTGATCACGTTGGGGTAGACGCCCCACCCGTACTCGGGCTTCAGGTCGGCGGGGAAGAGGGTGAAGCCCGTCGAGAGGACGACGGCCCCGACCCGCACCTCCTCGACCCGATCGCGCTGGGTGAAGTCGATGGCGTCGGCCGGGCAGGCCCGGGCGCACGACCCGCACTCGGAGCAGACCCCGCAGTCGAGGCAGGCCGACGCCCCGGCGCGCACCTCGTCCTCGCTCAGCGTGCGCTCCACCTCGCGAAAGCCCGCGACCTCCTCCGCGCGGCCCCGCGCCACGCGGGGGTGCTCGGTGAGGCTCTTCTGGCGGGCGAGCACGGTCGCGGGCTCGACGCTCGGGAGCCGTCCGTCGAGGGCGTCGACGCCCCCGAGCTCCTCGCCGTTCAGGTACCGGTCGAGGTTGAGGGCGGCCCGGCGGCCCGCGCCGGCGGCCCGGGTGATGTCCGAGGCGCCGGCGACGACGTCACCGGCGGCGAAGACCGTCGGGTACGAGGTCTGCAGGGTGAGGGGGTCGGCGACGAGGCGGCCCCGCGTCGTGGCGAGGGCGCCCGCCAGGGCGTCGGCGTCGGGCGAGAGCCCGATCGCCGCGATGACCCGGTCGGCCGCGACGACCTCGTCGGCGCCGGGGACCGGCTCCGGGCGGCGACGTCCGCTGGCGTCGGGCTCGCCGAGGCGCATCGCGACGCAGCGCAGCCCCCGCACCCGTCCCTCGCCGTCGACGAGGACCTCGGAGGGGGCGAGCAGGTGCCGCAGCTCGACGCCGTCGGCCTCGGCCCCCTCGATCTCGTCGACGTGGGCCGGCATCTCCTCGCGGCCGCGGCGGTAGACGACCGTCACGTGGCTCGCCCCGAGGCGCGCCGCGCTGCGCGCGGCGTCCATGGCGACGTTGCCGCCGCCGACCACGACCACGCGCTCGCCGGTGAGGGAGGGGGCCCGTCCGAGACGAATGTCGCGCAGGAAGGCGAGCCCGCTCGCGACGCCCGCGGCCTCCTCGCCCGGGATCGCCATCGGGGTCGCGACGGGGGTGCCGGTCGCCACGACGACGCCGTCGAAGCCCCGGCGGGTCAGCTCGACCGGGTCCTCCACCCGCGCGCCCGTGAGGATGGTCACCCCGAGGTCGCGCACGTTCTGGATGTCGCGCTCGACGACCTCGCGCGGCAGCCGGTAGGTCGGCAGGGCGTAGCGGAGGAAGCCGCCGGGCTCGTCGTCGGCCTCGAAGACGGTGACGGCGTAGCCGCGCCGGGCCAGCTGCCAGGCGGCCGTGAGGCCGGCCGGCCCCGAGCCGACCACGGCGACGCTGCGGCCGTTGGGCTCGGGGACGACGACCCCGGCGGTGTCGTGCTCGGCGTAGTGGCGGTCGGCGAGGAAGCGCTTGATCGCCCGGATCGGGACGGACCCCTCGACCGAGGAGCGGGTGCAGCCGTCCTCGCAGGGGGCGTAGCAGGCGCGGCCCAGCGTGCCGACGAGCGGGGTCGCCTCGAGGACGAGCTGGAAGCCCTCCTCGTAGCGGCCCTCGCGGGCGAGGGCCACGTAGCCGTGGGCCTTGATGCCGGCGGGGCACTCGCCGCTGCACGGCGACGTGCCCGCCCGCTCGATGACGACCTTCTTCGGCACCGCCTGGGGGAAGGACAGGTAGACGGCCCGGCGCGGGACGAGGTCGGCGTTGAACTGGTCGGGGACGGCGACCGGGCAGACCGGCTCGCACTCCTGGCACCCCGTGCAGGCCGCCCAGTCGACGTAGGTGGCGTGGTGGTTGACCGTCGCGGCGAAGCCGCCGTCGGGCCGCGGGTGGATCGCGAGGACCTCGGAGGACGAGGCCACCGTCACGTTGGGGTGGTTCATCGTCGAGGACATCTTCGGACCGGAGATGCAGCTCGCGCAGTCGAGGGTCGGGAAGACCTTCGAGAGCAGGATCATGCGTCCGCCGACGCTCGGCTCCTTCTCGACGAGCAGGACCTTGTAGCCCATGTCGCCGAGCTTGAGCGACGACTCCATCCCCCCGATGCCCCCGCCGACGACCATCACGTCGTAGTTCATGTGCCCTCCGCCCGGCTAGATGAAGAGGTTGACGTTGGCCTCGTCGGCCTCGCCCAGGTAGGTGGCGACCCCGGCGTACTCGAGCCCGTCGATGAGCTCCTCGCGGTGGATGCCCATGACGTCCATCGACATGGTGCAGGCGATCATCTTGATCCCCTGCTCGCGGGCCGTCTCGATCATCGAGCGGACCGGGTCGACGTGGTGACGCTTCATCATGTGACCCATGAGGTGCGGGCCGGCGCCGGCCAGGTTGAAGTGGGACGTGCGCAGGTGGTCGGCACCGCGGGGCATCATCCACCCGAAGGCCCGCTCGAGGGGGGTCTTCGCGACGTGGGCCGACGCGTCGACGCGCAGCACGTTGAGGCCCCAGAACGTGAAGAACATCGTCACGTCGTCGCCCATGGCGGCCGCCCCGTTCGCGATGACGAACGCGGCGAGGATCTTGTCCATCTCGCCGCTGAACACGACGATGGTCTTCTTGGTGGTCGTTGTCTCGGCCATGGTTGCCTCCTAGGCGGCGTGGGCGCTCGGCCCGAGGGGCGCGAGCTTCTCGGCGAACTCGCGCATGTGGTTGACGAAGGGCTCCGCGCACACCGAGCAGATGGCGGCCATGGTGACCCGCTGGGGCTCGAGGCCCTCCTCGGTCAGCCGGGTCTGGGCGAGGGCGACGGCGCGGGCGGTGCGCTGGTTGCAGTCGGGCAGCAGCGCGCACTCGTCGCCGTCGGCCGCGACGAAGACGCCGTCGAAGCCGTGGCGCAGGGCGTCCACGATCCAGCCGGGACGGACCGCGCTGGAGCACGGCACGCTCAGCGTGAAGACGCTCGCCGGGTAGTGCAGGTGGCGACTCCCGGCGAGGTCGATCCCCGGGTCGGAGATGTTGGTCGTGGAGAAGACCAGGATGCGGGGGTGGGCCGGCCCGTCCACTCAGGCGGCCTTGCGCAGGAAGAGCCGGAGGTAGCCGGGCTCCTCGACGTACCCGAGGAAGTCGTGACCCATCTTCTTGCACCAGGCGGGCAGGTCCTTCAGGGTGCCCGAGTCGGTCGCCATGACCTCCATCAGCCCGCCCGCCGGGACGGCCGGGATGCCCTTCTTCGCCGCCAGGATGGGTCCGGGGCAGGACGTGCCGCGCGCGTCGACCACGGCGTCGGCCTTCAGGTCCCGTAGTTCGTCGATGCTGATCGTCACGGTGACTCCTCTCGGGCCCGCCGACGGCGGGCCTGTACACCGTGATATACCCGTTGATCAGGAAATGTCCAAGTGGCGCGACCGATTGTTTAGATAGTTATCACTTATGGACAGTCCAAATACCATTTGTCCTGGTGATGCTAGGTCCCGACCACCGCGGCGAGGTCCTCGACGCTCGGCGCGACGTACCACGCGCCGCTCACCGGGTGCGAGAAACGGGTGAGGGCGTCGCGCACGCCGTCCGCCGCCCCCGACATGCGCGCCAGCATCCGCTCGAGTCGCGCCGCGTCGGCGGCGAAGGCGACGAAGTAGAGGCCGTGGGCCCCGAGCCCACCGAAGGAGCTCGAGCGACGGAAGATCTCGAGCTCCTCGCCATCCTCCTCGATGACGACCCGCCCGACGTGGCTGTCGGGGGGCAGGGGGTCGAGCTCGACGCTGTGGTCGCGGGTGCGCCCGATGACGGCCTCCTGGTGCGCCGGGTCGAGAGCCCCGAAGGCGACGAGGTCGTGGATCCAGCGCTGCACCAGGACGACGCTCCCCCCGGCGCCCGGTCGCGCCGGCGCGACGACGGCGACCCGGCGCGCCGCCTCGACCGGCGGGTTCTGCGTCCCGTCCTCGAAGCCCGTGAGGTCCTGGCTGCGGTGGTAGACGAAGGCCGGCTGCTCGTCGGCCAGCTCGGCCACGCCCTCGAGCGACCGGCCGACCGTGCGGGCGACGTCGAGGAGGTCGTCGGGCCCCGCGCCGTGGAGCCAGACCCAGAGGTCGCGCTGGGTCGCCGGGGCGTAGAAGCCGTCGACCCCCTCGATCGAGCGGAAGCGGCCGAGGCCCTCGGGGGCGACGCCCCCGGCGCGCGTCCACGCGTCGGCCGAGCAGCCGATCACGACGTTCACCCCGCTCACCCCGCCCGCCGACCGGCGCACCTCCTCGAGGGCGACGAGGGCGTCGCGGGCGTCGCCGGTGAGGGCGAACTCGAGGTGGTGGTGGGCGCGGGTGCCGAGCGCCCAGATGCCGGGCTGGGGGGTCGTCATGGCCCGATGGTAGGTCGCGGCGACGAGGACCACCTCACGACGGCCGCCGTCAGCCCGGTGAGCCGCCGGACGGGCCGGGCGACCGCGTCGAGCACGTCCTCGGGCCGGGCGACGACGCTCACGCGCGACCGGGCGCGGGTGAGGGCCGTGTAGAGCAGCTCGCGCGAGACGAGTCGCGACCCCGGCGGGACCACGACGACCACGTGGTCGAACTCCGAGCCCTGGGACTTGTGGATCGTCATCGCCCACCAGGGCTGCCAGTGGGTGAGGGTCGCGACGGGCACGTCCTCGAGGTCCCGGTCGGGCCGGTGCAGCACGGCTCCCCGGGCGCTCTCGCGCACGAGGCCGGTGTCGCCGTTCACCACCCCGTTCGCCCGGTCGGTCCGCGTCACGAGGACCGGGACCCCGACGCCCGGCACCGGGCCGAGTCGCTGTCCGACCCGCTCGGCGATCCGGTCGCTCCACCACCGTCGCCCGAGCGGGCCCTCGTGCTGGGCGCAGAGCACCATCACCGACTCGAGGGCCTCGGGGAGGGGCGTCGCCCCGTCGCCGCGCGCGATCCGACCGAGGGCGTGGGCCCGCTCGACGGCCTCGTCGAGGACGGTCGCGAGCGCCCCCGTCGTCGGGGACTCGCCGATCGCGAGGAAGTCGGTCCCGGGCGCGTGCGCGCGCAGTCGCTCGAGGACGCGCGCCGCGTTCCCCTCGCGCACGTCGGCGAAGAGCTCGAGGAGGGACGCGCGCGTCGCGGCGCTCGCCCCCTCGACGCGCCGCACCTCGCGCAGAGTGGTGCGCGAGAGGGACGGGGCGGCGACGAGGTCGCCCATGACCGACCCCAGGTCGACGCTCTGGAGCTGGTCGGGATCGCCGACGAGCAGGAGCCGGCACTCGGGGGCGAGGGCGCCGAGCAGCTCGTCGAGGGACGCGACGTCGACCATGGAGGTCTCGTCGCACACCACCAGGCGGGCGGCGAGCGGGGGGCGACCCCGGCGGTGGCGGTGGTCGGGCCCGATGCCGAGCAGGGCGTGCAGGGTCGTCGGCGCGGGGGCCCAACCGCCCGGCGCCCCGGAGGCGAGCGAGCGCGCCAGGCGCTCCGCCGCCTTCCCCGTCGGGGCCACGACGGCCACGTCGGCGAGCGCGCCAGGCCCGTGCGCCCGGGCGATCGCCGCGAGCAGGCGCGCGACCGACGTCGTCTTCCCGGTGCCCGGACCCCCGCTCAGGAGGTGCACGCGCCGCTCGGCGAGGGCGAGGGCCACCGCGCGGACCCCGTCGTCGTCCGCCGCCTCGGCGACCCGGTGCCAGTGGTCGGCACCGGTGGCGGGCGCCGGCGCGGTGAGCGCCGCGGCGATCCGGTCCTCGAGTCGCGCGTAGCGGTCGAAGTAGAGGCGGTCCCCGACGAGGGCGAGGGGGCGCACCGGCTCGTCGGACCCGTCGCCGACGAGCTCGCCCGCGAGTCGCGCCCGCCACCCCTCGGCGTCGAGATCCGCGAGGTCGCTCGGCAGGAGGCGCGACTCGGGCATCGCGGCGACCTCGTCGAGCGGCAGGCACGTGCCACCCCGCTCGAGGGTGAGCACGAGCAGGCCCGTCGCCCACGCGACGGCGGGCGCGAGCGGACCGGCCACGCGCTCGAGCGCACCGAGCAGGCTCGCGAGCGCGCGGGGCTCGCCGTCGTCGGCGCCGACGAGTCGGCTCGCGACGAGGTCGATCAGCTCAGACATCGCGCCCTCCGTCGAGCTCGTCGCTCACGCGCTCGACGAACGCCCGCGAGGGGCGCAGCGAGACGACGCCCGCGCCCGGGCGCGCGGGGTCCATGTACTGCACGAAGAGGTAGGCGGCGCCCGCCACGTGGCGCTCGTAGTCGTAGTCCTCGAGGCGCTGGCGGAGGAAGCGGTGCAGCGCCACGAGGTAGAGGATCGCCTGCAGTGGGTAGTGGTGGGCGATCATCGTGGCGAGGAGGCCCGCGTCCGAGCCGTCCTCGACGCCGCCGACCCGGCTCTGGTTCGTCTTGTAGTCGACGACGAGGAAGCGATCCCGGGCGGGCCCGAGGGCGAGGACGGCGTCGATCGATCCCGTGAGGACGCCGGCGAGGGGGAGGTCGGACGGCGCCGCCGCGGCGGCCCACGCCGCGACGACCGGGTCGTCGGCCGCCTCGCGCACCACCGCCAGCAGTCGTCCGACGTCCCCGCCGACGAGGGGCAGGTCGAAGCCCATCTCGACGAGACGCTCGGCCCGTCCGTGGTCGCCGAGGCGGGCGTGGTCGCCGAGTGGGCCGACGGAGGACCACCACGCCCGGCCGACGAAGCCGGCGACGCCCTCGGGGTCCTCGAGATCGAGCCCCTCGGGCGCCGCGGCCCGCGCGAGCGCCGCGGCGAGGTCCGCTGGGGAGGGGTCGGGGTCGTCGAGCTCCTCGAGCACCCGGTGCACCACCCGACCGAGCCGGGCCGAGGTGCGCACCGTCGCGCGGACCTCGCCGGGGACCTCGGGCCACGGCGCCTCGAGGCCCTCGGAGTCGGCCGGCTCGGGCTCCGGGGCGAGGGCCGCCTCGGTCGGCCCGTGCAGGTGGGCGGCCATCGCGGTGTAGGAGAGCCGCGCGGGGACCGGCGTCGTGCGCCAGGTCGCGACCGAGCGCTCGATCGCCCGGGGCCGGGCGGTCCCGGGGAGCGGCGCGACGGCCACCTCCGTGATCTCCTCCACCCGCGAGGGGTCCGCCTCGGCCCACGAGCGCAGGTCGCCAGGGGCGAGGAACGGGCCGTCGTCCCGCGTGGCGCGACCCGGCGTCCAGGTCCAGACCACGTTGCGCACGCGCGCGCGGGTGAGGGCCACGTAGTTGCGTCGGGCCACCTCGCCCCGCAGCTTCTCGCCCTTCACCTCCCCCCCGAAGGTGCCCCTGGCCGCCGTCGGGTCGACGAGGGTCACCGTCGTCCCGTCGCGCTGGGCCCGGTAGGCGACGACGCTCGAGGTCATCCCCGGACCGCGGTGTCGCGAGAGGTAGGGCAGGAGGACGACGGGGAACTCGAGCCCCTTCGCGGCGTGGACGGTCATCACCCGCACCGCGCCACCGTCGCCGGCGACGCGACGGGCCGCGGGCCCCTCGCCCGTCGACGCGGCGTCGACGTCCTCACCCCCGACCCGGCTCGTCCCGAGCAGCTCGCGCAGCGCGGCGAGGTCGTCGAACTCGCGCGTGGCGATGAGCTCGCCGAGGTGCGTGAGGTCGGTGAGGTGACGCACGGCGAGCGGGCGGCGCGCGATCCGCGCCATCACGCCCGACTCCTCGAGGACGCGGGCGACGAACTCGGCGCGACGCGCCCGGTGGAAGGCCTCGTGCCAGGCGAGCAGCCGCTCGCGGTGCGGCGCGAGCCACCGGGCCGCGGCGTCGGGGTCGGGGCCCGACTCGTCACGGTGCTCGCGGGCGACGCGCGCCGGCTCCTCGCCGCCGAACCACGAGAGGGCGAGGGCCCGGGCGCTGCCGGGGTGGGTCGGCTCCTCGAGGGCGTGCAAGAGGTGTCGCCACTCGCGGGCCGCCGCCGAGACCGTGACGGGCGGCCCACCGATCACGCTCACCGGGATGGGCCGCTCCCGGTCCTGCAGCCCGCGCGCCACCTGGGTGGCGTGGGCGTTGGCGGTCACGATGACGCAGAGGTCCTCGTAGCGCAGGGGACGCGGGCCCGTCGCGTCGACGATCTCCTCGCGTCCCACGACCCGCTCGACGTAGTCGGGCAGCAGCCGGCCGAAGATCTCGTCGCGGACGGCGCCCGACGCCCGCGCGGTGGCCACCTGGAACTGCCACGGGGCGCCGGGCCCGGACGGTGGAGCCCCGTCGGCGGCGACGACCGGGACGTAGCGAATGGGCGCCGCGGGGACCCGCAGCCGCCCGCCGGGATCGACGCGCTCGGGGATCCCGAAGCCGATGCCCGTCGCGAAGGGGGCGAAGGCCCGGTGCGCCCCCTCGAGGAGCCCCGCCGACGAGCGGTGGTTCACCACGAGGTGCGCGGCCGCGTCCTCGGGCACGGCCTCGCGGTAGACCTGGACGTCGCCCCCGCGGAATCCGTAGATCGCCTGCTTGGGATCGCCCACCGCGACGAAGGCCCGTAGGCGTCCGCCGTCGGCGATCGCCCGGAAGATCTCCCACTGCAGGGCGTCGGTATCCTGGAACTCGTCGATGACGATCGCCCCGATCGTCGCGGCGACCCGCTCCCGGTCCGAGCGGTCGGCGAGGCGCTGGGCCAGGCGCACCAGGAGGTCGCCGTAGCTCGCGACGCCCAGTCGCGCCCGGCGCGTCGCGAGGAGGTCGCGCGCCCGCTCGACGAGCTGGGCGAGGGCGTCCGTCCCCTCCGTCGGGGCCGACGCGGCGACCTCGCCGCCGGGGTTGCGCACCAGCTCGTCGAGGACCTCGCGCACCCGGCGCACCAGCGTGGCGTCGCTCGCCCGCTCCCCGAGACCCTCGCGCGCCGCTCGACGCAGCGGCCGCGGCGCCTCGGCCAGGGTGTCGCGCACCGCGCTCGCGAGGGCGGCCGGGCTCTCGGCGTCCTCGTCGAGCGCGCCGACCGGCTCGCCGAGCAGGGCGAGGGCCCGCTGGGCGAATCCGTGGATCGTGCTCACCCGGAGCTGACCGAAGCGGGCGAGGGCCGCGCGCAGGCGGTCGACGCGCGCCGGGTCGAGGGGACCCGGCTCGCCCACGAGCTCACAGCGCGCGACGGCGTCGCGCAGGGCCGCCCGCAGGCGGCTGTGCATCTCCGCCGTCGCCGCCCGGGTGAAGGTGACGACCACCAGCTCGTCGGGGGCGACCGGCTCGTGGGCGTCGTCGCCCGCGAGGTAGGCGAGGACCAGGCGCTCGATCGTCCAGGTCTTGCCGGTCCCGGCGCTCGCCTCGAGGGCCCACAGCTCCGGTCCCCAGGGGACCGAGCCCGGCTCGCCCCAGCGAAAGACGGGCCCGTCAGTCATCGTCGCCCCCGTCGCCCGCCCGGCCCGCCTCGTCGAGCATCGCCGTGAGGGGCACGTGGCGCTCGATCAGGGATCCCAGGCGTGCGGCCCCGTCGGCCCAGTGCGCGAGCGTCGCCACGTCGACGGCGCTCAGGTGCCCGAAGCGCATCTCCCAGGCCGGGTCGGCGAGGAAGAGCGCCGGCCCGGAGAGGGGGCGGCCGGTCCAGTCGGCCTCGGACGGCGGCGTCGACCCCTTCGCCCACCGCCACTCGACGGGCCACGGCGTCGCCAGGTTCTCGACGTAGAGGTCGACGATCTCGTCGAGCGTCCCCGCGGCGCTCGCCGCGGTCCCCGCCACCTCGCGCTCGATCACCGCCACCACGCCGGGACGGGCGCCCCGCACCCGCCGGGCGACCCGGACGACGAGCGCTCCCTCGGTCGCGGTCCGCGCCGCGATGGCGGCGAGCGCCGTCCCGAGGAGACCGTCGTAGCGGATGAGGAACGGCGCGACCGAGACGACGCCGAGCCGTGCACCGTCGGCGACGACCTCGACCTCGCCGACGAGGGCGGGGCGACCCGCCCTCCCGGGGCGGCGCACCGGGAGGCGGCGGGCCCCGCCCCGGCGCCACTCCCGATCCCATCCGACGAGCGCCCGAACCTCGTCGCACACCGCGGCGCGCTCCGACGCGTCGCCCTCGGGGAGGTCCCCGCCCGCGACGAGGGCGTCGAGACCGGGCTCCAGTCGCTCGGGTCGCTCGCGCACGACCTCCCACAGCGTCGGCAGCGCCTCGCGCAGCGCCCCGTTGCCCCACTCGACGGCGAGGTCGTCCTCGCTCTCGTCGACCCGGCGCTCGAGCCGCGGCGCGAAGGCGCCCACGACGTGCGCGCGCACCGGCGAGCGCACGAAGGCGACCAGGTCGTCGAGTCCGACCTCCTCGGGCACCGCGACGTCCGTCGGCGCGAGGACGAAACGGGCCTCCTCGACCCGGCTGGGCACGGGGACGTCGGAACCGCCGCTCGCCAGGGCCGTCGCGACCTCGAGGTCGCGCGCACTCGTCGCGAAGGCCCGCCCGGCCCCCAGGACGCCGCGCTCGCGCCACGCGGCGTAGCGCCCCTCCTCGGGATCGAGGCTCGCCACGTCGAAGCCGTGGCGGGGGTGGGCGACGGCGTGGTCCCGCTCGAACCGGTCGCCGACGAGCGCGACGCAGGCGTCGCGCAGCTCGCTATAGGCGACGCCCTCGGGCACCGGCTGGCCGGTCGTCGCGTCGCGGTCGTCGCGCAGGATCGTGAGGCGCTCGCCGGCCGCGAGCACGACCTCGGCGAGGCGACGCCGGGCGTCGTCGTCGGGCCGCACGTCACCCGGCCGGGGGTCGAGTCGGCGCAGGTCGTCGCGCTCCCAGTCCGGCGCCTCGAAGGCGCCGGCGTCGAGCCCGAGGACGTACACGGCCCGGAACGGGACGCCGCGCAGGGTGTCGGGCGAGGTCACCGTGATCCCACCCGTGAGGACGGGCCCCGGGCCTCCCGCGGCGCGCAGCGCGTCGAGGACGAGGGCGACGTAGTCCTCGAAGGCCACGACGACCGACGACGCGGGCCCGAGCGTCCCCATCTCGTCGAGCGCCCGCCGGAGGGCGAGGGCGTCGCCCTCCTCCGACGCGGGCACCTCGACGAGGCCGTCGAGCAGTCGGGCGAACCACGTCGCCCACGCGGCGAGGGGCCGCGCGGCGAGGTCGCTCGTCGCGACGTCGAGCAGCTCGACGACCCGCGTGATCGCGGCGAGCAAGACGAACTCTCCCGCCGCGACCTCGACCGGCACCGCGCCGGCAACGCTGCGCAGACCCGTCTCGTCGACCATCGCCCCGAGGGCGAGACGATCGAGGCCCCGGCGCCAGGTGTGGCGGTCGCCGGGCTGGGTCACCCCGAAACGCTCGCGGTGCGCGGCCGAGAGTCCCCAGCGCACGCCCGCTCGCTGGCTCCACTCGGCGAGGCGCTCGAGGTCGCCGTCGACGAGGCCCGTGCGCCGGGCGACGGCGGGCTCGGCGAGGAAGGCGTGCAGGTCGCTGCGCGTGACCCGCCCGCGCAGGAGGACGAGGAGGTGGCGGACGGCGCGCCGGTAGAGGCCGTCGCCGCCGACGGCCGGATCGACGACGCGGTAGGCGAGGCCCGGCTCCCCGGGACGCCGTCGCGGGGGGCCGAAGGCCGCCCGCAGGGCCGGGGCGGCTCGCTCCACGTCCGGGCAGACGACGAGCAGGTCCGACTCGTCCCACTCGGGATGCGCGGCGAGGTCGTGGACGATCGCGTCGCGCAGCACCTCGGCCTGGCGGGCGAGACCGACGCACCGGTGCTCGAGCACGCTCGCGTCGTGGCGCCCCGACGAGGGGGCGACCATCTCGTCGCGGCGCAGCGCGTGCTGGAGCGCGTCGAGGAGGGTCGTCGGCGCGCTGGCGCGAGGCGACTCCTCGTCGAGCACGTCGGCGCTCGCGCACAGGTGGGCGACGACCGGCGCCCGCGACGCGCCGACGCCCCCCCAGAAGCGCCGCAGGTCCGTCGCGGGTCCCTCGGGTCCCGTGACGGCGAGGTCCTCGGCGAGGTAGACGCCGACGTCGAGACGGGTGGCGAGGCGCGCGAGGGCCTCGACGAAGCGGAGCCCGCCGGGGAAGGTCGTGAGGCCGACGACGCTCACCCGCGACGAGGAGGGCAGTCGATCGACCACCTCGTCGAGGTGGGCCCAGGCGTCGTCCCAGCGCTCGGCCGGGCTCGGCACGCCGAGGTGGTCTCGAAAGGCCCGCCAGAGGGCCCCCTGGGCCCGGAGGGCCTCGCCCCCCGGTCCCGCGGCGGTGCCCCCGGGGCGTCCCGCGCTCCAGTCGAGGACCATCTCGGGGCGCCAGAGCGCGTAGCGGTCGAAGAGGTCGGCGAGGTGGCGGGCCCGGCCGAGTGTCGGTCGTCCGCCGACGAGGAGGGGCTCGATGGCCGGGTCGTCGGGGTGGGACTGGGCCCACTCGTGCAGCAGCAGCCCCGACGCCGGGAGGCGCCACGGATCGGACGCCGCGGGCCCGAGGCGGCGCGCCAGGTCGGCGGCGAGGACGGTGTCGAGGACGGCCGCGGGGAAGGTGTGACGCCAGTTGGCGACGACGCCGTCGGTCCGTCCCGTCGCCGCGCCGAGACGGCGCGAGGCCTCGCGCACCACCCACCTCCGGGTCCCGAGCGAGGGGGTCACCACCCACTCCACGTGGCGCACGCGCGCGAGGGCGCTCTCGGCGGCGGGGGGACGGGCGAGGTCCTCGGCCAGCGCCGCGACGGCGCCGGCCAGGTGCGACCGCAGGACCACTCTCAGCACGTCGCCTCCTTCGCGGCGACGATACCAACGGCCCGTGACGCCCGGGCCGAAGGTCCCCCGCCCACCCCGACGCGGACGCGGGGGCCCGTTGTACGGTGGGCGCAGCGACTGAGGAGGTGCCCATGGCCACCCACCCGAAGGCTCGGACCGTCGCCCTGATCGGGCGTAACGGGGTCGGCAAGACGACGCTGCTCGACGCGCTCGTCGTGGCGACCGGCGGCCTGGAGCGCCCGGGACGCGTCGAGGACGGCACGACCCTCGGCGGGACCGACCCCGAGGAGCGCCGCCACGGGACCTCGCTCGGCCTGGCGTCGGCGCCGATCTGGATCGGCGAGGACAAGCTGACCCTGCTCGACACCCCCGGGGCCCCGGACCTGGTGGGCGAGGTGGAGCGCGCCCTCGACGTCGCCGACGTCGCCCTCCTCGTGGTCGACGCCGTGACGCCGGTGACGGCCGAGACCCGCGTCCTCTGGCGCCTCGCGCGCGAGGCCGCCGTCCCGGTCGTCGTCTTCGTCAACGCGCTCGACGCCGACCACGCCGACTTCGACGCGACCCTGACCGCCCTCGAGGAGCTGGTCGGGCCGACCCTCGCCCCGCTCGAGCTGCCGCTCGGCGCCGGCGTCGAGATCCGGGGCGTGCTCGACCTCCTCGCCGACGAGGCCCTGGTCGACGCGGCGGGCGGGGCGCGGCACGAGCGCGTCCCCGACGAGCTCGCCGAGCGCGAGGCCCGCGTGCGCGCGAGCCTCCTCGAGGCGATCGTCGTGGGCGACGACCGGCTCACCGAGCGCTACCTCGAGGGCGAGACGCCCGACGTCGAGGCCCTCGAGGAGACCCTCGGCCACCTGATGAGCGCGGGCGCCATCGTGCCCCTCGTCTGCGGCTCCGCGCTGCGGGCGGTCGGCGTGGCGCGCCTCGCGAGCCTCCTCGACGAGATCGCCGAGAGCCGGCCGATCCCGGCCGTCGAGAACGGCGAGGTGGTCCTGCTCGCCCGCGACCCGCAGGCCGACCCGGTGCTGCGGGCCTTCAAGGTCATCGTCGACCCCTACGTCGGCCGGATCGTCGTCGCCGAGGTCGTCGCCGGGACCCTCGCGGGGGACCTCACGCTCGTGAACAGCCGGACCGGCGGCGAGGAGCGACTGCACGGGCTCAGCTACCTCCTCGGCGCGAAGCTCGTCCCGATGGACCGGGCCGTGACGGGCGACGTCGTCGCCCTCACCAAGTTGGCCCACGTCCAGATCGGCGACTACCTCACCCGCCGCGGCCGCACCCTCGCCGCGCCCCCGCGACCGGTCGCCGCCCCGGCGATGACGGTCGCCGTCGTCGCCGACGCGAAGGACGACGAGAAGGTGGCGACCGGTCTCGCCCGGCTCGCCGAGGAGGACCCGGCGCTGCGGGTGCGTCACGACGCCCTCTCGCGGCGACTCGTCATCGAGACGGCCGGCGAGATGCACCTCCAGGTGACCCTCGAGCGACTGAAGCGCCGCTTCAACGTCACCGTCGGGACCGAGCCCCCGCCCGTCCCCCTCTACGAGACCCTCACCGCGGCGCGCGACGTCGAGGGGCGGCTCAAGAAGCAGACCGGGGGGCACGGCCAGTTCGCCGTCGTCAACGTGCGCTTCGAGCCGCTCGACCCGTCGACCCCGCTCGAGTTCGTCGACGAGATCGTGGGCGGCGTCGTCCCGCGTCAGTACATCGGCGCGGTGAAGAGCGGCATCGAGAAGGCCATGGCCCACGGCGGGCCCCAGGGATTTCCCGTCGTCGGGGTCCGCGCCACGCTCTACGACGGCAAGACCCACAGCGTCGACTCCTCCGAGGCCGCCTTCGAGGTCGCGGGTTCGATGGCCCTGAGGAGCGCCCTCGAGCAGTCCGGGACGGTCGTCCTCGAGCGGGTGATGGAGGTCGAGGCCGAGGTCCCGGCCGAGCACCTCGGCGAGGTCCTGACCGACCTCGCGGGGCGCCGGGGCCGGGTCCTCGGAACGGACCAGGACGACGCCGCGCTCGCCGTGGTGCGGGCCCACGTCCCCGAGGCCGAGCTCCTGCGCTACGGCCTCGACCTGCGCCGCCTCACGGGCGGACTCGGCCGGGCCCGGGTGAGCCCGCACCACCTCACCGAGGCGCCCCGCTCGATGGTCAAGTAGCCGACGTCGAGAGGTCGGTCGCGCAGTACTTGCACTTGGTCGCGGCGGCGGGGAGGTCGGCCGACAGGCACGCGGGGCACGTCTTCGTCGGCGGCGCCGCCTTCGGCGCGGCGAAGACCTCCTTGCCGATGCGCGACATGTACGCGCGGTACGGCACGACGAGGACGACGTAGATCACCGCCATGAAGATGACGAAGTAGACGATCGCGCTGATGAAGGCGCCGACGTTGATGAACTGGCCGTTGACCGTCCAGCCGAGCCCCGGGGTCCCCCCGGCGCGGCTCTCGACCGCCGAGACGAGGGGGGTCACGATCGAGTCGGTGAAGGACTTGATGAGCGTCGAGAAGGCCGTCGCCACGACCAGGCCGACGGCGATGACGATCAGGTCTCCCTGCATGAGGAAGTTCTTGAATCCCTTGAGCACGTGCCCTCCCCTCGCCGACCGCTCTCGGCCGACGGGCCGATGGTACCCGGGGTGCCACGAGCGTCGCCGGGTCGAGTGGAAGACTTCCCGGTGATGACGCGCACCCTTCGCACCCTGTCCGTGCTCGCCAGCCTCGCCGTGTCGGGGCTCGGGCTGAGCGCCTGCGGCTCCTCGCACTCGAGCGCCGCGGGCCCGACCTCCTCGACCACGACGACCGCGGCGGCCGGCGCCTCCGCCCTCTGCCCCCTGACGGGAACCCCCGCCCCCGGTGGCGTCGTCCCCCCGCGACCGGCGATCGCCATGAAGGTCGACAACTACTCGCTCGGACCGGCGCCCGCCGAGGCCCGGCCCCAGAGCGGCCTCGACTACGCCGACGTCATCTTCGAAGAGCAGGTCGAGGGCTCCATCACCCGGTACGCGGCCGTCTTCCAGTGCCACCAGTCGGCCGGGCTCGTCGGGCCGATCCGCTCGGCCCGCTGGACCGACGTGCAGATGCTCTCCGAGCTCGGCCACCCGCTCTTCGTCCACGTCGGCGGCATCACCCCCGTCCTCGACTACGTCAACAGCTCGTCGCTCGTGAACGTGGACCTCGGCTACCACGGGTCCCTCGAGACGAACCCGCCCGGTCGCTACGCCCCCTACGACACCTACACCACGACCCAGCAGGTCTGGTCGGCGATCAGCGCCCCGGCGAAGGCGCCCGCCCCGATCTTCACCTACTCGACGACCGTGCCCGCGGGCGAGAAGGTGAGCCAGGTCCACCTCGACTGGTCGGCGACCTCCGACATCTACTGGCGCTGGAACCCCGCGACCGGCACGTGGCTGCGCTTCTACAACGTCGGCTCCCCGAGCAGCCCCAACGTCCAGCCCGACCTGCTGGCCGACGGGGTCCAGAACCAGGCCCAGAACGTGATCATCCAGGACGTCACCATCACCTACGGACCCTGGGTCGAGAACAGCCAGGGGGGCCTCGAGGCCGAGTCCCACATCCTCGACAACTCCGGGAGGGCCTACATCCTGCGCAACGGCGTCATGGTGACGGGCACCTGGACGGCCGGACCGGCCGGCACGCCGACGACCTTCACCGACGCCTCCGGGCACCCCATCGCCCTCCAGCCGGGCCGCACCTGGGTCGAGATCTACCCCTCGGGCGCCCCGATGGTCGCGACGCCGGTGACCCCCACCACGACCTCGACGGCTACTCCTGGATGATGTCGAAGGCGCGCAGGGCCCGGATGCGCTCCTGGCGGCGGGCGCGCAGCTTGCGCTCGCTCAGCCCCGCGAGCTCCACGTAGGCGGCGATCAGTGAGCGGTGGACCCGCTCGACGGTGACGAACGAGTTGTCGTCCTCCGCGATGACCTCGTCGATGAGTCCGAGCTCCAGCTGGTCCTTCGCCGTCGAGCGCATGGTCGCGAGCGTCGTGCGCACCTGCTCGCGCGACGGGTTCGGCGTGCGGTAGAGGATCGAGGCGGCCGAGCGGGGCTCGGCGACGTAGGCCATGGCCTGCTCGAGCATGACGACGTGGTCGGCCATCGGGGTGGTCGCGAGGCCCCCGCCGCTACCGAGGGCCCCCGCCACGAGCGAGATGACCGGGCGGGGGTAGTCGATCCCGCGCAGGATGGAGCGGGCGATCAGCCGGGACTGGCCGCGCCGCTCGCTCTCGAGGGTCGGCTTGGCGCCCAGGGTGTCGGTGACGAAGAGGGCCGGCAGGCCGAGGCGCGCGCCGACGTCGAGGACTCGGTGCAGGTGGGCGAAGTCCTCCGGTCCGGGATTCGCCGGGCGCTTGATCACCGTCTCGCCGATGCGGGCGTAGGAGGGCTGGGTGCCCACGACCACGAAGGGCTGGCTGCCGAGCAGGGCGAAGGCCCCGACGATCGCCGGGTAGCGCAGCGCGTCGCTCTCCTGGATGTGGTTGTACAGGGCGACGGCGTCGGTGAAGGCGTAGCGGGCGACGAACTCGAGGTCGAGCCGGTTGGCGTCGGCGATGAGGTCCTGGTACTGCTCGAGGAGGGCTTCGGCCCCGTCCTCGGAGCGGGGCGGCCGCGGCGCCGCCGGGAGCAGCGTGGCCGTCGCGGAGGTGTCGTCGAAGCGGGGGCCCTTGATCCCCGGCGAGCCGAAGACGAAGATCCGGCGCTGACCCGTCGCGGTGACGTTGCGGATGAGGCTCGGGCTCTCCGCGCTGAGCGCGTGGTGCTTGTCGGGCGGGGTCGTCGCGGTGAGGACCTTGCCGAGGTACCAGACGACCTCCGCCACGTCGGGCAGGACGACGTCGATGTTGCGGTCGAGGAGGTTGGCCTCGGCGCTCTGGGACTCGGCCGGCACGGCCGTCCCCTCGAAGGCCTCGATCACGTTGGGCCCGGCGAAGCCGAAGTTCGTCCCCGAGGTCGCGATGATGAGGTCGGCGCTCGGCACCGCGCTCGCCGAGACCCCGCCCCAGACGTTGCCGAGGAGGACCGCCACGTGGGGCAGGTCGACCCGCTCCTTGTAATTGCGGAT
This sequence comes from Acidimicrobiaceae bacterium, assembly GCA_027449885.1. Taxonomy (GTDB): domain Bacteria; phylum Actinomycetota; class Acidimicrobiia; order Acidimicrobiales; family RAAP-2; genus RAAP-2. The sequence goes on from DAIDKS010000002.1 coordinate 17,831, forward strand.
CGCCTCGACCATCCGGGTCATCTGGGTGAGGCCGGCGAAGTTCTCGTGCTGGCGCACCCCGCTCGAGGCGTAGACGGCGACGAGCGGGAGCGACTTCTGGATGGCGAGGTCGGCGGCCGCCTGGAAGGCCTCGCCCGAGACGACGCCGAGCGAGCCCGCGAAGAAGTCCCAGTTCATCGCGTAGAGGACCACGGAGCGGCCGTCGACGGTCGCCTGGCCGTAGGTCGAGGACTCGCTCTTGCCGCGCTTCTGCTCGCGCCGCAGCTTGTCGTGGTAGGACTCGTCGGTCTCCTCGTCGTGCCCGCGGCGCACGAGGCCGATGAGGTCCTTGCCGATCCGCCAGCGCCCGTGGCTCGGGCGGAAGTGCATCAGCTCCTGGAGGAGGCTCAGCTGGGAGGGGCTGTTCACCGTGCGGCGGTTGCGCAGGTGGGGCTCGACGGGCTTCTCGTGGACCGGCAGGCCCATGGGATAGCCCTCGCCGAAGGACGACAGGTCGAACTCGTCGTCGGGGTGCGCGTCGTCGCGCGGGTGGTCAACCGACATGGGTGTCAATTATGACACCAGAACGCCCTCGACCGACCGGGCGGCCCGATCGCCCCGAATGCCGGCCCCCGGAGCCGGAACCCCCTCCGGGAGACCTAGCCGATCTTGAAGTTGAAGCCGCCGCCCCCGTTCCCGCCCTCACCGGCGGGGAGGTACGGGATCATCGCGTGGGCCATACCCGGCAGGGTGAGGCTCTGGAGGTAGACGCGGCCCGGTCCGGTCAGCTTCGCGAGGAAGAGGGTGTCGGCGCCGAAAAAGATGTTCTTGATGCCGCGCACCATCGTGATGTCGAGGTCGACGCTCGCCTCGAAGAGGCCGACGTGGCCCGGGTGGACCATGATCGACTCGCCGGCCGCCAGGTCGTAGGTGACGAGCTCGCCGGAGAGCTCGATCCAGGCGACGCCCGACCCGCCGACCCGCTGCATGATGAAGCCGTTGCCGGAGAAGATGCCCGCGCCGAGCTTCTGCTGGAAGCCGAGCGCCAGCTGGACCCCGGAGGTCGCCGCGAGGAAGCCGTGGCGCGACACCATGTAGTCGCGCCCGTCGGCGACCGAGATCGGGAGGATGCGACCGGGCATCTTCGCCGCGAAGGCCACCGTGCCGTTCGCCCCCTGGGCGGTGAACTGGGACATGAAGATCGTCCCGCCGGCGACGGCGCGCTTCAAGACGCCAAGCACCCCCGAGCTCCCGGCTCCCGCCGTCGCCGTCGACATGACGATCGCCGAGGTCATCCAGGAGAGCTCGCCGCCCTGGGAGATCACCGTCTGACCGGGCGTGAGCTGGACCTCGAGGACCGGCATCGTCGTCCCCAGGATGCGGTGGGCGACGCCGGCCCCCGCCGCGTCGGCGAACTCGGGGAGGCCCCCGTCAGCGTTCTCGGTCATGGTCCCCCCTCAGGACGCGAAGTCCTCCTCACGGTACTCGCCGTCGGGGCGCTCGGCCGTCTCCTTCTCGCGGTTTCTCAGGTCGACGCGGCGGATCTTGCCCGAGATGGTCTTCGGCAGCTCGGCGAACTCGAGACGCCGGACCCGCTTGTAGCCGGCGAGGTGGTCGCGGGCGTAGGCGAGGATGTCCCGGGCGAGCTCGGCGCTCGGCTCGTAGCCGGCGACGAGGCTCACGTAGGCCTTGGGCACGGCGAGGCGCACCGGGTCGGGAGCGGGCACGACGGCCGCCTCGGCGACGGCCGGGTGCTCGATGAGCACGCTCTCGAGCTCGAAGGGGCTGATGCGGTAGTCGCTCGCCTTGAAGACGTCGTCGGCCCGGCCCACGTAGGTGATGTAGCCGTCGGCGTCGCGGTGGGCGATGTCGCCCGTGTGGTAGCGACCGCCGGCGAAGGCCGCCGCGTTGCGCTCGGGGTCGTCCCCGCTCGCCTGGCGGTACCCGGCCATGAGCCCGACGGGCCGACCCTGGGCCAGGGCCACGCAGACCTCGCCGTCGTCGCCCACCTCGCCGGTGATGGGGTCGACCAGCTCGATCGTGTAGCCGGGGATCGGACGGCCCATCGAGCCCGGTCGCACCGCCTGGCCGGGCGGGTTGCCGATCTGGACCGTGGTCTCGGTCTGCCCGAAGCCGTCGCGGATGGTGATGCCCCAGGCCCGCTGGACCGACTCGATGACCTCGGGGTTGAGGGGCTCGCCGGCGCTCGCCAGCTCCCGGACCCCCGGTCGCGTCGCCGCGAGGTCCTGCTGGATGAGCATGCGCCACACCGTCGGCGGGGCGCAGAAGGTGGTGACGCGGGCGTCGGTGAGGACGTTCAGCATGGCCGGGGCGTCGAAGCGCGAGTAGTTGTAGACGCAGATGGTCGCCCCCGCGATCCAGGGGGCGAAGAAGCTGCTCCAGGCGTGCTTCGCCCAGCCCGGGCTCGAGATGTTGAGGTGGACGTCGCCGGGCTGGATGCCGATCCAGTACATCGTCGTGAGGTGGCCGACCGGGTAGCTCACGTGGGTGTGCTCGACCATCTTCGGCAGCGACGTCGTGCCCGAGGTGAAGTAGACGAGGAGGGGGTCCTGGGCGTTGGTCGGGCCGTCGGGGGTGAAGACGTCCGCGACCGAGGCGCTCTCGGTGAAGTTGCGCCAGCCCGCGACGTCCTCGCCGACCGTCACGCGCACGTAGTCGCCGGGGATGTCGGCGAATCGCGGGGCCACCTCGCTGCGCGCGACGACGGCCCCCGCGTGGGCCCGCTCGATCCGGTCGCGCAGGTCGCTCTCGGTGAGGAGCGTCGTCGCCGGGATGACGACGGCCCCGAGCTTGATGACGGCGAGCGTCGTGACCCAGAGCTCGACCTGGTTGCCGAGGAGCGCGAGGACCCGGGTGCCCCGCGCGACGCCGAGGGAGCGCAGCCAGTTGGCCACCTGGTTCGAGCGGTGCGTGACGTCGGCGAAGGTGTAGTCGACGCGCGAGCCGTCCTGCTCGACGATGCGCAGCGCGACCGCGTCCGGGTGCTCCGCGGTGAGACCCGCGTCGAACCAGTCGAGGGCGAAGTTGAACTGGTCGAAGTGGGGCCACGCGAAGCCCGCCCGCGCGCCGTCGTAGTCGTCGCGGTGCTCGAGCAGGAAGTCTCGGGCGGCTCGGAAGGTCTCGGTCGGCGTGGTCATCGCACCCCCCTGAAATGTGGTCGTGCGACGATGGTACGACCTGCTAGGCCCCCGTGCGTCCCGGAACGATGAGGGCGGTTCGCGTGCTCGCCTGTCGCGTGCAGACCGATATCGGCAGACGCACGTAGGTCGATCGAACGAACGGGGCGAGCGTCACGACGACCCCGGTCGCGCGCCGGGCGCCGCAGAGCGCGGCGGGGTAGTTGCCGGTCTCGGCGGCGCCGAAGGGATCGCTCACGGACTGTCCGTGGGCCAGCACGTGGCGAGCGGGCATCATCCCGCGCGACATGCTGAGGGCCGGCGGGCCGACCCGGTGACGACGAGCGGCCACGGGCTGCACCGTGGGCACCCCCCAGATCGAGCAGGTGCCCCCGACGTTGGTGAAGACGATCGGGTAGTAGATGGTCCCCGCCGCCCCGTTCGCCGGTCCCAGCGTGACGCGCATCTGGGCGGGCGTGCACGCCGCGTCCGTGACGGCCGCCGGGGCCGCGACGCTCGGGGCGACGAGGGGCGCGAGGCCCAGCGTGAGGGCCGTCAGCAGTCGAGTCGTGAGTCGCATGTCATCCTCCTGCTCGGGTATCTCCGGTGGGAGCGACGCATTACCGACATCTTGTTCGAAGGTCGTTCCAGAGATCACGTCACGGCCCCTCGGTAGCATCCGCTGTCGAGGGCCCCGACGGGGGCGTCGACGAGGGAGGCTCGATGGGCGATGCACGTGATCCCTGGTGGGCGTTTGTTTCCTCCCACACCCAGCCGACCGCCGTCGCGCGGGCCGGCGCCCTGCTCGCGGCGAACGATCCCTACCACCGCGCGCTCGGCGCGTGGGTGCCGACGGCGCCGGGCGTGACGACCCCGGAGGGGCGGAGCGACGTCCTCGTCGTCGCGCGACCCATCCCGGGTCTCGACGTCCTCGTCGCGACCGTCGAGCCGACCGTCGCCATCGACTACCGCCGGGCCGTCACCCACGCGCTCTCCCCCATCCTCTTCACCGACCCCGAGGGTCGCATCCTCGACGCCAACGAGTCCTTCTGCCGGCTGGTGGGCTGGGACCGCGAGGACCTCCTCGGCCGCAACTCCGACTTCCTCACCCTGCCCGAGGACGTCGCGCTGACCCCGCGGTCGCTCGATCGCGCCCGCACCGGCGAGGCGCCGACCGACCGGTACGTGACGCGCTACCGGCGCCGCGACGGCCGTGTCATCACGGTCGAGGTGTCGCGCTCCGCCATCTACGACGACGAGGGGGCGCTGCGCTACACCGTCGTCTCCGAGCGCGACGTCACCGAGGAGCGCCAGCTCAACGCCCGCCTCGCCTACGGCGCCCTCCACGACCCCCTCACGGGCCTCGCCAACCGCGCCCTGCTCGACGAGCGGCTCGCCCAGTCGCGGGCGCGCCTCGCGCGCGAGCGGCGCACGGGCGCCGTCCTCATGATCGACCTCGACGAGTTCAAGGACGTCAACGACACCCACGGGCACCTGGTCGGGGATCACCTGCTCGCCGCGGTCGCCCGCCGCCTGGAGCGGGTGGCGCGCGCTGGCGACACCCTCGCCCGCTACGGGGGCGACGAGTTCCTCTACCTCGCGGAGGGGGTCGGGGGCGACGACGGCGCCCGACGGCTCGCCGAGCGCGTGCGCGAGGCCCTCTCGCAGCCCGTCAGCGTCCTCGGGGTCTCGGTCACCCCGGGCGTCTCGATCGGCGTTGCCACGTGGGGCCCCGACGGGGGTGACGGCGGCGTCGTCGAGGCGGCCGACCTCGCCCTCTACGAGGCGAAGCGCCGGGGACGAGGGGCGATCGTCGCCTTCACCGAGGAGCTGCGCACGCGCGCCGCCGACCACCTGTCGCGCTTCGCCGACGTCCGGGCGGCCCTCGCGCGCGGCGAGATCGAGATGCACTTCCAGCCCCTCGTCACGACGACGACCGGAACGGTCGTGGGGTTCGAGTCGCTGCTGCGCTGGAGCCACCCCACCCGCGGCGTCCTCGAGCCGCGCGACATCCTCGCCCGTGTCGAGGGGAGCGAGGTGGAGCTCTCCCTCGGCGCCTTCACGATCGAGCGGGCCGTCGCCTTCGCCGCACGGCTGGCGTCGGTCGACGGCGTCGAGCCGTTCGTCACCGTCAACCTGTCCGACGCCCAGTTCCGCGACCCCGCGCTCACCACGCGCCTCGCCCGCGCCCTCGAGGCCCACGCGGTCGCGCCGACGCGACTCATCGTCGAGGTCGCCGAGGCCGACATCCTGCGCGACCTCGTCGCCTCGATCACGACGATGGGCGAGCTCTCCGCGATCGGCGTCGGTCTCGCGATCGATCACTTCGGCGCCGGCCTCGCCTCCCTCGTTCACCTGCTCCATCTCCACCCGGCGATGATCAAGCTCGACCCGGCGTTCCTGCTCCCGGGACCCCCCGACCACGGCGACGTCGTCCTCGACTCCCTCGTCGAGTTCGGCGGCCGCTACGCGACCCGGGTCCTCGCCGAGGGGGTCGAGACGGCCGGGGATCTCGCGCGTCTGCGGGCCCTCGAGTGCCCCTTCGGGCAGGGCTTCCTCTTCGCCCCGGCCCTCCCCGAGGACGACGCCGTCCGCGTCGCCGGCCGTCCCCTGCTCGACCCCGACCCGTCGGCGTCGGCGTCGGCGTAGCCGGCGCGCGGGTCTCAGGGGGCGACGAGGTCGGGCTCGGCCGGGGCGCGCGTCCCCCCGAGGGCGGCCCAGAGCGGCCCTCCGACGAGGTAGAGCCCGGTCGGGACGACGAGCAGCTGTCGCAGCCACGTCGGCCACGGGTGCTCCCACAGGGGCTGGAGCCCGGGGAGGTGGACGAAGCCCAGGACGGTCAGGACGGCCCACAGTGCCCAGTACCACTCGAGCCTCCGCCGCACGACCGTCCGGACCGCGAGGAGCGCGAGGCCGGCGCCCGCCAGCGTCGCGTTGGCGTAGGGCGCCACGTGGTAGGCCCACGGCACCAGGGTGAACGAGCCCGTCGCGGGCAGGAAGTCGAAGCTGATCGTCACGAAGGCGATCCACGCGACGGCGGGCCCCCTCGCCCGGCGTCCCGCCGCCAGCACGACTACGAGGACGACCGCGAGGTCGGCCAGGTAGTAGGGACGGACGTTCTGCTCGAAGACGAGCCGGAGCGCGAGCGAGACGCCGACGAGGGAGAGCAGGACCTCCGGCGCGAGGGCCCCGTCGCCGAGGCGGCGACGGGCGTAGACGGCGACGGCGAGGGAGGCCGCGAGCGGGGCGATCCTCAGGAGCGCGAAGAAGAGTGGCCCGTGCCTCGTCAGCTCCCACAGCCAGGTCCCGCCGTAGGTGCTCGAGTAGCCCGAGCCGACGAGGATCCCGTGTAGCGCGCGACCCCCACCACTCCACAGGAGGGGCGTGGTGACGACGAGGCCGCTCAGCGCCGCGCCCAGCACGAGGCGAGCCCTCCCGGCGCGGGGCGCCACGACGAGGAGGGGGAGGGCGACCAGCAGCGCGCTCTGCTGCGCGAGGACCGCGAGCCCGACGAGGACGCCCGCCGCGAGCCAGCGACGACGCGGCACCAGCCCGAGGGCGACCAGCGCGAAACCGAGCGAGAGCAGGTCCTCGGGGTGGAAGAACTGCACCAGCGAGGCGAGGACCGGGAGGAGGGTCGCGGCGACGGCGCCCGCCACGACCTCCCGGCGCGTCCGCGCCGCCCTCGTCGCCCCGAGGGCCACGAAGAGTCCGACGAGGAAGACGAGGCTGCCGAGGTAGCCCAGCATCAGCGCGTGCTTGATCACGGCCGCGTTCTCGCTCCAGGCGAAGATCGCCGGGTAGCCGTGCGCGCACCCCGGCCCGAGCGCGGCGGCCGAGGGGAACGGGGCGCGCGCCCCGAGGTGGAGGAGCGCCGCGACGACGCCCGCGACGAGCGGGTAGAGCGGGGCGGTCGACGTGAAGGGCACCGCGACGACCGGGACGTGCATCGCCACGTAGGGCGGATAGGCGCAGGCCAGCTGGCCGTGGGCGATCGCGACGGTGGCGTAGAAGGACTCCGCGACGTCGCCCTCGGTCGGGCCCCCGAGCAGGGCGACGATCCCGACGTGCGCCGCGGCGATGAGGGCCCAGCCGACGAGGCGCTCGGCCGCCGTCAGCGGGTGCGCGAACCAGCCCCTCCGGCGCCCGACGGCGACGGGGTCGCTCACCGACGAGTGGTGCGCAGGGTCAGCGGGAACCGGTTGAGGGCGTCGAGCGTCGCCTTGGCGGCCGCGACCGTCTCGTCCTCGGCCTTCGCGATCCCGTAGCGCTCACTCCCGTCGGCGAGGGCCCGGAGGGTCACCGCCACGGGCCAGGTGCGGCTCGCCGCGAAGGGGGTCACCGAGTGGAGCACGAAGGGGACCGCGTAGCCGAGCTCGGCCATGGCGAGCAGCGTCGCCTCGGCGCCCCCGATGAGCGCCCCGTTGCGCGACCAGCCCTGGCCGTGGCGACCCCCGTGCGACAGCTCGACCCGGATGGCCCCGTCCGTCGGGTCGGCGACGGCGCTCACCAGCACGATGCGCGAGTCGTCGGTCGGGACGTGCTGGAGGACGTCGCCGGCGTCGTCGACGCGCACGGCGGCGTGGGGGTAGTAGAGGGAGGCGACCTGACGCGCGACGGCCTCGGTCTCCTTGACCTCCAGCCCGACGGCGACGAGCGTGACCATGGTCACCACGCCGCCGTCGTCCTTCTCGAGGGCGACGTTGAGGACTCCCGGCAGGCTCCGCAGCTCGAGCTCGAAGTCGTCTTCGATCCGTGACGTCATGACTCTCCTCGTCCCTTGCGCTCGTAGAGGCGTCGGTCCGCCACGCGAATCAGCTCCTCGGGGTCGACGGAGTCGCGTGGCGAGGTCGCGACGCCGACCGAGAACTCGATCGGCTCCTCGGACTCCTTCAGCTGCGAGCGGAGGCGCTCGACGAAGCCCGCCGCCTCGAGACCGCCCGCGTTCGCCAGGATCACCGCGAACTCGTCGCCCCCGAGGCGAGCCGCCGTGTCGCCGCTGCGCACGGAGCGTCGCAGGGCGAATCCGAACTGGCGCAGCACGAAGTCGCCGACGACGTGCCCGCGACGGTCGTTGATCAGTTTGAAGTCGTTGAGGTCGATGAGGACCAGGGTGAAGGCCCACCCGTAGCGAGCGCTCCGCGTCGCCGCCACCTGGAGGGCTCCGTCGAAGGATCGACGGTTCTCGACGCTCGTGAGGGGATCGTGGCCGGCGTTGAAGCTGGCGAGGTGGAGCATGAGGACGAGCTGGCACGCCGTGCGCACGGCGTCGCACTCGTGGGCCGGGACGACGTCGGGCTGGGTGACGAGTCCGGACCCGGAGGGCACCCGGGCGAAGACGGACGGCGACACCGCCCGCGCCCCGTTGCGGAAGACCTGGGTGCCGAAGCTCTCGTGACGCAGGACGAGTACGACGTCCTCGAGCTGGTGCCGCTCGGCCAGGCGGTCGAGCACCGCGTAGATGTAGTGAATCCCGAGACCCTCGCCGTCGAGCTCGTCGATCAGGGTCTCGAACAGCCACGGCTCGGAGAGCACCGCCTCGTGGCTCGTCGATGGCAACTCGTCCAGACTCACCAGTGCGAACTCTCCGAGCCGGCACTGCCCACCCGCAGGAGCGACGCGTCGGCGGCGCCGGCGCCCAGCAGGTCGTCGAGGTCCACCGAGGGGACCGGACGGGAGATGAGGAATCCCTGACCGCGGTGGCAGCCGAGCTCCAGGAGCTCGTCGACGATCAGGTGGGACTCGACGCCCTCCGCGATCACCTCCTTGCCCAGGGCCCGACCCAGCCGGATGATGGCCTCGACGATGGCGCGGTCCGAGGCGTCACGGGCGATGCCCCTCACGAAGCTCATGTCGAGCTTGAGGAAGTCGACCGGCAGGTTCTTCAGCTCGGTCATCGACGCGAATCCCGTCCCGAAGTCGTCGAGGGCGATCTCCACCCCCATGGCCCGGAACTCCTCCAGCACCTTCACCGTCGCCGCGGCGTCGTCCACGACCGCGTACTCGGTGATCTCGATGCAGAGGCGGTCGCCGGGCACGTCGTTGCGGGTGAGGCTGTCGCGAACGAAGTCCACGAGGTCGCCCATCTTGAAGTCGGCCGGGGACATGTTGACCCGGACGGTGAAGTCGAGCTCCGGGTACTGGGTCCGCCACGTCCCCAGCTGGCGGCAGGCCTCCGCGAAGACCCACCGGCCGAGGGCCGTGACCATCCCGGTCTCCTCGGCCACCGTGATGAACTCGGCCGCGTTGAGCAGGCCGCGCGTCGGGTGCTGCCAGCGCACGAGCGACTCGACGGCGAGGAGCCGTCCCGTCGTCAGGTCGACCTCGGGCTGGAAGTGCAGCCGCAGCCCGCCCGAGTCGATCGCCTCGCGCAGCAGCAGCTCCGTCTGGGAGCGGTCGTCGACGATCTTGCGCAGGTCGCGGTCGAACATGACGGCTCGGTTCCGCCCCCGAGCCTTCGCCTGGTACATGGCCACGTCGGCCCGGCCCAGGAGCTCGCTCGCGGTCACCCCGGGCTCGGCCAGGGCGACCCCGATGCTCGCGGTGTGGTTCATCGAGGTCCCACCGATCTCGACCGGCTGGGCGACGACGTCGAGGATGCGGTAGGCGCTGGCCAGCGCCTCCATCTCGCTGTGGGCGTTGTCCACGAGCAGGACGAACTCGTCGCCGCCGAGTCGAGCGGCCATGTCGCCCTCGCGAATGCTCGTGCGGAGGCGGTCCGCCATCGTGACGAGCAGGCGGTCACCACTCGCGTGGCCGAGGTAGTCGTTCATGACCTTGAAGCGGTCGAGGTCGACGACGAGGATGGCCGTGTGGCGCTGCTCGGTCACCCGCCGCCGCAGGGAGGCGAGGAGGGCGCGACGGTTGGCGAGGCCCGTGAGCTCGTCGTGATGGGCGTTGTAGGTGATGCGCTCCTCGGCGTCGATGCGCGCCTGGAGCTGGACCAGCATCGACGCGACGGCCTGCAGGGCGTTGATCTCCGCGGGCACCCAGTCGTGCATCTGGAAGTGCAGGAACCCGAGGACGCCCCAGGTGACGTTGCCCATGAGGAGGGGGACGCCCGCGCCGGCAGCCGGCGAGATGCCCGCCGCCTCCTCCACACGGTCGAGGTACACGTCGTTCGCGTCGGCGATGCCCGAGAGGTACGGACCCTTCAGGTGCTGGGTGGCGGCGAAGATCGGGTCGACGTCGAACGGGACCTCGCCGAGCGGGTCGGGGTCGGGGATGTCGGTGCGCTGGGGCCACTCGGCCTCGAGGATCGAGAGGCCGCGCTCGTGGTCGTTCCGGCGCAGGAGCGCCACGTCCGCGGCGAGGAACTCGCCGAGCACCTGGACGGTCCACTGGACGACCTCGCGACGCGTCTCGGAGGTGGCCGACATGAGCCGCTCGGCGACCGTCGCGACCAGCTCGTCCAGTCGCTGCTGGTGCAGCAGGACCTGCTCGCGCAGGGCCAGGGTCGCGACGTGGCTCAGCAGGCTGGCGAAGGCTCGCACCACCGACTGCTCACGCGGCGACCACGCCCGGCCGTGACGCGCGACGACGAGCGCGGCGATCGCGGACTGGTCCGGGAGGTTGATGGGCTCGATGAGGGCCCCCCACTCGACGCCGAGGACGTCGAAGGCGACCGTGTTCGGCGGCACGCCGCTCTCGAGGGCGTTGACGACGCGCTCGGAGATGGCCCGGAATCCCGCGTCCGCCCCGGGACGCACGAACGGCTGGAGCGCGAGCTCGCGCAGGTCGGTCCCCGGCCGGGTGACGACGGTGATGATCTCGACGCCCGCGATCACGTGGACGAGCGAATCGACGACGAGACTCGTCTCGCGCCGCGCCTGGTCTAGGTACCACTCATCCGCGCTCGTCATTGGGCCTCATCTCCACGGCTCGTCCGACTCTCACCGGGTGGATCCCACAGTCGTGGGTAAATGAATGCTAAAGCCGCACTTCGCCCATCGCAAGAGGGAATATCGGTGACGACCCGATCTCCTAGGACGCGCCCTCGCTGAGCCGGGCCATGTCGGAGCGCGTCAGCACCTCTCCCAAGGGGTGGCGAATGGAGTGGACGCTCGCCGTCGGGGCGTAGGAGATGCGCACCACCATCACCAGGGCCTCACCGAGTCCGATTTCGAAACGCTGTTTCAGATCGTCGGACAGCCTCGCGAGCTCGTCGACGTAGCGCTCCCCCCCGAGGGTGAGGAGGTCGTTCGAGCCCGTCGCGTAGAGGAACAGGGGGGCCACCGGCTGCACGGCCAGCCCGATCGACTCGGCCGTGAGCCAGAACCGCTCGAGGGCTTGACCGCCCCTCACGTACCACGCGGGCTCGTCGCGGGGCACCGTGATGGCCGCGAGCGCCGAGCTGGTGCCGATGAGGAGCTGGGTGCGCAGGCCCAGGGACTGTCCCGCCCGCCACTCGGCGAGCAGGTCCATCACGTCGGGGCGGCGCAGGACGTCCGAGACGGCGATCGTCGCGGGATCCATCTCGAGCGACCGGACGTCGAGGCCGTCCTCCAGCCGGTCCCGGCCCGGGAACCGCAGCTCACCGAGCATCTGCTCGCGCACGTGCGGCAGGATGAAGCGCAAGCGGTCCGATCGACCGAGGACGTCACCGATCCCGTCCATCGTGGTCCGATCGCTCACGAGCCGCAGGGTCGCGCCCTCGCGCGTGACGGCGTGCGTCAGGCGCTCGACGTGGGGGGTCGGGATGGCGCCGGGCTGTCCGGCCTGTCGGTTGGACGTCCGGGTCGCCACGTGGTCGATGAGGCCGGCGAGCGCGGGATCGGTCTGGTCGCCGAGGCCCATCGTCGCCACGTGGTGCGAGCCGGGGCCGTGGGGGAACAGTTGGACCATGCCCAGTCGTCGGCGCGCCGCGGCGGCGACCCGCGCGTTCATGAGGGTGGCCCCCAGCGCCACGAAGGTGCCGCGGTGGGCGACGTCCATCGCCGACGTCCGCTCGGGCAGCATGAAGAAGCGAACCTCGTCCGCGTCGGCCTCGAACCGCCACGGCTGGACGTTGCCACCGGAGGGAGCCCGGCGGGCCGCGTCGACGACGTAGGTCGCGTCGTCGTCGGCGTCGTTGAGCGGGGGCTCGGTGGGGGGCGCGCTCGCGAGGTCGAGGTACTCGCCGCGCGAGGGGTCGACCTCCTCGATCTCCCCGAGGATCTCGTCGACGTCGAGCCGCACCTGGCCCGACGGCAGCTCGCGGCCGAGTCCCAGCCGTCGGACGGCCGCCGCCACCGTCACGCCCCCGAGGCTCACCTCGCTGCCCAACTGGGGCCATCCGGTGATCGTGGTGCCGAACTCGAAGAAGCTCGCCGCCATCCGCGCCGAGACCTGCGCCGGTCCGACGACCTTGATCATGTGGCCCGCGAGCTCGGCGGGCGTGAGCTGCGAGAGCCCGGAGCTGTCGAGATCCCCGAGCAGGCCGTGGAAGACCGGCCGCGTCGGGTCGAGGTCGAAGCGCTCGACGTCCAGCACCCCGCGATCGGAGGTCTCCATGATCACGGGGATGCGCCGCGAGCGAGCCGCCTCCCGGACGCGGACCTTCATGTCGAGCGAGTCGCACTCCTCCACGACGAGGTCCAGGTCCTCGAGGAAGGCGTCGAGGTTCTCCTCCGTGACCCCGGAGGTGACGGCCGACACCTTCAGGTACGGGTCGATCTCCGCGATCCGGCGGGCCGCCACCACGGCCTTGTTCACGCCGATGTCGAGCACGCTCGCCGGGACCCGGTTGAGGTTCGACAGCTCGAGGGTGTCGAAGTCCGCGATGCGCAGCTCGCCCACGATGCCCTCGAGGGCGAGGGTGTAGGCGATGGCGTGACCGGCGCTCGCCCCCACGACGCCGACCCGCAGGCCCCGCAGGCGGGCCTGCTCGTCGGCCGTGATCTTGTGGCGGTTGCGGTCGAGCCGTACCCGGTCGAAGGCGCGCGGACCGAGGACCCGGACGACGGCGCGGCGCCACGGGTAGTAGACCCACCGTTGGACGTCGCGGCGCGCGGCCTCGTCGGCAACCGGCCGGACGGCCGTGAGCTGGGCGCGCTGGTCCTCGAATCGATCGACCACCTCGAGGGCGGGATCCTCGCGCAGGACCCGCATCACTTCCCGGTCGCTGCGCCGCGTCACGTCGAGGACGACCGGGTGGCGCGAGTAGAGCGAGACCGGCTCGCCACCGTTCGGGGTGACGGCGCGAGCGTCGGGCCCCCGGAGCAGCTGCTCGGCCTCACGACGCAGGGCGCGCTGGTTGTCGGGGTCGGCCAACTCGTGGGCGCGCGAACGCTGCCACGTGACGGCGACGGTGCGGTAACGGGCGTCGGGGAACGGGACCCAGTTCTCGCTGAGGACCTCGCCACCGGCGAGCTTGCCGAGCGGCACCAGGGCGTCCGACACGCAGGCGATCGTTCGCTCGGCCCCCAGCCAGTTGGCCGCGTGCACCATCGCCCGCGACAGGGCCGTCACCAGGCGAACCCCGACGACGGCCTCGCCCTTGGCCCAGGCCCCCTTCGCCTCGATGACGCCGAAGCGGGCCTCGCGGTCGATGAGGTCCCCGATGTCGTCGATCTCGGGGAGCTCGGCCATCTCCTCCATGAGAGCCGTGCCCCAGCGATTCTCGACCGGACCGTGGAATCGCACGCCGACGACCGGCTCGCCGTCGGCCCCGAAGCCGATGAGGAAGAGCGGGACCCCGATCCCCTCGTCCAGCTCGCGACGCCGGAGGGTCCCCTCGAAGCCGTAGCTGCGGTACTTCCCCTCGGCGTCGTCCAGGTAGCGCCGCCAGAGATCGGGCCGCTCGAGGGGATGGTGGCCCTCGAACCGGACTCCCGACGCCTCGTCGGTGAAACTGGCCCCGTACCGATAGCGTCGACTCAATCCACTGGCCACCGAATGTCTCCGAATCCGGCCGCCGCGGGTATCCACGCGTCGGATGGGCCCGGGGCGGCGCGTCACCGGAACTGTAGTGAGGGACGTCGCGCAAGTGGTGCATGCTCCGATCGACGGCGCGACAGGAGATTGAATGGAGCCCGTGCTCGTCGCCGTCGCGATCTACTCCGGACTGCTCGGACTCGTGATCGGATCGTTCCTCAACGTCGTCGTCTACCGGGTCCCTCGCGACCTCTCGATCGTGCGGCCGGGCTCGGCCTGTCCGCGATGCGGGACCCCGATCGCGCCACGCGACAACGTCCCCGTCCTCTCGTGGATCCTCCTACGCGGCCACTGCCGGTCCTGCCACGAGCCCATCTCGATCCGCTACCCCCTCGTCGAGCTCGGCGTCGGCCTGCTGTTCGCGGCGAGCACCGTGCGGTTCGGGCTGCACGTCTGGCTCGTCGCCGTCTGGATCCTCGAGGCGGGCCTCGTCGCACTCGCCCAGATCGACGCCGAGCACCTCACGCTCCCCCGGTCGATCGTGTGGCCGATGCTCGGCGCCCAGTTCGCCGTCCTCGCCGGCGCGGCCGCGCAGGAGCACGACGGACGTCGGCTCCTCGTCGCCGCGATCGCCGCGGCCGCCTGGTTCGTGCCCTACTTCGTCATCAACCTGGTGAGCCCGCAGGCCCTGGGCTTCGGCGACGTGCGACTCGTCCTCTCGCTCGGACTCGGCCTCGGGTGGTTCGGACCGGGCGTCGTCTTCGTCGGGTTCTTCGCCGCCAACGTGCTCGCGATCGTCGTGGGCGTCGCGAACCTCGCCCGGCACGCGACGACGCGACGTCAACCCCTCCCCTACGGGACCTACCTGGCGCTCGGCACGATCGTCGCCCTCTTCGTCGGCGGGCCCATCGTGAACGCCCTGGCGCTACCGGGTCTGCGCTGACCGACCGCGCGGCGGGCGCCACCCCCTAGAAGACGAACTCCATGCGCAGGCCCTCGCCGTCCCACTCCGCGTCGGCCGGGATGCGCTTCGCGGCGCGGCCCTGGACGCGCCGCGCGGTCCACATCATCGCCGCCACGTCGAGGCGGTGCGCCAGGGGGATCGGGCTCTCCTCGTCGAGCATGCTCTCGATCCCGGCGATGCGGCTCACGAGGAGGTCCCGCCGCTCGACGCGCCCCTCGTCACGGTGCTTCGACCACCGCAGCGGGGTCTCTCCGTTCAGGTGGAAGAAGCTGAGCTCGGGATGGCCCTCGTAGACGGTCCGCTGGCGGTACGGCGACATCTCGAAACCCACCTGGCGGTAGGTCTGGAGACGGGCCAGGGACACCACGTCGAGTCCCTCGAGCCGCGGCGGGTCACTGAGGAGGGCGTCGCGCGACGGGACGCGCTGGATCGAGGTGGCGCGCCAGCGCAGCAGGCGACGCGCCTCGAGGTCGCAGGTCCGATACGACGGCTCCTCGGTGGCGGGATACCCGACCGGGGCGGCGATGACGACGACCGCGTACGCCGGGAACTGGCTGAGGACCTCCACGAAGGAGTTCATGACGACGGGCGTCTCCGGGGCGAAGGTCGCGGCGTGGACCTTCGCCGGGCCGACCACCCACCGGCGACCCCACGGCAGCGCCGCCGCCACCATCGTGTAGGGGAGCTCCGGTCCCCGACGCAGACTCACGGCTTACGCCGTTTCGCCGAGATATCCCATCTGCTCCAGGATACGCACCAACTCCTTGGGTCGGGTCGTGACCGACATGGCGTCCTCGTAGGTGACCGTCTGGCTCTTGATCAGGTTCGCCAGGCTGAACTCGAGGATCTGCATGCCCTCCTTGGCGTTGGTGTACATCACGTTCGACAGCTGGTTCGAGCGACCCTCGCGAACGAGGTTGCGCACGGGGTGGGTCGCGATCAGCACCTCGTAGGCCGCGACCATCCCCCCGCCGATCTTCGGCAACAGGCGCTGAGCCACGATCGCCGTCAGCGAGGCGGCCAGCTGAACCCGCGTCTGCTCCTGGCGCCAGGCCGGGAACACGTCGATGATGCGGTCGATCGCCTGGGGCGCGTCGTTGGTGTGCAGGGTCGCGAACACGAGGTGGCCCGTCTCCGCCATCGTGAGAGCCATCTGGATCGAGTCGATGTCGCGCATCTCGCCGATCAGCATGACGTCGGGGTCCTCGCGAAGGGCCGACCGCAGCGCCCGCTGGAACGTCGGTGAGTCGAGACCGATCTCTCGCTGCGTCACCGCCGACATCTTGTGGTGGTGCACGTACTCGACCGGATCCTCGATGGTGAGGATGTGCGACGCCCGCGTCTCGTTGATGCGGTCGACGATCGCGGCCAAGGTCGTGGACTTCCCCGAGCCCGTGGGTCCCGTCACGAGGACGAAGCCGCGCGGCTGCTGCGCGATCCAATTTGCCACCGGGGGAAGACCGAGTGTTTCGAATGACGGAATACGCGTCGGAATGACTCGCAATGACAGCGCAGGTTCACCCTTCTGGGTAAACAAGCTTCCGCGAATTCTCGCCACGTCATGCCAGGAAAACGCGAAGTCAACATCCTTCTCATCGACGAAGACTTGCTTCTGATTCGCGCTCAGCAACGATTCCGCAATCGCCAAGATCTGGGAACCCTTCATCAAATCAACGCCATCAACTGGTCGAAGCCGACCGTCGACCCTTATCCGGGGCGCCGATTGATCAGTGAGCAGTAGATCACTGCCCTTCTGTTCCCAGAGGATCTCCAACCACTGGTCCATCAATTGGCCAGCGCTAGTCACCTTTATCCTCCTGCTCGCGAAGTGAACAGAAGGTGAGTGCGGTCCGCACATTCAATGCGGCACCACACCCACCTTCCGATTCATTCGACTTCTAGAAGTTGACTATTTGACTCCAGCACAGGCCGCCGGCCCGTTGCCCTGCCACGGAATGAAAGTTGTGGAACTGTACGTTACCTGACTGTTCCCCAAGCTCCCCGGAGTGATGCCTGTCAAGGGGGTCGTGAAGCCCGCCTTCGTGGGATCGTTACCCGTGTACACGTACAGCGCCCCAGCATTAATGGCAAACGAGTAGTGTTGGAAGTTGTTTGGCCATGAAGCGATGTATGGCTTGTTTCCATTCAGTGACGTTCCCGCTTCCAGCAATGCGGAGGTCGCAGTACCTGTCGGGTTCTGTGCATTAAAGGCCGCAATGGCCGTTGCAATCGTTGCGCCGTCCGACTGGCACGCCGCCACGGCGCTCTGGCCCGTGATGCCACCGAGGGCGAACACCACGACTGCGGCCAAGATTCCGAGTACGACAATAACGATGAGCAGTTCAATCAGGGTGAAGCCTGCATTGACTCCCTCATCCATCCGACGTTGCCGGATCTGACGATACATCTGAAGCATGAGTTCCTAACTCCCCTTCTCGTTGTTGCCGACACCTACGAGATGCCTACCACCGTCGAGGCACTCGCGCCCCGCAGCGAACCGAACTATACACTGCCCCCACTTCAATTCCCCAAAATTTTCCTCAAGTTGATCCCTGCTGAGCATTGACTCAGCCTCTGAACCGGGCACTGAATCATCGACCAGGAATACGGTCTCTGCCGGGCGCAACTCGGTCGCCTCAACTCCCCCTGGCGTCGGCGCCTGACTGCGCCCTCCCGCGGGGTACGGGGATGACGACGATCCCTGGTGGCGCGGGACGAGGGAGGTTCTGGAGATGGCCGCGCACTTCCCGAGTAGCGAGACTCGACGGCGTCGCGCGGCGTCCCGAGGCTCGGCGACGCGTCAGGGCGCCACGGTCGCCTCCCGACCCACGAGAAGGAACCTCACCGGTCGGAGATGGGCGATCGGCGGAGCGGCCGTCCTATCCCCGGATGATCGGAGACGCCCTCAGCCGTTGTACGTCCAGCTCTCGATGTACATCCCCTGACCACAGAACTGGCTACAGGTCGTCGTCTCGGGCAGGTTGACCGATCCGGTCCCCAGGTAGGGGTAGTCGTCGAAGACGACCACGGCCTTCACGAGAGGGGTGGCCTCACACTGGGTCAGCGTGGAGCTCGACGGGCACGCGTACAGGGTGACGGTCCGGGTGGCCTGGCTCGCCGGTACCTGCACGGTCGAGCACCAGACCGTGATCGAGTAGGTGGGGTCACCGGCGTTCGCACCGGGAAAGGTGATCGACGACGTCGGGCCGCTACCCCAGCAGTACGAGGGGGGGTTCGGGGTGAGCGTCGAGTTGGGACCGTCGACCATCGGCGTGTAGCGGATGTTCTGGATCGCCACCTCGACGGCGGAGCTCGCGTCGTACTGCAGGGTGCGAGCCTGCGCGAACTGGCCGGTGTTGTTCAGGTCGTTCATCGCGAGGTCGGTGAGCGCCGCGATGATCATCCCACCGGCGATGATAAAGATCAGGGCCAGGATCAGCGTGGCGCCGCGGTCACGCTCGTCGCGCGGAAGTCGTGGGGCCATGGCCTATGACGCCTGACGGAGATTCGAGTCACCCATTCCAGCTCCACCAGGCGAAGTTCTGGAAGGTGACCGTCACCGGCCCGTACGTCGTGCCACCCAACGTCACGAAGTAGTAGACGGTCTCGGCGTTCTGGTCCGTGGCGGTGCAGGTAAAGGACCCGTTGGCGTCCGTCACCTGAGGACTGGGACAACTGATCGATGACGACGCATCTCCCGTCCCGTTACTTCGACCACTCTGGCTGATGGAGAACGCCTGACCGCTCACTGGATTCCCGTACTGATCGCAGAAGCTTCCCGTGATCGTGGCGGTGGAGCCCGAGTACTGGTTCCACCAGTTTGACGTGTACACGGTCTGCGACGACGGCGAGAGCATGTTCGAGGAACCCCCGCACGCCGCCACGGCGGGACCGGCGGTGTAGGTGACCGTCACTGAGCCGATGGTCGAACCGTCGACGGTGACCGAGTAGGTGACCTTCTCGGCGGTCGTATCACTGAGCGAGCAGTTGATCCTTCCGCTGTTATCCGTCGAGGTCGACGGACACGTGACCGTCGAATGACCCGCCCCACCGCCGGAGAGGACCTGATTGACCGTGAAGGGCATGTTCACCACCGGGTTGCCATTGCTGTCACAGAAGACCCCGGTCAGTGTGGGTCCGGTCGACGAGCTCACGGTTGCCGTCGTCGCGCTCACGCTGATGGACGAGGCGCCGATGGCGCCGGCACAGTGAGTCGCCGGCGACCCGAAGAACACCACCGTCGCGTTCGCCGCGCCGGTGACGTTCGGGCTCGCCGTCGTGTCGACGGCTTGGTAGGTGACGGTCTCCGCCGTGCGGTCCTTCACCGTGAACGTGACCTGTCCGTTCGACCCCGTCACTTGACTCGTCGGGGTGATCGTCGACTGTCCGTTCTGCGTCACGGTCACGGTCTGCCCAGCGATCCCCGTCCCGCCCGACGTGCAGAAGATCGCCGTCAGCGTCGCCGACGCCGAGCCGTTCGCCGCCACGTACTGTGGACTGCTCGTCAGGCTCGATGGGAATCCCGAGCAGCTAGCTGCCACGGTGGTACTGCCTCCGCCTCCGCCGCCGCCACCGCCGCTACTCGACGAGATCGTGATCGAGTTGCTCGTCGCCGACGTCAGACCCGTCGACGTCGCGATGATCGTGTAGGTGCCGCTCGCGCTGATGGTGCAGCCCTGGAACGTGACGACGCCGAGCGAGACCGTCCCCACGCAACCGGAGAGGGTGCCGGGGGTGCCCGACGCGATCTTGAGGGTGACCGGAGCGGCGCTCGCCGTCGACAGCTGGCCGGAGCTGTCCGCCTCCCAGATGACGGGCTGGGTCGGGAACGCGCTGCCCGCCGCGCCACCGACGGGCTGGACCTTGAAGATCAACTGCGTCGCCGTCCCGCCGAGGGAGATCGCCGGGGCCGTCGGGTTCTGGACGGCCACGCTCAGCGACTGGCTCGTCCCGGACGAGGTCGACACCGACAAGGTGACGAGCTGTGGGCCGCTCTGCTGGGTGCCCGAGCACGTCCCGGGACTCGAGACGGTGCCCGGGAACGTGGAGCCGTCCCACCACTGGACGCCCGTCACCGACGCGGAGAGGCCCCCGGTCAGGGAGGTGAACTGCAGCTTCTGGTTGTAGTCGCTCGGCGTGGCGCACGGCGTGTAGAGGCCCTGGGACTGGATCTGCGTCAACGCCTCGTTGGCCGCGCTGCGCAGCGCGGAGTCGAGGCTGGCGAGGCTCCGGTGCTCCGCGGAGGCCGCGATGGTGGTCGAGAAGGCCATGACGAGCGACACGGTCGCGAGACCCAGCACGGTGAGGGCGAGGAGGACCTCGACGAGGGTGTCGCCCGCGTCGCGACGATGACGAGCCCGGTCGGCGGAGGGCCACCTCATCAGTAGCTCCCCGACAGCAACAGGGCGAGCGCCACTCCCTCGAGGCCGGCCCCGTGCATCTGGGCGGACACGTAGGAGGGGGCCGCCACGTCGAGCATCAGCGTGCCCGTCTTCACGTACGAGTTGCCCGAGCTCGGTCCGGCGCAGGTGACCTGGGTCGTGCCGATCCAGGTCAGGGCCCCGCCGTAGTTGCAGGCGTTCCCGTAGGGCTGCCCGGCGATCTGGTTGTTCGGCATCACGGTGAGGGTCTTGTCGGAGCTGAAGGTGATCCACTCACCGGGGTCGGTCGACTCGGCGTCGGCCATGACGACCTGCCACCCCGTCGCCGGCTGACCGAGGGAGTTGAAGACCTTGATGTTGGAGATCGTCACGGTGTTGGTGCTGCCACCCGAGTAGCTCGTGTCGGTCTGGTAGATCGCGGGTGAGCCCGCGACACCCGTGTAGAAGGGCGAGTAGCCCTGGGGGCAGGTCCCGTTGGACGCCTGGGCGATGCCCGGCGGCGACGAGGACAGGTTGATGCAGTCCCCGAGGAACGCCCCCGCGTTGCTCGTCTGCCAGGTGGGGAATCCGTGCGCCGTCCAGGGCGACGAACCCGTCACCTGGACGGTGAAGGACATCGTGTAGCCGCCGGGCAGCCCGCCCACCGACATGGAGACGCCCGTCGCGGCGTTCGCGTGAAGGCTGGCTCCCTGGGCGATGGGCGCGAAGTCGATGAAGCACATGTTGCTCGCGTAGGTTCCCGTCCCGGGCGTCGCGAACGAGCAGGTCGTCGCCGTCTGCGGCGTGTTCACCAGCCCCCCCGTCGCCTGCGAGGAGCCGGCGTCGGGGGCGGCCGTCAGGGTGTAGTTGTAGTTGGTCTGGGTGGCGTTGACGTTCAGCTGGACGTTGGTCACGCACGACGACGACGTCGTCGTCGTCACCGCGGCCGTGCCCACGCTGGTGCACACCCACGACGTCCCCGCACCCGTCCCCGTCGGCGTCAGCGTCACCGTCGTCGCCGTCGGCGAGACGTCGAAGGCGACCGTGGAGGTCGACGTCGGCGTGGTCGACGCACCCGCCGCGCAGTACTCGCGCACCAGCTCGTCGAGGCTGCCCGCCGGGATGATCGCGTAGGTGACCACGGTCTGGAACGTGTTGGTGCTCGTCGAGAAGTTCCACTCGAGGCCGACGAGCTGCGTGCCCGTCCCGCACGCCGGGGTCGAGCCGGTCGTGATCTGAACGGCCGACCGCACGTCCTGGGTGAAGCCCGAGGCGACGACC
>DAIDKS010000003.1 GCA_027449885.1 Acidimicrobiaceae bacterium
GCCCTGGGCCCGACAACACTACCTGCTTTCGCGAGTCGTATCTCACGCGCCCTGAAAAGTCGAGTGTCGGACCGGTACAGTTGGGGTCGCTATGGTCCTGAAAGCCGTGGAAAACCGCCTGGAACGGCTCTTCGAGCGGACTCTGTCGCGTCCGTTCCGGGGCGGACTCCAGCCGATCGAGATCGGGGCTCGCATCATCCGCGAGGTCGACCTGACGCGCCAGCTCACGAATCAGGGTCCCATCTCCCCGAATCACGTGCGCGTCTGGCTCAGCCCCCGCGACGCCGAGCGCTTCGACGGTTTCCAGAAGGCGCTGATCAGCGAGTTGGAAGAGACGGTGCGCCAGCACGCCATCAACGAGGGATACAACTTCGTGGGCCCGGTGAGCGTCGAGGTCTTCGTCGACGACGACCTCTCAGCCGGTGACGTCGCGGTGAGCGCGGAGTTCGTCGGCGGCGAGAGCCAGCCACGCGTCATTGCGAGCGACGGGCGATTCTTCCGCGTGGGCGACCGACCGCTCGTCATCGGCCGCAGCCCGGACGTCGACGTCGTCATCAGCGACCCGAACGTGTCGCGTCGGCACGCCGAGATCTGGCGGACCACCGAGGGGGTGGCGATCCGCGACCTGCAGTCCACCAACGGCACCTACGTGAACGGCCATCGGGTCACCGCGGTGTCACTGTCGCCCCACGACGACGTGGTGGTCGGTGGCCTGCACCTACGGATCGAGCTGGCTTGACGCTCCTCACCGCCACGAACTACGCGGCGGTCATCCGACCGCTCCAGGTGCTGGTGATGGTCGTCGCCGGCCTGTTCTTCCTCTGGGTGATGCGTGTCGCGATCGTCGAGTCGCGTCCGGCCGATCAGGTCTCCTCGGGTAGCCGACGTCGTCGGGGCTCGTCCCTCTCGCTGCAGTTCATCGAGCCCGTGGAGCGCAAGGGCGAGCGGATCATGGCCGACCCGCCGGTCGTCATCGGTCGCGGGGCCGACTGCGACGTCCAGGTCGCCGACACCTACATCTCGTCGCGACACGCCCGCGTCGCGATCGACGGCGGCGACCTCACGATCGAGGATCTCGGGTCGACCAACGGAACGTACGTGAACCAGGAGATGGTGCGGGGGCGGCTCCTGCTCGAGCGGGGTGACATCGTCCAGGTGGGTGGCGTGCTGTTCGAGGTGGTTCGTTGACGCGCTGGCGATCGGCGACCGCCACCGACGTCGGTCTCGTGCGGGACGCCAACGAGGACGCCCTGCACGCCGATCCCCGACTGGCGATCGTTGCGGACGGGATGGGCGGGCACGCCGCCGGTGAGGTCGCGTCGGCCCTCGCCGTGGAGGTCTTCGTCGAGGCCTTCCACGAGGACGAGAGCGTCGAGGGGCTCACGCGCGCCATGGACGCCGCGAACCGTGCGGTCCTGGCGGACGCGAAGGAGAACCCCGAGCGCTTCGGCATGGGCACGACCCTTATCGCGGTCGGGCTCACGATCGACGGTGACGGGGTCGTCGCGCCGACCCTCGTCAACGTGGGCGACTCTCGCGCCTACCAGCTGCGCGACGGCGCGCTGCGCCAGCTGAGCGAGGACCACAGCGTCGCTGAGGAGTGGGTCCGCCTGGGGCGTCTCACTCCAGAGGAGGCGGCCGTCCACCCGCGGCGCCACCAGCTGACGCGGGTGCTGGGCTCCGACGAGCGCCTGGAGGTGGACATCGTGTCGCTCGACGTCCAGGCGGGTGACCGAGTCCTCCTCTGCAGCGACGGACTCTCCAACGAGCTCTCGGCCGACGACATCGCGTCGATCGCGAGCGCGCCCGCCCCGCTCGAGGACGCGGTCGCCTCGCTGGTGACCGCGGCTCGATCGCACGGCGGACACGACAACATCTCCGTCGTCCTGCTCGAGTTCGTCGAGGCGGAGCGCACGGCCGCCCCGGTGCGGCGCACCGTCTCGACGGCGACGCCTCCCCGGTCGACCTCCTCGGGGCCGGTGCACGCGTCCCGTCGCTGGGGACCCACCTGGCGGTCCGGAGTGGGCGTCCTCATCCTGCTCGCCGTGGCGGCGGGATTCGTCGGGATCATGCGCTGGTACGCGTACTCCGGGTACTACCTCGCGGCCGATCGCGGGGTCATCGCGATCTACCGAGGTCAGCCCGGTGGGGTCCTCTGGTTCAAGCCCACGCGGGTGTTCGACACCTCCTACCCGGTGGCCCATCTGCTGAGCGCCGACCGCCAGGCCCTGGCCCGAACGATCGCGGAGCCGTCGTTGCCGGCGGCGATGAACTACGCCCAGAGCCTCAACCGGGCCTGGCACCTCTCCCAGTCCACGCCGACCACCACTCTCCCACCGGTGACCACCACGACGGTTCGTCCCACCACGACGGTCCGCTCGACGACGACCACTCGACCCAAGGCCGCGGGGTAGGCGATGTCGCGTCGCATCAGCGTCTTCGCCGTCCTGATCGTCCTGCTGCTGGCGGCGGCGGTCGTGCAGTCGGCCAACATCCAGTTCTTCCGGGCCCCCGCCCTCAACGCCTCCATCCTCAACCCGCGCAACAACCAGAGCTCGAGTCAGTCGCCGCGCGGGGAGATCATCGCGGCCGACGGCACCGTCCTCGCCGAGTCCGTGCCCACCTCGGGTGGCTACTACGCCTACCGCCGCGTCTACCCGCTGGGCTCGCTCACGGCCGGCGTCGTCGGCTTCGCCTCGCCCTCCTACGGGACGTGGGCCCTCGAGGCGCAGTACAACCAGTACCTGACCGCGCACGCCCTGCCGCCCCAGAGCTTCGCCCAGGTCCTCGCTCCCGCCTCCGGCGCCGACTCGATCACGCTGACCCTGCAGCCGGCGCTCGAGCGAGTGGCCGCCACGGCCCTCGCGGGTCGCGATGGCGCCGCCGTCGTCCTCGATCCCCGGACCGGTGCGGTGCTCGCCATGTACTCGAATCCGACGTACAACCCCGCCCCCCTGGAGTCCCCGCTCTTCACCGTGGCCGCCGCCCAGTGGAAGAAGATCACGACCAACAACGCGCACGGCTTCCCGCCCCTCGGCGAGCTCGCGACCCAGCAGACGTTCCCCCCGGGCTCGACGTTCAAGATCGTCACCACCAGCGGCGTCCTCGCCTTCAAGCCCAAGCTCTTCACCAAGTCCTATCCGGTGGTCGCGACGATCACGCTGCCCCATTCGAACAGGACGCTCTCGAACTTCGGGTTCGTTCCCTGCGGAGGGACCATCGCCCAGATGCTGCCGCCGTCGTGCGACCCCGGCTACGCGATGCTCGGGATGGACCTCGGCGGCCAGAACCTCGCCGCCGAGGCCAACGCGTACGGCTTCAACTCGGTGCCGCCCCTCGACCTCCCCGGCGTCCAGCCGGCATACTTCCCCCCGGCCTCGTCCTTCACCTACAACATCCCCGGCGTCGCCTACTCCTCGATCGGCCAGCAGAACGTCCGGGCCACGGCCCTCCAGATGGCCCTGGTGGCCGCGGGGGTCGCCAACGGCGGACAGGTCATGACGCCCCACTTCCTCGACTACGTGACCGGCCCGGACGGCTCGATCGTCAAGCGCTACCAGGACAGCGTGTGGAAGACGGCGCTCACCCCGGCCCAGGCCGCCCGCATCCTGCCGCTGATGCACTCGGTCACCGAGTACGGGACGGCCGCCGGGATCTTCCCCGCCAACCTGGACGTGGGGGCGAAGACGGGTACCGCCCAGACCGGCAACGCCGCGCAGAACACCGACGACTGGATGATCGCCCTCGCCCCCGTCTCCCACCCGACGATCGCCGTCGCGGTGGTCGTCCCCTTCCAGGTCGTCTCCGACACCGGCGCCGCGGTCGCGGGACCGGTGATCCGGTGCATGGTCGAGGGCGCCCTGGCACTCCAGGCCGGTCAGAAGGCCTACGGGACCCCCACGACGTGCGCCGGATGACGATGTCGATGCGCCGCAGCGTGGTCGCGAGGACCACGGCGTAGGCTGGGGCGGATATGGAGCCGGTGAGCGAGGGACGCGTCTACTCCAATCGGTACCAGGTCACGCACCTCATCGCTCGCGGAGGGATGGCGCTCGTGTACCGGGCCCAGGACCTCCTGCTCGGTCGCGCCGTCGCCCTCAAGGTCCTCTACCCGGAGCTGAGCGCCGACCCCACCTTCGTGGAGCGATTCCGGCGCGAGGCGCAGGCCGCGGCCAACCTCAGCCACCCCAACATCGTGCCGGTCTTCGACTGGGGTCAGGACGAGGGCACCTACTTCATCGTCATGGAGCTGATCGAGGGCACCTCCCTCGCCGAGATGGTGCGGGCCCAGCGGACGATCTCGCCGTCTCGGGCCGCGTCGATCACCGCCTCGGTCGCCTCGGCGCTCGGCTACGCCCACCGCAGCGGCGTCGTCCACCGGGACGTCAAGCCGGGCAACATCCTCATCACCCCGGACGGTCAGGTCAAGGTCACGGACTTCGGGATCGCCCAGGCCGTCGCGAGCGAGGATCACCTCGCCGAGGCCGGGTCGGTCATGGGCACCGCCACCTACTTCTCGCCCGAGCAGGCCGAGGGGTCGCCCGTCGACGGGCGCAGCGACGTGTACTCCCTGGGCGTCGTCCTCTACGAGCTCCTGGTGGGCCGTCCACCCTTCGTAGGGGACAGCCCCGTCGCGGTCTCGAGTCAGCACGTCCACGGCGTCGTCCCGCCGCCGAGCGAGTTCGGCGCCGTGCCGAGCGACCTCGAGGCGATCGTCCTGACGGCCCTCGCCAAGTCCCCGGCCCAGCGCTACCAGACGGCCGACGAGTTGCGGGCCGACCTCGTGCGCTTCACCGAGGGCCAGCCGGTCCGCGCGGCCACGCGCGAGCGCGACTACTTCACCGAGGACGCGACCCGCGCGGTGCAGACGGTGGCGCCGGCCGATCGCACCCAGGCCGTGCCGGTGATGACCGGGCCGCGAACCGACGTGCGCCGTCGCGGCGGACGGACCGCCGCGTGGCTCGTCCCGCTGCTCGTGATCATCGTGGCGGCCGCGGGAGCGCTCGCCTACGTCCAGATGCACAAGACGCCGAGTGCCACCACGATGCCGAACGTCGTCGGCCAGACGGTAGCGAACGCCACGGCGACCCTGCAGTCCGACGGGCTCTCGATCGGCACGACGAAGCTGGTGAACTCGAACCAGCCCTCGGGGACCGTCGTCGGCACCGACCCGAAGGCCGGCGCGTCGGTGAAGAAGACCCAGTCGGTCACGCTGCAGGTGAGCCAGGGGCCGGCCGGGTCGCCGGTGACCGTGCCCGACACGACCGGGCAACAGCTCTCCGTCGCGGAGTCGACCCTCCAGCAGCTCGGACTCGTGCCGAAGGTGGTCTTCACTCAGTCGGCGCCGTCCGGTGGGGCGACCCCGAACTCGGTGATCTCCCAGAACCCGGTCGGCGGGTCGAGCTCGCGCACGGGTCGGACCGTCGTCTTGACCGTCCTCGCGCCCAACTCCAGCTTCGCGCTGCCGAACGTCCGGGGCCAGACCCAGTTGCAGGCCGCCGCGACGCTCGGGCAGTACGGACTCACCGTCTCCTCGAGCTCCCAGACCTCGTGCTCGAACACCGTGAACCAGGGCTCGGTGCTGCGCACCGTGCCGGCCGCGGGCGCCTCCGTCCAGGCCGGCGCGTCGATCCAGCTCGTCACCTCCTCCGGCTACTGCAACGTGGTGGTGCCGAGCATCATCGGCAGCACGACGGTCGACGCCCAGGGCACGCTCTCGGGCCAGGGCCTCTCGCTCGGCATCGTGACCGACGCGCCACCGGATGCGTGCACCGCGCCCAACTCCTCGGGCACGATCGTGACCCAGAACCCGGGTCCGGGGGCCTCCGCCCTCTACAACTCGAGCGTCGACGTCACCGTCTGCCCCTAGTGACCGCGGGCTAGCATCGTCGTCTATGGCGAGCAACGGGCGTCGGCGCTCCAGCAAGGAAATGGGGCGGTACCGCAGTGCGGAGCAGCG
>DAIDKS010000004.1 GCA_027449885.1 Acidimicrobiaceae bacterium
CGGCTCGAAGTGCACAACCAAAGTGGGGGTATTTCATGGCAGACGAACACAAGGTTGCCGATCCCGGCCCGCTCGGTCTGGCGGGTTTCGCGGCGACGACCTTCTGTCTCAGTAGCGCCAACGCGAACCTGTGGCACGGGGCGGGTGCGGCGGCGGCGGTCTCCCTGGCGCTGTTCTACGGGGGACTGGTGCAGCTCGCCGCAGGTATGTGGGAGTTCGCACGCGGGAACACCTTCGGGGCTCTCGCGTTCAGCTCCTACGGCGGCTTCTGGCTCGCGGTCTACGCATTCTTGAACTTCCAGAAGGGTTCGGGGGCGTCACTCGGCGTCTTCCTGCTCGCCTGGACGATCTTCACCTTCTACATGCTCATCGCCTCGACGCGGACCAACACCGTGTTGATGCTGATCTTCCTGGTGCTGTTCATCACCTTCATCTTCCTCACCATTGGTGCGTGGGGAGCGGGTCACGCCAGCATGACGAAGATCGGCGGCTGGACGGGTCTGCTCACCGCGCTCCTCGCGTGGTACGCCTCGGCGGCCGGCGTCATCAATGACAGCTTCAAGAGGGTCGTGCTCCCCCTGGGTCCGCGCGGCTAACGTTGGGGTCACTGGTGGCATGCCACCGGACCCAACCGCCAACAGCGCCCGGACCACTGGTTCGGGCGCTGTTGGCGTCTTAGGGGCCCCGGCGGTACTGTCGCGCTAACGGCGATCACGGCGTGACCACGCCGAACACTCACTCACTCGACTACGAATCCGAACGATCCAGGGGGGAACCCATGACAGAATCAAAGCTCGAAGCCTGGCTGGAGGAGACGCGCTCCTTCGCACCACCGGCCTCACTCGCGGCGCACGCCAACGCGCAGCCGTCCATCTACGACGAGGCGAACGCCGATCCCGTGGCGTGGTGGCGCACCCAGGCCGACCGACTGACGTGGGACGCCCCGCCGACCAAGTCCCTCGAGTGGGACCTGCCGAACGCCAAGTGGTTCAGCGACGGGACCTTGAACGCCGCGGTGAACTGCGTCGACCGCCACGTCGAGGCCGGTCGGGGCGACAAGGTCGCCTTCCACTGGGTGGCCGACGTCGACGGCGAGAGCCGCACGATCACCTATCGTGAACTCCTCTCCCTGGTGAGCCAGGCCTCCAACGCGCTCATCGAGCTCGGTGTGAAGGCGGGTGACCGCGTCGCCATCTACATGCCGATGATCCCCGAGGCCGTCGTCGCCATGCTGGCCTGCGCGCGACTGGGCGCCGCCCACTCGGTCGTCTTCGCGGGCTTCTCGGCGGACGCCCTCGCGAGCCGCATCCAGGACTCCGACTGCGCCTACGTCATCACCGCCGACGGTGCGGTCCGTCGCGGTGCTCCCAGTCCGCTGAAGCCGGCGGTCGACGAGGCCCTCCAGTCCTGCCCGAACGTGAAGGCGGTGCTGGTGGTCCGTCGCACCGGGGCCGACGTCAACTGGGTCGAGGGTCGCGACCACTGGTGGCACGAGACGGTCGACCGTCAGAGCGACGTCCACGTCGCCGAGTCCTTCCCGGCGGAGCAGACGCTGCTCATCATGTACACCTCGGGAACGACGGCGAAGCCGAAGGGCATCTTCCACACGACGGGTGGTTACCTGACCCAGACCGCCGCCACCTACCACTACATCTTCGACGTGAAGGCCGAGAGCGACGTCCTGTGGACCGCGGCCGACATCGGCTGGATCACCGGTCACAGCTACATCGTCTACGGTCCGCTGGTCAACGGCGTGACCCAGGTGATGTACGAGGGGCTGCCCGACTCGGGGGGTCGCGACCGCTGGTGGCGCATCGTGGAGCAGTACAAGGTCAGCGTCCTCTACACCGCCCCGACGACGATCCGCACCCTGATGAAGTGGGGCGAGGACCTACCCGCGGGCCACGACCTCTCGAGCCTGCGACTCCTCGGCACGGTCGGCGAGCCGATCAACCCGGAGGCGTGGATCTGGTATCGCAAGAACGTGGGGCGCGACAACTGCCCGATCGTGGACACGTGGTGGCAGACCGAGACCGGCGCGATCATGATCACGCCGCTGCCGGGCATCACGGTCACGAAGCCCGGTGCCGCCATGAAGGCCTTCCCCGGGATCAGCGTGGACGTCGTGGACAACGACGGCAACTCGGTCGGCAACGGGGAGGGCGGCTACCTCGTCGTCACCGCGCCGTGGCCGTCGATGACCCGCGGCATCTGGGGCGACCCCCAGCGCTTCGTCGACACGTACTGGGCTCGCTTCCCCGGCAAGTACTTCGCCGGTGACGGAGCGAAGAAGGACGACGACGGCGACCTCTGGCTGCTCGGGCGTATCGACGACGTGATGAACATCTCCGGACACCGTCTCTCGACGACCGAGGTGGAGCACGCGCTCGTCGGACACCCGATGGTCGCCGAGGCCGCGGTGATCGGCGCCTCCGACGAGACGACGGGTCAGGCCATCGTGGCCTTCGTCACGCTGAAGCTGTCGGCGGAGCAGGCGAACCAGGACCAGGCACCCCTCATCGAGGAGCTCCGTCAGCACGTCGCCAAGGTGATCAGCCCCATCGCGAAGCCCCGTCAGATCATCCTGACGCCGGACCTGCCGAAGACGCGGTCGGGCAAGATCATGCGTCGCCTCCTGCGCGACGTCGCCGAGAACCGCACCCTGGGCGACGTGACGACCCTCACCGACCCGACGGTCGTGAACATGATCGCCGGCCTGATGGGCGAAGGCGGCGGCGAGGACTGACCACGTGGTGATCGGCCCCGGGGCCCGGGCCCCGGGGCCGATCACCTACGAGTCGAAACCGAGGCCGAAGGCGTCGAGGAGCCGCAGCCAGATGTTGCGCTTGCCCTCGTGGGTGTCGGCCCGCTTGATGGCCGCCTGGGTGAGTCGGATGAAGATCCACTTGAAGGGCTCCGGCGGGAAGGGGAGCGGCTTCTTGCGCACCATGGCGAGACCGGTGCGCTCGGTGGGCTCGCCCTCGAGCAGATCCAGCATCGTGGCCGCGGCGAACCGGGTCGATGCGACGCCGAGGCCGGTGAAGCCCGCGGCGTACGCGACCTTGGTGTCCATGGCCGTCCCCCAGAACGGGGAGAAGCGCGTGCAGGTGTCGATCGCCCCGCCCCACGCGTGGGTGAACTTCACGTCGTGCAGCTGCGGGAACGTCTCGAGGAAGTGGGCGGCGAGCGTCGCGTAGGTGTCCGCGTTGAACTCGTACTCGCGCCGCACCTTCCCGCGGAAGTTGTAGATCGCGTCGTAGCCACCCCAGAGGATCGACCCGTCGCTCGTGAGGCGGTAGTAGTGGAACTGGTTGCCGGCGTCCGACACTCCCTCGCGCCCCCTCCAGCCGATGCGCTCGCGCTGCTCGTCGGTCAGCGGCTCGGTGACGAGCACGTAGTCGTAGACGGGGACCACGTACTTGCGCACGGGACGCAGCAGCGAGGGGAAGACGTTGGTCGCGAGGATGACCTGGCCCGCCGTGACCGCCCCGTAGGGCGTGTGGATCCGCACCGCGTCGTCCACGTCCTCGATCCACTCGACTCGACTGTTCTCGAAGATGCGCACCCCGAGCGAGAGGCAGGCCCGCTCCAGACCCCAGACGAGCCGCGCCGGATCGACCAGCGCCGTGCCGTCCGGGTCGAAGAGCCCCCCGTGGTAGATGGGGGAGTGGATCCGCGCTTGGACCTCCTCGCGGCTGAGCAGTTCGACGTTGTCGCCGAACTCGTTGCGCAGTCGCGCCTCCTCCTCCATCTGCTCGTACTGCCAGGGCGCCAGGGCCACGCGGAGCTCGCCCGTGCGCTCCCAGTCGCACTCGATGCCGTAGCGCTCGATCGTCGCCTCGATCTCCGCGAGGTTCTCCCGGCCGAGTCGCTCGATCAGCGGCATCTCGTTCCGGAAGCGACGCATGCCGTTCGAGAAGCCGTGCGTCAGCGACGCCGAGCAGAAGCCTCCGTTGCGCCCCGACGCCCCCGCCCCCGTCTCGTACTGCTCCACGACCACCACGTTGCGCTGGGGGTCGCGCTCCTTCGCGAGCAGGGCCGACCACAAGCCGGTGTAACCCGCCCCGACGATGCACAGGTCCGCCGCGACCTCGCCCACGACCGCCGAGTGCGGTTCGGGCTCCAGCGGATCAGAATCAAGCCACCACAGTTCCGGCTGAACATCCGCCAGGTGCCGCAGGACCGAGGGACTCCTCTTGTCCATGACGTCTCCAACCGTTGGTTGGACTCACCCTCTCTGGACTTCCCCTTTCGCCCGCGATGCGAGCGAACGCCAGTAGTTTCACCAGCCTCTTCGCCCATCCTACCGCCGTGAGCTCACCGCCGGATGGTGCGCGCCCTCTCGAACTGGACCGGCCAGGGGACGACCTCGCCCAGGGATTCGGCCGCCGCGAGCGGCCAGCGGGGATTGCGCAGCGCGGCGCGCGCCAGCATGACCGCGTCGGCGTCGCCGCGCTCGAGGACGTCCTCCGCCTGCGCGGGATCGGTGATCAGTCCGACGGCGCTCGCCGGAACGCCCGTCGCGCGAACGCGCCGCGCGAAGTCGACCTGGTATCCCGGGCCCACGGGGATGGTCGCCGTCGCGACCGTGCCGCCCGAGGACACGTCGATCAGGTCCGCTCCCGCCTGCGCCAGCAGTGGCGCCAGGGACACCGTCTCGTCCACGTCCCACCCACCCGCGACCCAGTCGGTCGCCGAGACGCGAACGAAGAGAGGCGTCGTGTCGGCCAGGACCGCTCGCACCGCTCGCACCACCTCGAGGAGCAGCCGAGTCCGATTCTCGAAGGAGCCGCCGTACTCGTCCTCCCGGTGGTTCGCGAGGGGGGACAGGAACTGGTGGAGGAGGTAGCCGTGGGCGGCGTGGATCTCCACGACGTCGAAGCCCACCGTCTCGGCCCGCCGCGCCGCGGCCGCGAAGGACTGCGGCAGCGCCGCCACCTCGCGGGTGGTGAGGGCGCGGGGGTGGGGGTAGCCCTCGAAGGGGACCGCGCTCGGACCGACCGTCTCCCAGCCGCCCTCCTCGGCCGTGGCCGTCACGTGGTCGGCCCACGGCGCGAGCGTGGAGCCCTTGCGCCCGGCGTGCGAGATCTGAATGCCCATCCGGGTGCCCTGACGGTGCGCGAACTCGACGATGGGCCGCCAGGCCTCGGCCTGGTCGTCGCGCCAGAGACCGGGGCACGCCACGGAGATCCGCCCCTGCGGAAGGACGCCCGTCGCCTCCGCGATGATCAGGCCCGCCCCTCCCGTGGCGAAGGCGCCGTGGTGGACCCGGTGCCACTCGCCGACGACGCCGTCGACCGCCGAGTACTGGCACATGGGGCTGACCCACGCCCGATTGGGAAACGTCACTCCTCGCAGGGTGAGGGGGGAGAAGAGTTGCGACACGTCCGTCCTTCCGTCGCTGGCAGCGTACCGGCTGATCACGGCCGGTTACGCCGCCTCGGTAGGCTGTGGCGACCTCGAAGGGAGTCGCCGTGCGCATCGCCAACCTCAACGATCGAGCCGTCCTGGTACGCGAGAGCGGGTTCGTCGATCTGGCCGCGGCGAGCGACGGGCGATTCGGCCCCGACCCCCGATCGGTCCTCGCGAGCCTCCCCGCGCTGCGCGCCTGGCTCGCGGACGCCTCACCCGCCGATACCGAGTCGATCTCCCCGGACGACCTGGCGAGATCCGGCCGACTCGGGCCGGTCGTGACCGACCCCTCGCAGGTCTTCGCCGTGGGTCTCAACTACCGTACCCACGCGGCCGAAATGGGCCTCACCCCGCCGAGCCAGCCGATGATCTTCACGAAGTTCCCGTCGTCGCTCACCGGCCCCGCGTCGGACTTTCGCGTTCCGTCCGAGACGACCGACTGGGAGGCCGAGCTCGTCGTCGTGCTGGGCGCTCGGGCTCGTCACCTGAGCGTCGACGCCGCCCTCGACGCCGTCGCCGGTCTGTGCGTGGGCCAGGACCTGAGTGACCGCGGGCTGCAGATGGCCGGCTCACCCGCCCAGTTCTCCCTCGGCAAGTCACACGAGGGTTTCGCGCCGATCGGCCCGTGGGTCACGACCCTGGACGACGCCGGGGACCCGCAGGACCTGCGCATCGAATGTCGGCTCAACGGGGTCGTTCGACAGGACTCGTCGACCTCGGACATGGTCTTCACGGTGGCCGAGATCGTCGCCTACCTCTCTCGCGTCGTCGAGCTGCGGCCGGGCGACCTCATCTTCACCGGGAGTCCCCCGGGAGTGGGTCAGGGGCAGCGTCCGCCGGTCTTCCTCGCTCCGGGCGACGTCCTCGAGACCACGATTTCGGGCCTGGGACGTCTCCGCAACGTCGCGACCCCGTAAGTCGCGACGGCGGACGTCGTCGCGAACACCGAAGTGGTCGGGCTGGGGAGATTCGAACTCCCGATCTCTCGGCCCCCAGCCGAGCGCTCTAGACCAAACTAAGCCACAGCCCGTGGGCTACCCATGATAGCGAGCGCTCAGGCGCCCCCATGATGAGCGCCGTGGGGCTGGTCGGGGTGCGTGAGCCACGCGCGCGCCTCGAAGAGGAACGCGATCGTCTCACCGGTCGCGCGCGCCTTCAGGGCCTCGAGGATTCGCTCGTCGAGTGCGTCGAGCAGTTCGTCCTTCGTCATCGCGTCTCCTGACCCCGGGTTCCGCGGACCACTGTAGGCCCCGGGCCCGAGAGAGGCCTCGGTTATAGTGAGGCCGGGTCAGCGTCGCCCCACCGGTGACGCATGATGATGACCTCTCTCTTCGACCCCCTCAACTTTCGCGACGCCTGCGGCGTCGGGATGGTCGCGGACCTCACGGCCCAGCCCTCCCACCGCACCATCGACGACGCGCTGACGATTCTCGAGAGCCTGGAGCACCGCGGTGCATCGGGCGCCGACCCCGACTCCGGCGATGGCGCGGGGATCATGATGCAGATCCCTCACGCCGCCGTTCGGAGCTGGTTCGACGACACGCTGGAGGAGGGCTCCTACGGGCTCGCCCACTGGATGATCCCTCGAGGCACCGACCCCGCGGCGCTCGACGCGGCGGTCGCGAGCGCCGCGGGCCGACTCGACCTGCACGTGGCGGGTCGCCGCGTGACCCCCACCGACGGCTCGATGCTCGGACCGACCTCTCGCGACAGCGAGCCCCTCTTCGTGATGCACGCCCTCGTTCCCCGTCACCCGACGACGCGCCCGGCCCTCGAGCGGGCCCTCTACGCCCTACGGCGACTCGTCGAGCGCGGCGTGGACGTCTACGGGGCCTCCTGCTCGTCTCGCACCCTCATCTACAAGGGGATGCTCACCTCGCCCCAGTTGCGGCGCTACTTCGCGGACTTCGCCGATCCGCGACTCGAGTCGGCCGTGGCCCTGGTTCACAGCCGCTTCTCCACCAACACGCTGCCGCGCTGGGAACTCGCCCAGCCCTTCCACTTCGTGGCCCACAACGGCGAGATCAACACGATCCGCGGGAACCGCAACTGGATCACGGCCCGCGAGACCACCCTGAGCGCCCCCGAGATCCCCGTGGGCCTCGCCGAGATCGCCCCGATCATCACCGAGTCGATGAGTGACTCGGCCAGCTTCGACGAGGTCGTCGAGCTACTGGTGCACGCGGGTCGCTCGCTGCCCCACAGCGTCCTGATGATGATCCCCGAGGCCTGGGAGCGATCGACGGCGATGGACGCTGCTCGCCGAGACTTCTACCGCTACCACGCCGCCCTCATGGAGCCCTGGGACGGGCCCGCGTCGATGAGCTTCTGCGACGGAACGGTCGTGGGGGCGGTCCTCGACCGCAACGGGCTGCGACCGGCCCGCTACTGGGTCACCGACGACGACCGGGTCATCTTGGCGAGCGAGGTCGGCGTCCTCCCGGTCCCGCCCGCCTCGGTCGTCCGCAAGGGTCGGCTCCAGCCCGGTCGCATCTTCCTCGTCGACCTCGACGCCGGACGCATCGTCGACGACGACGAGGTGAAGTCGGCCCTCGCGGCCCGCGCCCCCTACGGGGACTGGCTCGACCAGGAGCAGCGCTCCCTCGACGAGCTGCCCACTCCCTCGATCCTGCTGCCCAGCTACGCCTCGGTCCGTCAACGCCAGCTGGCCTTCGGCTACAGCGACGAGGACCTCCGACTGATCGTGCGCCACATGGCCCGGGTCGGCGAGGAGCCCATCGGATCGATGGGCTCCGACACTCCGCCCGCCGTTCTCTCCACGCGTCCGCGCAGCGTCTTCGACTACTTCAGCCAACTCTTCGCCCAGGTGACGAACCCCCCGCTCGACGCGATCCGCGAGGAGCTCGTCACGGCGACGCGCGTCACCATCGGGGGCGAGGACAACCTCCTCAGCGAGAGTCCGGCGCACTGTCACCAGATCGTCCTCGCGACGCCGGTGCTGACCAACGAGGACCTCGCGAAGCTGCGCTACATCGACGAGAGCGACCGCGTCTCGGGATTCACCCCGGTGACCCTCGACGGCCTCTTCCCGGCTCGCGGCGACGCGCCGGCGGGCGAGCGGTTGGCCGCCGCGATCGACGAGCTCGGCGAGCGCGTCGTCGCGGCCATACGAGGTGGCGCCAACCTCGTCATCCTCTCCGACCGCAACGCGACCGCCGAACGGGCGGCCATCCCGAGCCTGCTCCTCGTCGCCTCGGTGCACCACCGCCTCGTCGCGGAGCACCTGCGGACCCGCGCGGCCCTGGTCGTCGAGGCCGGCGACGTGCGCGAGGTCCACCACGTCGCGCTCCTGCTGGGCTTTGGAGCCTCCGCCGTCTGCCCCTATCTCGCCTACGAGACGATCGACGCCCTCGTGGAACGGGGCGAGATCGACGCGGCGGCCGCGGGAGCCGGTCGCTACCAGTACGCGAAGGCGCTCACCAAGGGCCTCGTGAAGGTCATGTCCAAGATGGGCGTGAGCACCGTGGCGAGCTACGTCGGCAGCCAGCTCTTCGAGGCGACCGGCCTCGGCGATGACGTCCTGCGACGCTACTTCCCGGACCTGCGATCCCCCGTCGGGGGAGCGGACCTCGCACGACTGGCCCAGGACGTCCTCACGTGGCACCGCGAGGCCCACCGACACCCCGACGACGCCCTCGCCGACGTCGGCGAGTACCAGTGGCGCCGCGACGGGGAGATCCACCTCTTCAATCCCCACACCGTCCAGAAGCTCCAGCACGCGACCCGCACGGGACGCTACGACATCTTCCGCGAGTACTCCCGTCTCGTCGACGACCAGGACCGGGGGCGGGTGACGTTGCGATCCCTACTCGACCTCGTCGACGCGGCCGATCCCGTCCCCCTCGACGAGGTCGAGCCGGCCCGTTCGATCCTGGCGCGCTTCTCCACGGGTGCCATGTCGTACGGATCCATCAGCGAGGAGGCGCACACCACCCTCGCCGTCGCCATGAACCGGTTGGGCGCCAAGTCCAATACCGGTGAGGGGGGCGAGGACGAGGACCGATTCGACGTGAGTGACGCGCGCCACAATCGTCGCTCGGCGATCAAGCAGGTGGCGTCGGGGCGCTTCGGCGTGACGATGAGCTACCTCGTCAACGCCGACGACCTCCAGATCAAGATGGCCCAGGGGGCGAAGCCCGGGGAAGGCGGACAGCTTCCCGGCACGAAGGTGTACCCCTGGATCGCCGCCACGCGCCACTCCACGCCCGGCGTGGGACTGATCTCGCCGCCGCCCCACCACGACATCTACTCGATCGAGGACCTCAAGCAGCTCATCTACGACCTGAAGAACGCGAACGACGCGGCGCGCATCCACGTCAAGCTGGTGAGCGAGCAGGGCGTGGGCACCATCGCCGCCGGCGTCGCGAAGGCGCACGCCGACGTCATCCTCATCTCGGGTCACGACGGCGGGACGGGGGCCGCCCCCCTCACCTCGCTCAAGCACGCGGGGACGCCGTGGGAGATCGGTCTCGCCGAGGCCCACCAGACCCTCGCCGCGAACGGCCTGCGCTCTCGGGTGACGCTGCAGGTCGACGGGCAGCTGAAGACCGGCCGCGACGTCGTGATCGCGGCCCTGCTCGGCGCCGAGGAGTTCGGATTCGCCACCGCACCCCTCGTCGTGTCGGGCTGCGTCATGATGCGGGTCTGCCACCTCGACACCTGCCCCGTGGGCATCGCGACCCAGAACCCGGAGCTGCGCCAACGCTTCACGGGCCGCCCCGAGTTCGTCGAGAACTTCTTCCAGTTCGTCGCCGAGGAGGTCCGCGAGATCCTCAGCCGGATCGGGGCACGCTCGCTCGACGAGGTCATCGGTGATGCGACGCGGTTGCGCATGCGCACCGTCGACGACGCACGAGGGGTGCACCTCGAGCGACTCCTGCAGACGACCCCACCTGATCAGCGCCGCCGCACGATGGCCCAGGACCACGAACTCGACGGGGCCCTGGACCACGCCTTCCGCGACGACGCACTCGCCGCCGTCGCCGCGGGGAGGCGGTTCGACTACTCGGGACCGGTCACGAACGTCCACCGGGCCGTCGGGACCCTCACCGGCAGCGCCCTCACGCGCGCCCTCGGGGCGCGACGACTCGAGGACGACACCGTGGTGCTGCGCCTGCACGGGTCGGCGGGACAGAGCCTCGGGGCGTTCCTACCCGCGGGGATGACCATCGAGCTCGTCGGCGACGCCAACGACTACGTGGGCAAGGGGCTCTCGGGCGGGCGACTGATCGTCCGCCCCGCCCCCGGAGCCCACCTCGACGTGCGACGCGACGTCATCGCCGGGAACGTCATCGGCTACGGGGCGACCAGCGGCGAGATCTTCCTCGCCGGCGTCGTGGGAGAGCGCTGCGGGGTGCGCAACTCCGGCGCGACGATCGTCGTCGAGGGTGCCGGGGACCACGCGGCCGAGTACATGACCGGGGGGGTGCTCGTGGTGCTCGGCCCCGTGGGTCGCAACCTCGCCGCCGGCATGTCGGGGGGCACCCTCTACCTGCACGATCCGGACGGGCGCGCCCACGACGTGTTGAGCGCCGGGGTCTACGAGACCGACCCCCTCGAGTACGAGGACGACGAGCGTCTCCGAGAGCTGCTCACCCGCTACCACGAGGCGACGGGCTCGCCGACGGCCCGCGCGTTGCTCGACGACTGGCGGCGGCGCCGCATGGAGTTCCTGCGGATCGAGACCTCGGAGTACCAGCGAGCACGGGATGGTCAGCGCAATGGGTAAGCCCACCGGTTTCCTCGAGTTCCCGCGACGGGGCCCGCGCACCCGCCCCGTCGGGGTGCGCCTCCGCGACTGGCGCGAGGTCTACGAGCCCCAGGCCGACGCCGAGGTCGCCACGCAGGCGGCTCGGTGCATGGACTGCGGCATCCCGTTCTGCACGCAGGGCTGCCCGCTCGGCAACCGGATTCCCCGCTTCAACGACGCCGTCTGGCGAGAGGCGTGGGAGGAGGCCGCCCCGCTCCTCTTCGCCACCAACAACTTCCCCGAGTTCACTGGTCGCCTCTGCCCCGCGCCGTGCGAGTCGGCCTGCGTGCTCGGGATCGGGGACGCCCCCGTCACCATCGAGCGCATCGAGTACGAGGTGGCCGAGCACGCCTTCGCGCGGGGACTCCCGGTCGGGTCGCCCACGGCCGAGGAGACGGGGTTCCGGGTGGCCGTGGTCGGCTCGGGACCCGCCGGCCTCGCCGCCGCCGCCCAGCTGCGCGCGGTCGGACACGCCGTGGACGTGCTCGAGCGCCAGGACGCCATCGGCGGACTCCTGCGCTACGGGATCCCGAACTTCAAGCTCGACAAGGCCGTCCTCGATCGCCGCCTCGACGTCCTGCACGACGCGGGCGTGCGCTTCCGCACGGGTGTCGCGGTGGGCGAGGGGGGGACCCCCCTCGCCGAGCTGCGTCGGGGCTACGACGCCGTCGTCCTCGCGGTCGGAGCGACCCGCGCCCGACGCATCGACGTTCCCGGCAGTGACCGCGACGGTGTGGTGCTCGCCATGGAGTACCTGGAGGCGGCCAACCGGGCGTCGAGCACGAACACCCCCTCAGCGATCGACGCCCACGCTCGCCACGTCGTCATCCTCGGCGGCGGCGACACCGGGGCCGACTGTCTCGGCACCGCGCACCGCCAGGGTGCCGCGTCGGTCACCCAGATCGAGATCCTGGACCGTCCCCCCGACGAGCGACCGGCCGATCAGCCCTGGCCCACCATGGCCCGACTGTTCAAGACGACCTCGGCCCACGAAGAGGGCGGCGACCGGCTCTTCGCCCTCGAGACCCTGAGCGTCGAGGGCGACGGGCGGGTGAGCGGACTGGTGCTCCGCGATCGCGGCAGCGGGGAGGTCGCCACCCTGCGCGCCGACCTGGTGATCGTGGCCGCGGGGTTCCTCGGGCCCGAGCTCGGGGTACTGGGCGGGACGAGTGACCGGGCCCGAACCGAGCGCGGGACGATCGCGGTCGACCCGAACTGGCGCGTCCCCGCCGACGGGTCGGGCGCGCCCGTCTTCGCCTGCGGGGACGGCGTGCGGGGACAGAGCCTGGTCGTGTGGGCGATCGCGGAGGGGCGCAGCGCGGCGGCGGCCGTCGACCGGACGCTGCGCGGACGCACCGATCTGCCCGCTCCGGTGACCCCCGGCGCCCTCTCCTGGTGAGGCGGGGCATTCCCGCTCGGTAGCATCGGGCTATCACGAGAGTGAGGGGGACCATGAAGAGCACCATGCAGGACGGGGCGCTCACGATCCGCGGGATCGTCGAGCACGGCCGGTGGCTCTACGGCAGCAAGCGCGTCTTCACCGTGACCCCGACCGGGGTCGAGGAGGCCACCTTCGAGCAGGTCATCGAGCGGGCCGAGCGGCTGGCCCGCGCCCTCGAGCACCTCGGAGTGGGCCCGGGTGATCGTGTCGGCACATTCATGTGGAACAACCAGTGGCACATGGAGGCCTACATCGCGGTACCGGCGATGGGGTCGGTCCTGCACACCCTCAACATCCGCCTCTTCCCCGACCAGCTGGCGTTCGTGATCAACCACGCCCAGGACAAGGTCCTCATCGTCGACCACACCCTCGTCCCGCTGCTCGCCAAGGTCCGCGACCAGCTCACGAGCGTCCAGCACATCATCGTGCGCGGCTCCGACGACAGTGGAGCCCTCGGACCGACGCTCGACTACGAGACGCTCCTCGCCGCGGAGACCTCCCCGTACGTCTTCCCGGACCTCGACGAGCGGGACGCCGCGGTCATGTGCTACACGTCGGGTACGACGGGCGACCCGAAGGGCGTCGTCTACTCCCACCGGTCGCTGTGGCTCCACTCCATGGCCTCGATGACGGCGAACTCGATCGGCCTGTGCGAGTCGGACCGCTGCCTGCTCATCGTCCCCATGTTCCACGTGAACGCCTGGGGCGCCGTCTACACCGCGCTCTTCGCCGGCACCGAGCTCGTCATGCCCCAGATGTTCCTCCAGGGCGAGCCCGTCCTACGGATGATCCGCGAGCTGCGCCCCACGATCTCCCTGGGCGTCCCGACCGTGTGGAACGACGTCCTGCGGGCCGCGGCGGCCGACGCCGACGTCGACTTCTCGTCGCTGCGCGCGCTCCTCGCCGGCGGCTCGGCCGTGCCCCGCGCCATGATCGAGGCCTTCCGCGATCGTTACGGCGTCCGCGTCATCCAGGGCTGGGGCATGACCGAGACGAGCCCACTCGCCGCCGTGGCGATCCCCCCCTCGGGCACCGTGACCGAGCGGGAGATCGACTACGAGGTGAAGGCCGGCCGCATCGTCGCCGGCGTCGAGATGCGGGTCGTCGCCGACGACGGGTCCGTCCTGCCTCGCGACGGGCGCAGCATCGGGGAGTTCGAGATCCGCGGGCCCTGGATCGCCGGCGCCTACTACGGCGTCGACGCTCCCGAGCGCTTCCACGACGGGTGGCTGAA
The DNA here is from genome assembly GCA_027449885.1 of Acidimicrobiaceae bacterium. Lineage (GTDB taxonomy): Bacteria > Actinomycetota > Acidimicrobiia > Acidimicrobiales > RAAP-2 > RAAP-2. Next base: position 13,858 of record DAIDKS010000004.1, read on the forward strand.
GACGGGTGACATCGGCACCCTCGATCCCGAGGGGTACATGGTGATCACCGATCGCTCGAAGGACGTCATCAAGTCCGGCGGCGAGTGGATCTCCTCCGTCGAGTTGGAGGGTGTCGTGATGGCGCACCCCGCCGTGTTCGAGGCGGCGGTCGTCGCGGTGCCCGACCCCAAGTGGCAGGAGCGACCGCTCTGCTGCGTGGTGCTGCGTCCCGACGCCCACGCGACCGCGACCGAGTTGCGTGACTTCCTCGCCGCTCGCGTCGCCAAGTGGTGGGTCCCCGAGCACTGGACCTTCGTGGAGTCCATCCCGAAGACGAGCGTCGGCAAGTTCGACAAGAAGGTCCTGCGCGCCCAGTACGGCGCGGGCGAGCTCGCGGTCGAGACCCTGGCGTGAGCGATCTGAACGAGATCGCCGACGCCATCGAGGACGTCGGCCGACGCCTCGACGAGGCCATCTTCTCCGCCGTGCGGGCCCAGATGCGCGACGCCCACGACGACTCGGCGCGCGAGCTCGAGCGTCGACTCGCCCGTGCTCGGCGGAGCCTGGTGAAGGCCGCCGCCCTGGTCCGCGACCATCCCGACGTCGTCGAGTGACCGACCCCCACGGGGCGATCCGCCACGCCGCCGCGGTGATCGAGGACGCCGCCCGCGTGCTCGTGCTCACGGGGGCGGGGATCTCGACCGCCGCGGGGATCCCCGACTATCGGGGCCCGAACGGACTGTGGACGCGCGACCCGTCGGCCGAGCGAGCGAGCCGCGCCGACGTCTATCGCTCCGACGCGCTCGTCCGGCGCGCGGCCTGGCGCCGCCTCAGCGATCCCGCCCGGGCGCCCGCGATCCCCACCCGGGCCCACTTCGCCCTCGCCCTCGCGGCGGGGCGGGGCGACCTCCTCGGGATCGTGACCCAGAACGTCGACGGCCTGCACCGCGCCGCCGGGACCCCGCCGGAGCGACTCGTCGAGATCCACGGGCGCCTCGACCGGACTCGCTGCCTGACCTGTGGGGCTCGCGGGCCGACGGACCGCGTCGTCCACCGCGTGCGCCGCGGGGACCCCGACCCCCGCTGCGAGGAGACGATCGACGCCCGGCCGTGCGGCGGAGTCCTCTCCGTCGACATCGTGCGCTTCGGTGACGCCCTCGATCCCGCCGACTGGGAGCGCGCCATCGACTGGTTTGCGCGAGCCGACCTCCTCCTCGCCGTGGGCTCGACCCTGAGCGTCCGGCCCGTGGCGCAGCTCGCCGACGACCTCGCCCGCTCGGGACGCGACCTCGTCATCGTGAACGCGGAGCCCACCCGGCTCGACGACGTCGCTCGCCTGGTGGTGCGCGGAGACATCGACGAGATCGTCCCGTCGCTGCTCGTGCGCGGGACGACGACTAGTCCAGGTCGTTGATCGCGTCGATCAGCCGGCGCAGCTCGACGAACCGGCGACCGTCGAAATCGAAGGTCACCGACGCACCGGGGCCGACGACGAAGCCCTCTCCGGCCGCGAAGGCCGGCACGACGTCCCTCAGGCGGTCGACCTCGTCGGGGCGCAGGGGACGATCGAGATCTATCGTCGCCCGACCGTCACCGCGTCGCACGTCACGGAAGTGTCGGTAGAAGTGCTCGATCGCGGCCCGGGCCCCGTCGACGTCGTGGCAGAACGCGACGAGTCGGGCGGCGTCGGCCTCGAGGTAGCCGCCGTGGATCACGGCGTCGCGCATGAACTCCCACCACCGCGTCCAGTACTCGCCCCCGGGCTGGTCCACCAGCACCAGTGGGGCCGGGGTGGTCTTGCCGGTGTGGATCAGCGTGAGGATCTCGAAGGCTTCGTCCATCGTGCCGATCCCACCCGGGAAGAACGCGAAGGCTCGCGACTCCTTGGTGAGGGCGACCTTGCGGGTGAAGAAGTACTTCATCTCGACGAGTCGGGAGTCCGCGTCGACGTAGGGGTTCGGGGACTGCTCGAAGGGCAGAGTGATGTTGACGCCGAGGGCCCCGTCGCGCCCGGCACCCTCCGACGCCGCGGCCATGATGCCCGGTCCCGCGCCCGTGACGACCATCCATCCCCGGGCGACCATCTCGGCGGCGAGGTGCCGCGCCTGCTCGTAGAGGGCGCAGCCGGGAGCGACGCGGGCCGAACCGAACACCGTGAGCTTGGGTCGATCGTGCCAGGGCGAGAAGACGCGGGCGGCGTCGAGCAGCTCACGCATCGACCGCGAGGCGACGGCCAGGTCGCGCACGCCACCACCGGCCCGCGCCAGGCTGGTGACGTCACCAAGCAGGGTCCGCAGTTCGTCGAGCTGCGCGTCGTCCAGCTCTCGCGCGAGACCGCTGCGCAGGAGGAACTCCTCGACCGACGGGTCCGTCACGGCCGACCGTAGAGCGTGGTGCGCTGCACGAGGGGCCGACCGAGTGGCGCGACGACCTCGGCGAGGGCGCTCGCGTCGAGCTCCTGGCCGTGGGTTGCGCCGGCCGCGCGGGAGATGTTCTCCTCCATGAGCGTCCCCCCGAGGTCGTTGGCCCCCGACTGGAGGATCCGTCGTACGCCGTCGACGCCGAGCTTCACCCAGCTCACCTGGATGTTGTCGATCAGCGTCGCGTAGTGGAGCCGAGCGACGGCGTGCATCAGCAGGACTTCCCGGAAGGTGCCGCCCCGGCGGGCCCGGCCGCGCAGGAAGAGCGGCGTGGCCATGTGGACGAAGGGGAGCGGGACGAACTCCGTGAAGCCCCCCGTCTCCTCCTGCAGGCGACGCGTGACCAGTAGGTGATCGGCCCACGCACCGGGATCCTCCACGGCCCCGAACATGATCGTGATGTTCGAGCGCAGTCCGACCCGGTGAGCCGCCCGGTGCACGCTGATCCACTGCTCCGTGGTGATCTTGTCCGGACAGAGCACCTGTCGCACGTCGTCGCGAAGGATCTCGGCCGCCGTGCCCGGGAGCGTCTTCAGGCCCGCGTCCCGCAGTCGGGTGAGGTAGGTCTCGAGGTCCTGCTCCGAGCGCCGTGCGCCCTCGAACACCTCGAGCGCGCTGAAGGCGTGGATGTGCATGTCCGGGGACGCCGCGTGGACGGCCCGAACGACCTCGAGGTAGTAGTCACCGTCGAAGTTCGGATGGATCCCACCCTGGAGGCAGACCTCGGTCGCCCCGCGCTCTCGTGCCTCGCGAACCCGCTCGCCGATCTCGTCCAACGTCAGCAGATACGGCTCGCCCCGCAGGTTGAGCGAGAGCGGCCCCTTCGAGAAGGCGCAGAACCGGCACTTGAACGTGCAGACGTTCGTGTAGTTGATGTTGCGATTGACGACGAAGGTGACGTCGTCGCCCACGCGGTCGCGGCGCACCTCGTCGGCGAGGGTGGCGATGGCGTCGACGTCGCCCCCGCGCGCGGTGAACAGGGTGATCAGGTCCTCGCGACGGAGCGAGTCACCCGGCGTGTACTGGGTGAGGATGCGTCGCACGTCGGGCGTCGTGGTCCCGGTCCGACGGACCGGTGGTTCGGCGTCGGCGCCCGCCACCCAGTCGTCCTCGCGAGCCCGTCCGGTCGCGTCCGAGAGGACTCGTACCGGCGTGCGCACCGCCTCGTCCAGGAACTGCTCCTCCCGACGCGCGTGCTCGGGATAGATCGTGAGCCGGGGCACGAGGTGCAGGCCCTGGGCCTCGACCTCGGTCCGCAGGGTCTCGACGGCCGGCCAGGCACGCTCCGGGTTCACGAAGTCGCGCGTCACGGGGGAGATCCCGCCGAAGTCGTCGATCCCGAAGGCCAGCAGGCCCGCGGGCTCGTCACTCAGGTTGGGCGGGGCCTGGAGGTGGATCTCGGGCGGGAGCAGTAGGCGGGCCGCCGCGATCGCCCAGCGGAACTCCTCGGGGTCGGCGGCCGGCGCCTGGGCCATCGCCGTTCGCGCCTTCGGCAGGAAGTTCTGGACGATGACCTCCTGAACGTGCCCGTAGCGCTCGTGCGAGCGAGCGATCGCGAGCAGCGTCTCGACGCGGTCGGCGCGGCTCTCCCCGATGCCGACGAGGAGCCCCGTGGTGAAGGCGACGCCCAGCTCCCCGGCCGCGTCGAGCGTGGCCAGTCGCCGCTCCGGGGACTTGTCCGGGGAGAGGCGGTGGGCCGGCACGTCGGCCAACGTCTCCAACATCATCCCCTGCGAGGCCGCCACACGCCGGAGCTGGGCCAGCTCGTGGGGGTAGAGGGCCCCCGCGTTGGCGTGGGGGAGCAGCCCGGTCCCCTCGAGCACCATCTGGGCCGCCGCCGCCACGTAGTCGACCGTGGAGCGGTAGCCCCGGGCCGCGAGCCATCGCGCCGCCTCGTCGTAGCGCAGTTCGGGTCGCTCGCCCAGGGTGAAGAGCGCCTCGGTGACGCCCGCCGCCTGCCCTCGTCGCGCGATCTCCATGACCTCGTCGAGGGCGAGGTAGGGCGCCGTCAGGCGCGCGGGGGCCTGCGCGAAGGTGCAGTAGCCGCAGCGATCGCGACACAGCTGCGTCAGGGGGATGAAGACCTTGGGCGAATAGGTCACCACGTACCCGTGGTGGCGGCGAGCAACGGCGTACGCGTCGGGCGCGAGCTCCGCCGCCCCCGCCGCGACCAGGTCGGACGTGTTGACGTCCCCGATCAGCGTCATGGCCGCATCCTAACGGCCCCGCCGGGGCTCACTCGGCGCCGAGCAGCGCGCGCGCCTCGTCCAGGTCGTCGACCTCGACCACGGCCGCCGCGCGTCCCGCCTCCCGCATGGCCAGCAGATCGGCCCGGGCCTGGGCCCGGTGCAGGTCGTGGAAGCTGTAGTGACGGCCCTGGATCCGCTGGGGAGCGGTGCGCGGACGCACGATCACCTGCACCGCCGCGCAGGACGGTCCGCCCTTGTGCAGCTGTCCGGTCGAGTGCAGGTACCGCGGACCGAGGTTGGCCGTCGTCGGGCCGTAGACCCGCTCGACGGCGGCGCGCAGGGGGGCGACCGCCTCGGCCAGGGCGATCGGGCCGTAGACCTGCAGCGTCCTGAATCGGGCCGGGCTCGCGAGGACCCGCCGGGGATCGTCCCCGTCGACGACGGGATCCTCCGCACCGACGCCGAGGAGGCGGAAGACGGCCCTCTTCGCCGACTCCACGTTCGGCTGGTCGAACGGGTCGACACCGAGGCGCCGAGCGAGCAGCGCCGTGAGCACCTGGTAGTCGAGCATCTCCGCCACTCGATACCGTTCACCCTCTCCCTCGACGAGCGGGATGTACCCGCGACCCACCTTCCCGGTGCTCTCGGCGACCAGCTGCTCCAGCCAGAGGGCGCCGCCCGAGGTCGCCGGGTCGCCCCGCAGCCCGAACGTGCCCGTTCCCTCGTCGAGGGCGAAGAGGTCACTCTCGGCCCGTGCGATGAGGTCCTCCACGCGAGCGCGGTCGAGGGGGCGGTGCGCCGCCCGCAACTCTTCCGGGGTCCACCCGCAGTAGAGGGCGGGCACCAGGCCGAAGGGAGAGAGGGCCGAGTAGCGACCGCCGGTCGCGGGGTCACCGTGGATGACGTGGGCCCCCGCGCTGCGGCCCCACTCGTCGAGCGTCGTCCCGGGATCGGTGATCACCACCACGTCACGCTCGTTCGCGCCGTGGGCGAGCGCGTGGGCGAGCAGGGTCTGGGTCTCGACCGTCGTCCCCGACTTCGAGGACGCGATCACCATCGCACGGGAGAAGTCCGTCGCCGCCACCGTGTCGGGATTGGAGGTGTCGAGGACCGTCATCGCCGCCCCGGGCCTCTCGTCGGCGTAGAAGCGTGCCGGCGACGACGAACCGCCCATCCCCAGCAGCAGCACCCGCTCGTGGCGGCGTGGCAGGTCGACCGACGCTCGGTCGAGCCACTCCCCGAGGTAGCGATCGACGTGGTCGAGCCAGCCGAGGGCGTGACGGGCCGTGTCGCCCGTGAAGAGTGCGGGGTCTCCCGCGAGCAGGGCGTCGGCGACGGACCTCACGGGGCCGCCTTGGCGGCCACCGTCGCGAGGACCTCCTCGTAGGAGTCGACGAAGGCCTTCACCCCCTCCACCTCGAGGCGGTCGGTGATCGACGCGAGATCGACCTCCTCGCCGAGCCGGTCGAAGGCGTCAGCGGCGCGCATCGTGCTCGGCGCGTCGCGCAGCAGGGACCTCTCGAAGCGGCCCCGCTGCCCGGCGGCGTTCAGGGTTGCGTCGGGCATGGTGTTGACCGTCTCATCGCCGACCAGGTTGTCCACGTAGAGCAACTCGTCGTAGTCGGGATTCTTCACCGAGGTCGACGCCCACAGCGGCCGCTGAACCTGAGCCCCCGCACGCAGGAGCACGTCGGCTCGCTCGGACGCGACGGCACCGCGGTAGGCGCGGTAGGCGGCCGCCGCCTGGTGGATCGCGGTCGTCCCGCGACGCGGGTCCCCGGGCGCGAGGGCCGCGTCGACCGCGGTGTCGACCCGCGAGACGAAGAACGACGCCACGCTCGCGATCTCGGCGATGTTGCGACCGGCGGCGAGGGCCGCCTCGAGTCCGGCCATCCAGGCGTCCACCACGGCGACGTAGCGCTCCACCGAGAAGATCAGCGTGACGTTGACGTTGATGCCCTCGGCGAGCACCGCCGAGACGGCCGGCAGGCCCTCACGCGTCGCCGGGATCTTCACCATCAGGTTCGGGCGTCCTACGGCGCCCGCGAGCCGCCGAGCAGCGTCGACCGTGGCCGCGCCATCGTGCGCCAGCCGCGGCGACACCTCGAGCGAGACGAATCCGTCGAGGTAGCGACGCCGTCCCGACTCGCGCTCGTCGTGCGAGGCGAGGTGGACCGGAGCGAGGACGTCGCAGGCGTCGCGCACGTCCTCGACGGCGAGGGCCTCGAAGACCGCCTCGACGTCCCCGACGCGACCGACGCGGGCGATTCGATCGTCGTAGGCGTCCGAGGTCGCGAGGGCCTTCGCGAAGATCGAGGGGTTGGACGTGACGCCCCGGACCCCGTCGCGCACGAGGGCGGCGAGAGTCCCGTCCTCCAGCCAGTCGCGCCGGATGTTGTCGATCCAGGGACTCTGGCCGTAGCGGCCGTACAGTTCGAGCAGTCGGGTCACCGTGCCTCCCACCAGGCGCGCACCCGCTCGCTCACGCCCTCTGGCGTGAATCCGAAGTGCGCGAAGACCTCCGGCCCCGGCGCGGAGACGCCGAAGCTGTCGATGCCGATCGCGTAGTCCGCGTAGCGCGACCACCCGAGCGTCACCCCCGCCTCGACCGCGACCCGAGGCACCGTGCCGAGGACCGCCTCGCGGTACTCCGCGGGCTGGTGCGCGAAGCACTCCCAGCAGGGGAGGGCGACCACGCGAACGTGGAGCCCCGCCTCCTCGAGTCGCTCGGCCGCGGCGAGGCTCAGGGCGACCTCCGAGCCGGTCGCGAGCAGGCTGAGGTCCGCATCGGGGCGCTCCCGCACGGCGTAGCCGCCCCGCGCGGCCCCCGCGCGAGACGCCGCGGCGGCCTCCCCCTCGAGCAGCGCCAGGTCCTGGCGCGAGAGGGCCAGGGCCGTCGGAGCCGGATGGGGATCGCGGAAGAATCCCTCCACGAGGGCGAGGGTCTCGTTGGCGTCGCTCGGGCGCACCACGTGCAGGCCGGGTATGGCCCGCAGCGACATGAGGTGCTCGACGGGCTGGTGGGTCGGACCGTCCTCGCCGACGCCCACCGAGTCGTGGGTGAAGACGAACAGGACGCTGGCGTCGCTGAGCGCCGCCAGTCGAACGGCCGGTCGCGCGTAGTCGGCGAAGACGAGGAAGGTGGATCCGACCGGCCGTATCCCGCCGTGCAGGGCCTGTCCCACGAGGATGGCCCCCATGGCGAACTCGCGAATCCCGTAGTGGATCTGACGCCCCCCCGGGTTGTCGCGGCCCTGCGGGCCACCCTGGCGCAGCAGGACGCCGGTGTTGTCGGTCAGGTCGGCCGAGCCCGCCGTCAGGCCCGACACGTGCGGAGCCAGCTGGTCCATGGCACGCTGGAGGGCCTTGCGCGTCGCGACCGGGCCCCCGGTGAACTCCTCGACCCCACCCGCGAGGGACAGCGCGCCCGCCGTCGCGAACTGGGTGCGCAGTCGCTCGCCCCGCTCTCCCGCGGCGACCATGCTCGCCTCCCACCGCGTCCGCGCATCACGACCCGCGCCGAGACTCGAGAGCATCTGCGCCGGCAGTTCGGGGTCGAGGGCGAAGGGGCGGTCCTCGACGCCCAGGATGGCCTTCGCCTCCGAGATCGCGTCGACGCTGAACGGGCTCCCGTGCGCTTCGCGGCGATCCATCATCGTGGGGGAGGGGAAACCGATGTGGGAGCGGACGACGATGAGCGTCGGCCGGCCGACGTCCTCGCACGCCTCGCGCGCCGCCGCCTCGAGGACATCCAGGTCGTGGGCGTGCTCGCCGACGTCGATCACCCTCCAGCCGTAGGCGCGGAAGCGGGCCGGGGCGTCGTCGCGCAGCGCCAGCTCCGTCGGCCCGTCGATCGTGATGTGGTTGTCGTCGTAGACGACGATGAGGCGCCCGAGCCCGAGGGAGCCGGCCAACGAGGCCGCCTCGTGACTGATGCCCTCCTCGAGGCAGCCGTCGCCGGCGATCACCCACACCCGGTGGTCGACCAGGTCGTCGCCGTACTCCGCACGGAGGACTCGCTCGGCGATGGCCATCCCCACCCCGTTCGCGAGCCCCTGGCCCAGGGGTCCCGTCGTGACCTCGACCGTCGGCGCCACCCCCCGCTCCGGATGCCCCGGCGTGCGGGAGTGGAGCTGGCGAAAGGCCCGCAGGTCCTCGACGGAGAGGTCGTAGCCGAAGGTGTGCGCGAGGCCGTACTGCAGGATCGAGGCGTGGCCCAGGCTCAGGATGAAGCGGTCCCGATCGAGCCACTGCGGATCGGTCGGGTCGTGGCGCAGGAGGCGCGAGAAGAGCATGACCCCGAGGGGCGCGAGCGCCATCGCCGTGCCCGAGTGGCCGGACTTCGCGTGGGCCGGGGCGTCCATCGCCAGTGCGGCAATCTGTCGAATCGCCCGACCCTCGAGGTCCGTGGCGCCGGGGAAGAGTGGGTCGGCCATGCCTACGACAGTACTGAACCCGTCCCCTCGAACCGGCCCCCGGTAGCCTCGAGCCGTGATCCAGGTGCCGCCGAACTGCGACCTCACCCTCGGGCTCACCCGAGTCGAGTCGCCGGAGGAGGGGGCCAGCGCGTGGCGCGCGCGGCTCGACGAGCGATTCGCGAACCCGGCGGGCCTCGTCCAGGGCGGCTTCCTCGCCGCCATCGCCGACTCGGCGATGGGCGCCGCCGCCGTCACGGCCGCTCCGGGTCGGGTCTTCGTGGCGAACACGGACCTGCGGATCTCCTTCCTCCGCGCGGTGCGCCCGGGCGACGAGGTCGTCTGCACGGCGCGCGTCGTGCGCGCGGGACGCCACGTGACCGTGGTGGAGGCGCGCTGTACCGACGGGGCCGGACGCCTCCTCGCGACGGCGAGCTCGACGTACCTCTCGCGCGAGCGCGCTGAGTAGGCTGAGGACCGTGGACACGCCCACCTGGCGCCGGCTGATTCGCGGGGCGACCATCCGTCGCGACGCCCAGGAGGCGAAGGACGCCCTGGGGCGCTACCTGCGCGAGGAGACGGTGGCCCCCCTCGTCGCCGTCGCCCGCTTCGCGGCGTTCGGCCTCCTCGGCAGCATCCTCGTCGGCTTCGGCCTGCTCATGCTGCTGATCGGGCTGCTCCGATTCCTCCAGTCGTTCTCGGTCATGAACGGGTCGCTGTCGTGGATCCCGTACCTCGCGGTCGCCGTCGCGGCCATCGCCGTGCTCGCGATCACCGTCTGGCGCATCGTCGCCGACTCGTCGGTGCGTCGGCGGCTGAAGGACGACGCGTCGTGACCTCGTCGGCGCGGCGCGACCTCGAGAAGGCCGTCCGGGCGATCGTGCCCGCGCAGCCTCCGACGCTGCGCGACGACCCCGTCAACGTCGCGCTCGCCGGCGCGGGCGGCACCCTGCTCGGATTCGTCTGGGGATTCTGGCGAGGGCGGCGTCGCCGCCGCGCCGCGGCGAAGCGATGATCGCGCGGCGGCTGCTGCGCACCGCCTTCGGGGTGGTCGGCGGACGCTCGATCGTGCTGCGCTCCTCGCGCTGGGCCCTGGTGGCCGGCGTCGTGGGTGCCCTGCGTCTCCTCGACGCCGCCACGCGGCGCCGGGGGGCGCGATCGTGAGGGAGATACTTGGCGTCGGCGAGCGGGTGATGCTGATCGACGCCAAGGACCGGCGGTACCTGGTGACCCTGCGCGAGGGAGCCTCGTTTCACACGCACGCCGGGATCCTCCCGCACGACGACATCATCGGACGCTCCGAGGGATCGACGATCCGCACGGGCGAGCGCCGATTCCTGGTCGTGCGTCCCACCCTGGCCGACGTCGTGCTGAAGATGCCCCGGGGAGCCCAGGTCATCTACCCGAAGGACCTCGGGGCGATCCTGCTCCAGGCCGATATCGCCCCGGGCCACGAGGTCCTCGAGGCGGGCGTGGGTTCGGGAGCCCTCTCGATGACGCTGTTGCGCGCCGGCGCACGGGTCACCGCCTACGAGATCCGCGAAGAGTTCGCCCAGACCGCGCGGACCAACGTCACGTCCCTGCTCGGCGACGACGTCGCCTACGACATCCACATCCGCGACGTCACCGCCGGCATCGACCACGGGCCCTTCGATCGGATCGTCCTCGACATGCCCGAACCCTGGCTGGTCGTCCCCCACGCCGTGCACGCCCTGCGCCCCGGCGGCGTCTTCCTCGCCTATCTGCCGACGATCAACCAGGTCCAGCAGTTGCGCCTGGCCCTCGCCGAGCACCCGTTCGCCCTCGCCGAGTCGGTGGAGATCCTGCGGCGGACCTGGCACGTCGAAGCCCGATCGGTCCGTCCGGACCACCGCATGGTGGCGCACACCGGGTTCCTCACCTCGGCCCGGCGCGTCGCCGAGGGGTGAGGCGAGCGATCAGTCGCGCTCGATGAAGATGCACTCGCCGGGACACTCCTCGGAGGCCTCGGTCACGGCGTCTTCGAGCTCCACCGGTACCACCGCCACGCCCTGGGCGCCGCCGGGGTTGCTCAGCACCTGGTCGCCCTGCTTGACGTAGGCCAGGCCGTCGTCCAGCAGCGTGAACACCGGCGGACAGATCTCCTCGCAGAGACCATCGCCGGTGCACAGGTCCTGATCGATCCACACCTTCATGCCAACGTCCTCCTGGGCGCCCTTGGGCAGCCACTCTAGTGGCCCGCCCGCGGGAGGGCCGCTCGTCGCGTCGTGGGGGGCCGGTCTAGGGTGACGTCATGGAACGCCGTGATCACCGCGACGACCCCTCTCACGAGTCCATCCCGACCTGGTCGGCCGAGGCCACCACCGAGCGGCGACGTCTCGACGCCCTGGAGGAGCAGCTGCGCGAGGCGCGGTCCCTGCTGGCGCAGGCCCGCTCGAACAACGAGAAGCTGACCATCACCATCCAGCAGACGCGCGACCAGATCGCCGCGTTGCGCGACGAGGTCGAGAAGTTGACCCAGCCTCCCGCCGTCTACGGGACCTTCGTCAACTTCAACGATGACCGCACCGTGGACATCTACGCCTCCGGACGGAAGATGCGCGTGGCGATGCACCCGAGCGTGGACGCGCAGAGCGTGGCGCGGGGCGACGAGGTGGTCCTCAACGAGTCGTTCACCGTCGTGGCCGTTCGCCAGCCCGACGGGCAGGGCGAGGTCGTCACCGTGAAGGAGGTCCTCGACGAGCGTCGCGTCATCATCTACGCCCGCACCGACGAGGAGCGAGTCGTCGAGCTCGCCGACGCCCTGCGGGGCGTGCGACTGCGCAGCGGCGACAGCCTGCTCTTCGACGCCCGCTCCAACCTCCTCGTCGAGCGCCTCCCGCGACAGGAGGCCGAGACCCTGATCCTCGAGGAGGTCCCCGAGGTCTCCTACGAGGACGTCGGAGGGCTCGACGATCAGATCGAGCTCATCACCGACGCCGTCGAGCTGCCCTACCTCCATCGGTCGCTCTTCACCGACTACGAGCTGCCCGCGCCCAAGGGAATCCTCCTCTACGGGCCCCCGGGGTGCGGCAAGACCCTCATCGCGAAGGCCGTGGCCCACTCCCTGTCGCAGAAGGTGGCCCAGCTACGCGGGGACGCTCACGCCCGCTCGTACTTCTTGAACATCAAGGGTCCCGAGCTGCTCAACAAGTACGTGGGGGAGACCGAGCGCCAGATCCGTCTCGTCTTCCAGCGGGCCCGGGAGAAGGCCGAGGAGGGCGTCCCGGTGATCGTCTTCTTCGACGAGATGGACTCGCTCTTCCGCACGCGCGGCACGGGCATCAGTTCGGACATGGAGTCCACGATCGTCCCGCAGCTCCTGGCCGAGATCGACGGGGTCGAGTCGCTGCGCGACGTGATCATCATCGGCGCCACCAACCGCGAGGACCTCATCGATCCCGCCATCCTGCGCCCGGGTCGTCTCGACGTGAAGATCAAGATCGAGCGACCCGACGAGGGCGCCGCGGCCCAGATCTTCGAGCGGTACCTCCACGCCGAGCTCCCCCTCGACCCCGACTTCGTCGCCGAACGTGGCGGGGGCGACCGCGACAAGGCCGTGCGCGTCCTGATCGAGGAGGCCGTCGCGGCGCTCTACCGGATCGACGACGACAATCGCTTCCTCGAGGTGACCTACCAGGGTGGCGACAAGGAGGTCCTCTACTTCAAGGACTTCGCGTCGGGCGCGATGATCGAGAACGTGGTCCGTCGGGCGAAGAAGACAGCCGTGAAGCGCGAGATCGCGACCGGACACCGGGGGCTGCGACCCGAGGACCTGCTCTCGTCGATGCGCCAAGAGTTCCGCGAGAACGAGGACCTGCCCAATACCACGAACCCCGACGACTGGGCCCGCATCTCGGGCAAGAAGGGCGAGCGGATCGTGTTCATCCGCACCCTGATCAACCGCGACGCCGCGGAGCCCACCGGCGGTCGCTCGATCCAGCACGTCGGCACCGGCCAGTACCTGTAGCGCATGGCCCTGGAGAAGGTCCTCGGCATCGAGACCGAGTACGGGGTGGTCGGGGGGCCCGATCGTGACCCCGTCACCGCCTCGAGCCTGGTCGTCTCGGCCTACGCCCGCCGCGGTGAGCGGGTCGACTGGGACTTCGAGGCCGAGTCCCCCGACCTCGACGCCCGGGGCCTCGCCCGCCGAGGCAGCCTCGCCCCCGTCGTCGAGACCCAGTTGGCGAACGCCGTCCTCCGCAACGGAGCCCGGCTCTACGTGGACCACGCCCACCCCGAGTACTCGTCGCCGGAGTGCCGCACGCCCCTCGAGGCGACCCTCTTCGACCTCGCGGGCGAGGAGATCCTGCGTCGCGCGCAACGGGTCGCGAACGAGGGCCTCGACGGGGCGGGTGCGATCACCGTCTACAAGAACAACTCCGACGGCAAGGGCAACTCCTACGGGACCCACGAGAACTACCTCGTGGCGCGGGACGTTCCCTTCGCCGATCTCGTGCGCACCATGGTTCCCCACTTCGTCTCGCGTCAGGTCATCCTCGGCGCGGGCAAGGTCGGGGCGGAGACCGAGGCCGGACAGCGCCTCGACCCCGCGTTCCAGATCAGTCAGCGGGCGGAGTTCTTCGAGGAGGTAGTCGGCCTCGAGACGACCCTGCGGCGCCCCATCGTCAACACCCGAGACGAGCCCCACGGGGACGCCGAGAGATTTCGGCGCCTCCACGTCATCATCGGCGACGCCAATCGCAGCGCCACGGCCACGTTCGTGAAGCTGGGCGCGACGTCCCTGCTGCTCGCCCTCCTCGAGGACGAGGGGCCGGCGGCCTTCCCCGCACCCCCGAGCGCGCCCGTGCACGCCGTGCGCCTCATCGCGGCCGACCCGACGCTGCGAGCCGTGGTCGAGCTGGAGGACGGGCGCCGCGTCACCGGATGGGACCTCCAGGACGCCCTCTACGCGTCCGCCGCCCGCTACGTGTCCCGGGGCGGGGGAGCGGCCGTCGCCGACGAGGGCGAGGTCGCCGCCGTGATGGGGGAGTGGCGCGAGATGCTCGACGGAGTCCGCGACGACCCCGACGGCGTCGCCGACCGGGTCGACTGGGTCGCCAAGCGCCGTCTCGTCGAGGGGTACCGCGAGCGCTACGGACTGGCGGCGACCGACGCCCGACTGCGGGCGATCGACCTGCAGTACCACGACCTGCGCCCCGAGCGCTCCCTCGCGGATCGCGTCGGCCTGCGTCCTCTCGTCGATCGCGCCGCCGTCGAGCGGGCCGTCGCCGAGCCGCCGGAGTCGACGCGTGCGTATTTCCGGGGACGCTGTGTCGCCCAGTTCCCCGCCGAGGTCGTCGCCGCCAACTGGGACTCCGTCGTCTTCGACCTGGGGGAGGGGCCCTTGCGACGGGTGCCCATGAGCGACCCCCGCCGGGGCACGGCGTCGCTCACCCGAGATCTTTTCGAGCGCTGCCCGACGGCCGTGGACCTCTTACGGGCTCTGGACGGGTAGAACAGAGGGCATGAGTGAGCAAGAGCGAATCCAGCGGAACCGATCGACCCGCCCGGGCGCCGCGCCCGCGGAGGTGTCGGTCGACACGACCAAGGGCGAGCGCCTGAAGGCCGATCTCGACGAGCTCCTCGACGAGATCGACGACGTCCTCGAGGAGAACGCCGAGGAGTTCGTCCGCAACTACGTGCAGAAGGGCGGTGAGTAGTGGGACTGCCGCTCTACGGCGCTCAGGACGACCCCGGCCCCTCCTTCCTCGCCTACGCCGAGCGGGAGGGACTCGTGAGCGTCACCGCCCGATCGGAGGCCCTCTCACCGCACGCGACCACGGTCGTGGCCCTGCGCTACGCCGAGGGGGTCGTGATGGTGGGCGACCGCCAGGCGACGGCCAACTACGTGGCCAGTCGGGACGTCCGCAAGATCGAGGCGGCCGACCGGTACACCGCGCTCGCCATCTCGGGGAGCGCCGCGCGGGGCATGGAGTTCATCCGGATGGCCCAGTTGAGCTTCGAGCACTACGAGAAGATGACCGACACGGCGCTCAGCCTGGAGGGCAAGGCGAACTACCTGTCGCCGATCATCCAGCGCAACAACCTCGGCACGCCGCTCGTCGTGATCCCCCTCCTCGCGGGGTGGGATCCCAGTCACCGCCGCGGACGGGTCTTCGAGTACGACGGCGCCGGCGGGTGCTACGAGCGCCAGGACTTCGCCACGATCGGGTCGGGCTCGCCCTTCGCCGAGAGCGCCCTGCGCCTGGGTTTCCGCGCCGACCTCTCGCTGGAGGAGGCCCTCGACCTAGGAGCCCTGGCCCTCTACGAGGCGGGTGACAACGATCCCGCGACCGGCGGTCCCGACTTCGTTCGCGGCATCTACCCGATGATGGTCGTCCTCGACGAGCGCGGCTTCACCGAACTCCCGAGCGACGACGTCGCCGCCCGCTTCCGTACGATCCAGGAGCGCCGGGCCGCGACCTCCGGCGTCGCGGGGGGCACGCTGCGATGAGCAACTACTTCTACGTCTCGCCCCAGCAGCTCATCAACGACCGCGCCGAGTTCGCCCAGAAGGGCATCGCTCGAGGTCGGTCGATCCTCGCCGCGATCTACGACGTCGGCGTCGTGATGGTGGCCGAGAACCCCTCGGCGTCGCTGAACAAGATCTCCGAGATCTACGACCGCATCGCCTTCGCCGGCGTCGGTCGCTACAACGAGTTCGACCGCCTGCGCGAGGCCGGGATCCGCTGGGCCGACGGCACGGGCTTCACGTACTCGCGTGAGGACGTCGACGCTCGCGCGCTCGCCAACTACTACGCCCAGCACATCGGCGACATGTTCACCGAGGGACCCAAGCCACTGGAGGTCGAGATCCTCGTCGCCCAGTTGGGTGGGACGCTACGGCCCACGAAGCTCTACCGCGTCGCCTACGAGGGCACCCTGACCGACGAGCCGCACTTCGCGGTGCTGGGCGGCGACGCCGAGACGATCCGTTCGCGCTTCGAGGCCTCCGAGGCCGAACCCGACGGACTCGCGACCACGCTGCGCCACGCCGTCGCGGCCCTCGCCGGCCCCGAGCGCACGATCCCGGTCGAGGACCTCGAGGTCTGCATCCTCGAGGACCGCGGGGGCCGTCGCACGTTCGTCCGACTGAGCGACGCCGAGGTCGCCACGCTCCTGACGGACTGACATGCTGCGGCGCATCGTCGGGATCGAGACCGAGTACGGCATCACCTTCTCGCTGAAGGGGCAACGCCGACTCAGCCCCGACGAGGTCTCGCGCTTCCTCTTCCGACGGGTGGTCGCCTGGGGACGCTCGAGCAACGTCTTCCTCGAGAACGGCAGCCGCCTCTACCTCGACGTGGGCAGCCACCCCGAGTACGCGACGGCCGAGTGCGACGACCTGCGCGACCTCGTCGCCCAGGACAAGGCCGGCGAGGCCATCCTGCGAGAGCTCGTCGGCTACGCCCAGCAGCAGCTGATCGACGAGGGCGTGCGGGGCGACATCTTCCTCTTCAAGAACAACACCGACTCGTCCGGCAACTCGTACGGGTGTCACGAGAACTACTGCATCGAGCGGGTCGACGACCTGTCGCGCCTCGAGGAGGTCTTCATCCCGTTCCTCGTGTCTCGGCAGATCTTCGCCGGTGCCGGCAAGGTCGTGACGTCGCCGCGCGGCTCGGTCTTCTCGATGAGCCAGCGAGCCGAGCACATCTGGGAGTCGATCAGCTCGGCGACGACGCGCAGCCGACCGATCATCAACACGCGCGACGAGCCCCACGCCGATCCCGAGCGCTACCGCCGCCTCCACGTCATCGTCGGCGATTCCAACATGAACGAGTTCGCCACCTTCCTCAAGGTCGGGACGGCGGCGGTGCTCCTCGCCATGATCGAGGACCGCACCACGGTCCTGCGCGACTTCACGCTGGCGTCGCCGATCAACGCGCTGCGCGACATCTCCTACGACCTCTGGAGCAAGGAGCCGGTCAAGCTGCAGAACGGTCGGGACATGACCGCCCTCGAGATCCAGGACGACCTGTGCGAGCGCGCCACCAGCTTCGTCGAGAGCCGCGACGTCCCGCCGGACCAGCGCGAGGCGGTCCGGCTGTGGCGCGAGGTGATCGACACCTACCGTCACGACCCGATGTCCCTCGCCGACCGCGTCGACTGGATCGCGAAGCTCCAGCTGATCGAGCGAGCGCGGGAACGCGACGGCGTCGCTCTCGGGGACCCCCGGATCGCCCTGATCGACCTGCTCTACCACGACACCTCGATCGAGCGGGGCCTGCACTACCGCCGCCAGGCGCGCGGGCACGCCCGCCGGATGGTGGGCGACGAGGAGATCGCCCGCGCCGCCACGACGCCCCCCGCCACCACTCGCGCCCACCTGCGCGGAACGTTCATCCGCACCGCCAAGCAGTGGCGCCGGGACTACACGGTCGACTGGGTCCACCTCAAGCTGAACGACGAACTGCAGCGCACCGTCCTGCTGAAGGACCCGTTCCGCTCCAGCGACGAGAGGTTCAACAAGCTGCTGTACTCGATGGAGCGACGAGACCCGAACTCCTGGCGCGACTAGCCTGTCTCCGTGACCTCGGAGACCGTCGATCCGACCCCGAGTCCCGAGGCCCCGGCTCGTCGGGGACTGTCCAAGCGCCAGCGGGGCTTCCTCGAGTGGGTCGTCATCGTCCTCATCGCGGCGGGCGTCTCGTTCTTCCTGCGCGCCTACGTCGTCCAGACCTACTTCATCCCGTCCGGCTCGATGGAGCCGACTCTCCAGATCGGTGACCGGATCGTCGTCTCGAAGCTGAGCGTCGACTTCGGGACGATCCACCGGGGAGACATCCTCGTCTTCCGGGCGCCGCCCAGCGAGCACTGCGGGGAGCCCGTCGCCGACCTGGTGAAGCGCGTGATCGGCCTACCCGGCGACCACCTGACCTCACGGGGCAACACCATCTACGTGAACGGACGCCCCCTCAAGGAGACGTGGACCCACGTCGAGCCCCTGGGCACGCCGATCGGGAACGTGACGGTGCCGGCCAACTCGTACTTCATGATGGGCGACAACCACCCGAACTCGTGCGACAGCCGCATGTGGGGCACGCTCCCGCGCCAGTACGTGATCGGTAAGGTCTTCCTCCGGATCTGGCCCCTCTCGCGCCTCGGATTCCTCTAGACCCGCCTCCTACAATGGGGGCGTGTTCAGCCTGAGCCCGATCAAGGTGCTCGTCGTGGTCGCGGTGGTGTTGATCCTCCTCGGCCCCGACAAGCTCCCCGAGGTCGCCCACAAGCTGGGTTCGACGTGGCGGGCCATCAAGCGCCTCCAGGAGAAGGTCGAGACCGAGGTGCGCGAAGCCCTGCCCGACCTGCCGAGCACCGGCGACCTCGCCCGCCTCGCCCGTAGCCCCGTCACGCTGCTCAACGAGTTGGCGGACCGCGCCGAGGCTCGCGAGCGCGTGGCGGCGGCCGACGAGGAGAGTCCCCACGACGAGGCGGTGTCCCCACCGGAGGTGGTCCCCGACGCCGGGGTCGCTGACGCCGAGGCTCCCGGCGCCCTCGATCCCACGCCCCTCATCACGCCCGTGCCCACCCGAGTCAGCGCCGAGAACGCGCCGACCGACGGTCCCGTCGACCCCTCCCTCAACTAGCCGCGTGGCCCGATTCCGCAAGGCCGCTGAGGGCATGACCCTCGCCGAGCACCTCGCCGAGGTGCGTCGGCGCTCCCTGGTCTCCGCCGGTGCCATCACCGTCGCCGGGGTGGTCTGCTTCCTGATCTACCCCCAGATCCTCCACGTCCTCCAGGAGCCGTACTGTCGTGCGGCGCCGCGGCATTGCCAGTTCCTCGGGACGAACCCGCTCGACGGCCTCACCCTGAGGGTGAAGATCGCCCTCTTCGGTGGACTGCTCCTGGCGTCTCCGGTCGTCTTCTGGGAGATCTGGCGCTTCGTGACGCCCGGTCTCAAGGCGACCGAGCGACGCTACGCCGTGCCCTTCGTCGTCGCGTCGGTCGTCTTCTTCGCGGCCGGTGTCGCCATCGCCTACCTGAGCTTCGGCCACGCCATCAGCTTCCTGCAGTCCATCGGTGGCCACACCCTCGTCTACTTCTACAACCCCAACCAGTACCTCGGGCTCTTCGTGATGATGATGCTCATCTTCGGGCTGACCTTCGAGTTCCCGGTCGTCCTGGTCGCCCTCGAGCTCGCCCGGGTCGTGCGTCCCGCCACGCTGCTCCACGGCTGGCGCTACGCCGTGATCACCATCACGGTCGCGTCGGCGGTCTTCACCCCGAGCGGTGATCCGCTGTCGATGCTGGCCCTCGCGGTGCCGCTCGTCGCCTTCTACTTCCTCGCCATCGCCGTCGGGAAGATCTTCAAGCGGTGAGCGAGGCCCGCACCCGATTCGTCGACACCCTCGGCTTCGGACTCGACGACTTCCAGGGCGCGGCCCTGGACGCCGTCGATCGCGGCGTCAACGTCCTCGTCTCCGCCCCGACCGGTTCGGGCAAGACCCTGGTCGCGACCTACGCCATCGAGCGAGCCCTCGATCTGCAGCAGCGAGCCTTCTACACGACGCCCCTGAAGGCCCTGTCGAACCAGAAGTTCCACGAGCTGGGCCTGCGCTACGGCGTCGAGCAGGTCGGACTGCTCACCGGCGACACCAGCGTCAACCGGGGCGCACCGATCGTCGTCATGACGACCGAGGTCCTGCGCAACATGCTGCTCAACGACTCGGACCAGCTACGTCGTCTCGGCCTCGTGGTGCTCGACGAGGTCCACTTCCTCCAGGATCCCTACCGCGGGGGAGTGTGGGAGGAGGTCCTCATCCTCACGCCCGCCCCCGTGCGCTTCGTCGCCCTCTCCGCGACCGTCGGCAACGCGGAGTTCCTCGGCGAGTGGCTGGAGGAGGTGCGCGGCCCCACGACCGTCGTGGTCGAGACCGAGCGCCCCATCACCCTCCACCACCACGCCGCCGTGGTGCGTCGCGGCCAGACGACGGCCGAGATCGTCGACCTCCTGAACGACCACCGTCTCGGGGACGAGGCGAAGCGCATCGACAACCTGGTGAAGGCGTCGCGCCGATTCCGCCCGGGTCCCAAGTGGCGGGGCCCCTCCCACGCCGCCCCGCCGCCGCCCTTCCGCGCCCCCCGGCGATCCGAGATGCTGCGGGCCCTCGAGAATGAGGACCTCCTGCCAGCGATCGTGTTCATCTTCTCGCGGGCCGCCTGCGACGACGCCGTCCGCCAGTGCCGCCGGGACGGGCTGAGCTTCACGACCTCCGAGGAGCGAGCCCGGATCGAGGAGATCGCCCACCTCCGCCTCGTCCACTTCACGGACGAGGACCTCGCCGCCCTGGAGTACGGGGACTTCCTCGACAGCCTCCGTCACGGCATCACGGCGCACCACGCCGGCATGGTCCCCGCCTTCCGCGAGATCGTCGAGGCCTGCTTCGAGCGCGGTCTGCTCGGCGTCGTCTTCGCCACCGAGACGTTGGCCCTCGGGATCAACATGCCGGCACGCTCGGTCGTCCTCGAGCGCTTCACGAAGTACAGCGACGCCGGCCGGGCACCCCTCACGAGTGGCGAGTTCGCCCAGATGACCGGGAGAGCGGGCCGGCGGGGCCTCGACGACGAGGGCCACGCCGTCGTCTGCTTCGCGACCGACGTCGCCTTCGCCGACGTCGCCCGCATCGCCCTCTCGCCTCCCTCGGACCTCCACAGCTCCTTTCGCCCGACCTACAACTTCACGGCGAACCTGATCGCCCGCTACGACGAGGCGACCGCCGTCGAGCTCGTCGAGCGCTCCTACGCCCAGTTCGAGGCCCGCCAACGCCCCGCCGGCTCGCGTCGGCCCCTCAGCGAGCTCCTGCGCGCCCGCTACCGCGTCCTCGAGGCGCTGGGCTACGCGACCGAGTGGAACCTCACCTCGGCCGGAGACCTGCTGCGCTCCCTCTACCACGAGAGTGACCTCCTCCTCGCCGAGGCGATCCGCTCGGGGATCTTCGACGACCTCGAGCCGGCCTCCCTCGCCGGGCTCCTGTCAGCCTTCGTCTACGAGGCCCGGCGCCAACGCCCGACGCCGAGCGGTGGCCGCCCGGTGCCCCGCCGACCCCGTCGCCCCGTGGCCGACCGGGTCGGCAGCGACCGCCGCACCCTCCTCGCCGAGCGGGTCCGCGACCTGCGGGCCGTCGCCGCGGCCCTGCGGGAGGTGGAGGAGCTCCACCGGGTGCCCCACGCGCGCGAGCCCGACGGATCCCTCTCCCCGGCGATCACGGCCTGGGCGAGGGGAGCGTCCCTCGGGACGGTCCTCGACATCGCCGACGCCGAGATCGGCCCGACCTCGCCGGGCGACTTCGTCCGTCACGCGAAGCAGGTGGTCGATCTCCTCGAGCAGCTCGCTCGGCTCGGGGACACCGCCCTCGCCAGCGCCGCCACCGTCGCCCGCGAGGGCGTGCTGCGCAGCGTGGTCGCCAACTCCTCGACGGTCCACCCCCGAACGGACGGCCCGCTCTAAGGTCGAGTGGCCATGTACCCCTACGTCGCCGAGTCCTTTTCCGACGACGAGCGCGAGGTCCTGCGCCACTACGTCACGAACCTCGACGGCCCCGTTTTCGCCCTGGTCAACATGCCGGAGGTGGTGAAGGGGGCGCTCTTCGCGCGTTACTCGCGGTCCTCGAAGAGCCTCCGTCGGCTCCTCCTCGACGAGTTCGCCGACGACCTCGACCCCACCGCCGGGCGGCCCGGCGCTCCGACCAGCGGCTCCCGGGCCGACGAGCTCTACCAGCGCGTCTTCGTCGAGTACGGGGACGACTCGGTCGCCCAACTGGGCGGCGTCCACCTGGCGTGCGAGCAGTCCAGCAACGTGCTCACCAAGGTCCTCGAGCACGGCCGCCTCATGAGCTACCTCGAGCAGTCGACGCGCTACCTCGCCTACGACCGCCGCCTCTCGACGGGCCACTACCGCTACTACCGCGACCCGGCGATCCTGGAGTCGCGCTGGGGCGCGCGGTACGTCGGGGAGCTCGACCGCATGTTCGACACCTACGCGCGCCTGCTGCCGGCCCTCACCTCCTGGCTCGGGACCCGCTTCCCGAAGACCGCGGACGACGACGACATCGTCTACCGCCAGGCCCTGCGGGCGAAGGCCCTCGACGCGGTGCGGGGCCTGCTGCCGGCCGCGGCGCTCTCCAACCTCGGCATCTACGGGTCGGGCCAGTCCTACGAGCTGCTGCTCCTGCGCATGCGCGCCCACCCCCTCGGCGAGGTGCGCGAGTACGCCGAGTTGATGCGCGCCGAGCTCGACAAGGTGATCCCCTCGTTCCTGCGGCGCCTCGACGTGCCCGAGCGCGGTGGCGCCTGGGTCGACTACCTGCGCTCGCGCGACCTCGACGTCGCCGAGCGGCTGGCCGCGGTACCCGAGGTCGAGGAGTCGTTCGAGCGCGTGCGCCTCGTGGATCACGACCCCGACGGCGAGCGACGCATCCTCGAGGCCATCGTCTTCGAGCACGCCGGCGTCTCGAGCGCCGCCGCGTCTCGCTACGTCGTCGCCCTCGCCGAGGGGGAGCGCGACGAGCTCTGGCGCGCCTACGTCGGCCCCCGCTCCAACCGGCGCCACCGTCCGGGAAGGGCCTTCGAGCACACGACCTACCGCTTCGAGCTCGTCACCGACTACGGCGCCTTCCGCGACCTCCAGCGCCACCGCATGGCCACGATCGTCTGGCAGCCTCTCGGGCCCGATCTCGGCTACGAGGTCCCCGACCTGGTCGACGAGTCGGGCCTCGGGGGCGACTACCGCGCCTCCCTCGAGCGCTCCGGGGACCTGGCGCACGCCCTCGCGAGCGACCTCCCCGAGGCGGCCCCGTACGCGGTGGCCCTCGCCTTTCGGATCCGCTACACGATCGAGATGAACGCCCGCGAGGCCCTGCACCTCATCGAGCTGCGCTCCAGCCCCCAGGGCCATCCCAGCTACCGGCGCGTGGCCCACGAGATGATCCGTCAGATTCGCGCCGCCGGCCACCGACGCGTCGCCGACGCCATGTCCTTCGTCGACTACGGGGACGTCGACCTGGAGCGCCTGGAGGCCGAACGGCGGGCTCACGAGGCCCGTTCGCGCGCCCACCCCTCCTAGACGCGTATCGCTGCACGCCTCCGCCGGAGGCTCTACACTGCCACCGCTACTGAGAAGGGTGAGTATGGCGCGCGACGAGATGGACGAGAGCTTCGACGAAGAGGAACTCGACGAGGGATTCGACGACGAGGGCGACGCCGACCTCGAGGAGGATCTCGAGGACGAGGAGCTGGTCGGCGATGACGGCGACGAGGACGTCGCCGACGACGAGTCCGACGACGAGGCCGCCAGTGAGGACGAGGAGGACCTCGGGGACGACGACGTCGCCGACGACGGCGAGGTGGCGGTCGTCGTCGTCGTCCCGGCCGACGACGACGACGACCTGGTCGACGACTCCGACGTCGAGCTCGCGCTCGACGAGGTGCTCGCCGAGACCATCCTGCGCACCAGCGTCCCCGACGACGACGAGGACGGCGCCCCGGATACCGACCTCGCGGGCGAGGGCGTCGAGACGATCCTGCCCAAGCAGGACGACGAGTTCCGCTGCTCATCGTGCCGACTGCTGAAGAAGACCAGCCAGCTCGCCGACCCGGAGCGCGTGCTCTGCCGTGACTGCGTCTGAGGATCCGCACCCCCGCCGGATTCGCCGGCCGGGGACGGACCTCGCCGACCTCGTCGCCCGAGCGCGCACCGAGGTCGCGGCGCGCCGTGGTGGTCGTCGGCTCCTCGAGGACCTCGACGCGGCCCCCGCACAGGGTGGGGGAGCGACGTGGTGGGTCGTCGGACGTCCGGCGACCGGCTTCGCCATCGTCCGCGAGAGGCGCCTCATCGCCCTCTACGTGGCTCCGGAGGCCCGCCGACGGGGTCTCGGCCGCCGACTGCTCGCGGCGGCGACGAGCGGCCGTTCCGGGGCGCGTGACGGCCTCGCGCTACCCGGGGATCGGGCGTCGAAGTCCCTCTTCGAGTCGGCGGGCTGGCGAGCCCGCCTGCTTACGATGAGCGCCGAGTAGGCGTCCGTCGCGGCGAGCGCATCGGCGGCGGGGGCGGTGGGACCTTGATCCCGAGCAGCTTCGCCAGCTCGGGGATGGCCCCGGCGTTCTTCACGGCCAGCTCGCGGGACTCCTCGTCCCCCGGGATGCCGGCCGGCTTGATGTTGCGCCGAACCGAGGTGTCGGCCGCGAGGCTCACGATCTCGCGCCAGGTCGCGGGGTCCTGGTCCGCGGTGAGCGACTCCGACACGAGGGCCACCACGCGCGTCGCCATCTCGGCCGAGACGCGCGTGGAGAAGTCCGGGGGACTCGCGACGAGCTGGAGCGCGTCGACGACCCGCCCCTCGCTCACGGCCTTCTCCAGACGCTCGGTCCACTGCGTGCGCAGGGCCTCGATACGCGTCGTGAGGGCGCCCTGGAGCTCCTTCAACTGGGTGCGAGCGTCGTCGTCGAGCGACACCGTCTTGGCGGCCGTGACCACGGCCCGCAGCTCGCGCAGGCGCAACTCGCGACCCGCGGCCACCGCGCCGGCGGCCCGGTCCTTCCACGCGGCCAGGTTCGTCTTCCCGAGCAGGTCCTCGGCGATGCGCTCGATCGTCACCGGGTCGATGGTCGGCCGTCCCTGGACCGTCGCGTTGCGGTTCTGCTCCTCGACGGCCGCGCGCACCGCCGGCATGCCGCCGCGCAGCAACTGCTCGGCGACCGGCAGCTGCTCGGGCGACAGCGTCGCGAGGAAGGCGTTGCGGTGCACGGTCGAGGTCGGCGGTCCCGCGGGGCGGGGCGTGCGACCGCGCGCGTCGGGGCGGGCGTCGCTCCGGGCCGGGCGCGGCCCGCGGGGCCCCTTCGAGGTCTCACCCTCCGCGCCCGCTGACGGGCGCTCGCCCGTCGTCGGGCGCGAGCGGCGACCCTCGCGACGATCGTCGCGGCCGCCGCGGCGACCCTCGCGACCGTCCCGGTCGTCCCGGTCCCGTCGTCCGCGGCCCTTCGGCGCGTAGGTCACCACGACGTCGGGACCGTCGCTCGCCCGGGGGATGATGGCGAGCCGCTCGTTGCGGGGGTCCTCCGGCGAGGCCGACTTCGCGGGCAGCACCGCGATCACCTCGAGACCCTCCATGAACTGCTCCACGTCGGCTCGGTAGGTCGTCCCGACGACGGGGCCGCCCGGCACGAGACCCGCCGAGAGAGTGCCCTTGGGCAGCTTCGCCCCGGCGGCGCGCCAGGTGGCGACGTCTCCCTGCAGGCTGGTGATCTCGATCTCGATGCGCCGTGGCATAGGGCACCAATCTAGCCGTTGTGGCCGGGAGGGACGGACGGGGGAGGGGAGGCGTCGGCGGGTCTCTAGCATGGTCGCGTGAGTGACGCCCCCGAAGGAGTCGCCGGCGCGCCCGAGCCCCACGCGTTCGAGCCCGCCGCCGATCCCGTTCCGACCCCGGCCTTCGATCGCATCGACCCGCCCGCGACGGTGCACGACGTCCCGACGCCCGTCGCGTCGACGCCCGAGGACGTCCCGGCGTCACCCTCGAGCGGAGACCCCCTCGAGCCCGCCGCGACGGAGGTCGACGCCTCGGGAGCCTCCGCTCCCCTCGGGACGCCCCTCGTCGCCGACGTCGAGCCGATCCCCATGCGCACCTCACCGCGCTCGCCCTGGACGTCGCGACTCTCGCTCCTCCTCGTCGCCGCCCTGGTGGGCGGCCTCGCCGGCCACTTCGCGTCGACGAACTCGGGTGGGGGGGTGACGATCAACGCGGTGAACGGCACCCCGTCCGCCGCGGCGCTGCCCAGCGGCCTCACCATCCCGACGCTCGTGAAGAACGTGCTGCCCTCGATCGTGTCGATCGACGTGCGGGGCCAGGGGACCGAGGACCAGGGAACGGGGATGATCATCAGCTCCACCGGCCTCGTGGTGACCAACAATCACGTCATCGCGGCCGCCGTCGGTGGGGGGTCGATCACCGTCACCCGCTCGGGCTCGACCACCAGCCTCCCGGCGACCCTGGTCGGCACCAATCCCATCGACGACGTGGCCCTCGTCCGCATCGACCACGCCCGGGGACTGCCGAGCGTGACCTTCGGCAACTCCGACCGATTGGTGGTGGGGGACTCCGTCGTCGCCATCGGCAACGCCCTGGGTCTCGCGGCGGGGACGCCCACCGTCACCCAGGGGATCGTGTCGGCCCTCGGGCGGACGGTGACCGCCGACACCGGCTCGAGCACCGAGACGCTGAGCAACATGATCCAGACCGACGCCGCCATCAATCCCGGCAACTCCGGTGGACCCCTGCTCGACGCGCAGGGTGACGTCATCGGCATGAACACGGCGGTCGCCGGCACGCTCGCGGACGGGACCAACGCGCAGAACATCGGCTTCGCCATCCCCGTCTCCACGATCGAGTCCCTGCTCACGTCCCTGCTCGCCGGCGAGAGCGTCGTGAGCCACGGAGCCTTCATGGGCGTCGAGGTGACGTCGATGTCCCCGACGCTGCAGTACGAGTACGGCTTCACCCGCTCGACGGGTGCGGTGGTCATGAGCGTGATCCCGAACACCGGGGCCGCCCGCGCGGGCCTGCGCCAGGGCGACATCATCGTCTCGCTGAACGGCCAGAGCGTCAACGGGACGGCCGACCTCACCAGCATCCTGTCCGGGCTGCGCCCCGGCGACTCGGTGTCGGTCGGCCTCGTGCGGGGGAGTCGGACCCTTCACCTCACCGTCGTGCTCGGCACCGCACCGAAGGGCTGATCAGGCGAGAGTGGCGATGCCCCCGTCGACCGGCAGCACGGCGCCGGTGACGTAGCTCGCCGCGGGCGAGGCGAGGTAGATGGCCGCACCGGCCATGTCCGCCGGGCGACCGATGCGACGCATCGGCGCGGCGGCCGCGATGGCGTCGCCGAAGGCCTCCAGGGTGGCGTGCATCATCTTCGACTCGAACGGTCCCGGAGCGATGGCGTTCACCGTGACGACCGGGGCGAGCTCGCGGGCCAGGTGTCGCGTGAGGTGGTGGACCGCGGCCTTCGAGGCGCTGTAGGCGAAGGTCGACATGGCGGGGACCCGCAGTCCGTCGATCGACCCGATGTTGATGACGCGCGCGGGAGCGTCGGGCGTCCCGGCCGCCTCGAGACGGCTCCGCAGGAAACGGGTCAGGTGGAAGACCCCCTTCACGTTGAGGTCGAGCACGCGATCGAAGGCCGCGTCGTCGTAGTCGGCGAGGGGAGCCCCCCACGTCGCCCCGGCGTTGTTCACCAGGACGTCGAGGCGGTCCTCGCGTCGCTCCATCTCCTCGGCGAGCGCTCGACACCCCGCCTCCGTCGACAGGTTCGCCTCGAGCGCCGTCACCTCGTAGCCCTCGGCGCGCAGGTCCGCGGCGACCTCCGCGCAGGCCTCCAGCTTGCGCGAGGCGACGTAGACCGTCGCGCCCGCCTCGGCGAATCCTCGGGCGATCATCTCGCCGATTCCGCGGCCGCCACCCGTGACGAGGACGATACGACCCGAGACGTCAAAGAGCCCACTCATGGGCGAAGTGTACGCCGAGCGGCGCAGGGCCGGCTAGAAGCCGACGCGCAGGTTGGTGTTGGCGATCGCGCTCACCGGGACCGAGGGGTCCGTCGAGTACTGCGCGCGGATGGCCCAGGTCCCGGGCGTCGTGAACTTGAAGGCGCACTCGACGCGGCTCTTGCTCGTGTCGACCGGCTGGTACTTGCAGAGCAGTCGAGTGACCGACGAGTTCGCGGGCGGCAGGGCGACGACTCGCACGAAGCCACCCGTGCCCTCCGGCAGCACGTTCACGATGACGTTGAAGGCGCCGTTCGACACCGCCGGCGGCGCGTCGTTGTCGCTCAGGTCGTAGGCCATCGTCGGGCCGTTCGACGTGCCGGTGTCCGCGAGGGCCGGCAACGCGCTCGTCCCGATCACCGAGCCCACGAGGAGCAGGGACACGAGGAGCCGACGCACGACGTCAACTATAACAACATTGTTCAGCCCTATCGCCGATAATGTTCGTTATGTAAAGTTTTGACCCGACGCACGGGGTCCGGGGGTGCCGTGACCGGCGTGGGTATCCTGGGCGCTACATGCCGCCGCACCTGTCGCTCCGTCCCCGGGAGTTCGCCTACGCGATCGGGATCGTCCTGGTCGGCGGGGCTCTCGGCACCATGGTGCGCTACCTGGTGCTCACCTACGGGCCGGTCGACCACGGCACCGGCTGGCTCGCGCGGGTGCCGTGGTCCCTCCTCGTGATCAACGCCCTCGGCGTCTACGTCGCGGTGCGGTGGCTCCGGGGACCCCTGCACGGCCGCGATCCCAACGACCCGCGGCGGCTCTTCGCGGTGACGGGCCTCCTCGGGGGCTTCACCTCGTACTCCAGCCTCGTCGTCGCCTGGAACGACGTCACCCAGCGCAACGTCGTGGCCGGCATCGTGGTCGCCGTGCTCTCGGTACTCTCGGGCGTCGTCGCGGCCGAGCTCGCCCTACGGCGGCGCCACCGGTGACCCTCCTCCTCGTCACGGCCTTCGGCGGCGTCGGGAGCGTGCTGCGCTTCCTCTTCGAGTACGCGGTACGCCGTCGCCATCCGGTAGCGCGCCCCTGGGCCACGGTCGGCGCGAACGTCCTCGGCGCCCTCGCGGCCGGATGGATCACCTACCGCCTGACGGGCGCGGGCGACGCCCGGCTCCACACGATCGCCCTCACCGGCTTCTGCGGCGGCCTCACGACGTTCTCCTCGGCCTTCGCCATTCCGGCCATCCTCCAGCGCGAGCACCACTGGCGCTACTCGGTGGCCCTCATCGTGGTGACGCCGATCCTCTGCGTCGGGGCCTTCGCCCTCGGCGCGGCACTCTAGGCCCGGCGCGCCGCCTCGACCAGCCAGCGAAACGTCGGGTCGGGACGCGTCAACAGCTCGGGGTGCCACTGCACCGCGAGCAGCTCCCCGTCAGCGCTCTCGACGCCCTCGACGACGCCGTCGCTCGCCACCGCCGAGATCCGGAGCCCCTCGCCCACCCGCTCGACCACCTGGTGGTGCAGGGAGTTGACGGCGAGGCGCTCGGGCACGAGGTGCGCGAGCATCGTCCCGCCGTTCACGAGGACCTCGTGCGTGGGCTGACGACCGTTCACGTCCCACTGCGGGTGCCCGGCCCCCTCCTCCAGCTCCACGTGCTGGCGCAGGCTGCCGCCCTCGGCCACGTTGACGAGCTGGAAGCCGCGACAGATCCCGAGGACCGGGATCCCCTTCGCGCGAGCCGCGGCGTAGAGGGCCAACTCCCACGCGTCGCGGGAGGGCTCCACCTCGCCGAGGTGGGGATCGGGCACTGCGCCGTAGAGGACCGGGTCGAGGTCCGCGCCTCCCGAGAGCACCAGGCCGTCCAGGTGCTCGACGATCTCGTCGACGTCGGCGTCACGAGTGAGCTCGACCGGCAGGCCGCCGGCCTCGGCGACCGACGCCCCGTAATCGGTGAAGTGGACGTCGACGTCGAGGTCGGCCATCGCCGCGGGCACCGACGTGCCCAGTCGCCGCGCCGGCCAGCGCCGCCCCGTCAGTCCGATCAGCGGTCGCCCCATGGCGACCATCGTAGGGGTCAGCGCGGTCGCGCCGCGTCCTCGGTCGCCTTCAGCACGCGCGCCGCGAGCGCCTCGTCGACCCGGCCCACCGGGGTGTGACGCGGGGCCGCCCGCAGGCCCTCCGGGTCGCTCCCGGCGCGTTGGGCGATCGACTCGATGGCCGACGCGAGGGCCTCGAGCGTCTGGACGCTCTCGGTCTCCGTCGGCTCGAACATGAGGGCCTCGTCGACGATCAGCGGGAAGTACACCGTCGGCGCGTGGAAGCCCTCGTCGAGGAGGGCCTTCGCGACGTCGAGCGCCTTCACGCCGGTCGCCGACTTGATGGGTGACGCGGTGAGGACGGCCTCGTGCATGCACGGGCGGTCGTAGGCAGCGGGCAGAGTGGCGGCGAGACGGCGACGCAACCAGTTCGCGTTGAGCACGGCGTGCTGGGCGACCCGCGCGAGGCCGTCGGCGCCGTGGACCTCGATGTAGGCGAGCGCCCGCGCCAGGACGAGGGCGTTGCCGTGCCAGCCGTGGACGCGACCGATCGAGCGCGCGGGCTCGCGCCACCCGTAGCCCTCCGCGAGGCGCGCCGGACGTGGCCCCGGCAGGAACTCCACCAGGTGCGGCGCCACCGCCACCGGCCCGGCGCCGGGACCGCCACCGCCGTGCGGGGTCGCGAACGTCTTGTGCAGGTTCATGTGGACGATGTCGAAGCCCATGTCACCCGGTCGCACCACGCCGACGATGGCGTTCAGGTTGGCCCCGTCGTAGTAGAGGAGTCCGCCCACCTCGTGCACGGCCTCGGCGATCTCGGCGATCTCCTCCTCGAACAGGCCGACGGTGTTGGGGTTGGTCAGCATGATGCCCGCGACGTCGGGCCCGAGGGCCCCCCGCAGGGCCGCCAGGTCCACCAGCCCGCGCTCGTTCGACGGGATGGTCGTCACCTCGTAGCCCCCGAGCGTCACCGACGCCGGGTTCGTGCCGTGGGCCGAGTCGGGGATGATGACCCGACGGCGCACGTCGCCGCGTGAGGCGTGGTAGGCGCGCATGAGCAGCAGCCCGGTCAACTCCCCCGCCGCGCCGGCGGCCGGCTGCAGGGTGACGCCCGCCATGCCCGTGATCGCGCAGAGCCGCTCCTCGAGCGTGACCAGCAGCTCGAGCCAACCCTGCGTGAGCGCGGCCGGGGCCCCGGGGTGCACGCTCGCCAGCCGAGGGTCCCCCGCGACGGTGTCGCAGAACTTCGGGTTGTACTTCATGGTGCACGACCCGAGCGGATACATCCCGAGGTCGACCGAGAACTGCCGGTGCGTGAGACGCGTGACGTGGCCGACGAGGTCACGCTCGGAGAGGGCGACCGTCTCGAGCGGCGCGTCCCGGAGATGCTCCGCCGGGATCATCTCGCCGAGGTCGCGCGGGGCGATGCCCGTCGTGCGCAGTTGGGCCGCGCTGCGTCCCGCGACGGACAGCTCGAACATCGTGGGCTCGACCTCGCGCCCCATGAGGGGTGCCGAGGCCGCCCGGGCGCCGGGCATCGCGGCCATCACCGAACCACCTTTCCGAGAGTCGCCACGTAGCGATCGAGTTCCGCGCGCGTTCGACGTTCCGTCACGCTCACGAGCAGGACGTGCTCGGGATCCTCGATCGACGGGTCGGCCCCTCCGGTGAGGGCGCCGACGTTCAGGCCCGCGAGGATCCCCTCCCCCGCCATCGCCTCGACGACCTCACCCGCGGGGCGCGCCAGTCGAATCGCGAACTCCCGCACGAAGGGTGATCCGTGCGCCGGTGCGACCCCGGGCAGCCTCGTCACCTCGTCGAAGAGGGCGTGCGCCCCTACCGCGCAGGCCCTCGCGACGTCGGCGAGGCCGCGGGTGCCGAGCCAGCCGAGCTGGATCGCCGCCGTGACGGCGATCAGGGTCTGATTGGTGCAGACGTTGCTCGTCGCCTTCTCGCGACGGATGTCCTGCTCGCGAGCTCGCAGCGTCGTGACGAACGCGCGCCGACCCTCCGCGTCGACGGTCTCGCCGACGATGCGACCCGGGAGACGGCGAACCTGGTCCTCCCGGACCGCGAACAGGCCGAGGTAGGGCCCGCCGAAGGAGAGCGGCGTCCCGAAGGCCTGCCCCTCCCCCACGTAGACGTCGGCTCCCCACTCCCCCGCCGAGCGCACGAGAGCGGCACTGACCGGGTCCCCGGCGACGACGAGCAGCCCGCCGCGCTCGTCGGCGACGGCCCGCGCTGCGTCGAGGGGCTCGAGGGCGCCCAGATAGTTCGGGTACGCCGCGACCACGGCGGCGACGTCGTCTCCCGCGCGGGCGGCCGACCAGTCCGTCACCCCGTCGCGCAGCGGCACGACCTCGATCGCGTGCCCCGTGCCGGCGGCGAAGGTCGCCGCCACCCGGCGCCAGTGCGGATGGACGCCCGCCGAGACCAGCATCCGGCTCCGGCCGGTCGCCCCGTGGGCCAGGTTGAGCGCCTCGACCAGGGCGGTCGCCCCGTCGTAGAGGGAGGCGTTGGCGATCGGCAGCCCGCTGAGTCGCGACACCAACGACTGGTATTCGAAGAGGGCTTGTAGCACTCCCTGGGCCACCTCGGGCTGGTACGGGGTGTAGGCGGTGACGAACTCGCTGCGCGACGCGAGGGCCCGCACCACCGAGGGGATCTCGTGGTCGTAGGCCCCTCCCCCGGCGAAGCAGGTCAGTCCGGCCGCACGGTTCGCGTCACCCCACCGCGCCACATCGTCGGCGACGTCCGGCTCGTTGCGCCCCGCGGGGATGTCGAGTCCTCCGGCCAACCGCACCGCCTCGGGAATGTGGGCGAAGAGGTCGTCGAGTGAGCCCATACCGATGAAGGAGAGCATCTCACCGACCTCATCAGGGGTATGGGGAAGATAGTCCGCCATCTCACGACGCCTTTCTCACGAAGGGCAGCGCGCTCACCCGCGCGGCCACGACTCGTCCTCGCACCTCGACCTCGACGGGGACTCCCGGCTCGAGCGCCTCGTCGAGCAGCCCGAGTCCGATGCCGCGCTCGAGGACGGGCGAGTAGTTCCCGGAGCTGAGCGTGCCGAGCTCACGGCCCGCGCGGCGCACCAGCGCTCCGTCACGAAGGGGCTGACGCGTCTCGGCGACGACGCCGACGAGGTGGCGCGCGACCCCCCGATCCCGCTCGGCCGCGACGGCCTCGCGCCCGCGGAACGTCTCCTTGTCCCAGCCGAGGACCCACCCCAGGCCGGCCTCGAGGGTCGTCGACCGGAGGCTGAGCTCGTGGCCGTAGAGCGGCAGGGCGGCCTCGAGGCGCAGAGTGTCACGGGCACCGAGTCCCGCCGGGGTCACCCCGGCCGCGAGGATGGCGTCGAAGAGCGCCGGCGCCGCGCCGTTCGGCACGCTGAACTCGACGCCGGCCTCGCCCGTGTACCCGGTCCCGGCGACCCGCACCGGCGCACCGCCCCACTCGATCACGGCGACGCGATTGCGACCGACCTCGCCGAATCGCGGGTCGATCGTCGCGACCCGTTCGCGAGCCGCGGGCCCCTGGACGGCGAGGACGCAGCGCGACGCGGTGACGTCCGTCCCGGGCAGGGCGGCCGTCACCCCCTCGGTGTTCGACGCGTTCGGCATCACGTCGAAGCTCTCGTCCTCGACCCACCAGACGATGATGTCGTCGACGACGAATCCCTGGTCGGTCAGGAGATGCGTGTACTGCGCCCGACCCGGGCCGATCTTCCTCAGGTCGTTCGTGAGCGTGCGCTGCAGCGCGTCGAAGCTGCCGGCGCCCTCGACGCGCACCGTCCCGAGATGGCTCACGTCGAAGACGACCGCGTCGCGCCGGCACGCGAGGTGCTCCGCCACGGTCCCCGAGGGGTACGCGAGGGGCATCTCCCATCCCCCGAAGTTCGTCGTCTTGGCCCCGAGGGCCACGTGCTGGTCGTAGAGGTGGGGGCGGCGCTCGTTCACGTGGTCACCTTACGCTGCACTCGACTCCCCGGCGGCGAGGACCCCGAGCCCGTGCCGCTCGAGGAGGTCGAGGACCTGTCGTCGGTAGAGGACGTCGATCTCGACCCCGGGGTAGCGGTCGCGGACGTCGCGAACCTTGCGGTTCTTGCGCGTCACGAGTCGCTGCTCGAGGACCGTCACCTCGAGGTAGACGTCGAACTCCGGCAGGTAGAAGTCGGGGCGAAACGCGCGCGTCACCCGTCCGGACTCGTCGACGTCGAGGGGGAACTCCACGGGCTCGTACGCCCAGGCGATGCCGTACAGGTTGAGCAGGGCGGCCACGTCCCGCTCGCTCGGATGGGCGAACTGCTCCGCGAGGGCCGCGTGCGAACTCGGATGGCGCCGACGCGTCTCGTCGGACCGGTGGGGGCTCACGCCGTGACGATCTCCCTCTCCGACGTCGCCTCCGACTCGTGGAGACGCGTCGTGAGTTCGGCGACGACGCCTCCCAGGGGAATGATGTTGAAGACGCCCTGGCCGCCGCGCAGCAGGTCGACCAGCTCGCCGTCCGTGCGCGCGAGCACCGATCCGCGCTCACTGAGCACGAGGCTGGAGGCCGCGAGGTCGGCCCCGAGGTCGCTGCGGAGGCAGTCGACCGCCTGGCGAGCGCGCGCGAGTGACAGACCCGCGTCGAGCAGGGACTTGATGACCTTCACCTCGAGGACGTCGCCGTAGGAGTAGGCCCGCTTCGAACCACTGCCGCGAGCGGGGGCGATGGAGGGCGTGACGAGACCCGTGCGGGCCCAGTAGTCCAACTGACGGTACGTGACGCCCGTCAATCGACACACCGTGGGCCCCGAGAAACCCGTTGTCGAGGTCGTAGCCATAGTCCCTCCCGACCGAGGTCCTCTCATGGTACCCGACTCGGACTACACACGTGTAGTTCTTCGCTGAACGACCCCGGCCACTCCGTTAGGGTGAGTCGGTGCCGTTCGCCGTCCCGACCCCGCGCGACGAGGGATCGGGTTCCACGCCCGCCCCCCTCTCGGAGGACCGGTCGTGAGCGACCGCCGACCGCCCCTCACGACGACGACCAGTCTCTGGCCGGCCGCCATGGTGATCGGGATCGCCGTCGCCATGCTGGCCGTCTTCCTCGCGATCGACGTCATCGCCAATCCGTCGGTGGCCCCGACGACGACCATCCCGGTGGTCGTGGGGGGACTGGCTCCGGCGACGAGCAACGCGGTCGTCGCCGGGTGCGCCCAACCGGGCACTCCCCCGGCGAACATTCGCGGGGCCCTGCTCGTGCCCGTCGGGACGAGCGCCGCGGGACCCGTCCTGCACCCGAACAGCGGGGCGGGCGACTACGACTGCCTCCGGTCCCTCGTCACGACGGCCCCCAGCTCCGACCTCCTCGGCTTCTACAGCGCCCACCTCCAGGCCGAGGGCTGGAGCCTCTTCTCCCGGGGCTCCGCCTCGGGCGAGCCTCAGCTCCTCTTCCAGAAGGCCGGTTCGGACACCTTCTACTGGGTCGTCGGGATCACCGTCACGGGCACGCCCCAGGGCGTCACCACCTGGACCTTCCGCATCTACCAGAACTCGTCGGCGATCTAGACGACGAGGAGGGGTTCGCGCACGTCGGCCGGCGTCACGGCCCACGACCACAAGGCGAAGTTGAGCGGGTAGATCACGTAGCCGACGCGTGTCGCGGACGCCGCGAGGATCACGACCGTCGCCCCGACGGCGATCACCCGCAGGAGCGCCGGAAGGTCGATGGGCCAGTGTCGGCGCACGTACCCGAGTCCGAGATACCCCAGCACCACCAGCGTGATCGGCTCGATCAGGTGGCCGAGGGGCGACCAGAGCGTCGTGAGGATGTGGCCCGGCAGCGGCGACGCCGCGGGCGAGTGGACGCCGGCGATCCCCAGGGGGAACGCGACGACGTTCGCGACGAACGCCGCGGGAGCCCGCACCGCGAACGGCACCGAGGTCAGCGCGACGATGGCCGCGACCAGGATGGCGACGCGCATCCATCGCCGACGCCCGGTCGAGTCGACCGCGACGAGCAGGGCGCCGAGGGCGACGGGCCACGCCGTGAACTTCATCGCGGCCGCCACGCCGAGGCTGGCTCCGGCGAGCCATGTTCGCCGTCGTTGCAGGGCGACCACACCGAGGAGCAACAGGGCGAGGATCGGCATGTCGTCGCCGCCCGTCGCGAGGAACAGGGCCCCCGTCGGCAGTGCCAACAGCACCTGGGCCACCCGGACCTTGCGCTCGTGGGTCGCTCGCAGCATCGCCAGGGCGACCGCCGCCGCGAGCAGCGTCATGAGGGACATGATGATGCGCGCGTCGGTCAACTCGGCGCGGTGCGTCGCCGCGGAGGGAAGCCCGAACACGCTCATCAGGGGCAGGTACGGGAAGAACGACTGGTAGGCGGGCACCCCCGGGACGGCGTTCACCAGGTGCCCGTTGTGGATGTAGCTGCGGTAGGGGTCGAGACCGCGACTGACGTAGGTGGCGGAGCGCTCGATGACCGAGACCTCGGGCTGCGCGAAGCCGGCTCCGTGGTCGAGGTGGCGCCAGCGCGCCTCGAGCCCGAGGGGGATGGCCACCGCCCCGAGGACGACCAGGCCGAGCAGGGCGACGCGCAGGCGGCGCTGGCCCGCCTCCGAGAGGCGATGCGACCGACGGGCGGCCAGGACCGCGACGAAACCCACCGCGGCGTAGGGCCCGGCCGCGAGGTAGCCCCAGTGCCACTGGGCCGCCTGGGTCGAGGTCAGCGCGAGGAGGGTGGCGAAGAGGGCCGACGTCCCGTAGAGGACTCCGTCCGAGGCGAGCGGTCCCATCCGAGAGACACGGCTGGCGACGCCACGGCGCACGGTCTCGAGACGCGCCAGCATCTCGTTCAGTCTACCGGTGACGTCCGGCTCAGCCGATCGGCTCCGGGGGACGGCGACGGATCGGCTGACGGGTGGGCGGCGGCACGGGGCCGGTGAGGAATCGCGTGATGATCCGCACCGAGAGGCCGGGATACTCCTTCAGCAGACCGTGCGAGGCTCCCGGGAGGACGCAGAGCTGGCCATCGGGCAGGGCGTCGTACATCTCGACCGCGTGCTCGAGGCGCGTGGAGTCGTCGTCGCCCACCATGAGGAGCGTGGGGGCCGCGAGACCCGCGAGCACGCCGGGATCGAGGTCCGGCTCCGTCGCGAACAGGTGGACCGACTTCTCCGCGACGATCCGGGCGTGCCCCACCCCGTCGGGACTCCGGGCACCGAAGGCGAGCGCCCACGCCTCGAAGTCCGGACCCTCGAGGGGGAACGCCGGCGCCGGGGCGAGTCCCGACGGTCGCGTGTTGGCTCCGACGGCGACGATCCGTCGCACGAGGTCCGGGCGTCGCAGCGCCGTGAGGAGCGCCACGATGCCCCCGTCGCTGTGACCGAGCAGGTGAGCCCGGTGCCCGAGGCGCTCGAGGAAGGCGATCGTCTCGTCGACCATGGCGTCGTAGTGGAAGGGCTCCGCGGTGTCGGCGGTCCGCCCGTGACCCCGACGGTCGAAGTACGAGACGCGGAAGCGACGCCGCAGGCGCCCGCCAATCGCGTCACGCAGGCTGGCGCTCGAACTCAGCCCCCCGTGCAGCACCACCAGGTCCTCGCCGTGTCCCTCGCGGAGCTTCACCCAGGTGGGGTGTCCGTTCAGGTTCACGCGCACGAGGCCCATCGTAGGTGATCAGGGTCTATTCTGGACTCGTGCGGGCGTTCACGATCCGTGCCCACGAAGAGGCACTCGACCTCGCGGTGAGCGAGGTTGACGCACACCCCGTCGACGCCGACGACGTCCTGGTCGAGGTCTACTTCAGCGGCGTCAACTTCAAGGATGCCATGGTGGCCGAACCCGCGAGCCGCGTTCGTCGCGTGAGCGACCTCGTCGGCGGGGTCGACGCCGCCGGCGTGGTCGCGGAGTCACGGGTACCGGGCCTCGAGCCCGGCACGCCCGTCGCCGTTCACGGCGGGGACCTCGGCGTCGCCCGCGACGGCGGATTCGCGGAGTACGTCTACGCCCCGGCCCGCTACCTCTCCCCCCTCGCCGGGGCCCTGAGCCCGCGCACCGCGATGATCATCGGGACCGCGGGGGTCTCCGCCATGGCGAGCGTCCTCGCCCTCGAGGACCACGGGGTCGACCCCGACGGCGAGATCCTGGTGACCGGGGCCACCGGGGGCGTCGGCTCCATGGCCGTGACCCTCCTCGCCGCTCGCGGCTACCGGGTCGCCGCCTCGACCGGCTCTCCCGAGCAGGCCGACTGGCTGCGCGAGCGTGGCGCGTCCCGCGTGATCTCGCGCGACGAGGTCGGCGACCGTCCCGGTCGGGTCCTCGGCAGCGAGCTGTGGGCCGGCGCGATCGACTGCATCGGCGGTGAGACGCTGAGCAACGTCGTGCGCACCCTGCGCTACGGCGCCGCCGTCTCGGCCACCGGCCTCGTCGCCGGCGCCGACCTCGTGACGACGGTCTACCCGTTCATCACCCGCAACGTCGCCCTGCTCGGCATCGACGTCGTCGAGTCACCGCCGGCCACTCGCCAGCGCGTCTGGACGGCGCTCGCCGCCCTCGTCCCGACCATCGACCTCGATCCCCTGGTCGACTCGGTCATCCCACTCGAGGGGATCCCGGCGGCCCTCGAGACCGTGCGTCGCGGAGCGACGCGCGGCCGGATCCTCGTGGACCCGACCGCGCGCGCCCGCAGCTGACCTACTCGTCGGCGACGATCGACCCCACGCGGTCCCCGATCGAGGGATCCCGCTTGACGAGAACCGCGGCGTAGACGATCGCCAGCACCACGACCACGAGGGCCGCGTACGGGAACCAGTCGTACGGCGTCGACTGACCAGGCTTGGCCAGGTAGTAGAGGGGAACCAGGATCGTGATGATCCCGAGCCCCGGGAGAACCGCGTGGCGGAAGCCGTTGAATCGCGCGGGGTGGTGCTTGCGCATGTAGAAGGGCAGCGCCAAGTTGCTCATGCCGTAGACGAGGAGGACGAGAATGGTCCCGAACGTGGAGGACTCCGCGAAGAAGTTCACCGCGTTCATCCCCGCCGAGGCGCCGTGCGAGCCGAGGAGGTGCCCCAGGCCCCAGATGGCGATGATCACGAGCGTCCCGCTCAGGAAGAAGAGCAGGGCGTTGACCGGCGTGCGCCGGGTGGCGTGGACCTTGCCGATGGCCTTGGGTAGCAGCCCTTCGCGTCCCGCGTTGAAGATCAGTCGCGCCTGGGAGTTCGTACCCGCGATGAGCGCCCCGAGCGTCGAGGTCATCCCCGCCAGGTAGGCGAAGAAGGCGGCCGCCCCGACGACGTTCTTCGCCACGGAGATGAAGGGGATCGCGGCACTCGAGAGGTTCCCGACGTTCTGCTTAAACCCGACGACGGTCGAGAACGCGAAGAGGACGTAGCTGACGACCATGACGATGACCGACGTGAAGACGGCCTTCGGGACGTTGCGCCGCGGGTCGTTCGTCTCCTCGGCGAGGGCCGCCGAGTTCTCCCACCCGATGAAGAGGTAGACGGCGAGCGGGAAGCCGGCGGCGAGACCGCTGAAGCCGTGGGTGATGTTCTTCGGGTTGAAGGGCGCGAAGCTGATGTGGCCGTGGAACTTGATCAGGGCCGCGATGCTCACGATGACGAGCACCAGCATCTCGAAGGCGAAGAAGAAGCCCGCGATCTTCGTCGACACCGAGATCCCGCGCACCATCATGAAGGCGGCGAAGGCGAGGAAGACCAGCGTCCAGACGATCCACGGCACGCTCTCGAGTCCCGAGACGTTGTAGTTCTGCAGCAGCAGCTGGAAGAACCCGCCCACGATGGCGACGACCGAGGCCATCGCCGCGATGTAGCCGGTTCCCGTGAGCAGAGCCGTCGTCACGCCCGTCCGTGGTCCGAAGGACTTGCCCACGAAGGAGATGAACCCCCCGGTCGAGGGCATGTACTTGGTGAACTCGGACAGCGTGTTCGCGAGGAAGGCGATGGCGATGCCCGCCGCGATGATGGTCAACGGCGACGCCAGTCCGGCCGTATAGGCCAAGAAGCCGAAGCCGAAGAAGAAGCTCATCGCCGGCCCGATGTTCGCCATCGTCGCCGCCGCGATGTCGAGCAGCCCGAGGGCTCCCCGATGCAGTCGCTCGTGTTCCCCCGAGACGACGGGGACCTTCGCCCCCAGCGACTCAGACGAGAATCCTTCCGTCATGGATCCGTGTCCTTCCCTCCGCGCGCACCGTTGCGCCCCGCGCCGAAACGCGTTCGTCCCCGAAACCTACAGGACCACTCCCGGTACGCCGGGGACCTCCGGCTCTTACCGACAGGTTTTCTCACTCGTCCCAGCGGACGCCGTGGCGGAGATCAGAAGAAGGGGCTGACCCAGACGGTGCCGCCACCGCAGGGCTGCAACGGGTAGCTCGGCGTGGCCACCGCGACGGACTGGCCCGCGGCGACCGCGACGGCGACGCTCGTCACGTTCGGGCAGGTCGTCTCGCTGCCCGTCGGCACGTCGCCGAAGGCGAGGTCGAAGGTCGCCGAGGACCCCGTCGCGAGTGAGAGCGAGGTCGGCGCCACGTTCGCCGCGGCGTCCGGGAAGACGACGGGACTGTTCACCGTCGGCAGGTCGATCGTCCGACTGGGAACGACCGCCCCCTGGGTGTTCTGCAGCGTCAGCAGCGGCCAGCCGTCGAGGGTGCACGTTCCGGGGGTCGTCTTCGTCAGCCGCACGCTCGAGTACACGGTCCCGGCCGCCCCCTGACTCAGCCCAAAGGTCGCCCGAAAGTCGCCGCCCGTGCAGGTCGAGCCGGTCGCCGTGGTCGTCGTGGTGGTCGTCGTCGACGCCGGTGGTGCGAGGGTCGTCGAGGTTGTCGTCGTCGGGGTGGTCGTCGCGTGCCGACTCGCCGTCACGATCACGACGAACGCGAAGAACAGCACGAGCGAGATGATCGCTCGCCTCACTGGTCGAAGTCTTCTGGCCGGACGCGGTCGAGGAAGGCCCGCAACTCGTCGACGAGCTCGTTCTCGTCGACCTCCTCACCGATCTCGACGACGTCGGCCTCGTCCTCTAGTTGGAGGACCTTGCCCTCGGCGGCCATCAGCTCGTCGCGCACCAGAATCGGGGCGCCCACCCGCAGCGCCAGCGCGACGGCGTCGCTCGGTCGCGCCGACACGGCGACCTCCCGTCCCTCGCGCACCAGGCGCAGGTTGGCGTAGAAGGTGTTGTCGATCAGGTCCGTGATCTCGACCGCGAAGACTCGACCGCCCAGTGCTCCGATGACGTGGCCGAGCAGGTCGTGCGACATGGGGCGGGGTGTCTCGATGTGCTGGAGTGCGTAGGCGATCGCCGTCGCCTCCGGCGCGCCGATGTAGATCGGCAATACGCGCTCCCCGCCGACCTCCTCCAACAGCAGGAGGGGCGTCGAGGACCCCACGTCGACGCGAACCGCTCTCAGGACGACCTCAACCACGGCGCCAGCCTAGACCCCGTCTTGCGAGGTCCGCCGGTCGTCATCGACCGAGGAAGTCGCCCCTCGCACGCTCGCCGACCAGGCCGCGAAGGAGGGCCACCTCGTCGAAGACGGTGGCCGTCACGCGCGTGGCGGTCGCCTCGTCGACCGACGCGCCCGGACCGCGGAGCCCGGCCGTCATCTCCTCGACGATCGCCACCTCGCGTTCGACCAGTCGACGTATCGACCCGATGTAGCGCGAGTCCACCCCTCGTTCGAGGAGCGCCGTCGCCGCTCGCGCCGTAGCCACGTCGTGGTCGTCGAAGAGGTACTCCCCCGATGGTCCGGCTCGTCCCACGACCCCCTGGGCGACGAGCAGATTCAGCGTGTCCGCGTCCAGACCCGTCGCGACGGCGAAGGCCGCCATCCCGAAGGGCGCGGCCGGTCCCGCGCTGGGGTGCGACGGCTCGGCACCCGCCACGGGTCGCAGCGGCACGATCGCCGGACGCGCCGGCACCGTCGCCCGCACCGACGCCGAACTGGCGTCGCGCGCGGCGGGGCGGCTCGACCGGGACGGCCCGTCATCCTCGAGCAGCCCCTGCTCGATGAGACGAACACGGACCACCTTCAGGGGCACGAACTCCTCGTGGGCCAGGCGGATGGCCTCACGCAGGCACGCGACGTCGCGCTCCGAGTAGAGGCGGTAGCCCTTGCGGCTCCGCGACGGCCGTACCAGGCCCTTGTCCTCGTAGTAGCGGATCTTCGAGAGCTCGATATCGGGATAGTCCTGGCGCAGCAGCGCGTGGACCTCACCAATGCGCATCGTCCCCGGCGCGTTCATCGCG
Organism: Acidimicrobiaceae bacterium; assembly: GCA_027449885.1. Taxonomy (GTDB): domain Bacteria; phylum Actinomycetota; class Acidimicrobiia; order Acidimicrobiales; family RAAP-2; genus RAAP-2. The sequence continues at coordinate 55,656 of DAIDKS010000004.1, forward strand.
TGGCCTCCCAGAACACGAGCTTGTACTTGCCGATCTGGACCTCGTCGGCGCCGTGAAGCGTCGTCTCCTCGACCCGGGCCCCGTTGACGTAGGTGCCATTGAGCGAGTTGAGGTCGCGCACGGTGATGCGTCCGCTCGCCGTTCGAGTGAAGATCGCGTGATGGCGCGACACCGAGACGTCGTCGAGCAGGAGGTCGCTGTTCTCGTGTCGCCCGACGGTCGTGAAGGCCTTCGACAGCTCGAAGCGCGCGCCCGCCGCGGGGCCCGACGCGACGACGAGGACGTCACCGTGATCGCCCAGGGGTCCCGACGCCGCCCCGGGGTGGAGCACCTCGGCCACGGCGACCACCGGCACCGCCACGGTCTCGGGCGAGGTGGCGTCGTGCTGGGGCGCTCCGCACGACCAGCAGAAGTTCGCGTTGGCGTTCAGGATCTCCCCGCACCGACGGCAGTTCACGACAGATCTCTCGCGGACGATCGTCAGTGAGACGTCAGGTCACGGTAGGCCGGGGCGTCGAGCAGCGCGGCGATCTCACCGTCGTCGGCCCCCTCGAGCGTGCACATCCATCCGTCCCCGTACGGGTCCGAGTTGAGGGTCTCGGGCGCACTGCGCAGGCCGTCGTTCACGGACGTGATGGTTCCGCCCACCGGCGCGTAGATCTCCGACACGGACTTCGTCGACTCGACCTCGCCGATGACGTCACCCTTCGCCACGACGCGCCCCACCGCGGGCAGGTCGACGAAGACCACGTCCCCGAGGGCGTCTTGCGCGTAGTCGGTGATGCCCACCGTGACGCCGCCGTCCGCCGCACGGACCCACTCGTGATCGGACGTGTAGCGCAGTTCATCGGGTGTCTTCATGGCACGCAATCTACTGCGACGCGCGACCCGCGCGCCCGGTCCGCCACGCCTCCCGGGCCGGGCGCACGTAGCCCACGAGGACGGCCCACGCGAGGACCAGGCCCCCGACGCCGATGACCCAGCAGATGTCGCGACCCACGACCTGCCAGGTCGCCAGTGCGCGGCCCCCGTCGTTCGACGTGAGCAGGAAGAGCGGGAATGTCGTCATGAGCGCGAACGTCGACACCTTGCCCCACCAGAGGACGTCGATCCTCGCGGCGCCGCCCATCGCCAGTGCGATGGTCACCGCCGAGACGATCACCTCACGGGCCAGCGTGGCACCGGCGAACCACCACGGGACGCCGTGGGCCGCCGCCACGCTCAGCAGTCCTCCGACCACGAGGATCCGGTCGGCCGTCGGGTCGAGCACCTTGCCCACGGTCGAGACCTGACCCAGTCGTCGCGCGAGGTAGCCGTCGACCCAGTCGGTCGCCCCGAGGACGCCGAGCAACCACGCCGCCTCGGCACGGTGCCCGGTGCGAAAGAGCAGCCACCAGAAGACCGGCAGGAGGGCGAGGCGCACCACCGTGACGGCGTTGGGCACCGTCAGCCACCCCCGCTCGCTGCGGGTCGGCTCCACGGGCCTAGGCGATCGTGATCGACGGATCGAGGAAGACGTCCTGGACGGCATGGACGAGGGCGGCGCCCTCGTCGATGGGTCGCTGGAAGGCCTTACGGCCGAGGATCAGACCCTGGCCCCCCGCCCGCTTGTTGATCACCGCGGTGCGCACGGCCGAGGCGACGTCGTCGGCGCCCTTCGCCTCACCACCCGAGTTGATCAGGCCGATCCGTCCCGCGTAGCAGTTCACCACCTGCCAGCGAGTGAGGTCGATGGGGTTGTCCGTCGTCAACTCGCTGTAGACCTTCGGGCTGGTCTTGCCGAACTTGAGGGCGTTGTACCCCCCGTTGTTCTCGGGCTGCTTCTGCTTGATGATGTCCGCCTCGATCGTGACGCCGAGGTGGTTCGCCTGTCCGGTGAGGTCGGCGGACAGGTGGTAGTCCGCCTCGGGCGTCTTGAAGGCGGGATTACGTAGGTACGTCCACAGGACCGTGAAGAGCCCCAACTGGTGCGCCTCCGCGAACGCCGCCGAGATCTCGCGAAGCTGTCGATCGGACTCCGGCGAGCCGAAGTAGATCGTCGCCCCCACGCCCACGGCCCCGAGGTCGGCCGCCTGGCGCACCGAGGCGAAAGGAATCTGGTCGTAGGTGTTCGGGTAGTGGAGGAGGTCGTTGTGGTTGAGCTTCACGATGAAGGGGATGCGGTGCACGTAGCGTCGAGAGACGACGCCAAGTGTTCCCAAGGTCGTCGCCACGGCGTTGCAGTCCGCCGCGATCGCGAGGTCGCAGATGCGGGCGGGGTCGAAGTAGTCGGGATTCGGCGCGAAACTCGCTGCCGCCGAGTGCTCGATGCCCTGGTCCACCGGGAGAATCGAGACGTACCCCGTTCCGCCGAGCCGGCCGTGGTTGTAGAGGGTCCCCAGGTTGCGCAACACCGTCGGCGTCCGGTCGCTGGCGAGGAATGCCCGGTCGAGGAAGTCCGGTCCCGGCAGCGTCAGGCGCTCCTTCGGGAACGCGGTGGCTGTGTGGCCGAGGAGGGTGTCGGCGTCGTTTCCGAGCAGTGCGGCGATGTCCATGGCTCCAAACTACCCCAGGTCCCGTCGCCGCCCACCCTGCCGGATGGCGCGGTGGGCTCCCGTCGCGACCCGGCGGGCGCGACCTACCATCGGCCCGTGGCCGACGACGCAGCCCCCGCCTTCCAGGACCTCTACCCCGAGCACCTCGCCCACTGCTACGGGTGCGGGCGTCTCAACGAGCACGGCTACCACATCCGGACCCGGTGGGACGGTGAGGAGAGCGTCACCCGATTCACGCCCTCCCCCTTCCACACGGCCGTTCCGGGCCTCGTCTACGGGGGGCTCCTCGCCTCGCTCGTCGATTGCCACTCGACGGGAACGGCCGCGGCCGCCCTGTACCGGGCAGACGGTCGTGCCATGGACGATCCCGAGGCCCCGCTCCACCGGTGCGTCACCGGCACCCTTACGGTCCGCTTCGCTCACCCCACCCCACTCGGCCCGGAGCTCGAGATCCGGGGCCTCGTGACGGCCGTGCGGGGCCGCAAGGTCACGGTGGCGTCCCGCGTCCTCGTCAACGGCGAGGTCACGGTCGACGCCGAGGCCATCTGCCTCGACCTGCCCGGATCCTTCGCACCCTAGGGACCTCGGGCCCGGGGTCCGATTCGGACGGCCCTCCTCCGGAGGAGTAGAGATGAGGTAGGTGCTCGGTCGCGATCGAGCGGAGGAGAAAGAAGTAGTCATGTCGTTCACGTCCATCAACCCGGCCACCGGGGAGGTCGTCGCCGAATTTGACGCCCACACCCCCGAGCAGATCGAGGATGCGGTCGCCCTCTCAGCGCGCACCTTTCTCTCGTGGCGCGACACCCCTTACAAGGACCGCGCCGAGCTGATGCATCGGGCGGCCCAGATCCTCGAGGACGAGGTCGACCAGATCGGTGCGATGCTCACCAGCGAGATGGGCAAGACCCACGCTCAGGCGAAGGGCGAGACCCTCAAGTGCGCGAAGACCATGCACTACTACGCCGATCACGCCGAGGAGATGCTCGCCGACGAGATCATCGCGTCACCCGCCAGTCACAGTGGCGTGCGCTACGAACCACTCGGTCCCGTCCTCGCGGTGATGCCGTGGAACTTCGCCCTCTGGCAGGCCATCCGTTTCGCCGCGCCGGCCATCATGGCGGGCAACGTGGGGATCCTGAAGCACGCCCACAACGTGCCCCGATCCGCCCGGTTCCTCGAAGAGCTCTTCCGACGCGCTGGCTTCCCCGAGGGCGTCTTCGTGAACCTCTTCATGGGGCACCAGGCGCTCGCGGACCTGATCGCCGATGACCGGGTCGCCGCCGTGACCCTCACCGGCTCCGAGACGGCCGGGAAGATCGTCGCGGCACAGGCGGGCGCGGCCCTCAAGAAGTGCGTGCTCGAGCTCGGCGGTTCCGACGCGTTCATCGTCGCCTCCTCCGCCGACCTCTCGGCGGCGATCCCCGCAGCCGTGACCGCGCGCATCCAGAACAACGGACAGAGCTGCATCGCCTCGAAGCGCTTCATCGTCGTGAAGGAGCGGGCCGACGAGTTCATCGCCGGCTTCACCGCGGCCATGAGCGCCGTGGCGGTCGGCGACCCGATGGACCCGGCGCACGGCATGGGGCCACTCGTGAGCGACACCCAGCGCGAAGAGCTGCACGCGCAGGTCCAAGACGCGGTGGCCAAAGGGGCGGTCGTCCACACCGGGGCTCGCATGATCGACGGTCCGGGGTACTACTACGCCCCCACGGTGCTGTCGAACGTCCCCCACACCTCCCGAGCCGGCTGCGAAGAGCTCTTCGGCCCCGTCGCCGTGGTCGAAGTCGTCAACGATCTCGAGGAGGCCATCCGCGTCGCCAACTCGACGCCGTGGGGTCTGGGCTCATCCATCTGGGCCACGGATCGCCGAGAGATCGACCGGGCCATCGCCGGCATCGAGGCAGGAATGGTCTTCGCCAACGCCATTGTGGCGTCAACCCCCGAGCTCCCCTTCGGCGGCATCAAGAAGTCCGGCTACGGGCGCGAGCTGTCGACGCTCGGCATTCGCGAGTTCACGAACGCGAAGACCTTCTACATCGCGTAGTGGTGGACGTCTGAGGCGGGCCGAAGGCCCGTCTCAGACGTCGCGCTTCTTCGAGACGGGACGGGTTCGCTGGGGCCGAGTCTTTCGGCGATCGATGACGCCCAGGTCGGCAAGCCGCCCGGCCGCGTCGTAGGCGTCCGGCTCGGCGGCCACGACGCGCGCGAACATCTCCCGAGCCGAACTGGCGTCGCCGGCCCGGTCGAAGACATCCGCCAGCGTGTACCAGAGGCGGATGTGCCGATAGCCCGGGTTGCGCAACGACTTCAGAGCGCCCGCTCGCGTCAGGATCTCGATCGCCTTGGTGTACTCACGACGATCGGCGAACGTGCTCGCCATCACGATGCGACCCTCGGCCAGCGTGTCCGCGTCGGCCCCCTCGTCCTCGAGCATCTCGAAGGTCTTCTCCACCGCCCGGTATCGACGATGCGCCCGGTCGCAGTCCATCACCAGGGGAAGGTGCGACGGGTCCTGGGTCAGCTCGTGATGGGCCAACAGGTTCGCCTTCGCGAGGTTCCACTGCTCGGCCCGGTACGCCGCGAGACCCGCCGTCTCGCGCACCTCGGCGACCGTCGGTGCCAATTCGGTCACCGGACGGATGTGACGAACCGCCTCCTCGAATCGGTGACGATCGTAGGCTTCCGCCGCCTTCGTCATCATTCTCACCGCCCGTTCGCGCTGGGCCACCGTGCCCACGACGGCGTTGCGGATCGCCGCGGCGACGTCGGCCGGCAGCGTGTACGCGGGACGAACCTCCGTCGTCTCCACGGGAGTCGTCCTCTCAGGGCGATCCTCTTCGATCCACTCGGATGGCGCGGGCGGTGGGCTGCTCGGGCCCTTCGCGCGAGCCGTCGACGGCGCCTCCTCACCGAGACCCGTCGCGGCACGACGCGCGAGTGATCCCCACCCGCGACCCGCTGTCGGATCGACCGGGGCTGCGCGCCGCGGTGACCGACCCGCCGCGCCGCCGCGCGTCGGTCGAGACGTTCCTGGTGCCGTTCGCGAGCCGGTGGTCCGACCCCGTGGTGCCGGGCGGTCTCCGCGAGGGGCGTAGCCCTCGGACGGTCGGCGCGGGCGCCGCTCGGTGTCGTCGCCGTAACGCGAGCCGGTGGTCCGACCCCGTGGTGCCGGGCGGTCACCGCGAGGGGCGTAGCCCTCGGACGGGCGGCGCGGGCGCCGCTCGGTGTCGTCGCCGTAACGCGAGCCGGTGGTCCGACCCCGAGGAGCCGGGCGGTCACCGCGAGGGGCGCCCCAGTTTGCGTCGCGACGTCCTCCGCCGCCCGATCGTGCTGGGCGAGCCGACCCTCCGTTCGCGCCACTGCGCCCACCGGACGAACGGGGGCCGGGACGGGACGAAGGTGATGAAGGCATGTTGGCCAGTCTACGAATTCGGCGACGCCACTCCGTGGGCCGCCGTCCCTCTCGGGAAACTTGAGCAAGAAAGTAGAAGGGCCCGCCTTTCGGCGGGCCCTTCTTCGAAATCCCGGCGGCGACCTACTCTCCCAGGGGGGGACCCCCAAGTACCATCGGCGCGGGTGGGCTTGACTTCTGTGTTCGGGATGGGAACAGGTATATCTCCACCGCCATAACCACCGGAAACCGTGCGCTCCGCCACGTACGTGGCGCCGGCGATACGCCGGACCTTGAGCGTCCTAGAACGAGCACGAACATCAACCTCCAAGCCCTCGGCCGATTAGTACCGGTCAGCTGAATGCGTAGCCGCACGTACACTTCCGGCCTATCAACGTGGTCGTCTGGCCACGGGCCTTACCTGGTTAACCCAGTGAGTGAACTTATCTTGAAACGGGCTTCGCACTTAGATGCTTTCAGCGCTTATCCCACCCGCAGGTCGCAAATCAGCCATGCCCTTGGCAGGACAACTGACACACGAGAGCTGCGTTCGTCCCGGTCCTCTCGTACTAGGGACAACCTTTCT
>DAIDKS010000005.1 GCA_027449885.1 Acidimicrobiaceae bacterium
GACCTGGAAGCCGTCCATCGCCGCCTGCAGGGCGCAGATCGGGTCGATCTCGGTGACGATCACGCGGGCGCCCTGGCCGCGCAGGGAGTCGGCCGAGCCCTTCCCCACGTCGCCGTAGCCGCAGACCACCGCGACCTTGCCGCCGATCAGCGTGTCGGTCGCCCGGTTGATCCCGTCGATGAGCGAGTGGCGGCAGCCGTACTTGTTGTCGAACTTGGACTTGGTGACCGAGTCGTTGACGTTGATGGCGGGGAAGAGCAGCGTCCCGTCGGCGGCGTGCTCGTAGAGCCGACGCACGCCGGTCGTCGTCTCCTCGGAGACGCCGCGGATGCCGGCCGCGAGCGGGGCGAAGACGACCTCGCCGGAGCGCACGATGCGGTCGAGGACCCCCAGGATGACTCGGTACTCCTCACTGTCGCTCGCTTCGGGGGCGGGGACGAAGCCGGCCCGCTCGAACTCCAGGCCCTTGTGGACGAGCAGCGTCGCGTCGCCGCCGTCGTCGAGGATCATCGTCGGGCCCTCGGCGTGGGGCCAGCGCAGGATCTGCTCGGTGCACCACCAGTACTCCTCGAGGGTCTCGCCCTTCCAGGCGAAGACGGGCACGCCCCGCGGATCCTCGGGCGTGCCGTCGGGCCCCACGGCGACGGCCGCCGCCGCGTGGTCCTGGGTCGAGAAGATGTTGCAGCTGGCCCAGCGCACCTCGGCGCCGAGGGCGACGAGGGTCTCGATGAGGACGGCCGTCTGGATCGTCATGTGCAGGCTGCCGGCGATGCGGGCGCCCGCCAGGGGCTGGGACGGCCCGAACTCGGCGCGCATCGCCATGAGACCGGGCATCTCGTGCTCGGCGAGGGTGATCTCGGCGCGGCCGAAGGCGGCGAGGGAGAGGTCGGCGACCTTGAAGTCGTGGGTGGCAGAGGTCATGGTGCTCCTAGCACTCGTAAGGAACCGGGACTGTCGTGGCGCCGACCTCTGTCGCGAAACGCCGAGGTCATCGTACCAATCAGACGCCCACGCGGAACTCGACCACGTCCCCGTCGCGCATCACGTACTCCTTGCCCTCGATACGCGCCCGACCGGCGGCCCGCACGGCGGTCATCGAGCCCGCCGCCACCAGCTCGTCGTAGGTGACGACCTCGGCCTTGATGAAGTGACGCTGGAAGTCCGAGTGGATGACGCCGGCCGCCTCGGGGGCCGTGGCCCCGCGGCGGATCGTCCAGGCGCGGGCCTCCTTGGGCCCGGCGGTGAGGAACGTCTGGAGTCCGAGGGTCGCGAAGCCGACGCGCGAGAGCTGGGCGAGTCCCGACTCGCTCTGGCCGTAGGCGGCGAGCAGCTCGGCGGCCTCCCCGGCCTCGAGCCCGGCCACCTCGGCCTCGATCTTCGCGCAGAGGACGACGGCCGGGGCGGGCGCGACGGAGGTGACGAGCGCGTCGCGGCGAGCGGGGTCGGCGAGGGTGTCCTCGTCGACGTTGAAGACGTAGATGAACGGCTTCGCGGTGAGCAGGTGGAGCTCGGCGAGGGCCTCGTGGTCGAGGGAGGGGACGCTCGAGACGACCCGCCCGGCGTCGAGGGCGTCGCGGGCGGCGGCGACCGCGCGCAGTCGGGTGGCGGCGTCGCCGCCGCGCTTCGCCTCGCGCTCCAGTCGGGCGATCGCCCGCTCCACGGTCTGCAGGTCGGCGAGGATGAGCTCGGTCTCGATGGTGGCGACGTCGGAGGCGGGGTCGACCCGACCCTCGACGTGGATCACGTCGTCGTCCTCGAAGACCCGAACGACCTCGCAGATCGCGTCGGCCTCGCGGATCGCCGCGAGGAACTGGTTGCCGAGCCCCTCGCCCTCGCTCGCCCCCCGGACGATCCCGGCGATGTCGACGAAGGTGACCGTCGCGGGGACCAGCCGCTCGGAGTCGAAGAGCCGACCGAGGACGGCGAGCCGGTCGTCGGGCACCGCGACGACGCCCACGTTGGGCTCGATCGTCGCGAAGGGGTAGTTGGCCGCCAGGACGTCGTTGCGCGTCAGGGCGTTGAAGAGGGTGGACTTGCCGACGTTGGGCAGGCCGACGATGCCGATCGAGAGGGACATGGAGGAACCAGGCTACCGGACGAGGTTCCGAGGATTCTCACAGGATCGCCTCACCTCGTTCCGAGACGGCTCCTCTAGACATGGTGGCGAACTCGGTGGGAGGAGACAGCGATGAACCGCACCCGATCAGCTCTCTCGTGGATCGTGACCAGCCTGGTCACGGTGGGGGTGGGAACCAGCGTGGTGGCCGCGACGACGCACCCCTCCGCGGCCCCGGCTCCTCGGGCGACCAACGTCGCCGCGACGACGCCCGGCGCGTCGTCCCACGACACGACGGTGACGACGGCCGCTCCCACGACGACGGCCGCTCCGACCACGACGGCCGCCCCCACGACGACGGCCGCCCCGACGACGCTCGCACCCGTGCCGACCTCCACGATCATCATTCGCCACGGCGGTGACGACGGCTCCGGCGGCTACGGGGACGACGGCTCCTACGGCGGAACCACCTACTCGAGCGGTGGCACCTACGTCGGTGGCGCACCCTCAGGCACCAGCACCTACTCGGGTGGTGGCACCTACTCCGGCGGCTACGGGGACGACTGACCCTCGAGGGCGACGATGTCCCCGACGACCTCGACCAGGGTGTCGCCGGTGACGTCGGGCCGGTCGTAGACGGGGGCGTAGACCCCCTCGAGTCGCGAGACCCAGCCGGCGCGAAGGCCGGCCCGTTTCGCGCCGTGGCAGTCCCACGCGTGGGCGGCGACCAGCGCGGCGTCACCGGCTGATCGCCCGAGGTGGCGCAGGGCGGTCGCGTAGCTGGCCCCCGAGGGCTTGTAGGCGCCCGCGTCCTCGACCGTCAGGACCTCGTCGACCGCGTCCGCCAGGCCGTTGCGCTCGACGAGGGCTCGCGTCGTCGGGAGCCGACCGTTCGAGAGGACGGCGACCGACCACCCCGCACGTCGGGCCAGCGCGATCGCGGGAGCGACGTCCGGGTGCGCGGGCAGCCGCGTGAAGGCCGCGAGGACGCGGCCCCGTGCGTCGGCGTCGAGCGTCGGGCTCACGACGCGCAGCGCCCCGTCGCCGACGTCGGAGAAGGGGCGAAACGCGTCGGTGAGGCTCAGGGCGAACGCGTCGCGGAGCAGTCGGGTGAAGAAGAGGGGGAGGGTCCCCGTCGGCTCGCCCTCGAGGACCAGGGCCTCCTCGACGGGGGAGAGGGAGAACATCGTCTCCACGGCGTCGAGGAGGAGGACGGGCGTCACGCTCGCGACCAGGTGGCGAGGGCGAGGTCGGCGGCGTCGGCGACGACGCGGGGGTCGTGGCGGACCTTGGCGCCGTGCAGGGCCCCCACGTAGCAGACGACGAGGCGACGCACCGCGGGGGAGTCGGGAGCGTCGTCGATGGCCCGGGCGAAGAAGTCCGCGAGGGCGCGGTCGAAGTCGACGAGGACGCTCGACGCCGGGTCGCGGGGACCGAGCTCCGCGGCCGCGTTGGCGAACGGGCACCCGGCGAAGTCGTCGCGCGTGGCGCCGGCGGCGAGGCGATCGAAGAACGAGCGCAGGCGCGACGGGGGGTCGGGCTCGGTGAGGCACTCGGCGAAGAGGCGACGGGAGCGCTCGAGGGCGTCGCGGAGGTAGGCCGCCACCAGCTCGTCCTTGCTCGCGAAGTTGTTGTAGAGGGAGGCCTTGGCGACCCCGGCTCGGGCGATGACCTCGTCGATGCCCGTCGCGTGGATCCCCTGGCGGTAGAAGAGATCGGCGGCGGCCGCGACGAGGCGGTCGCGAGCGGGCCGGGCAGGACTCATCGCTTAACTGTACCGATTAGTCCAGGGAGTGCGACCTCAGTGAATCGACGCGGATGCGGCGAGGACCACGAGCGCGATGATGGCGGCGTGGCGAAAGACCCGGGCAGCGTGAACGGCCTGGCGCATCGCTGACCTCCCTTCCTTGATCCTGAGGGCAGGGTACGCCGTCGCCGCGCGTCATCGTGGCCGCGGTGGCGGGGCCAAAGTCATAACTTCGGGGCGAGCCGATATAGTACTAGACAGAACGGTCTAGACACTGGCCCGACGAGGAGGAGAGCCCCATGAGCACGACCGAGACGCCCCTCACGGTCTACGGCGCCCCCTGGTGCCCCGACTGCCGTCGGGCGAAGTCCTTCCTCGGCGCCCACCACGTCCCCTACGAGTGGATCGACCTCGAGGCCCACCCCGAGTTCGTCGCGATGGTCGAGTCGTTGAACGGGGGCAGTCGGGTCATCCCCACGATCCTCTTCCCTGACGGGACCCACCTCGCCGAGCCGGCGAACGACGAGCTCGCCGACAAGCTGGGCCTGTCGCGCACGGCGTCGCGGCGCGAGTACGACCTCGTCGTCGTGGGGGGAGGGCCCACCGGACTGACCGCGGCCATCTACGCGGCGCGAGAGAACGCCAGCGTGCTGGTGGTGGAGAAGTCGGCCGCCGGGGGCCAGGCGGGCGTGACCGAGCGGCTCGACAACTACCCGGGCTTCCCCGAGGGCGTCGGCGGTGCGGAGCTCGCCGAGCGCATGGCCGCTCAGGCTCGTCGCTACGGCGTGGAGATCCTCGAGGCCGTCGGCGTGACGGGCGTCGAGCGCACCGGGGATGGCCTGTCGGTCGCCCTGGCGACCGGTGAGGTCGTCGGAGCGCTCGCGGTGCTCGTCGCGACCGGGTCGCGCTACCGGCGCACCGGTGCGCCCGGGGAGGGCGACCTGATCGGCTCGGGCATCCACTTCTGCGCGACCTGCGACGGGCCCTTCTACCGCGGGGCGAAGGAGATCGTGGTGGTCGGCGGGGGCAACTCCGGCCTCGAGGAGGGCCTCTTCCTGACGCAGTTCGCGGACCACGTCACCGTCGTCGAGTACCTCGACACGTTGGCGGCGAGCCGGCTGCTGCAGGACAAGGTCGCGAACCACCCCAAGATGTCGGTCGTCACGTCGACCGCGGTCAGTGCCTTCACCGGGGACGCGACGGGCAAGCTCCGGGCCGTCGAGCTCGAGGATCGCTCGACGGGGGAACGGCGGACGCACGAGGCCGCCGCGGCCTTCGTCTTCATCGGCCTCGACCCGAACAGCGAGTTCCTGCGCGAAACGGTGGAGCTCGACGAGCGGGGATTCGTCGTGAGCGACGAGCAGTTCCGCACGAACGTGGAGGGCGTCTACGTCGCCGGCGACGTCCGTCGGGGCTCGACCAAGCAGTTGGCCGCCGCCGTCGGCGAGGGTGCCGCGGCGGCGATCGCCCTGCGCTACCACCTCGAGCGAGTACGGGCCTGACGCCGGGCGGAATCTAGGCGTCGGGAAGGCCGCCCGTCGCGGCGACGTCAATGACGAACTGAGTCGCGGCGCGAACTCCAGCGAGGAACAGGTGGTCCTCCTGCTCCTCGGTCAAGTCGAAGTCGGTCGACCCGACGACGGCGCCGTCCACGAAGATCGTTCGGTTGGCCACGGCCACGTGCGTGCTGAGGGCGTCCCACTCACTCACGAGCGTTTTCAGGCAGTGGACGGCGATCGCGAGCGCCGACCGGTGTGTGCCGCCCGGCGTGTATTCGGTCTGCAGACGGGACAGCTTGATGCCGACCGTCGGGTGGGGCGAGCGCTCGGGGCTCGAGTCGTCGAACGAGTGGATCGGGTACTTGGCGAGCAGCCCGCCATCGACCCAGGTGTGGCGGCCTCCAGCGAAGTGGACGGTGGTGGGGCCCGCGCCGGGCAGTTCGACGTGCATCGTCGCGTCCTCGGCGGCGACGTGGACGGGCTCGAAGAAGAACGGGATGGCCATCGAGGCGTGGACGGCGAGGACGGGATCTTGAGCGTTGGCGTCCAGACCGTAGAGGGGGAAGTCAGACGGCAGGCGCGCGAGACGTCCACGGGTGATGTCCGAGACGTAGACGAGGAGTCGACTCACACGCTCGGCGGACGCGGGGGCCGTCGTGTCGAGGCGCAGGTCGGCGAAGGAGTGGACGCCGAGTCCCGCGAGGATGGGACGCAGCCACGCCTCGAGGTACTCGCCCGAGTAGAGGCCCTCACGATTCGTGAGGTGCGCGGCGTCCGCGATGAGCCCGGCGAAACGCCCGCCGGCGTGATCGAGCAGCTCGTGGAGGCGACCCTCGGGCATGAACTTTGAGAACTCGAGCGAGCGCAGGTACTCGACGAGCGACGTCAGGTCGCGTCCCGATTGGCGCAAGGCCGCCGTGATCGACCCCACGACGGCTCCGGCGCTCGTCCCGGCGACGCGCTCGATGGTGAAGCCCGCCTCCTCGAGGACGAGGAGAGCGCCGACGAGAGCGATGCCCTTGACGCCTCCGCCTTCGAGCACGACGTTGATCGGCATCCCGCCGAAGGCGGAACCTTCGTCGCCTCGTCCGTGAACGCCGCGCAGCGTTCCCGCGGCGTCGTCGAACGCGCGCTGCAGGTCCGCGTCGCGTCGGTACCCGCGCGTCAAACTCGCGAGCTCGATCGGTGACATCTCCCCCTCTTACGGTCGTCCATCAGCGAATCTGCCGTCGCGGACAGGCTAACTGCGGGAACGACGATGGTGCACTCGCCTGACCGCGGTAACGCAGTCCTTTGGACCTAGCGAGTGACGGATTCCGCTGCTCGTTCGTAAGCGGGATTCCCCCTCATGTCACGGTGCACCGACCACGTCACCGCCGTCGGCCGACGCACGGTGTTCTAATCGAGATCAGCGCTCTCGACGCGTGGGGGTCCCGCCACATCGAGGATGGCAGGGTGAGCGGAGGTTCGGCAGACGACCCGCCATTCCGTTCGTGTGGCGAGTCGTCTCTGAGGACGGGACGTGCGCGTTGCTCACGGCATGGGGTCCACTGCTGGTCCGTAGGTGCTCGTGGAGGGCCGTCGCCGTCCGGAGAAGATCCCGCTCGGTCAATCGACGGGAAGCCTGATCGCGGTGCGATGCGCTGTTGACGATGGCTTTCGAGGTCTCCGACGAGACGGGTCGACCCGCTGACGCGTCATCGGTCCGTTGGGGAGCCGAGCGGACGGGAGTGCTCGGCACGAGTTTTCTGAGCGGGTGCTCAGGACTATTGACCGGTAGGCCCCCATGCTCTGGGCGGGAACTCACAATGATGGTTGGCCAATTAGCAAAGGCAATTGATCAGGAGAAAGAGGTGCCGATTCGCTTGTCGATGGACGACCCGAATGGAGGCGCCGTCCGATGAAGAGCCGATGAGCGATCCGAATGCGGACTCCCGGAGGCCGAAGGGGTATTTGATTCCGAGATTTCAGTATGGAATTGTTTTCGCTTTGTGACTGGACGAGAGTTGAGGGGTCGGTAATCGTGCGTCGATGGTTTCTGAAGAGTGTGGTGGGACTGCTTTCCCTGGTGACGGCTGGTGTTACCCCAGGCCTGAACGGGGGCGGGGGTTCCGCTAGCGCGGCGACGGCGGTAACTGCACGCTCATCAGTTGCCGTGACCAGTGTGGTGACCGCCCATACGGCCGTGACGAACGGTTTCGCATACGTCGCCGACTCCGGCAACGGTTCGGTGTCGGTGATCGATCTCTCGAACAACTCCGTGGTCACGACCATTCCGGGGTTCGATCATCCCCTCGGCGTTGCAGCGACCCCGAACGGGGCCTACGTCTTCGTGACCAACAATTTCCGCAATACCGTCTCGGAGATCTCGACCGCCACCAACACGATCGTCGCTACCATCACCGTCGGCAACCAACCCGAGGGAATCGCGGTCACCCCCGATGGGTCGGAGGTCTACGTGGCCAACTACAACGGCGAGACGGTCAACGGCTCCATAGTGGGAACCGTATCCGTGATTTCAACGAGTACGCTCGCGGTGGTCACTATTCCGCTGACGAGCAGCTCGGCGCCGGAGGGCCTCGCCGTCTCGCCGACGGGTGACTACGTCTACGTTGCTGACTACGGTGCGCAAGCGATAGACGTCATCTCAACGAGTAGCCACACCGTGGCAAAGACGATCTCAGCTAATGGATGGTATCCCGTGAGCGTCGGGATTGAGCCGGACGGGAAGTACGCCTACGTGGGTCTCTCCGGGTCGACCTACGACGTGGGACTGCTCACCATCTCAAGCAGTGGCCCCACTAACGACAGTTTCGGATATCTGCAGGGCATTGGCGTCGCCGCGGCGTCGGCGTTCGCTTTCAACGGCAACACCGTAATGGCGACAGCGGGAAATAACGGTTCAAGTGCCGATTACTTCCCCTGGGGTGTTACGTCCTTTGCGGGCACGACCTCTGTGTCGCTGTACACAAGCTCTCCGATAGTGAACGGCTTGTCGGATCCTCAGGGTGTGGCGTATTCCCCCAGCGAGAATGCCTTCTACGTCACGAATGACACGGGAATGAGTGTCTCTAAGGTGTCGACATCCCAGCTCCAGTCCGGATATTCGCCCAACGCCATCAGCCCCGCCACCACGATCAACCTTGGCTCATACACCGAACCACAGGGCATTGCGATCGTTTCCTTGCCGACCATCACCGTCACCTCGACCCCACCGGCCAACGACTACGTGGGCGTGACCTACACCACCTCGGCCAGCGCCTCCTCGGGACTCACCGTCGCCGTCACGATCGACGCGTCCTCGAGCTCGGTGTGCTCGATCGCGAACGGGGTCGTGACCTTCAACGCGGCGGGCAAGTGCACCATCGACTTCAACCAGTCGGGCAACTCCACCTACG
>DAIDKS010000006.1 GCA_027449885.1 Acidimicrobiaceae bacterium
TGCCGTGGGGCCCCAGCGCGGTACCCACCGGCGGGGCCGGGGTGGCCTCGCCGGCCTTGAGCTGGATCTTGACGACGGCGTTGATCTTCTTCGCCATGGGTTTCTCCTAACTGCGGACTAGAGCTTCGTGACCTGGGTGAAGTCGAGCTCCACCGGGGTCTCGCGACCGAAGATGTCGACCAGCACCTTCACCTTGAGCTGGTCCTCGTTGATCTCGGCCACGTGGCCCGAGAAGGTCGCGAAGGGACCGGTCTTGATCTGGACGGTGTCGTTGACCTCGAACTCGTGGGTCGGCGCGCGACGCTTGGTCACGGTCTCGACGCCCTCGACGTGCGGGCGGATGATGTTGTCGACCTCGCGGCGCGTGAGGGCCGTCGGGCGCGTCTTCTCGGCGCCGACGAAGCCGGTGACCCCGGGGGTCGAGGCGATGACGTAGAAGATCTCGGGGTCGGGCTCGCAGCGCACCAGCAGGTAGCTGGGGAAGACCCGCTTGGAGACGGTGACCTTCTTGCCCGACTTGAACTCGGTCACGTCCTCCTCGGGCAGGTAGATCTCGTAGATCCGGTCCTGCAGGTCGCGGCTCTTGATGATGTTGTTGAGCGCCCCGATCACCTTGTGCTCGTGTCCGGCGAAGGTGTGGACGATGTACCAGCGCCCGGGTCGGTCGAAGGCGCTCTCGGCGACGGGCGGGTCGTCGAGGATCTCGACGTCGTCCTCGAGGACGGGCTCGTCGGAGTGGTCGGCGGTGGTGTCGAGGTCGTTCATCAGGGCCTACTTCTGGAAGAAGAACGTCACGAACTTGGAGAAGCCGGCGCCCAGGCCGAAGATCAGGGCCGTCATGAAGATGAGGACCACGAGCACGATCGTGGTGTAGTTGTTGACCTCGGGCCGCTTGGGCCAGGCCACCTGACGCATCTCCTCGCGAACCTCGCGCAGGAACTGACGCGTCTTGACGCGCTCGCCCCGGCGGCGCTGGAGGTCTTGCGTCGTGGTGCGACGGGACGTCGCGGCGCCGTCGGCGCCGATCTGACCCTGTCGCTGCAGCAAGCGCTTCTGTTCGCGGTTCATTTCGTCTCTTCTCTGGTGCGGCGTACCGCCCGCGCAGGGCAGGAGGGACTCGAACCCCCAACCCCCGGTTTTGGAGACCGGTGCTCTACCAATTGAGCCACTGCCCTTCGGCCGAGGCCGAGGCGGTACAGCCTACCACTCCGCCAGGGAACGGTCCCTAGCGGGTCTCCTTGTGGACGGTGTGGCGGCGGTCGAACTTGCAGTACTTCGACATCTCGATGCGCTCGCGGTCGTTCATCTTGTTCTTCATGGTGATGTAGTTGCGCCGCTTGCACTCCTCGCAGGCCAGGGTGACCTGCACGCGCTTCTCGTTCTTCGCCATCCCTCTCGCTTTCTTACTGCGTCGGGCCCCGGGGGGCCGACCTGGTAGCGGCGGCGGGAGTCGAACCCGCGACACCACGATTATGAGCCGTGTGCTCTAACCACCTGAGCTACGCCGCCAGGCGAGCCCTCTGTCGGGATTGAACCGACGACCCCTTCCTTACCATGGAAGTGCTCTACCACTGAGCTAAGAGGGCGCTCGCGCCGTGACCGACGCGGAGGACGAGTGTACCGCCCCTCGCCCCCGCTCTGCCAACCGGGATACCCTCGTCGGGTGCGGATCCGCCTGGTCCACGACGACGACGCCTCGGCGCTGATGGCCATCTACAACCCCGAGGTGATCGAGACGACGGTCACCTTCGACCTGGTCCCGAGGACTCTCGAGGAGCAGCGCGCCTGGATCGCGGCCCACCGGGCCACCCACCCGTGCCTCGTGGCGGTCAACGAGGAGGACGACCTCGGCGAGCCGGGCTTCGCCGGGGAGCGGCTGCTCGGGTTCGCGGTCGTCTCGCCCTTTCGCGACCGGCCCGCCTACCGCACCACCGTCGAGAACTCGGTCTACGTCCACCGCGGGGCCCGCGGCCGCGGCGTCGGCGAGGCCCTCCTGCGGGCCCTGATCACGATGTCCCAGGAGTCGGGCTTCCACGCCCTGATCGCCCGGATCGTCGGCGAGAACGACGGCTCCATCCGCCTCCACGAGAAGTGCGGGTTCACCCTGGTGGGAACGGAGATCGAAGTCGGGCGCAAGCACGGTCGCTGGCTCGACGTGGTCGAGTACCAGTACGTCGTGCCCGATCGGGCCTAGACCGAGACCGAGGTCGCGGCCGGCGACTCGGGCCAGGACCACTGGGTCCAACGGCCCATCGGGGCGATGAGGACCCCGCCGAGGATGGCCACGGCCACCGCGATGAGCAGGGGGTTCGAGTGGATGAGCCCGGCGAGCAGCCCCCGCCCGCCCGGCAGGCCGATGAACGGCCCGGTGATCGAGAGCAGGAGGAGCCAGAAGTGCTCCCGGCCGCGGTAGCTCGCGGCGAGGAGGACCAGGCCCCACGCCAGGTACCACGGCTGGACGACGGGGCCGAGCTCGACGACGAGGATCAGGCTCACCCCGAGCGAGCGAACCCACCCCCGCTCCTCGCCCCGCCAGAGGAGCCACAGCGAGAGGGCCCCCGCGACGAGCAGCCCGAGGAAGCGGGTCCCCGAGAGCACCGTCGTCACCGAGATCGAGGTCAGGCCGACGGCGTGCAGCGTGTTGCCGAGGGCCATCCCGACGGCCGTCGCCGGCGCGGCCCACGATCGCACGGTCCCGTTGGAGAGGAGGTTCTTCACCCACCCGAAGCCGAAGCCGGCGAGCAGGGAGCTCACCCCGAGGACGGCCGCCGCCACGGCGGCCGAGGCCGCCACCGGGCCGAGCCGTCGGCGCCAGGCGACGCCGGGGCCCTTCCAGTTCCAGGCGACGTAGGCCAGGCCAACGGCCGCCGGCGCCTTCACCGCCGTCGCGGCCGCGCAGAGGAACAGCCCCCACCAGGGACGACGATTCACCGCGGCGGCGATCCCGGCGACGAGCAGCGCCGTCATGATGGCGTCGTTGTGGGCCCCACCGATGAGGGTGAGCAGGACCAGCGGGTTCATCGCCCCGAGGACGAAGGCCTCCCCCGGGTCGCGCCGCAGCCCGCGGGCGAGCCACGGCAGGGCCACCCCGATGAGGGCGACGGCCACCACCTCGAGCAGACGGAGCCCGACCACGGTCGCCAGCTGGTGGTGTCCCGTCAGGCGGGCGATGGAGCCGTCGAGGAAGAGGAAGAGGGGCCCGTAGGGCGCCGGGGCGTTGCCCCACAGCGGGTCCACGGGGTTGACGTAGGGACTCGAGCCGAGGGAGAACGGGCCGAGCACGTAGGGGCTCAGGTGGTGGCTGGTCATCTCCCCCTGGGCGGCGTAGCTGAACACGTCGCGGGAGAACATCGGGGGCGCCACGATCATCGGGATGCTCCAGAGCGCGAAGGCGATCCAGAGGCTGCCGAGCGGGGCCCCGGGGTGGAGCTTCACGACCTCGGCCAGGCGCAGCCACACCCGCATCAGCAGCAGCAGTCCGCCGTAGGTGAGGACGATGGCGAGCAGGAACTTGGTCTCGCTCGGCGTGCCCGTCTGGGCCGGCGACGGCTCACCGAAGAGCCACGTCCCGGTCATGTTCAGCTTGAAGGGCGAGTTGGTGAAGGATCCCCCGGCCAGGATGAGCGACATCGCGAGCAGGCCGAGGAGGGCCGGCTGCCAGAGGAAGCCCCAGCCCCGGAAGGGCCCGGGGGTGAAACGCCCCAGCGGCGTGTAGCGCCGCTCGAGCATCGAGACGCCGGCCTCGAGACCGCTGGCCGCCCGCTCGTAGCCGTGACGAACGCTCCGCGCGAACGTGCGCAGTCGACGCACCCCTCTCCTCTCGCCGCCGTCAGGGTACCCGCACCGGCGCCGCGACGCCGGGTCGAGCCCCGCCCCGTAGGGCGGGGCCGACCGCTGGTGGGCCGGGAGGGATTTGAACCCCCGTAGGCAAAGCCGTCTGGTTTACAGCCAGATCCCATTGGCCGCTCGGGCACCGACCCGCCGAGCATCCTAGTGCGGCTCCCGCGAAGGCGCCCTACCATGGACCCATGCCGACCTTCGACGTCGTCTCCGAGATCGATCTCCAAGAGGTTCGCAACGCCGTGGACCAGGCCAACCGGGAGGCCGGCACGCGCTTCGACTTCAAGAACACCAACGCCCAGGTCGAGTTCTCCGAGAAGGAGCTCACCCTCAGCGCCTCGACGGAGGACCGCCTGCGGGCCCTCTACACGGTGCTCGAGGAGAAGCTCGTGAAGCGGGGCGTCTCGTTGAAGACCCTGGACCCCGGTCGGGTCGAGGAGGCCAGCCAGGGGTCGGCCCGCCAGAAGGTGGCGCTGCGCGCGGGCATCTCGCAGGACCTCGGCAAGCAGATCAACAAGCTCGTGAAGGAGCTCGGACTGAAGGGCGTCAGCTCGTCGATCCAGGGCGACCAGGTGCGCGTCACCGGCAAGCAGCGCGACGACCTGCAGCGCACGATCCAGGCCCTGAAGGAGGCGGATCTCCCGGCCCCCCTCCAGTTCACGAACTTCCGCGACTGACCTAGCGGGCCGCCGACTCCTCGGCCTGGAGGTGGCTCTCCATGTCCTCCATCGTGTGGACGTGGAAGATCCGGTTGAAGACCATCATCTTCAGGATCCAGAAGAGCCCGAAGCTGGCGAGGTTCGTGAACGAGACGAGCCCGGTGTTCACGATGTGGCGCCAGTGGTGCTCGTGGACCACGTCCTTCGCCCAGGTCGCCCCGAGCATCGAGACGACGATGCCGAGTCCCGACATCGTCCAGAACGGGACGATCTCCTTGCGGAAGTGGCTCCGGCCCCGCTTGCCCCACGTCCAGGTGCGGTTGAGGTAGTAGGAGGGCAGGGTCGCGATCAGGTTCCCGGTCACCGTCGCGGTCATGATCCCCGGGATGATGTGGAACCCGTAGAGGATGGAGATCGACGAGAACGAGACGATGGTCGAGATCGCCGACACCGAGGTGAAGCGGATGATCTTGCGGCCCTCGTGAGAGCGGGCCCACGCCATGAGATCCCCGAGGCGTCGCTGCATCCCGGCCAGTCTACCGGCGCCCCGGCCCCGCGGACCGGCGGCGGTGCCACAATGGGACTTATGTCCGACGCCCTCGATGTCCTGTGCCACCTTCTGGACCTCGAGGCCATCGAGGTCAACATCTTCCGGGGGGCCCAGCCCATCGAGGAGCGCCAGCGGACCTTCGGCGGCCAGGTGGCGGCTCAGGCCCTGGTGGCGGCCGGTCGCACCGTCGACCAGGGGCGGGTCCACTCCCTGCACTCCTATTTCCTGCGCCCCGGTGACCCCCGGGTGCCGATCCTCTACGAGGTCGACCGCATCCGCGACGGCCGCAGCTTCAGCACCCGACGGGTCGTCGCGATCCAGCACGGACGGGCCATCTACAACATGCAGGCGAGCTTCCACGTCGACGAGGAGAGCCTCGAGCACCAGGTGGCGATGCCCGAGGTCCCCGGCCCCGAGACGATCGCCCCGGTCATCGAGCGCATCGGCGAGGAGTTCGGCGACGCCGAGGACTGGCTGCGCCGCCACCAGCCGATCGACCAGCGCTTCATCGGCGACCTGCCCTGGAGCCCCAACCGCTCGACCGACCCCACGCTGCGCATCTGGATCCGCGCCGACGGGGTCCTACCCGACGACCCCCTCCTCCACGCCGCGGTCGTGACCTACGCGAGCGACATGAGCCTCTTCAACGCGATCATCGGCCCCCACCACGTCCACTGGGACGACGGCACGTTCATGGGCGCGAGCCTCGACCACTGCATGTGGTTCCACCGGGACCTGCGCGCCGACGAGTGGCTCCTCTACGACATGGACTCCCCGATCGCCCACGGCGCCCGCGGGGTCGCGCGCGGCTTCCTCTTCAACCGCGCGGGAGAGCTCTGCGTCTCGCTGGTCCAGGAGGGCCTCGTGCGCCTGCTCGACCCGGCGCACCCCCACGTCTCCTAGGCTCCCGTCATGACCCTCGACGAGCAGCGCGCCGCCTACGCGGCGTCGACCACCGAGTTCCTCTCCGTCGCGCGCACCGTGCCGGAGCACCGCCTCGACGTCGCCCCGGAGGGCGAGTGGTCGGCCCGCCAGGTCATCCACCACCTGGCCGACGCCGAGGTCGAGGCGGCCAGCCGCCTGCGCCGGCTGCTGGCCGAGGCCCCGGGCTCGCCGCTGCTGGCCTTCGACGAGTCGGCCTGGGCCGACGTCGCCGCGCTCGGCTACCGGACCGACCCGGTCGGCCCGTCGCTCGACCTGATCGAGGCCCTACGGGCGCGCAACCTCGACGTCCTCGAGCGCCTCGGCGACGAGGACCTCGCCCGCTGGGCCGAGCACAGCACGGCCGGGCGCTACACCGTGGAGCGCTGGCTCGCGACCTACACCTCGCACCCGAGCGCCCACGTCGCCCAGATCCGCGCCGTCCTCGAGGGCTGATCAGCCCCGCTGGGCCATCGGGACGTAGTTCCGCTCGCCCTCGCCGATGTAGAGCTGGCGGGGCCGGGCGATCTTCATGTCCTGGTCCAGGAGCTCCTGGAAGTGCGCCAGCCAGCCCGAGGTCCGCGGGATGGCGAACAGGACCGTGAACATGTCGGTCGGGAACCCCATGGCCTGGTAGATGAGGCCGGAGTAGAAGTCAACGTTCGGGTAGAGGCGCCGCGAGATGAAGTAGTCGTCCTTCAGCGCGATCTCCTCGAGCTTGAGGGCGATGTCGAGCAGCGGGTTCTTGCCGGTCACCGAGAAGACCTCGTCGGCCGTGCGCTTGATGATCTTCGCGCGCGGGTCGTAGTTCTTGTAGACGCGGTGCCCGAAGCCCTCGAGCATCACCTTGCCCTGCTTCACGGTCTCGATGTAGGCCGGCACGTTCTCGATGCTGCCGATCTTGGTCAGCATGCGCAGCACGGCCTCGTTCGCCCCACCGTGGCGCGGGCCGTAGAGGGCCGCCGTCGCCGCGGCGGTCGCCACGTAGGGGTCGCCGTGAGAGGAGCCCACCACGCGCATCGCCGTGGTGCCGCAGTTCTGCTCGTGGTCGGCGTGGAGGATGAAGAGGATGTCGAGGGCGCGCGCGAGGATCGGGTCCGCCTCGTAGCGGGGCTCGGCCACCTTCCACATCATCGAGAGGAAGTTCTGGGTGTAGTCCAGGCTGTTGTCGGGGTAGACGAACGGCATGCCGACCGAGAACCGGTGCGCGGCCGCGGCGAGGGTCGGCATCTTGGCGATGAGGCGCACCACCTGCTTGTGCAGCACCTCGGGGTCGTTGAGGACCTTCGCCTCCTTGTAGTAGGTGGACAGCGCCGCGATCGCCGAGACGAGCATCCCCATCGGGTGGGCGTCGTAGTTGAAGCCCTCCAGGAAGCGCTTGCGCACGTTCTCGTGGATGTAGGTGTGGTAGGTGATCTCCTTCTTCCACTGCTCGAACTGCGCCGCGGTGGGCAGTTCGCCGTGGTTCAGCAGATAGGCGACCTCGAGGTAGGTCGAGTGCTCGGCCAACTGCTCGATCGGGTAGCCGCGGTAGCGGAGGATTCCGGCGTCACCGTCGAGGTAGGTGATCGCCGACTCGGCGGCCGCCGTCGCCATGAAGCCCGGGTCGTAGAACCAGACCCCGGGAACGGCCTTGGTGAAGTCCTTCGCGGCGATGCCGCCGTTGTTAATCGCGATTTCGGTGCTCTCGCCGGTCCGGTTGTCAGTGACGGTAATCGAGTCAGTCACGGTTCCTCGTTTCTCTCGGCCAGTGGCCATCGTAGGTCGTTCGCCGAGGGGCCTCGTCACCCGAGCTGGCCCGACGGAGCCATCACCACCTGGTACGTCCGGGTCGCGGGACGGTGGGGTGAGGAGGGGGCACCGGAGAGGGCCAACGTCAGGGTGTAGCGAGCCCCCGGCACGACGGCGAGGTTGTTCGGGACGAAGCCGTAGGAGCTCAGCGGACCGAGGGTCGCCGACAGCGTCTGGGACTGCACGGCGCCCCCACCGACGGGTGCGAGCGTCACCGTGAGGCGGACCGGCTGGGTGACGTAGGCGTCGTTGCTGGCGCTGATCGCGAGGCGGACCGACGTGACCGGCGGCAGCGAGATGACGCCGGCGGCGGCCGGTAGCGGGGCCGGCTCGACCTCGACCGCGGCGATGGAGATCGCCCGGCTGAGCACCAGCGAGGGGGCCGTGGAGAGGGTGGCGACGGCCGCCGACAGGGGGATCGTGGCGACGGCGTCGTCGAGGGCGTAGAGGTGCACGCGCCCGGGCTCGCGAACCAGCGAGAAGCGGGCTCGCTGCCAGATGGCGGCGGTCGTCTGGAGGGAGGCCTCGGCCGCCGTCCAGCCCTGGGACGTCGTCGCCGTCGGCGTCCAGGGCAGCTGGAGGGCCGCGGCGACGGTGTCGAGGATCGTCTGGTCGTCGTCGATGCGCTGCTCGATCAGCTGCACGAACGTCGAGTTGACGCCGTGGGCGAGGACCGGGCGGCGCAGCTGGCTCGCGTCGGTGTAGAGGATCGGGAGGGCGCGGGCGATCTGGAGCAGCCGGGCCGCGAAGACGGGACGGCTCAGGGACCCCCCGTGACCGATGACGTAGCTCAGCCGTGCGTCGAGGTCGTTCGCCTCCACGATGACGCCGTTCGCCAGCTGTCCGAAGGTGCGGTTCTCCGAGCGCCGCGGCGAGATCGCCTGGTGGGCGGAGTGCGCGACGTCGCGGGCGAAGGCCAGCACCAGGAGCGTGAGCACCAGGGCGATGACGACGAGCGTCTGGGTGCGACGACGCTGGGCGCGGGAGCGAGCCACGACGGTCCAGAGTACTCACCGGCCTCCCGGGGCCCCCGTCGTCAGTCGCGTTCGTCGTCCTCGCGGGCGGGTAGGGCGTCGAGCCCCCAGCGGGCCGGGTCGATCCCCCGGGGCAGGGTGGTCGCCTCGGCGAGGTCGGGCAGCGCGTGCGCCACCGAGAGCCCCAGGGCCTCGGCCCGTCGTGCGGCGGGCAGCAGACGCGACTCGAGGGACCCGACCAGCTGGTTGTAGGCGGCGACGCTGCTGCCGAGCGAGCGGCCCATCGTGACGACGGGCTCGGCCACCGCCCGGATCCGGCCGTGCAGTTCGGAGGCGACCTCGAGGATGCGCTCGGCGTTGAGGGCGACCCGGTGCTGACGCAGGACGAAGTGCACGCTCCAGAGGAGCGCGAGCAGCGTCGTCGGCCCGCACAGCAGCACGCGACCGTCCGCGGCGTCGGCGTGGAGCGACGGATCGGCGGCCAGCGCCTCGGCGAGCGCCGCGTCGCTCGGGACGAAGCAGACCACGAAGGCCGGCGAGGGGTCGAGGACCTCCCAGTAGGCCCGGTCCCGCAGGGTCTTGACGTGGCCGCGCAGCGCTCGCGCGTGCTCGCGGTAGAGCGCCGTGCGGGTCTCCTCGTCCGGCGCGTCGAGCGCCGCCTCGAAGCGGTCGAAGGGGAACTTGGCGTCGATCGCCAGCTGCGCGTCGGGCAGGGTCACCACGCAGTCGGGTCGACGCAGTCCGCCCTCGCCCTCGGCGGTCACCTGGAGGCGGTAGTCGATCCCCTCGCTCAGCCCCGAGGCGCTGAGGACGTTCGCCAGCTGCGCCTCCCCCCAGCGACCCCGCTGGCTCGAGCGTCCGAGGAGCTGGCTGAGCCGGGCCGTCTCGGCCTGGGCCCGCTGCTGGGCGTCGAGCAGGGCCTGAGCCCCGTGCGTGACCTGGGCGAGGGCCCCCGCGTGCTCCTTGTCGAAGGCCGCCAGGCTGCGCTGGTACTCCTCGAGGAGGGAGCGCAGCGGGGCCAGCGAGGCGTCGAGTCGGGCCTCGCGCTCGGCCTGGACCTGCCCCTGGATCGAGGTCAGGTGCTCGAGGGCCCCGGTGAGCACGCGATGCGAGAGTCCCTCGAAGCGGGCCTCGGCCTCCTCGGCGCTGACGCGCAGCGCCGCGAGCTCGGCCTCCCGGCCCGCCAGGCTCTCGCGGGCCGTGGCGAGTGACTCGAGCGCCGCCATCGTCTCGTTGCGCTGCGCCGCGAGGCGTCGTCCGACGATCGCGCCCGCGAGCACGCCCCCGACGACGAGTCCCACCAGTCCCATCAGCCACGCGACCATGTCCACCTCCCTGCGGGCACGCTAGGCCAGGGCTGTCACACCTCGGTAGCCTGAGAACCGATGGCCCGCCTCCTTCGATTCTCCCCGGCCGCTCGCGAGCCCGAGCCCGTCGTCGCGAACTCGGTCTCACCCGCGCTACGCCAGCGGGTGACCCGCGCCTTCGCGCTGGTGGGCGAGGCCATGGCCAGCGCGACGCACGCACTCCTCGCCGCGGACCGCGAGCTCGCGAAGCGCGTCGTGGCGCGCGACGCCGAGATCGACGCCCTGATCGACGACATCGTGAGCGAGACCGAGGCCCAGCTCGTGGCGAGCGACTACCACACGCCCGAGGCCCGTCGCGACCTTCTGACCCTGCTGCGCGTCCTGCCCGAGGTGGAGCGCAGCGGCGACCTCGCCGAGCACGTGGCGCGCAGCGCCGCGCGGGGGCTCGGCACCGAGATGAGCCCGCGCAGCCGGGGACTGGTGGAGCGCATGGGCGAGGTCGCGAGCTCGCTCTGGCGCGACGCCACGGACGTGGTGCTCGACGGGCGCGTCGAAGCGGCCGCCGCGATCGAGGACGTGGACGACGAGCTCGACGAGCTCCACGTCGCCCTGACGGCCGAGCTGACGTCCGGCTCGATGGCGCTACCGATCGCGGTCGAGGTCGCCCTCCTCGCGCGATTCCTCGAGCGCTTCGGCGACCACTGCGTCAACCTGGCCCACCGCTCGGCGGGCCGGGGCGGGGCGGACTAGCGGCGGGCGAGCCAGGCCTCGGCGATCTGGATGGCGTTGAGGGCCGCGCCCTTGCGCAGGTTGTCGCCCGTGACGAAGAGCGAGAGGCCGTGCGGCACCGTCGTGGCCGGGCGGATCCGGCCCACGTAGCTGGGGTCGCGTCCGGCCGCCAGGCGGGGCGTCGGGAGGTCGCTCAGGACCACGCCCGGCGCGTCGGCCAGCAGCGTCACGGCCTCCTCGGCCGACAGCGCCCGCGCGAAGCCCGCGGTGATCGCCAGGGAGTGCCCGGTGAAGACCGGCACGCGAACGCACGTCGCGTCGACGGCGAGGTCGGGGATCTCCAGGATCTTGCGGCTCTCGTCGCGCAGCTTGCGCTCCTCGCCCGTCTCTCCGGTCCCGTCGTCGAGCAGGGAGCCGGCGAGGGGCACCACGTTGTGGGCGATGGTCGCCGGGAACTTGACGCCCGCCCCGAGCGGCAGGGCCGATCCGTCGAAGGTCAGCGCGCGGGTGGCGTCGTCGGGCGACCCCGACAGCTGCGCCAGCAGCTCGTCGACGCCCTCGCGGCCGGCGCCGGAGACCGCCTGGTAGGTGGCGACCACCATCGAGCGCAGGCCCGCGGCGCGGTCGAGCGGCTTGAGGACAGGCATCGCCGCCATCGTGGTGCAGTTCGGATTCGCGACGATCCCCTTGGGGATCCGGTCGAGGGCGTGCGCGTTCACCTCCGGGACGACGAGGGGGACCTCCGGGTCCATGCGCCAGGCCGAGGAGTTGTCGATGACCACGGCCCCCGCCGCCGCGATGCGCGGCGCGAGCTCCCGGGAGGCGGTCGCCCCCGAGGACATCAGGGCGATGTCGACGCCGGCGAAGTCCGCGGTGTGGGCGTCCTCCACGAGGATCGCGCGACCCCCCCACTCGAGGGTGCTGCCCGCGGAGCGGGACGATCCGAAGAAGCGGACCTCGTCGAGGGGGAAGGCCCGCTCCGCGAGGAGGGTCCGCATGACCGTGCCGACCTGCCCGGTGGCACCAACGACGGCGACTCTCATGGCGACAGCCTAACGGGACGGGAAAGTCTGCCTAGGACGCGCGAGCGTCGAGTCCGAAGGCCGTGTGCAGCGCCCGCACCGACTCCGCGACACGGTCGGCCCGCACCACGCACGAGATGCGAATCGAGCTCGTCGAGATCATCTCGATGTTGATCCCGAGGTGGGACAGCGTCTCGAACATGAGCGCGGTGACGCCGGGGCTCGACTTCATGCCCGCACCGACGATGGTGACTCGTCCGATGCCGTCGTCGGTCGTGACCTCCGCCGCGCCGATCTCCTCGCGCACGCTCTCGCAGGCGGCGCTCGCCGCGGCGAGGTCCGTCTTCGCCACGGTGAAGGAGATGTCCGTCAGGCCCCGAGCGCTCGTGTTCTGGACGATCATGTCGACGTTGATGCTGCGGTCGGCCAGGGCGCGGAAGAGCTGGGCGGCGACTCCGGGGTGGTCCGGGACGCCGGCGACGGTGATCTTGGCCTCGGAGGTGTCGTCCGTCACGGCCGACACGACGGCTTCTTCCATGGTGGGGTCCTCCTCCACGATCCAGGTTCCCGGCTCCCAGGTGAAGCTGGAGCGAACGTGCAGCGGCACCCCGTGGCGTCGCGCGAACTCGACCGAGCGCAGCATGAGGACACGGCCACCGGTCGCCGCCATCTCGAGCATCTCGTCGAAGGAGACCTTGGGCAGGCGGCGCGCGACCTTGACGACGCGAGGATCGGCCGAGAAGACGCCGGTGACGTCCGTGTAGATCTCGCAGACGTCGGCCGAGAGCGCCGCCGCCAGGGCCACGGCCGTGACGTCGGATCCGCCGCGCCCGAGGGTGGTGATGTCGTGCTCGGTGGAGACGCCCTGGAAGCCCGCGACGACGGGGACGAGCCCCTTCGCCAGGGCTTCGCGGACGCGGTCGGGCCGCATCTCGAGGATCTTCGCCTTGGTGTGATCGGTGTCGGTGATGATCCCCGCCTGGGATCCCGTGAAGGAGGCGGACTCGACCCCGAGGGCCGCCAAGGCCATGGAGACGAGGGCGACCGAGATGCGCTCACCGGCGGTCAGGAGCATGTCGAGCTCGCGGGGCGGGCGCAGTGGCGAGACGTCGTTCGCCAGGTGGATCAGGTCGTCGGTGAACTTCCCCATGGCCGACACGACGACGACCACGTCGTCGCCCGCCGCGCGGGTCCGGGCGACGTGGTCGGCCACCGCGCGGATGCGCTCGGCGTCGCCGACGGACGTGCCACCGTACTTCTGAACCACGAGAGCCACGGCTCCAAACTACCTGAGCGCCGGGGGGATCCTCGGCGGACCAGTAATGTCGCACCATGGCAACTTCCAAGCGCGAGCGCCAGAAGGCGGCCCGACGGGCCAAACTCGAGGCGGAGCAGCGGGCGGCCCGACGGCGTGCGACGGTGCGCCGCGGCGTGATCATCGGCGTCGTGGCGATCGTCATCGTGGTGAGTGCGGCACTGCTCTTCACCGGACACTCGAAGGGCCCGTCCACCACGACGACGACGACGGCAGCGGCCTCGGCGACCACGACGACGGCCCCGGCGACCACGACGACCGTCAAGGTGAGCGGCGAGACCCAGGCCCAGGCGAACGCCATCGCCGTGAAGGCCGGCTGCCCGGCGTCGACCAGCACGCGGGTGAACACCCTGTCGTGGTCGAGTGCTCCGCCGATGACCATCTCCGCGACCGGCTCGTACTACGCGCACGTCGCGACGACGGCCGGCGACTTCGTCATTCGCCTGGACCCGGCGGCGGCACCCCAGACGGTCAACAACTTCGTCTTCCTCGCCGAGCACAAGTACTACAACTGCGTGATCTTCCACCGCGTCATCCCCGGCTTCGTCGTCCAGGGCGGCGACCCCACGGGGACGGGAACGGGCGGGCCGGGCTACACGATCGCCGACGAGTACCCGAAGGCCGGGAACCCGACCTACCCCCTCTACTCCGTCGCGATGGCCAACACGGGCCAGCCGCACTCGGGCGGGAGCCAGTTCTTCATCGTCACCGGGGCCTCGGGGGAGTCGCTGCCCAACTCGTACTCCCTCTTCGGCCAGGTGATCAGCGGACAGAAGGTGGTCATGGCAATCAACAACGCGGGCTCCGCCTCCGGCACCCCGGTGGTCGTCCACCGGATGCTGTCGGTCTCGATCACGAGCGCCCCATGAGCCTCGTCCCCAACCCCGACGGCTCGAGCGAGCGCCGCCAGCACTTCGACGCGGCCCCGCCGATGATCATCGACCCGCAGCGCACCTACTCGGCGACCATGGTGACCTCGAAGGGCACGATGGAGATCGTGCTCGACCCGCTGGCGGCGCCCGTCACGGTCAACAGCTTCGTCTACCTGGCACGCTTCCACTACTTCGACGGGATCGTCTTCCACCGGGTCATCCCGGGCTTCGTCCTCCAGGGGGGCGACCCCACGGGGACCGGCACGGGCGGGCCCGGCTACCGCTTCGCGGACGAGCTCCCGAAGCCCGGGCGCTACGAGCTGGGCTCCCTCGCGATGGCCAACGCGGGTCCCCACACGAACGGATCCCAGTTCTTCGTGATCTCCGGTCCCGACGGCGTCCGCCTGCCCCCGCTCTACTCGCTGTTCGGCAAGGTCGTGAAGGGGCTCGACGTGGTCGCCGCGATCGACGCCGTCGGCACCCGGTCGGGTCAGCCGACGGAACGCGTGGTCATCGAGTCGGTGACGATCACCGAGTCGTAGGGGTCGGCGGGTCCTCGTCGCCGAGCAGGGCGACCGAGCCCGCGACGACCCTCCAGCGCCCCCCGTCCTCGGCGACCACGCCGTCGTCACCGAGGACGATGAGGGTGTCGCGAGGTCCGAGGAGAC
This sequence comes from Acidimicrobiaceae bacterium, assembly GCA_027449885.1. Lineage (GTDB taxonomy): Bacteria > Actinomycetota > Acidimicrobiia > Acidimicrobiales > RAAP-2 > RAAP-2. The sequence goes on from DAIDKS010000006.1 coordinate 14,649, forward strand.
GGCGCGTGCGCCGCAGCTGGTCCTCCCCCGCGGGGCGCGTGATCACCGCACCGCGGCGCCAGCCCAGCCCGATGGTGGGGGCGCCGCCGCGCGGGTCGACCATCGTCTCGCCGAGCACGGTCGCCACCTCGCCGATCGCGAGGAGGGGGACCTCGGCGAGGGCCCGGCCCACCGCCGAGTCGCGCCACACCTGGCGCGCGTGGAGCGCCGAGCCGGGGGCGAGGACCGCCAGGTCGCACCGGGCGATCCGCGCCGCGAGAGCCTCGTCGGCGCTGGCCCGCCGGTCCGCGACGGCGAGGACCTCGAGCACGAACCCGAGCTCCGCGAGAGGGGCCGCCAGCTGGTCGATCGCGCGGTCGATGCCCGTGTAGACGGCCGCCGTCCCCACCACCACCGCGTCGCGCGCGTCGCCGACTCCCGCCGCGGCGAGGTCGAGCCCCGCGAGTGGCGCGAGCGAGCCGAGGACCACCGTCGTCACCGAGGCAGTCTGTCACCCCCGGAGCGACCCGGTTACTATCCGCCCATGGAGTTCCCCGTCGTCGGCGTCCTCGGTTCGGGCATCATGGGCAGCGGCATCGCCGAGGTGGTGGCGGCGAGCGGACGATCGGTCGTCGTGCGCTCGCGTAGCGAGTCCGCGGCCGCCTCCCTCCTCGCCGGGCTCGACGCCTCCCTCGCCCGCCAGGTGGAGCGAGGTCGCCGAACCGCCGACGAGGCCCGGGAGCTGCGGGCGCGCGTGCGCGCCACGACCGCGCTCGAGGACCTGGCGGAGTGCCACCTCGTGATCGAGTCGGTCGTCGAGGACCTGGACGTGAAGCGGGTCCTCTTCCACGAGCTGGACGAGGCCGTTCGCCCCGACGCGGTCCTCGCCACGAACACCTCGACCCTGCCGGTCATCGAGCTCGCCATGGAGACGGGCCGCCCCGACCGGGTCTGCGGCATCCACTTCTTCAACCCGGCCCCGGCGATGAGCCTCGTCGAGGTGGTCCGCCCGCTCCCGGCGAGCGACGCCACGATCGAGGGGGTCGTCGCCTTCGTGACCCACTGCGGCAAGGAGGCCGTCGTCGTGAAGGACCAGGCCGGCTTCGTGGTGAACGCCCTGCTCTTCCCCTACCTCAACGATGCGGTCCGCCTCCTCGAGCAGGGCGTCGCCACGATGGAGGGGATCGACGCGGCGATGCGGGGAGGCTGCGGCTTCCCGATGGGCCCCTTCGCCCTCCTCGACCTGGTCGGCCTGGACACCTCGCTCGCGATCCTCGAGGCCCTGCACCGCGAGTTCGCCGAGCCCCGCTACTCCCCGGCCCCCACCCTGCGCCGCATGGTCACGGCGGGACGACTCGGTCGCAAGGCCGGCCGCGGCTTCTACGAGTACCCAGGACGATGAGCGAGCACGCCCGCCCCTGGGTCATGCGGACCTACTCCGGCCACTCGAGTGCCCGCGCGTCGAACGAGCTCTTCCGCACCAACCTGGCGAAGGGCCAGACCGGGCTCTCCATCGCCTTCGACCTGCCGACCCAGACGGGATACGACCCCGACGACCCGGCCGCCGCCGGCGAGGTGGGCAAGGTCGGCGTGCCCGTCGCCCACCTCGGTCACATGCGTCAGCTGCTCGACGGCCTGCCCCTCGAGGAGATGAACACCTCGATGACGATCAACGCGACCGCGGCCTGGCTGTGGGCGCTCTACCTCGCCCTCGCCGAGGAGCGCGACGTCGACCCGGCCCGGCTGGCCGGCACCACGCAGAACGACATCGTGAAGGAGTACCTGAGCCGCGGCACCTACATCTTCGGCCCGGCCGCCTCACGACGCCTGATCGTCGACATGATCGCCTACGGCGTCGAGCACGTGCCGCGGTGGAACCCCATCAACGTCTGCTCGTACCACCTCCAAGAGGCGGGGGCGACCCCGGTCCAGGAGATCGCCTACGCCCTGGCGACGGCCATCGACGTCCTCGACGCCGTGCGCGACTCGGGCAAGGTCGCCCCGTCGCGCATGCCCTCGGTGGTGGGGCGCATCTCGTTCTTCCTGAACGCCGGGGTCCGGTTCGTGGAGGAGATCGCCAAGGTGCGCACCTTCACCGCGATGTGGGACGAGATCTGCCGCACCCGCTACGGGGTCGAGGACCCGGCGCTGCGCCGGTTCCGCTACGGCGTCCAGGTCAACTCCCTCGGGCTGACCGAGCAGCAGCCCGAGAACAACGTGGGCCGCATCGTGCTCGAGATGCTCGGCGTCACCCTCTCGGCCGACGCGCGGGCCCGGGCCGTCCAGCTCCCGGCCTGGAACGAGGCCCTCGGCCTACCGCGCCCCTTCGACCAGCAGTGGAGCCTGCGGCTCCAGCAGATCCTCGCCTTCGAGAGCGACCTCCTGGAGTACCCCGACCTCTTCGCGGGCTCGACGGTGATGACGGCGAAGGTCGAGGAGCTGACGCGCGCGGCGGGCGCCGAGCTGGACGAGGTGCTGTCGATGGGCGGCGCCTTCGCCGCCGTCGAGGAGCTGAAGGCCCGCCTGGTCGCGAGCCAGACCGCCCGCGTCGCGCGCATCGAGTCGGGCGAGCAGGTCGTCGTGGGCGTCAACCGCTTCACCGAGAGCGAGCCCTCGCCCCTCACGGCCGACCTGCCCCGCGCGATCCAGACGGTCGATCCGGCGGTCGAGCGCGAGATGGTCGCCGACGTGCGGGCCTGGCGGGCCGCGCGCGACGAGACGGCGGTGCGCCGGGCGCTCGCCGAGCTGGCTCGCGTCGTCACGAGCGAGGACCCCGCCGACAACGTGATGACGCCGAGCCTGGCCCTCGCGCGCGCGGGCGGGACCACGGGCGAGTGGGCGGCCTGCCTGCGGGCGGCCGTCGGCGAGTACCGGGCCCCCACCGGCGTGCGCGGGGCCCCGAGTCGACGCGCGGAGGACTTCGCCGACCTCGTGGACCGGTCCCGGTCCCTCGCGGCCCGACGCGGGAACCCGCCCAAGATCCTCGTCGCGAAGCCCGGGCTCGACGGCCACTCGAACGGCGCCGAGCAGATCGCCGTCGCGGCGCGCGACGCCGGGTTCGAGGTCGTGTACCAGGGCATCCGCGTCGCACCCGACGAGGTCGTGGCGACCGCCCGGGACGAGGACGTGGACGTCGTGGGGATCTCGCTGCTCTCGGGATCGCACCTCGCGCTGGTGCCCCGCATCCTCGAGGGGTTGGCCGACGCCGGGGTGCGCGCTCGGGTGGTCGTCGGCGGGATCATCCCGGAGGCCGACGCCGCGGCCCTGTACTCCGCCGGTGTCGCGCGCGTCTACACGCCGAAGGACTACTCGCTCCACGCGATCATGTCCGACCTGCTGGACCTCGCGGAGGTCGAGGGTTAGCGCGTCACCGTCGGACGGCGGTCGGCCAGGGGGCCCCGCGCGTACCAGCGTCCCGAGAAGCGCCAGGCCGGGGTCGCGTCGACCGGGGCGGCGACGGGGGCCGCGGAAAGGCTCAGCCGCACCGCGGCCGTCACCACGGCGACCTCGAACGGCGAGGGGCCGGGCCGTGGTGGGAGGCCGCTCACAGCGGCACGTTCCCGTGCTTGCGCTTGGGGAGGTCCTCGCGCTTCGAGCGCAGCAGGTCGAGGGCTCGGGCGAGCACGCGCCGCGTGTCGGCCGGGTCGATCACGTCGTCGACGAAGCCGCGCGCGGCCGCGATGTACGGCGTGGCGTAGCGCTCCTCGTACTCGTCGACGAGCCGCGTGCGCAGCGCGTCGCGGTCCTCGGCGTCGGCGAGCTCGCGCCGGTGCACGATCTCCACCGCCCCCGAGGAGCCCATGACCGCCAGCTCGGCCGTCGGCCAGGCGTAGACGAGGTCGGCCCCGATCGACTTGGAGTTCATGACGACGTAGGCGCCGCCGTAGGCCTTGCGGGTGATGACCGAGATGCGCGGGACCGTCGCCTCGCAGAAGGCGTAGAGGAGCTTCGCGCCGTGGCGGATGATGCCGCCGTACTCCTGGTCCACGCCGGGCATGAACCCGGGGACGTCCACGAAGCTGATGATCGGCACGTTGAAGGCGTCGCAGGTCCGCACGAAGCGGGCCGCCTTCTCGCTCGAGTCGATGTCGAGGACCCCGGCGAGCACCGCCGGCTGGTTGCCCACGATGCCGACCGGGCGACCGCCGATGCGGGCGAAGCCGCAGGTGATCTGCTGGGCGTAGTTGGAGTGGACCTCGAGGTACTCGCCGTCGTCGACGACCCCCTGGATCACCCGCTTCATGTCGTAGGGCTGGTTGGAGGACGGGGGCAGGAGGTCACGCAGGCTCTCGCAGGAGCGATCGACCGGGTCGTCGCCCACCAACCGCGGGGGCTCCTCCATGTTGTTCGAGGGCAGGAACGAGAGGAGGTAGCGGACCTCGTCGAGCACGCTCTTCTCGTCGGGCATCACGAAGTGGGCCACCCCCGAGCGCGTCGCGTGCGTCTGGGCGCCGCCGAGCTCCTCGAGGGTGACGACCTCGCCGGTGACGGTGCGGACCACGTCGGGGCCGGTGATGAACATGTGGCTCGAGTCCTTCACCATGAAGATGAAGTCGGTGAGGGCCGGCGAGTAGACGGCACCCCCGGCGCAGGCCCCCAAGACCACCGAGACCTGCGGGACGACGCCCGAGGCCCGGGCGTTGCGGAAGAAGATGCCCCCGTAGGCGTTGAGCCCGGCGACGCCCTCCTGGATTCGCGCTCCGGCCCCGTCGTTGAGGCCGATGACCGGCACCCCGGTCGCCACCGCCAGGTCCATGATCTTGTGGATCTTCTCGCCGTGCGCCTCGCCGAGGGCGCCGCCGAAGACCGTGAAGTCCTGGGCGAAGACGCAGACCTGGCGGCCGTCGATCGTCCCGAAGCCGGTGATCACGCCGTCGGTGTAGGGATGGGTGTCCTCGAGGCCCATGCCCACGGCGTGGTGGTGGGTGAGCATGTCGAGCTCGTGGAAGGAGCCCTCGTCGACGAGGTACTCCACCCGCTCGCGCGCGGTCATCCGGCCCTTGGCCCGATGACGCTCGATCGCCCGGGCCCCTCCGGCCTCTCGCGCCTCGGCCTTGCGGGCTTCGAGGTCGGCCAGCCGCTCCCCCATGGTGTGTTCCATAGCAGGTCAGGCTACCGAGGATGTCCCCGGGGGGACCACTTGGCCGACGTTCAGCCCTCCTGCACCAGCTCGATGAGGGTCCCGAACGCGGTCGCCGGGTGCACGAAGGCGACGGTCGTGCCCCGGGAGCCGGGCCGCGGCGCCTCGTCGATCACCCGGCCGCCGGCGTCACGGATCGCGGCGAGAGCGCTCGCCACGTCGTCGACCCGGTAGCCCACGTGGTGCAGGCCCTCGCCGCGCCGCTCCAGGAACCGCGCGACGGGTGAGTCCTCGCGCGTGGGGGTGAGCAGCTGGACGTAGCTCTCCGCCACGGCGAGCAGGGCCTCTTCGACCCCGTCGGACTCCACGCGCTCGCGGTGGACCTCGCGCGCCCCGAGGCGCGTCGCGTACCACGCGACGGCGGCGTCGAGGTCCCGCACGGCGATCGCCACGTGGTCGATCTCGGTCAGCATCTCAGCCCTCCTGGTCGTGACGGCGGAAGATCGTGAGGCGTCGTTCGCCGACGCGGGCCCGGAGCTCGGGGTCGGTGATCCCGAGCCCCTCGCGCGGCGCCGCGCAGAGGATCCCGACCTTGCCCTCGTGGCGGTTGTGGTGCATCTCGTAGGTCGCCTCGCCCGCGCGCTCGAGGGGGAAGACGGCCGACAGGGGCGGCACGATGCGCCCGTCCACCAGGGCCTGGTTCGCCGCCCACGCCTCGCGGTAGTTCGCGAAGTGCGAGCCCTTGATCGACTTGAGGCGCATCCACAGGTGGCGGTTGTCGTACTCGATCATGTACCCGCTCGTCGCGGCGCAGGTCACGATCGTGCCGCCGCGCTTGGTCACGAAGACGCTCGCCCCCATGGTGGAGCGCCCGGGGTGCTCGAAGACGATGTCGGGATCCTCGCCCACGAGCTCGCGGATGTCCCGTCCCAGGCGACGCCACTCGGACTCGTCCTGGGTCGTCGGGTCCTTCCAGAACCGGTAGTCCTTCTCGGCGCGGTTGATCACGTGCTCGACGCCCAGCTCGCGCAGGGTGGCCGCTTTCGACTCGCTGGAGACGACGGCGATGGGCACCCCGCCGGCGTTGAGGGTGTGCTGGACGGCGAACGATCCGATGCCGCCCGAGGCGCCCCAGATCAGGACCTTGTCACCGGGGGTGACGGGTGCGCCGTTGCGCGACACCAGCATGCGGTAGCTCGTCGAGTTGCACAGGGCGTTGACCGCCGCCTCCTCCCAGGTCAGGTGGGCCGGCTTGGGCATCAGCTGGTTGGCCTTCACGATCGTGAGGTCGGCGAGCCCGCCGTAGTTCGTCTCGAAGCCCCAGATGCGCTGGTTGGCGGCGAGCATCGAGTCGTCGTGGCCCGAGGGGTCCTGGTCGTCGACGTAGTTGCAGTGGACGGTGACGGCGTCGCCGACCTGCCAGTTGCGCACCGCCGACCCGGCCCGCACGACCACGCCGGCGGCGTCGGACCCCATCACGTGCACGTCGAGGGCGTGGCGCGCGCCCCACGACGACTCGCGCCCCAGACGGTCGAGGAAGCCGAAGGTCGGGAGGGGCTCGAAGATCGACGTCCAGACCGTGTTGAAGTTGATCGACGAGGCCATGACCACGAGCACCACCTCGTCGGGGGCGATCTCCGGCAGGGGCACCTCGGCCAGGTGGATCGAGCGACGCGGGTCCTTGTCGCGCGACGCCATCCCGTCGAACATCGAGGTCTCGTCACGCCGTACGACGACGGCTCGCGTCGTCGCGGGCAGGGGCGTGGCCTGCAGGGTCGCGGGGTCGGCACCCGCGAGCACGGCGTCGATGATCTCGCTCATCGCGAGAGACTACCGAGCGAACGGCCGCGGCGCGAGGGTGCCCGGTGTTTCCACGGGGCGACCCGTGGAATTCTGCTCGCCGGAACCGTGGAATCCGGGTTCCCCTCGCGCCCCTGCGTCGCCCACGATGGGGTCGTGGGAGTGCTCAGCGTCCTCGCGGGACTGGCGATCATCGGCGCGGCGGTCGCCCTGGTGGGCTTCGCGGTCGTGGCCGTCGTCGTGACGCGCGCGACGGTGCGCGCGGCACGCGAGCACGCGGCCCGGGAGGCCGAGCTCGACGCCTTCCTCGCCGAGGTCCTCGCCGAGGGCTCTCTGCACGCCCGCTGACCCGTAGCCGGGCGCCTCAGGTCAAGTGCGCCGATAGTGTTGCGCCATGAGGATCAAGCTCTCCAAGCGCGGCGACTACGTCGTGCGCTCGGCCGTCTGCCTCGCCTCGAACTACGAGAGCCCCGCGCCGACGAAGCTCCGCCAGGTCTCGACCGACATGGGCGTCCCGCGCACCTTCGTCTCCCAGATCCTCGGTGACCTGGTCCAGGCCGGTATCGCCCAGTCCTTCTTCGGGGCGAACGGCGGGTACCGACTGACGCGCCCCCCGGCGGAGATCACGGTGCTCGAGGTGGTCGAGGCCGGCGAGGGCCCCCTCGAGTCCGACACCTGCGTCCTCGGCGACGACCCCTGCCAGTGGGAGTCGGTCTGCCCGATGCACGAGACCTGGAGCGCCGCGACGGCGGCCCTGCGCACCGAGCTCGCTCACACGACGCTCGCCACGCTCGTCGAGCGGGACCGCGCGATCGTGGCCGGCACGTACCACGTCGTCGGGCACCACCGCAGCGGCCCGCCGGGCGTGGAGGTGAGCGAGGTCGTCCACGTCTCGCGTCCCCTCTCGGACGTGACCGACCGGCTCACCGGGGGCGGCGGCTGGCTCATCCCCCACCTCGACGCCGCGCGCGAGGAGGGCGAGGACATGGTCCTCAAGATCGGCCCGGGCGAGTCGGGCCTCGTCGCGAAGACGGTGACCGTCCACCTCGGGACCCCGGTCACGGTCGAGGACATCGTGGCCGTGCCCCTGCGCTGGGAGGCGACCGGCCCCAGCGGGCTCTTCCCGCGACTCACCGGCAGCCTGCGCCTACGGCCCGTCGAGGACGACCGCACCGAGCTGACCCTCGCGGGCCGGTACCGCCCGCCGCTCGGGCGGGCGGGACAGGCCATCGACGAGGCGCTGCTCGGACGAGCCGCGCGCGCGACGATCCGGTCGGTGCTCGGCCGGATCGCCGCGGCGCTGGAGGAGTCCTAGTCCCTAGGCGACCGCCGCGGCGAGGGTCCGCAGCACGCGCGCGGCCACCCGGTGGGCGAAGGCCTCGGGCTTGCTCGGCCGGATCCGCGTCTCGGTCGCCCGGTCGCGGGGACCGAAGGCCTCCTGGGCGACGACCACTCCGCCCTTGGCGGTGAGGGCCGCACCGAGCTCGTCGAGGGCGCCGCGAGGGTTCACGCCGTACGTGACGAAGGTCGCGACGGGGCGCTCCCCGAGGGTCGGCAGCGCCTCGATCCACTGGCGCATCGCCACCGCCGGGTGGACCCGGGTGACGACCAGCCCCTCGACCCACGTCCCGACGACCAGGGCGTCGGCGGCGGCCAGCTGGCGGGGCCCCACCCGATCGACCGGGGCGACCGTCACGAGAGCCCCCTGCACCCGCAGCTCGTCGCCGATGGCCTCGGCGAGCTTCGCGGTAGTGCCGCCCTCGCTCGCGTAGACGACCAGGACGCGGGTCTCGTGCTGGGCGCGGAAGGCCGCACCCCGGTCCGGCCGCGCCGGGTGGGCGTCGAGCACGGCCCGCGCCGCGCGCCGACCCTGGGCCATCGCCTCGACGACCGTGGACGGCCCGGTCAGGGCGTCGCCGGCCACCCAGACGCGCGAGCGTTGGGGCAGGGTCGAGGCCCAGAGGCCCACCTCGCGGTCGAGGGCCATCGAGCCGACGGGGTAGCCGTGGTTGAAGGCCGAGGCCGGGTTGTGCAGGATGCCCGAGGCGGTCCAGCGGCCCGGGGCGTAGCCGGTGTGCTTCTTCGCGACCGGCGTCGCCGGCAGCGCCGTGCGCAGGTCGGCGTCGATGCGGTACCCCATCGCCATCACCACCAGGGCCACGTCGACCTCGTCGAACTGCGACGCGGAGACCTTCGGGGTCTCCGTACGGCTGGCCTGGGTCGTGTGAGCGAGCGTCGCGCGCGCCACCCGCCCCTCACCGGCGAGCGAGGTGAGCGTGCGGTTGAAGCGCACCTCGACGCCCTCGTCGCGAGCCTCCTGCAGCTCGTCGGGACGGGCCAGGGCGAAGCGCTCGTCGAGCCAGTCGACGCAGGTCGCCTCGAGGCCGAGTCGACGCGCGAGGCGGGCGACGTCCATCGCGGTGTTGCCGGCGCCGAGGACGAGGATCCGCGTCCCGCGCTCGGTCGGGCACCCCAGCGCCGCGAGGAACGCGTCGGCGTCGCCGCCCGGCTCGAGGGCGTGCTTCGCGCCCTGGAGGAAGGCCGTGGCGTCGGTGACGCCCTCGAGGTCCGAGCCGGGCACCGAGAGACGGATCGGGACGCTGGCGCCCGCGGCCACGATGACGGCGTCGTGCACGGTCAGCAGGTGGTCGATCGACTCGGCGGGGATGGGCGTCGAGCACCGCAGGTCGACCCCGGCGGCGACGAGCTGCTCCCACGGGCGCCGGGCGACCGCGTCGGGCAGCGTGAAGTCGGGCATGCCCCACACCGGCAGCCCGCCCGGCGTCGCGTCCTTCTCGTAGACGGTCACCTGGACGCCGGCCTCGACGAGGTCCCAGGCCGCGCCGGCGCCCGCCGGACCGGACCCGATGATGCCCACCGACATCGGCTCGCTGTCGCCGCTGCGCACCGCGGGGGGTGGCACCGGGACCTGGTCGGCGATGAAGCGCTCGAGTCGCCCGATGGCGACCGGCACGCCGCCCGCGAGCGACCAGGTGCACGAGCCCTCGCACTGGGCGGCCTGGTTGCAGACGCGCGAGCAGACGTCGGGCATCACGCTCGTGCGTCGCAGGATGGCGTGGGCCCGCTCCAGGTCGCGCTCGGCGACGGCCTTGACGAACTGCGGGATGTCGTTGTGGGCCGGGCACCCCCGCATGCAGGTGGGGTCGGGGCAGGTGAGGCAGCGGCGGGCCTCGGCGACGGCCTCGTCCCAGCTGGCGAACCCTTGGCGGGTCTCGCTCACGTCACCGCGCAGCTGGACGGGGTGGTGCAACGGCGGGTCGCGGCGCTCGGCGACGGCCAGCGGGCCCTCCACCACGATCGCGTTGAAGGGGCAGGTCCGCTCGCACTGGCGGCAGCCCACGCAGAGGGCGTCGTCGGCGAGGGCCGTCCAGGTCACGGGCTCCATCGAGAGGGCTCCGGCGGGGCACCGGATGACGCACTCCTGGCAGCCGGCGCACCGGTCCACGAGCACCGTGACGTGGCGCTCGGTCGATGCGGTGGGGCGGGTCTCAATCGCGGTCACGTCAGCCTCCTAGTCCGCGGCGTTCATCAGGACGTACAGCACGATGGTGGCGGCACCCAGCAGGGCCGCGAGCGACACGGCGGCCACCTGGACGCCGCGTCCGTGACGGCTGACCGGCACCAGGTCGCGACCGGCGACGCGCCAGCTCGTCCACATCGCGGCGAGCGTGCCCACCGCCATGACGCCGACCTGGACGGCGATGATCCCGCCGTTCGAGCCGATGACCGAGGCCTTGTAGAGGGCCGACGAGGTCGAGCCGACGCCGAAGAGGTGGCCGACCGAGACCGGTACCCGGGTCACGTGCTGGAAGAACTTGGGCAGCTGGCGGGCGAAGTAGTCGGCCCCGACGACCGGGATGATCCCGTACATGAGGGGGAGGAAGTAGGTCCGGAAGGGGCTCACCCGATCCACGAACGTGCGTCCCCCGCTCGCCGGCACGCGGTCGGCGTGGGCGAAGGCCCGGGTGAAGACCTGGCCGACGCCGGCCATCACCAGCGCCACCGCGACGATGATCCCGAGGTAGTCGATGGGGTTCGGGTACTGGGGGAAGTGGGTGTGGGCGTTCAGCCAGCTGTCGAGGCTCGCGAAGGGGGCCAGGGCGTTGAACTGCTGGTAGACGACCAGACCGAAGAGCAGGGCGACGGACCAGGCGACGTCGGCGCGGCGACGCGTCGGCGCCACCACCGAGGTCAGCGGCTTCTGGAGGAAGAGCCCGACGTTGTCGCTGGGGCAGGCCTTGTAGCACTCGGAGCAGAGGCCGCACGCGGCGTTCGAGTCCGAGCTGCCGGGCCAGGTGTACCACGGGCAGCCGTAGCCGTCGGCGTCGCCGCGCATGCAGTCCTTGGTGGTGCAGGCGAGGCAGGTCTCGCGGTCGCGGGTGCGGAACCCGGCGACCGAGCCCATCGCCCCGACCGAGCCGATGAGGGCCGAGAGAGGGCACACGTAGCGGCAGAAGGTGCGGCGCTCGAAGAGCAGGAAGAAGAGCAGGGCCGTGCCCACGATGCCGAGGACCATGAAACTGGTCGACATCGGGTTGCCCGGACCGGCGATGTTGAAGAACTCCTCGATCCAGGTGAGCAGGAGGAACGAGGCGACCGAGAGGAGGAAGCCGTACTGGGCGACGCCCTCGGGCATCTTGAGCCCGAGGCCGATGCTGGTGCCCTTACGGCGCCAGAAGGCGTGGCGCTGGACCCACTCCCCGAAGCCTCCGAACGGGCACATCGCGCACCAGGCGCGCCCGACGACGACCATCATCACGAAGACCAGGGCGAACCAGAGGTACCAGGTGATCGCCGTCGCGAAGTTGAGGCCCGGGACGGCGGTGCCGAGGACGCCGATGCCGATCACCAGCCAGAAGACGATCTGGTTGGGCAGGATCAGCAGGAACTGGAAGCGCCGGTCGCGCAGGACGCGCGCCACCCGGGGCAGTCGAGCGATGTCCAGCCCCGGGGCGGGGTCGGTCGCCGTGAAGCGTCCGATCGCGGCCGGGTCCTCCGGTGTTCGCGTGCGAATGGCCACCGCGACCGGGTCGACCAGGTGGGTCGTCGGGTGCGGGTGGCCGGTGGACGGGGCCTTGGTCGGTGCCGCCATCGCTGTCCCCCTTCGTCAAGTTGGCTACTTAGGTACTACCGTAGAACTACTGGTGTACCTGAGTACTATCACTGACCGGGACCTTTGTCAACTTCTTCACTAGACGTACGGTGAACTACGTGACATCAGGATATTCACCTGGTCACCCTCGAGAAATCGCGAGGCGTCGAACCTCGGGGCGATCCCGCGGTTCCCGCACTACGGACCTTTGACCCGTGGAGCCACGTACCGTACGTATGACACATTGGAGTCGAGGGAGGACGCCATGAGCGACGACCAGGGAACCGGAACGGCGGCCGGAACGGCGGGGGCCGCGGTCGGCGAGCCGATCCGCGTCCTCATCGTCGACGACCACGCCCTCGTGCGCGAGGGCACCCGGGAGCTGCTGCTCCAGGACCCTGGTCTCGCCGTGGTGGCCACCGCGGGCTCGGGCGAGGAGGCACTCGACGCCCTCGCCACGCACCATCCCGACGTCGCCCTCGTCGACGTCAACCTCCCCTCGATGAGCGGGCTGGAGCTCGCGCGCATCATCCTCTCCGACTACCCCGGCACGCGCGTGCTGGTCCTCAGCGCCTACGACGACTACGCCTACATCGCCGAGGCGCTCGAGGTCGGCGTCGGCGGCTACCTGCTGAAGACGGCGAGCGGCAAGGAGCTCGTCGACGCCGTCCGCGCCGTCGTCGACGGCGTCTTCGTCCTCGATCGCCAGGTCTCCAAGCGCCTCGTGCGGCGGCGCGAGGCGCCGGCTCCGACCGTGGGCTCGCTCACGCCCCGCGAGACGGCCGTCCTCGAGCAGCTGGCGCTCGGGCGATCGAACAAGCAGATCGCCCAGGAGCTCTCCCTCGGCATCCGCACGGTCGAGGGCTACGTCTCGAACATCCTCGCCAAGCTGGGCGTGGGGTCGCGCACCGAGGCCGTGACGCACGCGATCAGCCACCGCCTGGTCTCGACCCCGGGCCATGATCGTCGCGACTGAGACCGACACCCCGCGCCCGGTCGTCGAGCGCATGATGCGCCCGCCGCTGCGCGACGGGGCCTTCTGGATCATCCAGGCGACGGTGCTCGCGATCGTCGGGCTCCACTACTTCCTCGACATCCACCCGTCCCTCGCGGGCAACGCCCTCCCGACCGGCGTGCCCGTCGCCATCCTCGTCATCCCCATCGGCTACGCGGCCCTGCGCTACGGGCTGCCCGGCTCGGCCGCCACGACGCTCTGGACCGTGATCCTCTGGCTGCCCGACCTGATGCTGCCCCACGACGAGGGCCACGCCGGTGACGACCTGATCAACTTCGCGATCATCATCCTCGTGGCGCTCATCTTCGGACGACGCGTCGAGGCCGAGCGCCTGGCCCAGACGCGGGCCGACGCGGCGACGGCCCGCACGCTCACCGTCGAGGCCGGTTACCGGCGCCTCTTCGAGTCGAGTCGCTCGCCGATCGCCGTCCTCGACGACACGGGTCGGGTGCTCGAGGCGAACCCGGCCGCCACCGAGCTCCTCGGGCCGGCCACCGGGCGACCCATCCACGAGGTCCTCGGAGCCGTCGACGAGACCCTGCGCACCGGATCGTCGCTCACCCTGGCGAACGGGCACGACTACCGCCTCGAGGTCGCGGCCCTCCCGCCGAGCGACGACGACCGCCGGCTGCAGATCACCCTCGAGGACGTCACCGCCGAGCGCAGCGAGGAGCGCCGGGCCCGGGCCTTCGCCCAGCAGGTGATCGCCCTCGAGGAGGATCAGCGGCGGCGCCTCGCCCGCGAGTTGCACGACGAGCCCCTGCAGCTGTTCCTGCACCTCGCCCGTCGCCTCGAGTCCCTCGGCGCGTCCGAGGGGGTCCCCGGCTCGGTCGCCGGGGCCCTCGCCGAGGCGCGTAACCAGGCCCTCGACGCCGCCACCCGTCTGCGCACCCTCGCTCGCGACCTGCGCCCCCCGGCCCTCGACCAGCTGGGCCTCGTCCCCGCGCTCTCGAGCCTCGTCGCCGACGTCGAGGACCAGCTGGGCGTGACCGTCAGCTTCACCGTCGACGGACCACCGGCCCGGCTCGACCCCGACGTCGAGCTGGGCGCCTTCCGGATCGTCCAGGAGTCGCTGCGCAACGCCGAGCGTCACGCCCACGCGGCCCACGTGCGCGTGCACCTGGACTTCCGACCGGACTCGCTGGGCCTCACCGTCGTCGACGACGGCCAGGGATTCGACGTCGAGCACGCCCCCCGGGTGGCCGGTCCGACCACGTCGCTCGGGCTCACGGGCATGCACGAGCGCGCCCGGCTCCTCGGGGGCACCCTGCGAGTCCTCTCGACGCCCGGCGTCGGCACGACGGTCGAGGCGACGCTCCCGCGCCACGTGGCGCCGGCGGCCCCGGAGGCGCCCGCGGTCCGGGGCTAACGTTCCTCTCGAAGAGGGAGGTCGTCATGTCTCGTAGCGTCATCGTCGCCGGGAGCCGCACGCCCATCGGCAAGTTGGCCGGCGCGTTCGCCAGCCTCAGTGCCCAGGACCTGGGCGGAGCGGCGATCGCCGGGGCCCTGGCGCGGGCCGGGCTCGCGCCGGACCAGGTGGACGCCGTCCTCATGGGCCAGGTCATCCAGGCCGGTCAGGGCCAGATCACGGCGCGTCAGGCCGCGGTGAAGGCCGGTATCCCCATGACGGTCCACGCCACCACCATCAACAAGGTCTGCCTCTCGGGCCTCCAGACGATCCACCTCGCCGACCTCATGATCCGTGCCGGCGAGGCCGAGATCGTCGTGGCCGGGGGCATGGAGTCGATGACCAACGCCCCCTACCTACTGCCCGGGGCGCGCAGCGGCTACCGACTGGGCGACCAGAGCGTCGTCGACTCGATGATGTACGACGGCCTCTTCTGCGCCTTTGACCGCTGCGCGATGGGCCTCAGCACCGAGCGCTACAACGCGGGCCGCATCTCGCGCGAGCGCCAGGACGCCTTCTCGGCGCGTAGCCACGCCCTGGCCGCCGCGGCCATGGCGAGCGGACGCTTCGCCGACGAGATCGTCCCCGTCGAGGTGCCCCAGCGTCGCGGCCCGGCCGTGACGGTGAGCACCGACGAGGGCGTACGCGCCGACACCACCGCCGAGGGGTTGGCCGGGCTCCGACCGGCCTTCACGAGCGACGGGACGATCACCGCGGGCAACGCCTCACAGATCTCCGACGGTGCGGCGGCCGTGATCGTCATGTCGGCCGAGCGAGCCGCGGCCCTCGGTCTCACTCCGCTCGGGGAGATCGTCAGTTACGGCGAGGTGGCGGGTCCCGACGCCTCCCTCCTCCTCCAGCCGGCCCACGCCATCAGCCGCGCGGCCGCGAAGGCCGGTCTCGACCCGGCGGGCTTCGACCTCTACGAGATCAACGAGGCCTTCGCCGCCGTCGGACTCGCCTCCGCCGACGAGCTCGGCCTCCCCGAGGACCGGATCAACGTGAACGGCGGCGCGATCGCCCTCGGGCACCCCGTTGGCATGTCGGGCACTCGCCTCGCCCTCACGGCGCTCACCGAGCTGCGCCGGCGCGGGGGCGGCACGGCCGCCGTCGCGCTCTGCGGCGGAGGCGGCCAGGGGGACGCCGCGATCCTGCGGACCCTCTAACGGGCGTCGGGCCGCACGACGCACACCACGCGGTAGTGCTCGCGACCGACGGGATGGTCATCGGCGAGGGCGAGCACGACGGCCTGAGCCGTCGGGAAGCGCTCGCGCAGCTCGTGCGGCGGGTCCTCGGCGAGCGTGAGGGCGAGCTCGTGGACCCACGGGTTGTGCCCGACGACGAGCAACGAGGTGGTGACCGGGTCGATCGCCGCGAGGTCGACGAGGACGTCCTCGGCGCTGACGTCGCGCACGCCGTTGTAGATGAGTGAGCTCTCCTCGACGCGCGCCACGAACGGCGTGCCGGCGAAGGACCGTGAGAAGGTCTCCCGGGTACGCGTCGCCGCGCTCACGAGGGCCGTGACCGGGCCGAAGGGAGCGCCACCCGCGGGGTCGAGGGCCCAGGCGCGTAGGCCCTCGCACTGACGCCGGCCGCGCTCGGCGAGCACGCGGGTGCGGTCGTCGATGCCGAGCCCCGCCGGAATGGCCTTCGCGTGTCGAACGATGGTGAGGTAGCGCACCCCCCCATCCTGCCCCCGCGTGGCGGGGCCGTCGCTTAGCGTGGGCCCCGTGCACGCGACCCTCTCGTACCTGCAGGCGGTGGTCCTCGGCCTCGTCCAGGGATTCTCCGAGCTCTTCCCCGTCTCCAGCCTCGGTCACGGCGTGCTGGTGCCGGCCCTGCTCGGCTGGAGCAACCTCGTCTCCAGCCAGGCCTCGACCGAGTCGTTCTTCCTCGTCTTCCTCGTCGGACTCCACGTGGGGACGGCGCTCGGCCTGCTCGTCTACTACCGGCGCACCTGGATCGACCTCGTCGCCGGGCTCGCCCGTCAACTGCGCCGCAGTCGTCGTGACGGCGTCGCGACGCTGTGGCGCCTGAACGCCCCGGGGGTCGACCCCCAGTACCGTCTGCTCGCCATCCTGGCGATCGCCACCGTCCCGGTGGGCCTCGCCGGACTCGCCTTCGAGAAGTCGCTCCGGGTGCTCTTCGCGAAGCCGCTCGCCGCGGCCGTCTTCCTCACGCTGAACGGCGTGATCCTGCTCCTCGGGGAGCGGCTGCGCGGGGGCCAGGGTCGCCACGCCCGTCACCCCCATCTCGACTCGCTCTCGGTAGGTCGCGCCGCCGGTATCGGCGTGGCGCAGATCTCGGCGCTGCTCGCCGGCATCTCGCGCAGCGGCGTCTCGATGGTGGCGGGACTGCTCGGGGGCCTCGACCACGAGGACAGCGCCAACTTCTCGTTCCTGCTCGCGACCCCGGTCATCCTGCTCGCCGGGCTCTACAAGCTCCCGTCACTCCTCGGGCCGCTCGGACACGGCGTGCGCGCCCAGGCCCTCGTCGGCGCACTCTTCGCGATGGGGGCCGCCTACGTCTCGGTGCGCTTCCTCGTCCGTTGGTTCACGACGCGCACCCTGCGACCCTTCGCCGTCTACTGCCTCGTCGTCGGGATCGCCGCGATCGTCAAGTTCCACTAGGCGTCGATGACGTGACGGCCCTCGAGGGCGCGTCCGAGGGTGAGGTCGTCGGCGAACTCCAAGTCGCCCCCCACCGGCAGGCCGCTCGCCGGCTGGGTGACCACCAGGTCGGGCACGTGCAGGAGCCGGCCGAGGTACATCGCCGTGGCGTCACCTTCGAGCGTCGGGCTGAGGCAGAGGATGACCTCGCGAACCGGACCGTGGAGCCGGGCGATCAGCTCGCTGATGCGCAGGCGGTCCGGCGTCACCCCCTCCAGGGGATTGAGGACGCCGTGGAGGACGTGATACGTCCCGCGAAAGACGCCGGAGCGCTCGACGGCGGCGACGTCCGGGGGGCTCTCGACGACGCAGATGATCGACGGGTCGCGACGCTCGTCGGCGCAGATCGGGCAGAGGCCCCCGACCTCGGCGATGTTGCAGCACCGCTCGCAGAAGGCGAGCCGCGAGGTCATGTCGCCGAGGCTCGCCGCCAACCGGTGCACGTCCTCGGCCGGCTGGCGCATCAGCCAGAACGCGATGCGCTGCGCCGACTTGGGGCCCACTCCGGGGAACCGCCCGAGCTCGTCGATGACGGCCTGCAGCGGGGCGGGGTAGTTCACGACAGCTCCTCGGCGCCCGGGAACATCTCGGCGATCAGGTGCGCGGCGGCCGAGTCGACGACGACGACCTCCTCGTCGGATCCGCCCATCGTGTCGGACTCGACGTCGACCATCGCGTCCTCGGCGCTCACCGGCGGCGTCGCGGCCCGTCGCGGTCGGACGACCGGCGGGGCGGCGGCGACCCGGGCGTCGACCACCCACTCCACGGCCCACGGCCCTCCGAACTCGTGCTCGAGTGCCGCGCGCAGGCTCGGCACGACCTTGTCGCTGCCCTGACGGATCTCCTCGCTGGCGACCACGAGCGTGACCTGACCCGACTGGATCTCGCGCACCTCGGCGGCCCGGAGCACGAGCTGGGCCGCCCGCGAGGTGCGGGGCACCACGCGGTCGGCGAAGCGACGCCGCCACTCGCCCTCGTCCCCGGCGACGACCGGCTCCGGCGACGGGGGCTCGGGACTCGGCGGCGCCACGGGGTCCGGAGCCGTCGCCGACACGACGGGCGGCGGCGAGGGAGGCGCGCCGATGGGACGGCGTTCGACGGGCGGCGCGACGGGTGGCGTCGGACGAGCGGCGGCGTGCTCGAGTCGCGTCACGCGTTCGTCGAGGGACTCGATCGTGGTGTCGAGGTCCGGTCGGACCAGTCGGACGAGCGCCACCTCCAGCACCACGCCCTTGTCCGGTGCGCTCTTCGCGTCGCGCAGGGCCCGTCCGAGGGTCTCGAGGACGCGCACGGTTCGAGCGAGGCCGAGGCGTGCGCCCCACGCACTCAGTCGCGCTCGCTCCCCGTCGACGACGTCGGCGACCTCGGGGGCGATCTGGAGCAGGAAGGCCTGGCGGGCCTCCGCGGCCAGTTCCTCTCCGAGTTGCTCGGGATCCCACCCGTCGGCCGTCAGGCGAGAGAGTGCCACGAGGCAACGGGCGGCGTCGCCGTCGGCGAGTGAGTCCTCCAGGTCGCCCAGCGAGGGTCGCGACTCCGTCGCCCCCCCGGTCGCCACCAACTGGTCGAGGGCCGAGAGGGCGTCGCGCGCCGAGCCGCGTCCGAGTCGCACCGCCGACTCGAGGGTCGCCTCGTCGACGCCCAGGTGGGCGGCGTCGCGGACGTCCCGCAGGAGGCCGTGCAGGGTCTCACCGGAGATGAGTCGGAACTCGAGGTGCTGGGTGCGCGACCGAATCGTGGGCAGCACCTTGTGGGGATCGGTGGTCGCCAAGACGAACACGACGTGGTGGGGAGGCTCCTCGAGGGTTTTGAGGAGGGCCGCCGCGGCGGACTTGGAGAGCTGGTGGACCTCGTCGACGATGTAGACCTTCCAACGCCCGGGCGTTCCGTGCCAGGCGCCCGCGGTGATCTCGCGAACGTCGTCGACCCCATTGTTGGAGGCGGCGTCCAGCTCGACCACGTCGAGCGACGTGCCGCGAGTGATCGCGACGCAGCTGGCGCAGACGCCGCAGGCGTCACCGTCGACTGGGTTCTCGCAGTTGAGCGCCTTCGCGAGGATGCGGGCGGTGGTCGTCTTGCCCGTTCCCCGGGGACCGGAGAAGAGGTAGGCGTGGACCACGCGATCGGCGCGCACGGCACCCTGCAGGGCCCGCACGACGTGCTCCTGACCGCGCAACTCGGCGAAGCGGCCCGGTCGGAAGCGCCGATAGAGGGCGGCGACGGCGTCGTCGGCCACGGCGGACGGGTCGGTCATGCCCGCAGCCTACCGGGGGGCTGTGCGGGGTCCGAGGCCCAAAGCGACGGCCAGGCGATCCGTGGCACCCAGCCTGATCCGCTGAGAGCTGCTGGCTTCCACCCCTGACTCGGTTCACGAACGGCCGTCGCACGGGACCCGGCCGCCGCTTTCGGTCTCGGCCGTATCAGGCTAGCGTGCGGCGCCCCGCGCCCCTCGGGGTAGCCTGTCCGGGCCCACGCGAGTGGGCGCTGGAGGAGTGCGAGAGCGGCCGAATCGGCACGATTGGAAATCGTGTGAAGGGAAACCTTCCGTGGGTTCAAATCCCACCTCCTCCGCCACGGGGTCTTGACGAAAATCGGACCCACCAGGTGACGAAAGTCGTGGCGCGGCGGCCGGGCGAGCCGATCGAGGCTCTGGAGACGTCGGCGAGCGTTCCCGGCGCGAGTTCAGCGGTACTCGGCAGCGCTCGGAGAGTCGCGCGGAACGCGTGAGAGCCTCGCGGGACGTGTCAGGTCCCGCGAGGCTCAAAGCGGTGGTGAAGACGGGCTAGCTGCCCGGCGGGCTGGGGTCGTCGGCCGCCACGGACCAGAGGTTGCCCTCGACGTCGATCTCCTCGAAGCCGAAGTCCTCGGGGAAAGGCTCGTGGAGCGGGTCGGAGTTCTCGCCCGTGCGCTTGGCCCACTCGCGCACCAGGCGCAGGTTGGCGGCCATCACCTCGAAGGCGAGCATCAGGGTCGTCTTGATCAGTCCCATAACTCGGCAGAAGCCCCGCCGGATGTTCTGGGTGCTCGGGTTGCGCAGGTTGCCGAAGATGCTCTCGACGTGGGCCCGCCGGCCGTACGATGCCTGCCACTCGGGGCTGCCCCAGTAGTCGCGCTGGGCGAGCTTGATGAGCGCGGCGCCGTCGACGACTCTCGTCGCCTGTGAGCATGAAGTCGGAAGATACGGACCGCTCGGCGGATTAGCGATGACGGGCAATCCTTCCGGGTAGTCCGCCGCGTAGGGGCAAAGCGCACACTGGAGCTTTCCCGCCCGGCCCGCGCAGATGTACTGCGCCTTCGCCTGATCCTTAGCACCCTCGGGAGCCCCCTGGTTGCGCACCGAGGCGTACCGCTGGCGCTCGGCGATCAGCTGATTGAAGCGCTCGATCTCGGCGACCTTGCGAGCGTGGACGAGGCGCTCGGCCTCCGTGGCGACCGGGCCGAGTGGTCCCACGCTCAGTTGTGCGGGTCGGGTGATGTGCCGCAGGTACTCCGGTGTCCTCTCGCAGTGCGGTACGCCGTCAATCAGCATCACTCCCTTGGCGTCGCGCGGACCGTGGTCGGCAGGGTGGATGTCCTGGACCTGGGCCAGGCCCAGGGCGCGAAGGGGCTCGGCCCAGTCCTTGGGCTTCTTGTAGGAGTAGCCCCGGTCGGCGATCACCTCGTCGATGTCAAAGCCTCGCTCCAGGAGCTGCTCCAGGGTTGAGATCGCTGGCGTGGTCACATCCGTTGCCGAAGGCTGAACCCGCATGGCGAGCAGGAGTTTCGGTCCGATGTCGGGACCGCCCACGCGCGGCACCGCCACCGCCGCGGTCAGCTCGTAGCCGTGGTTGTACTTCGACTTGGAGTCGTAGGTCCTGGTGCGGTATCCCGTGCGGGCATCGGGGTCGGCCGAGTAGTAGTCGAACTTGGACCGGTCCTGCTCCGCAAGATCCTCCTCGCCCTCACCCTCGAGCTCGTCGCTCGCGGCGCCGGCAACATCCTTCGCGCGCCGCTTGGACTTGGCGAAGGACTCGACGCCCGAGCCGTCGACGGCGATGGAGACGGCCTTCGCGTAGTTGGCCGGGATCGTCGCGCCGATGAGCTGGTCGATGATGCCCTCGAAGCGCTCGCGCCGTGCGTCGCGCAACGCGTCGTCGAGTTCGGGGGCGCTCGCCGAGGTGTAGACGAGGCGACGCTCGATGGCCGACATGAGATAGCGCACCTGGCGAATGGAAATGGGTCGCGACATCGTCCTCGGATCGTCCTTCACGCGCACGCCGATCGCGTTCTGCAGCGAGCGCGACAGCTCGCGAGTAAGCGTCGCGTAGATGTTGGTGAAGGTGAGGGGCAGCGAGCGACTCGCCGTGAGGACGGCGCCCGCGAGGAAGACCTCGACGGCGAGACCGCGCGGGCGGCCCTTGCCCTCGGGCGAGAGCAGCTGCTCGATCTCGCGGGCCACGCCGCTGCGCTGGATCGCCGCGGCGACCAACTTGTACTCACAGAGCCGAATCACGAGCCGACCGACCTCTCCCCCGAGGCGCGCAGGGCGGCGAGAACCGCCTCTTCCGAGGGCTCCGGGCAGTAGGGCAAGAGGTCGACGAGTGTGCGTGCGCTACGCAGCCCGGAGACCTTGAGCAAGACGCTGAGGGGCAGGTCAGCGCTCATGAGGGCGACCAGCCACGTCGAGCGCAGTCGCGCCGGGTCGATCTCGACGCCGACGCCGAAGGCCGTACGTGCGGAACCGGTCACCGTCCCGCTGGCGTTGTGGCGATCCACCTTGGTGCCGTACAGCGGCTGGTCGGCCCTGCGGCCCTGCTCGCGGTGCAGAGCGATTGCCTCACGCAGCAGGTCGTCGTAGGGCGCGCGCACCACGACCCGGCGCGCTCGGGCGCCGGGCACGTCGACCACCAGCACCTTCTCGCCGTCGAGGTCGACCTCGTGAACGCGCTCATCGCTGACCTCGCGCTGCTCCTGAGAGGAGAGCCCGGCCCCGAGGCCCAGCGCCACGAGCGAGGACATCCCCCGACGCGTCGCGGCGGTCGGCTGCAGGCGCGCCAGGCGCAGGTACGCCACGCACTCGGCGGCGCTGTAGGGGGGATTCACGGGGTGATAGGCGATGGACCCGGCGGGAAGGGGCGAGAGATTCCGCGTCGCCCGACGCACCAATGACCGCGCCGTTGCCCGACTCGAGTCCGGCGCGTTGGCGAGCGGTCCGGCGAGGTAGAGATCGATCAGCCCTGTCTCGAGGGTCTCGTCGACGCGAAGAACCTCGCCGCGGTGGAGCCGCTCGGGCCGCGTCGCCACCCACCGACAGAAGCGAGCGATCACCCCCGCCTGGGTCTGGACCCAGGTCACGCTTGGCGGGCCGTAGGCGCGCAGCAGCGTGCGCGTGGCTCCCTCGACGAGCGACCAGTCGGTGTCGGAGAAGCGGTAGGGCCGGTAGGTGGCGGTCGCCTCCTCGATCGCCGGAAGGGGCGCCGCCAGTTCGTCGAGGGACTTCGCCGCCGGCCCCACTTCAGCGAGGACCCGGGCTTCTTCACGCCGACGACGGGCCTCGCGTGCCTGGCGCAGCACCGCGGTGCGCGATGGCGTGCGGATCGAGGTCTCCGTGGTCCGACTCGGGCGGGCCGTCCGGGAGCTCACCTCGCCCCCCACCGGCTCGCCGTCGGACAGACTCCGCAAGGTCCGAGTGACTTCATGAAGCACGCTCACTGTGCCGGCGTCGCCCTCTCGCGCACACCCAGCCACGAGTTCAGCGAGATCGAGGACATCCTCGACCAGGTTGCCCGTGACGTCGGTGAAGGTGCGCGGAGTGAGGACTCGCCCGCAGCGCCGGCTGGCAACCACCAGCGCCGTCAGGGGGCCGAGGCCGGCCACAGCATGCCAAAACGTTGTCGCACCGGCGGACGGACGCTTGCTCGGGGTCGTAGTCCGCTGGGGCATGGCGCC
>DAIDKS010000007.1 GCA_027449885.1 Acidimicrobiaceae bacterium
ACGACGCGCTTGGCGAGCGGTCCGCGCTCGCCGGCCTCCATGTCGAAGCTGACGGTCTGTCCCTCGACGAGGGTGCGGCGTCCCTCGGACTGGATCTCGGAGTAGTGGACGAAGACGTCCGGCTGCCCCTCGACGGCGATGAACCCCCAGCCCTTCTCGTCGTTGAACCACTTCACGGTTCCCTGCGGCACGAGGCCTCCTTAACTTCTCTACTGTCCTCGAGAGGGAACCACTGCGGCACCTCAGGGAGCCACGTTAGCCAAGCGCGCCGACGCTGCCAAGTCCCCCGAGATCCGGTCTCAGGATTGGCCAGCGCCCGCGACCCCGAACCGGTGCCCTACGGCGCCGAGAGCTTCATCAGGGCGAGGGCGTTCAGGGAGAGCCCCTGGCGGGCCGCCTCGCGCACGAGGCGGGCGTGCAGCGCCGGCGGGACGCGCATCTGGAACCTCCCGCTGTAGGCGCGGGTCGCGAGCGGCTCGGGAACCACCTCGCCGCTCTGGATCAGGTCGGCGACGACCTCGCTGACGAGCTCGGTGATCCCCTCGAGCGCCGCCTCACCCGTCGCCGCCAGCCACGAGAGAGACGGGAACTCGACGCACCCGCCGACGAACTCCTGGTCCTCCTCGGACCACGCGACCACGTACTCGTACTTAGTGGCGTCGACGGCCCTCACCACGGTCACCCCGCTTCCAGAACGCTTCGTCATGTCGACTCCTCTCTCCTGCTCTGCTCTCGCCGTACTCGATCGATCGCGACGAGGACCTGGCGAACCTGGTACGCCTTCGCGTGGCCCCCGCGTCCGATCTGGATGTTGACGCGAGGATCACCCGGCCACGGCATCCGAAAGACCACATGGCTCCCTCGCGCCTGGCGAGGTTCGCCGAAGAACTCCCGACACACCGCCACGACCTCGTCGAATCGGACCCCCTGGGGGTGGCGACGCATCCGCGCCAGAATCTCCTCGACCCGGTCCACGAGCTACATAGTACTACTGGCGGTACCACCTACCCCCGCCGCAGGACGGTTCCGTTCGGTCCGTCCTCGACGACGTAGCCCCGCGTGACGAGCTCGTCGCGTAGCTGATCGGCCCGGGTCCAGTCCCGCTGGGCCCGGGCCGCGTCGCGCTCGGCGGCGAGTTCGCGGGCGACGTCGTCAACCTCGCCGGCGTCGGCGTCGAGGGCGAGCCCGAGGGCCCCGAAGCCGACGGCGACCGCCCGCGCGAGGTCCCGGGCGAGGTCCTCCTCGCCCCGGTCGGCGGCGGCGTTCGCCGCCCCGAGGGCCTCGAAGAGGGTGGCCACGGCTCCGGGGGTGTCGAGGTCGTCGTCCATCTGCAGGGCCATCGCGTCGAGGACGGCGCTGGCGCTCGTGCCGACGGGGTGGTCCGTGCGTCGCTCGAGGCGCTCTCCGGCGAGCGCGGGCAGGTCGAAGCGCCGGGCGAGGGCGTCGAGGCGGGCGAGGGCCCGCTCGGCGTCACTGATCGTCGCCGGGGAGACCTCGATCGGGCTGCGGTAGTGGGAGCGCAGGACGAGGAGGCGGTAGGCGCGGGGGTCGCTCGTCGCGAGGAGGTCACCCAGGGTGGTGAAGTTCCCGAGCGACTTGCTCATCTTGTCCTCGCCCACCATGACGAAGCCGTTGTGGCCCCAGTGGCGGGCGAAGGGGCGACCGAGGGCCTCGGCCTGGGCCCGCTCGTTCTCGTGGTGGGGGAACTTGAGGTCGAGCCCGCCGCAGTGCAGGTCGAAGCCCTCCCCGAGCAGCCCGAGCGACATGACGACGCACTCGGTGTGCCAGCCCGGTCGGCCCCGACCGAAGGGGGCCTCCCACGCCGGCTCGCCGGGCTTCGCGGCCTTCCAGAGGGCGAAGTCGAGGGGCGAGCGCTTGTGCTCGCTCGTCTCGACCCGGGCCCCGGCCCGCAGGTCGACGAGGTCCTGGTGGGCGAGGAGGCCGTAGTCGGGGACGCTCGCGACGTCGAAGTAGACGCCCTCGGGGGCGAGGTAGGCGGCGCCGCGCGCGAGGAGCTCCTCGATGGCGGCGACCATCTCGGCGACGTAGGCCGTCGCGTGGGGGACGTCGTCGGGCCGGGCGACCCCCAGGCGCGCCATCGTCGCCCACCAGTCGGCCTCGTAGCGGGCGGCGACGTCGGCCTCGCCCACCCCCTCGCTCGCGGCCTTCGCGATGATCTTGTCGTCGACGTCGGTGATGTTGGAGACGTAGTGGACGTCGAGTCCGGTGAAGGTGAGCCAGCGGCGCGCGACGTCCCAGACCAGGCTGAAGCGGCCGTGCCCCAGGTGGGGCACCTCGTAGACGGTCGGGCCGCAGACGTAGATCGCGACGCGCCCCTCGTCGCGCGTGCTGAGGGGCTGAACCGCCTGGCGGGCCGTGTCGTAGAGGCGGAGCACTGTTCTAAACTACGCCAACTATGACGTTTTTCCCGGCCCGCGTGCCCGAGCGGCCGAGCGTCGACGGCCTCGAGACGACCTGGCTCGGCGCCTGGGAGGACGAGGGCGTCTACCGCTTCGACCGCTCGACCCCGCGCGCGGGCGTCTACTCGATCGACACCCCGCCCCCCACGGTCTCGGGCTCGCTGCACATCGGCCACGTCTTCAGCTACACCCACACCGACCTGCTGGCGCGCTTCTGGCGCATGCGGGGCCGCGAGGTCTTCTATCCGATGGGCTGGGACGACAACGGCCTGCCGACCGAGCGGCGCGTCGAGAACTACTTCGGGGTGCGCTGCGACCCCTCCCTCCCCTACGACCCCTCCTTCACGGCCCCCGAGGGGCCGGTCCCCGCGGGGGCCCAGAAGCGCTCGATCTCGCGGCGCAACTTCGTCGAGCTCTGCGTCGCCCTGACGGCCCGCGACGAGGTGGCCTTCAAGGACCTCTGGCGCCACCTCGGCGTCTCGATCGACTGGAGCCTCGAGTACGCGACGATCGCGCCCTCGACCCAGGCGATCAGCCAGCGGGCCTTCCTCGACCTGCTGGCGCGCGCCGAGGTCTACTCGGCCGTCGCCCCGACCCTCTGGGACGTCGACTTCCGCACCGCGGTCTCCCAGGCCGAGCTCGAGGACCGCGAGCGGCCCGGCGCCTACCACCGGGTGGCCTTCGCCCTCGAGGCGGGGGGCACCATCGAGATCGAGACGACGCGGCCCGAGCTCATCCCGAGCTGCGTGGCGATCGTCACCCACCCCGACGACGAGCGCTACCGCGACCTCGTGGGACAGAGCGCCCTCACCCCGCTCTTCGCCGTGCCGGTCCCGGTCGTCGCCCACCCCCTCGCCGACCCCGAGAAGGGGACGGGGGCGGCGATGGTCTGCACCTTCGGGGACCTCACCGACGTCACCTGGTGGCGCGAGCTCGACCTCCCGACCCGGGCCCTCATCGGCCGCGACGGCCGCTTCGCCCCGGCCGACTTCGCCTCGCCCGCCTTCCCCTCGCGCGACCCCGAGGTCGCCCAGGCCCACTACGACACCCTGGCGGGCCTCACGGTCCCCCAGGTGCGCGCGAGCGTCGTCGAGGCCCTCACCACCTCGGGGGCCCTCCTCGAGGAGCCCCGGGCCATCACCCACCCCGTCAAGTTCTACGAGAAGGGCGAGCGGCCCCTCGAGATCGTGACCTCGCGCCAGTGGTTCGTGCGCACCCTCGCCCACCGGGCCGAGCTGCTCGCCCGGGGCGAGGAGATCCAGTGGCACCCGGAGTACATGCGCCACCGCTACCGCTCCTGGGTCGAGGGCCTCAACGTCGACTGGAACATCTCGCGCCAGCGCTTCTTCGGGGTCCCCTTCCCCGTCTGGTACCCGGTGGGGAGCGACGGCGTCGTCGACTACGACCGCCCGATCCTCGCCGACCCGGCGAAGCTGCCGATCGACCCCTCCTCCGACGCCCCCCCGGGATACCGGGAGGACCAGCGCCACCAGCCCGGCGGCTTCGTCGGCGACCCCGACGTGATGGACACCTGGGCGACGAGCTCGCTCACCCCCCAGATAGCCGGCGGCTGGGGCACCGAGCTCTTCGAGCACGTCTTCCCGATGGACGTGCGGCCCCAGGCCCACGAGATCATCCGGACCTGGCTCTTCTCGACCGTGGTGCGCAGCCACTTCCTCCACGGCGAGGTCCCCTGGGCCCACGCCGCCATCTCGGGCTGGGTCCTCGACCCCGACCGCAAGAAGATGAGCAAGTCGGTCGGCAACGTGGTGACCCCGATGCCCCTCATCGAGCGCCACGGGGCCGACGCCGTGCGCTACTGGGCGGCCTCGGGACGCCCGGGGGCCGACACGGCGATCGACGAGGCCCAGATGAAGATCGGGCGGCGCCTCGCGATCAAGCTACTCAACGTCTCGAAGTTCGTCCTCGGCCTCCTGGAGGACGCCCCCACGGGCCCGGTCACCGAGCCGATCGACCGCGACCTCCTCAGTGGGCTCGCCGAGCTCGTCGAGGAGGCGACCCGGTCCTTCGAGGAGTACGACTACGCGCGGGCCCTCGAGCGCGTCGAGGGCCGGTTCTGGGCCTTCTGCGACGACTACGTCGAGCTCGTGAAGCTGCGCGCCTACGGCGAGTCGGCGGCCCCCGCGAGCGTCGAGAGCGCCCGGGCGACCCTCGCCCTCGCCCTCTCGATCTACACCCGCCTCCTCGCCCCCTTCCTCCCCTTCGCCGCCGAGGAGGCCTGGCGGTGGTGGCACGAGGAGTCGGTGCACCGCGCCCCCTGGCCGAGCACCGACGAACTCGCCCACGAGGCGATTCCCGCGGGCTCGGTCCTCGCCCCGGTGAGCGAGGTCCTGGAGGCCGTCCGGCGCGCGAAGTCCGAGGCCAAGGTCTCCCAGCGCACCCCCGTCGCGGGCTGCGAGGTCGCCGGTCCCGCCGACTACCTCGCCGCGATCACCGCGGCCCGGGGCGACCTCGTCGCCGCGGGCTCGATCGAGGAGCTCGAGCTCGTCGAGGCGAGCGAGGCGCGCGTCGTGGTGCGCCTCGCGACACCCTCCTGATCGGGTCGGGACGACCCCGACGCCACCGAGAGGCGAGGGGCCTTCGGGCACGGGTCACCGCTGGCCCGTTCCCGGTGAGAGCCCCGGCCCGGTCACGATGACCGGGCTGAGGGCTCGTCGCGAGTCGGTGCGCCCGACGACCTGGTCGACGGGCCGGTCCGAGCGCCGATCAGGCCGGGACGACCTCGACGCCCCGGGGCGTGACGCGGTAGTAGGCGACCTGGCCGAAGCGCCGGGCGAGGGCCCCCGCGCTCTCGTCGTCGATCCAGAGCGCGCGGCCGTGCTCGTCGGGCCACTCCCCGCTCGGGTCGCGCGCGACGCTCTCTCGCGACCGCCAGCCCCGACGCGCGACGAGCGCGTCGAGCTCGGCGCGCGAAGCGGCGAGGACCTGGTCGTCGACGAGGACCGAGTTCGGGTGATCGGACGTCACGACGACGTAGTCGCCCTCGCGCGCGGCGAGGGCGACGGGGTCCTCGCCCGCGACCGCGAGGGCCGTCGGGGGGACGGCGTAGGCGGCGAGGAGGTCGTCGTCGAGCGGACGGCGGGGGTGGGCGACGGCCTCGGCGAAGGCGACGGCCGCCCGGGTGACGGCCGAGGTGCGGGGGCTCGCCGTCACGTCGAAGGCGTGCTGGGTGAGCGGGAGCTCGACGTAGTAGCAGAGGGACGGACTCGCCGCGCGGAACTCCTCGACGAAGCCCCGCGCCACGTTCACCTCGACGAGGGTGTCGGTCACCCCCTGGACCACGAGGAAGGGCGGGCTGTCGGGCGTGATCCGGTGCAGCGGGCTGATCGCCCGGTAGAGGGCCTCGTGACCCTCGTAGGGGCGCTGGACGACCCGGTGCTCGAGGAGGTGGCGGAGCCCCGCCCCGAGGCCCCGCCAGTGGGCCTCGTCGCCCGTCATCTCGAGGACCCCGTAGAGGGGGATCGCCCCGCGCACCGACCAGTCCTCGACCGCGAGGTCCTCGGGCCGCCACGTCGGGTCCTCGCCCGAGAGGGCGAGCAGGGCCGCGAGGTGACCCCCGGCCGAGCCCCCGGCGACGACGATCCGGTCGGGGTCGCCGCCGTAGCGGGCGACCTCCTGCTTCAGCCACCCGAGGGTCCGGGTCACGTCCTCGATCTGGGCGGGCCAGGGATGGGCGGGCGCTAGGCGGTAGTTGGCCGTCACCACGAGCCAGCCCCGGGCGGCGAACTCGTGGAGCATCGGGCGTCCCTGCTCGCGCTTGTCCCCGAAGATCCAGGCCCCCCCGTGGAGGTAGAGGACGACCGGGGCCCCCTCGGGCGTCCCGTAGTACCAGAGGTCGAGACGGTGGCGGGCCTCGGGCCCGTAGGGGACGTCGCGCACCAGGGTCATCGCCCGCGGGTGGACCGGCAACTG
Organism: Acidimicrobiaceae bacterium; assembly: GCA_027449885.1. Classification (GTDB taxonomy): domain Bacteria; phylum Actinomycetota; class Acidimicrobiia; order Acidimicrobiales; family RAAP-2; genus RAAP-2. The sequence continues at coordinate 6,354 of DAIDKS010000007.1, forward strand.
GAGGAGGGTCCGCCACCACTTCCCGTAGACGTCGGGGGCGGGCGAGAGGGGCCGCTCACTCTCGGCGAGGGCCCGGGCGACGACGCGCCGGGCCCCGAGGCTCGCCCCCCAGAGGGCGAGGTTCGCCCCGACGACGACGAGGGCGAGCACGCTCACCGCCGTGTCCTCCCACCAGCGCACCGGCCAGCCGGTCCAGGCGACGAGGCCGAGGAGGGCGAGCTCGAGGAGGATCGCCTGGAGCGGGAGCTCCCCGGCGATCCAGCCGATGGGGTAGGCGAGGGCCGCGAGCCGACCCCGGCGCCGGGGCCGCAGCGCGGTCACCGCGACGAGGGCGAGCCACGCGCTCACCAGGACGTCCACGTAGACCACGGACCATTGTCGCCCCGGGCGCGCGGGGCGGGCAAACCGTAGGCTGGCCCCGTGACGACACCTCTCGCCCTCGAGCGGCTCCGGGGCACCACGGGGCTCTGGACCATGACCCTCGACAGGCTCGACCCGGCCCGACTGCGCGAGACCCTCGCGGTCGTCGAGGCGACGTCGGCGAGCGCCCTCTGGATCCCCGAGGCCTGGGGCCGCGAGGCCCTCACCCACGCGGCGACCCTCCTCGCGCGGAGCGAGCGGATCACGGTCGCGACGGGCATCGCCTCGATCTGGGCCCGCGACGCCGTCGCCGCGATGAACGGGGCCCGCACGCTCGCCGCCACGAGCGCCGACCGCTTCGTCCTCGGGCTCGGCGTCTCGCACCGCCCCCTCGTCGAGCGGCTGCGCGGGCACCACTACGACCGCCCGGTCGCCGCGATGCGCGCCTACCTCGACGCCATGGACGCGGCCCCGATGCACGCGGCCGAGGCGGCCCAGCCGGTCGCCCGGGTCCTCGCCGCCCTCGGGCCGCGGATGCTCGAGCTCGCCGCCGAGCGGGCCGACGGGGCCCACACCTACCTCGTGGGCGTCGAGCACACCCGCGAGGCCCGCGCGACCCTGGGGTCGTCCTTCCTCGTCGTCGAGCAGGCCGTCGTCGTCGGGGGCACCCGCGACGACTTCTACGAGCGGGCCCACCGCCACCTCGACTTCTACACCGGCCTCGAGAACTACCGGGCCAGCTGGGCCCGCCAGGGCTTCACCGAGGACGACTGGGTCCGCGGGGGCTCGGAGCGCCTCTGTGACGCCATGGTCGTCCACGGGGACCGCGACGCCGTCCTCGAGCGCGTCGCCGAGCACCGCGCGGCCGGGGCCGACCACGTCTGCCTCCAGGTCCTCGGCGCCGACGCCACTCCGCCGCTCGCCGACTGGACGGCCCTCGGGTGAGACCCATCGAGGTCGCCGCCACCTACCCCCACTCCCCCGCGTTCGTCTGGGCGGCCCTCAGCTCGATCGAGGACCACGTCACCTGGATGAAGGACGCCGAGCGGATCACCTTCACGAGCGAGGCCCGCCGCGGCGTCGGCACGGCCTTCGACTGCGCGACCCGGGTGGGGCCGCTGCGCACCCTCGACCGGATGCTCGTCACCGAGTGGGAGGAGGGGACGGCGATCGCCGTCACCCACCGGGGCCTCGTCACCGGGGCGGGACGCTTCACCCTCACCCCCGTGGGTGGGGGCACCCGACTCGCCTGGCGCGAGGAGCTGAGCCTGCCCTGGTGGCTCGGCGGGTCCCTCGGGGGACTCGTCGCCCGGCCGGTCCTCACCGCCCTCTGGCGGGGCAACCTCCGGCGTTTCGGGGAGAGCCTCGACGACTAGGTCCTACGGTCGCGGCGGCGGCCCGATGATCGTGCTGACCCCGGGACCGGGACCGCGCATCATGCGCACGGCCCCCGCGACGAGGGCCAGCCAGAGGAACTCGGCGCCCCCGATACCGATCCAGCCGATCGTCACCGTGGCGAGCCCGATCCAGATCCCCGAGAAGGGGCCGTGGTGGATCATGGAGGCGACGAGGAGGGGGATCCAGGCGACGAGCCAGCTGACGAGCGGGGCCACGAAGACCGTCGGGAAGCGTCGGGTCCAGCCCAGGTAGACCCCGAGGAGGGCCGTCGCGAGGACCCCGAGCCAGGAGGCCGTGCGGGCGCCCGACCCGCCGAGCTCGACGACGAAGAGGACGACCGCCATGACGACGGCCCAGAGGTAGAGGGCGACCGAGCGTCCCCGCTCGATCCGCTCCCGCACCGTCACGATCACGCTCATGGGCGAAGGCTAGCCCCCGCCGGGTCGTTCGACCCGGCGGGGGCCGACACCTAGAGCGTCACCAGGACGACGGCGTTCGAGGGGGCCGAGGCCCCGGCGAAGGTCACGGCCCGCACCCGCAGGACGAAGCGGGCGTGGCGGGCGAGGCCCCGCAGGACGATGACCGTGCGGCCCTTCACCGGCTGGACCGACCAGCGACCGCCGAGGAGGATCTGGTAGTAGGCGACGGGGGCCCCGTGGAAGACCCGCGGCGCGCGCACGATGAGGATGGCGACGCCGGGTCCGCGGCGCGAGGTCACGATGACCGGCACCGAGGGCGGCCCGGCGACCTTCACCCCGGCCTTCACCACGGGCGAGGAGGTCCCGGAGGCGCTCTGGGCGTAGACGGCGACCGAGTAGGTCGTCCCGTCACTGAGGCCCCGGATGACGCACGAGGTCCCCGAGGTGACGGCGCAGCTCCCGGCGCGGGCGCCGTTGGGCGCCGTCGCGACGGCGAGGAACCCGGTGACCGGGACCGTCGTCACGGGACCGGGTCGCCAGGTGACGACGAGCGTCCCGCTCCCGGCTCGCCGGACGGTGACCGCGGTCGGGGCGCTCGGCCCGGGCGCCTTCGGCGTCACGGGGGTCGAGGCCAGGGAGACCGGGCCCGTCCCCACGACGTTGGTCGCCGTCACCGTGAAGGTGTAGGCCTGGGTGCTGAGGAGCCCCGTCACCGTGCAGGAGGTCGTCGCCGTCACGCAGCTCTGTCCGCCCGGGGTCGCCGTCACCGTGTAACGGGCGATGACCGCCCCGTTCGCGGGCGCCGCCGTCCAGCGCACCAGCGCCGAGAGGGCGAGCGGCGTCGCCGTCACGTTCGTCGCGACGCCCGGCGCCGCCTCGAGCGGGTTCACCGCGTTCGAGGCGAGCGAGACCGGCCCCGCGCCGTAGGCGTTGGAGGCGACCACCGTGAACGTGTAGTAGGTCCCGTAGAGGAGTCCCGTCACGACGCACGACGTCGTCGTCGCGGTGCAGGTCGCCCCGCCGTTCGAGGCCGTCACCTTGTAGCCGGTCGCGGCGAGGCCGGTCGTCGGGGCCGCCCAGCTCACCGTGGCGCTCCCGATCCCGGCGACCGCGACGACCGAGGTCGGGGCGCCCGGGGTGTTGGAGGTGACCGCGCTCGTCGTCGCCGAGTGGGCGGAGGCGGTCGTGTTGTTACCCGTCACCGTCACGAGGGCCAGCAGGTAGTAGCCGAGCTGGGAGACGCTCGGCGCGAAGGTGGACAGCGTCGCCCCGGTGATGGCCACGCACCCGGTGGGCGCCGGTCCGACGCCGGCCGTGACCGTGGTGTTGCACGCGTACCACTGGTAGGAGGTCGCGTAGGCGCCCGTCGAGGTGACGGTCGGCACGGCCGTCACCGAGGCGCCGACGGCCGCCGAGCCGCTCACCGCGACCGAGGTCACCGAGAGGGTCGCGACGAGGGGCAACGTGGTCGAGGCCGAGTAGTAGGTCTTCGCCGTCGAGGCCCCGCCGATCACGACCCCGTTGTCGGCCGTCACGCCGACGACGAAGTAGTCACCGACGTAGGTGCCGGTCGGCTGGAAGCTCGAGACGTTGACGCCGCCCGCGATCGCGCTCGCCCCGCAGGCCGACGAGAGGCTCGCCGCGTAGCTGGCGACGGCGCTACCGCACGCGTACCAGTAGTAGGTGAAGGTCGGCGCCGGGGCCCCGAGCCAGGTGCCCGGGCTCGCGACGAGCGGCGTCGCCGTCGAGGCGCTCGCGGGCAGGGTCGGCGGGCTCTGGAGCGCCGGAGCGACCACCGTCAGGGGCACGCCGGCCGAGTAGTAGGTCGTCGTGAGGCCGTTGTTCGCCGTCGCCGCGACCACCACGTAGTAGGTGGACCCGCTCGCCAGCTGGGTCGCCGTCAGGCTCGGGCTAAAGGAGCTCGACGTCGTGCTCGCCGCCGAGCTGCACCCCGTCGCCGAGAGCGTGCTCCCGGCCGACCCGGCCGAGGTGCAGATCGACCAGACGTAGCTGAGGCTCGCCGTCGGCATCGCCGTCAGGTTCGCGACGGCGTAGACCGTCGTGCCCACGGGTGAGCTCGCGGCCGCCGTCCCCGACGCACTCGCCGCGACGACGAGCGTCGAGAAGGTCGGCACGGTCTGGGTCAGCCCCGAGGTCGAGGTGCCCCACTGGTACCAGGAGCCGACGCCCGAGACGGTGGCCATCGCCTCGAGGACGAGACCCCCGTTCGTCGAGAACGTGGCGAGGTTCGCACTGGTGACCGCGTAGGTCGTCCCCGAGCCCACGGCGGCGCACGCCGCCGACGGGGCGACGAAGCTACTGCCCGAGGTCACCGAGCCGGCCGTGACCGCCGCCGAGCACGCGTACCACTCGTAGCTGTAGGCGTAGGAGAGGCCCGACGTCCCGCCCGTCGCCGTGGCGCTCCCGGTGTAGGTGGCATTCGATCCCGAGCTCGCCGTGACGCCGAGGCTCGTCGGCGCGGTGAGGGCCGCGATCGCGGTCTGGGCCGGCCAGATCTGGTAGTAGTCGACCGACGAGCCGTAGGTCGTCGTCGCCGTCACGACCGGCGTGAGGTAGCCCGTCCAGTTGCCGACGAGCTGCGAGGTCCCCGTCCCCTCAGCGGTGCACCCGCTGAACGCGCTCGGCGTCGTGCCGGTCCCGCTCGTCGACCCACCCGAGGCGTTCGTGCTCGCGGTGCACCAGTACCACTGGTAGTGCAGGACCGGCGTCGGCAGTCCCGTCCAGGTCCCCGCACTCACCGTCACGGAGAGCCCCGGGACGGCCGAGCCGCCCACCGTGGGTGACGCCAGGGGAACGGGGGGCTGCTGGGTGATGACGGACGTGGTCGCCGAGTAGGCGCTCGTCGCACTGGTGAAGCCGTTGGAGGCGCTCACCCCGGCGAAGACGTAGCCGCCGACGTCATTCGAGGCGAGCGTGTAGGTGGCGGCCGACGTCGTCGTCACGTTGGAGTAGGTCGCGAGCGGGACCGGGCTCCCGGTCGAGCCCCCCGTCCCGCAGGCGGTGGGGAGCGTCGTGCTCGTCGACGAGAGAGCGGCGGCGCACCGGTACCAGGTCACCGAGTAACTCGTGGGCTGGGGCGTCCCGCCCCAGGTGCCGAATCCCGAGAGGCTCACGTGGAGCCCGTCGCTCGTCGGGGTGGGCAGCCCACTCGTGTAGGTGGGGGCCGACCCCGCGACGGCATTGGTCGTCGCCGAGTACACGGTGACCGATCCGACGGCGTTGGTCACGGTCTCCGCGACGGCGAGCGAGTAGCCCACGTTCGCGGTGCCGGGGGTGTAGGAACTCGACGTCGCCCCCGAGATCGCGCTACAGCCCGTTGGTGCGACGAAGGTCGACGACGAGCTGGTCGACCCGTAGGACGTCGCGCAGAACATCCACGCGTAGGCGACGGCGGTCGCGTTGTAGGCCGTGATCCCGTTCTGGGTCGAGCTGCCCGCGAGGAGGAAGTCGTTCGAGGCCGTGACGGCCGTGCCGAGGACCGGGCTCGCCGACGAGACCGCGAGCGTCGGGCTGCTCGCCGAGGGAATGGGCTCGGTCACGGCCGAGGTCGAGGTCGCGTAGACGGTCGCGCCACCGGTCCCGGAGTCGGTCGCCGCGACCGTCACGTACTTCTGGAAGTCGCTCGCCTGCAGGACGTAGCTCGACGACGTGGCGCTACCGATCGACGAGCACGACGACGGAGTCCCGACGCTGGCGCTCACCGACGACGCGCAGTCGTACCACTGGTAGCTCACCGACCCCGCCGGTGTCCCGGCGAGGGACGTAGAGAGCGTCGCTCCCACCGTGACGCTCGGTCCCGTCGCTGGGCTGATGGAGACTCCGGTGATCGTCGTCGTCGCCCCCGCGATCGTGGCCCAGCCGCCGCTCACCAGCGCGAGGGACGTCGCCCCCGCTCCGATCAGCCGCACGATTCGTGTCACCGCGTGTCGCATCGTGTTCCTCCCAGACGTGTCCCCTAAGGACTACCACCATCCCGACCAGGGAGGAAAGGTCATGGCGCCCTTTGTCACCGGGTTGTAACCCCACGCACAGTCTCCTCACAGGACCCCACCGGGACACGCCACCAGCCCCGTCCCGGTACGCTTCCCCCGTGCCCGGGGTGATCGCGCTGATGGGATCGGGTGAGACGGCCCCCGGGATGACCAAGCACCACCGGGCCCTCTTCGAGCGGGCCCCCGAGGGGCCGCGGCTGCTCCTCGACACCTCCTACGCCTTCCAGGTGAACCGGGAGCAGATGACCGAGAAGCTCCTCGAGTACTTCCACGTCTCGCTGCACCAGCAGCTCACGCCCGTCGCCTTCCCCCGCACCGCCGACGCGGGACCAGTCGAGAGGGAACTCGTCCGCCGCCAGATCGCGCGAGCGGGCTACCTCTTCGCCGGACCGGGCAGCCCCAGCTACGCCCTGCGCCACTGGCGGGACCTCGACGTCGTCCCGCCCCTACGCCAGATGCTGGACGGGGGGGGCGTCCTCACCCTCGCCTCGGCGGCCACCCTCACCATCGGCAGGGCCACGGCCCCCATCTACGAGATCTACAAGGCGGGAGCCGAGCCCACCTGGCTTCCCGGCCTCGACCTCCTCGGGCAGTACGGTCTGGACCTCGCCGTCATCCCCCACTTCGACAACGCCGAGGGTGGCTCCTACGACACGCGCTACTGCTACCTCGGCGAAGACCGTCTCACCCACCTCGAGGGACAACTCCCGCCCTCCACCACCATCCTGGGCGTCGACGAGCACACCGTGGCCCTCCTCGACCTCGAGGAGATGACCCTCCGAGCCGAGGGACGCGGGGCGATCACCCTGCGCCGTCTCGGCGCGACGGCCCTCGTCACCGCCGGAACGACTCGTTCGCTCGACGACCTCGTCGTCGCATCCGCATCCGTCCCCGCCCCGGTGGGGACCGACGAGTCCTCGCATCCGAGCGATCTCCTCACGCTCACGGAGGAGATCGCTCGGACCGGCGCTGTCGCCCCTGAACACCTGGCACAGTTCCTGCAACTCGCCACAGCGAACGACGCGCCCGACCTCACGGATCACATCGAGACCCTCGTCGCCCTCCGGCAGAGGGCTCGCGACGATCGACAGTTCGCCATCTCCGACGGGCTACGCGACGCGCTCCTCACACTCGGCGTCGAGATCGCGGACGCGCCCGGTGCGTCGACGTGGAGCTTCACCCGCTCCTAGGTGTATCTGGCCATCAGGTTGGTGCCACGCGACTAATCGGCGGCCGTCCCCCGAGTGAACTGTGGGGTCGCTCGTAGTTGTAGCACTTCAACCACTCGGCAAGGGCTGTCGAGCGCTCTTCGTTGCTGGTGTAGGCGCGTCGATAGGCCCATTCGACTTGCAGGGTTCGGTTGAACCTCTCCACCTTGCCGTTCTGCCAGGGACAGTGCGGCTTGATGAACAGTTGGCGCACGCCCAGTGCCTGGACCGTCTCACGCCAGGCCCGCCCGCGGCGGTAGCTGAAGGCGTTGTCGGTGATGACCTCGTTGACACTGATCCCGCGTTCGGCGAACCAGGCCGTGGCCCGGGTGAGAAAGCCCGCACAACTCTCGACGCGCTCGTTGGCAAGGACCTCTGAGTAGGCGAGGCGGCTCATGTCGTCGACCATCGAGTGCACATAGTCGAAGCCGATGCGCCGGCGCTTCTTCTCGTAGCCGTCGCCGACGCCCCGGCCCAGGGCTCGCCAGCCCCCGCCCTCGGGGATCCGACCCAGTTTCTTCACGTCCACGTGGACCAGGTCGCCGGGGGTGGGTCGTTCGTAACGCCGAGGGGTGACGCGCGACGCGCGGATCAGCTCACCGGTCATCGGATCGAGGCTGGTCAGGCGAGGCTCGCCCGCGCGAGCCAGCACCCGGCTGATCGTGCGTGCCGGCACACCGAGCTCGCCGCTCAGCAGGCCCGGACCGACCCGGCGCTCGCGGCGCAGCGCCACGATCCGCGCCTCGAGGTCGGCTGGGGTTCGCCGCGGGCAGTGGTGCGGTCGGCTCGAGCGGTCCTCGAGGCCGGCCTCACCCTCGGCGCGGTAGCGAGCGACCCAGCGGCTCGCGCAGTGGCGCGAGACACCCATGGACTTGGCCACGTGACTGATCGGTGAGCCCGACAGGACTCGCTCGACGAGGATGCGACGGCCCCGCGGGGTCATCGGTGCGTTACGGTGCGACATGAAAGCCTCCGGAGTGTGGGTTGTCTGTCAACCACCACCATTCCGGGGGCTTTCGCCTATGTCAATGGAACCAACGTGTTGGCTAGATACACCTAGGGGAGTCGGCCCGATCGAGCCATCGGGCGAGCACCACCAGGCGCGCCCTCATTCGGACACTCCCAACACCGACTCTCACCCATACGCCACGAGGCCCCCTCCCGAAGGAGGGGGCCTCGTGAACTAAGGACTGCTGAGACTACTTGTGCTGGTTGTACCGCACCGTGGTCGACTTCCCGTTGGCCAGGGTGATCGTGAAGACGTGGACACCGTTCGGCGTCGTCATCTTCGTGCTCACGCGGACCGTCAGGATGCGACCGGTGTCACCCGTCACAACCGCCTTGGTACCGGCGGCGTTGCTCGAGATCATCGGCTGGGCGTAGAAGCCCTGTCCGACGATCTTGATCGTCACCGTCTTGCCCTGGATGACGCCACCGATGACTCGGAAGGCCTTCAGTCCGGCCTTCGACGAACTCGGAGCCACACCACCGTTGAGGGCGAACGTCACCGTGCCGCCGTCAGGATTGGTGAAGGTCACGCTGCTCGAGGTGCCCTGGGTCGCGTTGGCCGTCGTCGTGACGACGAGCACCGCCGTGGAGACCAGGCTCGGCGCGACTGCCGGGTTCACCTGTCCGAGGAGGACCGTGTAGTCCGGGTTCGAACTCTTGACGGTCATGCCCGCCTCGAAGCCCGTACCCGACACGATCACCTGCTGGTTGCTGGCGAACGTCGGCACGTAGTACGTGCCCGACACCGTCGGCTGCATCGAGATGTTCAACGTGTACGTCGTCGATCCACCGTCCGCATTCGTGACCGTGATGGTCGTGGCGATTCCTGACGTCCCACTGATCGCCGGAACCGTCACCGGGACCGACAGAGTGGTGAAGGAGCCCAGCGGCGTACCGGTGCCCGATGCGGCGGTCGTGCCCAGTGCCACGGTACCGATGGTGGCGAGGGAGTTGCCCGCCGTCACCTTCAGACCGGTCTGGTAGTAACCACCGGAGAATGCGAGCGTCGTGGTCGCACCCGAGAGGGCGGAGAACGTCGTGCCGCTACCCACCGTGCTGTTGATGCCGCCGGGGGCGTTCGTGACGGCAATGTCGTTCGCCGTCGTCACCGAACCACCATTCGTGTTCGTCACCGTGACGCTGTACGTGCCTGCGGTAACCGCACCCACCGTCACGTTCGCGGTGATCGAGGTCGACGTCAGAGCCGTGACCGTGGCCGAGATGCCCGTGCTACCGAAGCTCAGCGTCGCGCCAGGCAGGAAGCCGGTTCCGGTCCAGGTGACGGGCACGCTCGTTGCACCGGCACCTACGCCGTTGGTGTTCGTCGCGTAAGTCGGAGCACCCAGCGTGGGGGCAGTGCCGGCCGTGAACGAGAACGTCGGCGAGGTCGTGTAGACGCCACTCGAACCAGGGATAGTCAGCTTGACCAGTGACGTGCTCGCCGTCACGTAGACGGTTGCGCTCGTCGCGCTGACGGCCGTCGCTGCGTTAGCAGTGCCACCGCTAGCCGAGTACACGGTTCCACCTGAGATCGTGATCGGGAAGGTCGTGTTGGCGGTCGGGAAGCCCGTACCCGTCAGGGTAACGACCTGGCCCACACCAATACCCAGAACGCTCGGTGAGGCCGAGGTGATCACCGGGCCCGCAACGCTCAGAGCGTTGGCGAAGGTTGCCGAACCCGCCGCCGTCGTAACCACGAGGTCCTGCGGACCGGCCACGGCCTGGTAGGTCACCGACGTGATGACGCAGGTTCCCGTCGTCGTCGAGTAGGCCGTGAACGTCGAGCAGGTGAGTCCGCTGTCCGTCGTCGTGGTTCCACCCACGTTGAACGCAGCCGACGTCGCGCCCGGCACCAGGTTGGTCCCGGTGACCGTCAGGGTCGCGGCTGAGCCCAAGGTGAGGACGCTGCCCGTCGGGGCAACCGACGTGATGGTCGGAGCGTTGCCAGCGGCCGTGCTGGACTGGCCGATGCCAATCGCGCCATCGAACGTCGTCGCAGCTCCCGAGGAGTTGATCAGGTAGAAGTTCAGGAACGAAGCGCTCGAAACGGAGGTCGGAACGGTCACTGTCGCGGACACCGAGGTGTTCGTGATGGTGACGTTCGAGAGCCACGCCGTGGCCGAGCTGTTGCCAGTCGCACCGTAGGTGTTGTGGATTCCGTAGTCCGCCTGCAGGGCGCCACTCGTACCGAGGTTCGTCCCCGTCAGCGTCACTGCGTAGGACGTTGCCGCTGAGGTGTTGATCGGCAGGTACGACGGCGATGCCGACGTGAACCCAAAGCTGTTCACGGTCAACACGTTGTTCGTCGTGGAGATCCCACCGAAGACGCCAGCGCTGTTGACGCCGGTCACGGTGATGCTGTAAGCACCCGCGGTCGCCGAGCCCGTCACGCTGTTCTCAGGAATCACGCTCACGGTCGCCGTCGTGGTCGACGAGGCCGTAATGGTGCCGGTCACGTTGAGCGACGTCCCGTCCACTGCGCTCGTGAAGGCAACGGAGTCGCCGGTGGCGAGTCCCGAGCCGGTCAGAGTGAGCGTCTGTGCGGTCGTACCCGTCAGCAGCGTTGCCGGCGACACGGATGTCACCGTCGGAGCCGACGCAACCTGGAAGGCGTTGGCGAGCGGCGCGGACGTGCCGTTACCGTCAGCCACCGTGATGCTGAAGAAGCCCGGAAGTGTCGTCGCCGAGGTCGTCAACGTCGCCGACGCGAGCGTGCTGGACAGCTCTGTCGCGTTGGTGAACGTCACACCTGCGGCCGACGTAGTGAACGTCACCGTGCTCCCATTCGCTGCGAAGCCCGAGCCCACCACGTAGATCGTTCCCGAGGCCCCACCGGCTCCGAAGGTCGGCAGTGCATTCTGAGTTCCCGAACTGTACGTTACGCTCGAGACCGACGTAGTCGTCGACACAAGCGGAATTGCCAGCGAGAAGGCACTCGACGTGTTGGTAATTGTGGCCGCAGCCGTCAGGTAGTCGTTGGCTGGGATTCCGTTGCCGGCAATCGCCGTTCCCGAAGGAATGGTGATGGATGTACCCGCGTTGATTGAGGCGCTCAGAACTCCACTTGCGGCAGTGTACGAAACCACTTCCGTCGGAAGATTCGAGGGGGTAATCGCGGCCGCAGTGGTGACAGCACTGGTCGCAGCGGTGGTGCTAACCGCGACCGTTGACGCGGTCGTTCCGAGAGTCGCAGCAGCCGTCGTCGTGTAGACCGTCCCGCCCAAGGTGAACGTCGTCCCGTTGGGCCAGTACGCGTATCCGGTGGCGGTGATCGATGCCGTTCCTGTGTACGTCGATGTACCTGTCGTTGCCGAGGCGGTTGCCGAGTAGGTGACAGTGGCGGGTGTCGGGGTAAGTCCTGTACCCGTGCTGAGCACGTACGCGCTCGACAGGGTCGCCGGCGTTGTCGCCGCTCCTGCCGTGCCGGCCGCCGCGAGGGGCAGCGCTGCCGCGACCATTACGGCGCCGGACGCGATCGCCCGTACCGCCAGTCGCGGGATCCGTTGGATTCCTCTCATGGTCTGTATGACTCCATTCGTGAGGACCGGCTCTCACCGACCCTGTTGGGATTGCTACAAAAACTGCTTGAACCAGCACGAGGTGACACGTCGTGAACTGACTCAGCAGTCCCCTCGCGAGGACCAGTATAGAGAAGGCCTGATAGCGGGGGCGAATACCCGCATCCCTTCCGAAACTCCCTTCGAGGACGCGCGGACGTGCCGTCGCGTGCACATTTGTCCTGGTGAGGGCCCTATCCCCGTACTCGTCGACCGCCGATCGTCGATTCTCTCCCCAAACGTCACCGAGTCGTAAAGGGCGCGAACGAGGCAGTTCCGGGCATGTCGACGCCGGATCGGGGCCGCACGAGGGGTGACCTCACCCCCCGACGAGACCCGTCGCGGCGGTCGCGATCGGGATCCTGACGCGCGTCGGATCATCGCGTCGGGATCGAAGGTCGTGGCTCTACGCCGTCACACCGACCTCGAGCGCGATGCCCTGATGTCGCCCTCGCCGGTCGCGGTGATCACCGTCTCGCTGCCCGTGCCGCGGGCCCGACCCGTGACGCCTCCGTCGGGGTCGGTGGGGACGCGACGCCCAGCGCCCACCCCCCGTCAGTGACAGAACGAGCGTCGCTCGCGTCAGTCCCTGGCGGGACGCTCCCCTCGCCCGGGGAGTGGGCGCCGTAGCGTGGTCGCACCGCGCCCTCGGGCGAACACCTCTATAAGGAGGTCACGTGACCGGACCCCTCACCCGCATCACCGCCGCGGTTCGTGACGGACGGGTGAACGCCCGGGACGTCGTCGCCGGCTCACTCGACGCCCTCGCCCGCCACGACCCCGAGCTCGGGGTCCTCGCCGGCCTCGACCCCGACGCGGCCGAACGTCAGCTCGCCGAGGTGGCGACGCGTCACGGTGAGCCCCTCTCCCTCGCGGGAGCCCCCGTCCTCGTGAAGGACCTCGAGGACTGGGCGGGTCACCCCACCGTGAAGGGGTCGCGGACGCTGCTCGACGCTCCGCCGGCGACGACCTCGAGTCCGGTCGTCACGCGGCTCCTCGCCGCCGGGGCGATCCCCGTCGGTAAGTCGACGCTGCCCGAGTTCGCCATCGAGGGCTACACCGCCAACCTGGTGACGGGAGCGACCCGCAACCCCTGGGACCCCGCCCTCTCCCCCGGGGGGTCGAGCGGGGGTTCGGCGAGCGCCCTCGCCGCGGGACTTGTCCTCATCGGAACGGCGACCGACGGCGGGGGCTCGGTGCGGATCCCCGCCAGCCTCTGCGGGCTACTCGGCCTGAAGCCCACGAACGGGATGATCGGGCGCTCCCCCGCCCCCGACTGGATCGACTACTCGACCGACGGGATCCTCGCGACGAGCGCTGACGACCTCGACCTCCTCGTCGGGGTCCTCGCGGGCGGGGTCGCCGGAGACCCCCACCCCGTCGCGCTACGCGCCGCCACCCCGCGTCCCTGGCGCCTCGTCGCCGCGCTCCAGACCTCGAGCCCGGGACCGCTCGCCCCCGAGGTCGAGTCGGCCTTCCTGGCCGCGACCGAGGTGCTCACCTCCGTCCTTCGCGCCCCGCTCGAGTGGCGCGAGCCGAGTCACTTCCTCACGGTGGGCGACCCCGACGCCGACTGGTACACCGTGTGCGCGACCGAGCACGTGATGTCGATCGGGCGCGATCGGGTCGAGCGCGAGTGTGACCTCTACCACCCCGCGACCCGGGACTTCTTCGCGAGGGGACTCGCCACGACGACCGACGAGTACCTCGCGGCCCGGCGGCGGCGCTTCGACTGGGTCCGCCTCCTCGACGAGCTGCTCGGTGAGGACACCCTCCTTCTCTCCCCCGTCGTCACCCGGACCGGCTGGCCGGCCGAGGGACCCCGGAGCGCGAGCGGCCAGGTGATCGGCCTGCCGCCCGACCACCTGGCCACGGTCCTCCAGAACATCACGGGGCTGCCGGCGATCTCGATCCCCCTCGGGAGGGCTGGCACCCTCCCCTTCGGGCTCCAGGTGACCGGTCCCCGGGGGAGCGACCGCGAGCTCATCGCGGTCGCGGCCGCCGTCCAGGCGGCCCACCCCTGGCCCCTCTCCGCCCCGGGCTACCCGACGCTCGCCGAGGCGCTCGGCCTCGAGTAGCCCCGAGAACGACACCGCCCCCCGCGCCGAGGGCGCGGGGGGCGGTGTCGCGACCGGTTGGGTCTAGATGTAGGTGAGGACGGCCTTGCGGTCGAGCTGGAGGTTGCTCGAGGCGCGCAGGATGCCGAGCCCCAGGTTCACGAAGCGCATGTTCGTGATCCCCACCGAGCGCAGCAGGCCGCTCACGAACTCGGTCACGCTGTTGGCCCGGCGCTGCGAGAGGGCCAGGTTGTAGCTCGGACCGTTGCGGTAGTCGGCGTAGGCACGGATCGTGAGGACCCGGACGTTCAGGTGGTCGAGGATGATGAGGTCCTTCTTGAAGGTCGCCACGTCGGCCGCGCTCATGGTGATGTTGGACATGTTCGTCGCGAAGTAGAAGACGGGGAGCACCACGGCCGGGCGGAACGTGACCGTGACGGCGTTCGCCTTCTTCATGCTGACGGCGCAGGTCAGGGTGTGGCCCTTGCAGGCGCCGCTCCAGGTCGTCACGAAGCCGGGACGCGGCTTCGCGATCAGGTCGACCATCGTGCCGTACTTCACGCGGCGGTCGACGGAACCCGGCTTCGACAGGTTGAACACCCGCACGTTCGAGCGCACCGCGCCGACGCCGACCACGGTCACCTTCAGCGGGTCGGTCCGGGGACCGGCGACGACGGCCAGGGTGACCTGGGTCGTCTGGGTACCCGTGCCGAGCGCGTAGGTGAGCGTCGCCTGGACCGTCGAGGTCAGGCTGCACGATCCCGTCGCGATGAAGCTGATGACCGTCGAGGCCCCCGTGCCCGTGACGGTGCAGACCGCCGGGTTCGTCGAGACCGTGCTGAAGACGGTTCCGTCACCGTTCGTCGTGTAGGTCGGCGTGAAGTGGGTGCCCGTCTTGGGCGCCGAGGGGAGGTTGGTGATGGACACCGTGGCCGGCAGGAGGCCCGCACCACCACCGCCACCGCCACCGCCGCCGCCGCCGCTGGCCGTCCACTGGGCGAAGACGGTCTCCGTGCCGGTGGGCGTGAACGAGGCCCCCGCGGCACCGACCGACGAGCCACCCGTCGCGGCCGTGAACCAGCCGTCGAAGGTGTAGCCCGAGCGAGCCGGGGTCGGCAGGGTGAGCGCCGAGCCACCGACGGTGTAGACCGCCGAGGTCGGGCTGACCGAGCCGCCGTTCGGGTCGTAGGTGACCGTGTAGGTGACGGGGCTCACCGGGTTCTGGGACCAGACCGCGAAGAGGGTGATCGTACCGGTGACCGTGTAGGTGCCGAGGCCGGTGGTCGCCGTGTCGGAGGTGTTCCAGCCGACGAAGGAGTAGCCCGTCCGGGTCGGAGCCGTCGGAGCCTGCGCGATCGCGTCAGATCCGTAGTTCTCGGACACGTTGGTCGGCGATCCGCTGCCGCCGTTCGGGTCGTAGGTCACCGTGTACTGGTCGGCCGTCCACTGGGCGTAGAGGGTCTCGGTCGCGCAGTTGATCGTCGTGGCTGAGATCGCCGGGCCCCCCTGAGCCGTCGACCAGCCGGCGAACGTGTAGCCGGTCTCGGTCGGCACGCTCAGCGCGCTGAGCGTGACCGTGCCACCGTCGACGCACGAGGTGGTCGCCGTGGTGGCGCCACCGGTGAACGTCCCGCCGTTGCCGTTGAGCGTCAGCGTGTCGATGGTGCTCGTCGCCTGCGCCACGCAGTTCACGCCGTCACCGTTTTGGCAGCCCTCACCGCTCCAGAGCGCCTGGTTCGTGATCGTGCCGGAGTACCCCGGCGCGACGCTCACGGTGATCGTGAACGAGAGCGACGAGTTCGCGTGGATCGCGGGCGCCGCCCACGAGACGGTGCCCGTCGTGGCGTCGTACGTCGCCGCGGGCGTGCCCGCGGGGCTGGTCGTCGCGACGAAGGTCTCGCCGGCGGGCAGCTGGTCACTCACCGTCACGGGCGCCGTGGTCGCGAGGCCGCCCGAGTTGGTCGCCGTGATGGTGTAGGTGATCTCGTTGCCGGCCGGGTTGGCGTTGCTCGTCGGCGTCGGAGTGGCGGTCTTCGTCACGTTGATGAGTGGGAAGACGGAGGGAATGTAGAAGGCGTCGAGGGTCTCGGTCGTGCAGGTCGTCGACCCGGACACCATGCTCCCCTGGTTCGCACCGGTCCCGACGCGCCAGGACAAGAAGTTGAAACCGGAGGGCGGCGTCACGGTCCAACCGGTCAGGTCGACCGTCGTGCCCGGCGAGCAGGTCAGGTAGACGGTTGGGGCACCGCTGCGCATTCCGGAGCCAACGACCGTTCCGGGACCGGCGTCCAGCGTGATGACGTCGGTCGTGACGGTGTTCGTCGTGCACGGAGTCGTCGGCGACGTCGCACAGCCCGGTCCAGTCCAGTTGGCCGTGTTGGAGATCGCGGCCGACCCGTTCGTCACGTAGACCTGGAACGAGAAGCTCGCGGCCCTGGTCGGTGCGACCGAGGGACTCGTCCAGCTGATCGTTGAGCCGGTGACGGTCGCCCCGTTGGACACTGATGGCCCGAGGATGGAGGTGCCGGCGGGCACGTTGTCGGTCACGGTCACCGTGCCGGCGGCGTTCCCGTTGTTCGTCGCCGTGATCGTGTAGGTGATCGTGCTACCGGAGGTCGTGGACGTCTTCGTGACGGAGAAGTTCGCGGCCGCGGTCGGCGCCCAGGTGGCCGTCAGCGTCTCGGTCGAGCAGCTGACGGGACTCGAGACGGCGTGACCGTTTGAGTCGGTCCATCCCGAGAAGGTGTCGCCGGAGGGCGGCGTCAGGGTCAGCCCGGTCAGGTCGACCGACGTGCCGGACGCGCAGGCCAGGTAGTAGGTGGAGGAGCCGTCGACGGTGCCGCCGTTGCCGTTCAGCGTGATGACGTCGGTCGTGACGGGATTGGTCGTGCACGGCGTCGTCGGCGACGTCGCACAGCCCGGTCCGGTCCAGTCGGCCGTGTTGGAGATCGCGGCCGACCCGTTCGTCACGTCGACCTGGAACGAGAAGCTCGCCGTCCCGCCGTTCGGCGCGACAACTGTGGGACTCGTCCAGCTGATCGACGAGCCGGTGATGGTGGCCCCGTGGGTCGCGGACCCCGCGACGTAGGAGGTGCCGGCGGGCACGCTGTCGGTCACGCTCACCGTGCTCGCACCCGTGCCGCCGTTAGTCGCGGTGATGGTGTAGGTGATGACGTTGCCCGCGACGGACGCGGACTTCGCGACGGAGAAGTTCGCGCAGCTCGCCCCCGAGTCGTCGTCGTCGTTGTCACCGTTCGTGTTCTCGTGCGAGCTCCGAAGGGACGGCGACTGCCCGTCCCCGCCGTCGGAGGTGTCACCCGACGAGGTGCCACACACCGCGGGCGGGTTCGCCGTCCAGATCGCGTAGAGGGTCACCGCGCCCGTCACCGTGTACGAGGAGAGCGGCGACGTGCCGGTGCTCGACGCGCTCCAGCCGACGAAGGTGTAGCCCGTCCGGTTCGGAGCGCTCGGCGCCTGGGCGATGGCGTCGGAGCCCTGGCTCTCGCTCGTGGTGACCGAAGTGCTTCCCGCGTAGTTCCAGTCGTAGGTGACGGTGACGCAGCTGACGGTGTCGTCGCTGTCGTTGTCGTTGGTCGTGTCGTGGGCTCGGCGAGCGTTCGCCGCGGCGCCGCGAAGTTGGTCACCCGATCCCGACGTCGAACAGGTCGGCGATCCACCGCCGTCCTGGCCGTCGTCGTGAGCCGTCGCGTGGACCACCGCCGTCGACGTCGTGCTCACGGCACCGGCCGTCGAGGTGAGGGCGACGTTGGTCGCCGCACTGGCCCCCAGGGTGACGCCGACGACGAGCGTGGCCACCCACTTGGGCATCGATCCCCTCACGCGACCGACCCCCCTGCGCGAACTGCGCGATCCAGATTGCATGACGTCTCCTCGTCTCTGCGCTTGGCCACGACGCGGCCGGAAGAAATCTTTCCAATTTGTCAAATATTTGTCAAATTGTTGCGATATGAATCTGCTAAGTTTCGCGGCCCCCGGGACCAAAGTCCCATATTTCCAACGTTTTCGCTGTGAAACGTCCGGGCTCCGTCACCGTCGCGGACCCCGCTCTCGCTAGCGTCGGGCCGTGCTCGACGACTCGGCCCCCGACCTCCAGCGTCCCCGGCGCGCCGGTGAAGACGACGCCGCCCTCGAGCGAGCCCGGCGTCTCACCGAGCTCGTCGCCGAGACGGTGCGGCGCACCGACGACGCCGTCGGCGACGACCGCGGCGAGGACTACGACCGGTTCATGACCGGCCTCGCCGCGACCGCGGTGCGCGAGTTCTGCCAGTGGGTCGTGGTACGCGTCGTCGACGGGCCGTGGTCGCGGGAGATCGCCCGCTCGATGGAGGGGTACTCCCTCGAGCGACTCGCGGAGCGCGTCCCGACGCTCGACGAGCTCCTCGATCACTCGATCGAGCGCACGGAGCGACACCGCCTCCCGGCCGACGTGCGTCGGGGCCTCCCCTACGTGATGGTCGTCCCACTGCGCGTCCACGACCAGGCCGTCGCCGCGGCCGCCTTCGTGCGCGCCGACGGTCAGCCGGGTTTCGGTCCCATGGAGCTCACGTCCATCGACGAGGTGGCCTGGCGCGCGGCCGTCGGGGTCGAGCGCGCCAGCCTGCGCCGCCACGCCCGACGCACCGCGGCCGAGGCGGCGCGCCGGGCGACCCGGATGCGCGCGCTCGTGGAGACGGCGATCCGGCTGCGCGCGACCGGACCCACGACCGACGTCGCGCGCGTCCTCGCCGACCCCCTGGCGGAGATCTTCCCCGACCGCGCGGTCCACGTCCGCCTCGGGTCCGCCGGGGAGGGCGCGCACGCGGACGACCTCGTCGCCCCGCTCACCCACCCCGACGGGACGCCCCGCGGGGAGATCCGGGTCGCGGCGGACGGCTCGTCCTCCGTCGATCGCGAGATCGTCGACCTGCTCGCGACCCTCGTGACGGCCGCCCTCGACGCGGGCGACCTGACGCGCGCCCTCGTCGCGGGCGAGGCCCGGTGGCGCGCCCTCGTCGAGGCGGTCCCCGTCGCCATCTTCGAGGTCGGGGCGACGGATCGCCGGGTGCGCTGGGGGAACCGCCAGGCCGTCGCGATGCTCGGGTGGGTCGGCGAGGCCGGCGAGGTGCCCGACGCGCTGGGCGAGGTCCTCGCGCCCCTGTGGGACCGCGCGGCGAGCGGGGGCGGCCGTCAGCGAGTCGACCTCGCGACGGTCGCGTTCGGGGGCCGCACCCGCGACCTCCGCCTCGTCACCGAGCGCGTCGCGAACGAGGAGTCCGACACGCTCCTCACCCTCGTCGACGACCTCACCGAGTGGCGACTCATCACCGAGGAGCTCCGCCACGCCCACGCCATGGAGCTACGCGGCCAGGTCGCCGGGTCGATCATCCACGACTTCAACAACCTCCTCACCCTCATCTCCGGCTACGGCGACCTCCTCGGCGGGCGGGTCCGCGACGACGAGCGACCCCTGGTGCGCGAGATCGTCGCCGCGACCGAGCGGGCGGCCGCCCTCACCGCCCAGCTGCAGACCCTCGGGCGCACCCGGCCGTCCACTCCCCAGGTCATCCGGCCCGGCGACGTGCTGCGGGCCGACGAGGCGATCATGACCCGCATCGTCGGCCGCTCGGTCACCCTGCGCCTCGCGGTGGAGGACGAGTCGGCGATCCTCATCGACCCGGACCGCTTCGAGCAGGCCCTCCTCAACCTCGTCCTCAACGCGCGCGACGCCATGCCCCGGGGCGGGACGGTCACCCTCACCGTCACGCGGGCGAGCGCCGCCGCGGTCGCGGCGCGCCACTCCGTCGCGACGCCCGGGGACGTCGTCGTCCTGCGGGTCCGCGACACCGGGGTCGGCATGGACGAGGCGACCCGGGCACGCTGCTTCGAGCCCCTCTTCACCACGAAGGGCCTCAAGGGGAACGGCCTCGGGCTCGCCGGGGTGCGTCGCCTCATGGTGGAGAGCGGGGGCTCGATCGAGGTCGACTCCCGCCCCGGGGAGGGCGCGGTCTTCGAGATCGTCCTCCCGGTCGCCGACGAGGCCCCGAGCGCCCCGGCCCCCGCGACGCCCCTCGAGCGCGCCGGGGACGAGGTCGCGCCGCTCACGGTGCTGCTCGTCGAGGACGACGCGGTCCAGCGCCACTGGGTCGCCCAGGTGATCGCCCGCCGGGGACACCGGGTCGTCGAGGCCGTCACGGCCGAGGCGGCCCTCGAGCTCGGTGGCGAGCTCGAGGGGGTCGACCTCCTCGTGAGCGACGTGAGCCTCGGGGGGATGACCGGCGACGCCCTCGCGCGCGAGCTGCGGGCCCGCTACCCCGAGATCGGCGTCCTCCTCATGTCGGGGACGGCGACGGCGTCGGTCGTCGCTGGGCTCGAGGGGGCCGGCTTCCTCACGAAGCCCTTCGCCCCGAGCCGACTCGCCGAGGCGATCAGTGAGCGGGAGGCCGGCGGCTCGACCCCGGCTCGAAGCGGTAGCCGGCGCCCCGCACCGTGACGATCCAGCCGGGGTGATCGGGGTCGTCCTCGATCTTGCCCCGCAGGCGGCGGATGTGCTCGGTCACGGTCGCGTCGGTCTGCCACTCGGCCGAGGACTCCCAGACCTGGCGCAGCAGCTGCTCACGCGAGAAGACCTGGCGCGGGTGGGCCGCGAGGAAGGCGAGGAGGGCGAACTCCTTCGCCGTGAGGTCCACCAGCTGGCCGTGGCGGGTCGCCTCGTGGGTCGTCTCGTTGATGGTGAGGTCGCCGTAGCGGCGGGTCGCCGTCTCCACGGTCCGGTCGACGACCGTCGCACTGCGCCGCAGCACCGTCTCGATGCGGGCCGAGAGCTCGCCGAGGGAGAAGGGCTTCACGATGTAGTCGTCGGCCCCCATCCGTAGCCCCACGATCCGGTCGGACTCGAGTCCCCGCCCGGTGAGGAAGATGACCGGCACGTCGGAGAAGAGGCGGACCTCGGTGAGGACCTCACGGCCGTCGCGGTCCCCGAGCACGATGTCGAGGAGGATGAGGTCGGGGGAGCTCTCGATGGCCCGGGCGACCGCGTCCTCCGGGGTGGCGGCGCTCACGACCGTGAAGCCCTCCCCGGCGAGGTGGCGCTCCAGGAGCCCGACGATCTCCTCGTCGTCGTCGACGACGAGGACGGTGCTCACCGCGCCCCGCCGGCGCGGCCGGCGGACCACAGGGCGGGGGGAGCGGCGCGACGAGCGCGACGAGCGCGAGGCGGGGACGGGAACGGACCACTCCTCGAGAACACGCCGTGATTCTACGAGTGCGGCGGCGATCTCTCGGGTATCGGGGAGGGTCCGGGTCGCCATCAGAGGTACGGGAGGACGTTCTGGGCCCAGGTGAAGGTCATCGCCGGAGCGGCGCCGGAGGGCGCCTCGATCAGGTCGACGAAGGAGCCCGACCCGTTGACGACGGCGACGCCGACGCCCATCTCGGCGTTCTGCGCGTCGAGGCCGACGCCGGGGTTGAAGCCCGGGGCGTACCCGAGCAGCTCGTCACGGTGGCTCCAGCAGCCCGCGGAGGTCGCCGAGGCGCAGTCGGCGTTCGAGGTCGCGGTGGCGCTGCCGCCCCAGCCGTCGTTGTACATCCAGGCGTAGTCGGCGGCGAGGACCGAGAATCCGGTCGCCCAGGTCCCGTCGACGGCCGGGTAGCCCTGGGCGTCGGTCGCCGTGGCGAAGCCGGCGGCCGGGCTGGGGTCGGCCTGGGCCTGGGCGGCCGACTGGGCCGCGCGGGTCAGGCTCGCGTTGATCCCGAGGTAGGGGGTGAGACCCCGGGCGGTGCGCTCGAGGTCGGCGACGACGAAGAGCTGCTCAGGGGCGTTCAGCTGGTACCAGTTGGACGGCAGGACCATCGGCGCGACGCCCTCGAGGCTGCGCGCGTGGTTGATGGCGGCGAGCACGTAGGTGGTGCAGGCGACCGTGTTGTCGACCGTCGGCCAGCCGAGGCTCGCCGTGACGCAGGGGTTGGTGCAGCTCCAGCCGCCACCGGTCTGGGTGCACTGGCCGGAGGAGAGGTAGTCGGGGCTCGGGGCGATGTTGGCCGCCGGGTTGAGGTGCGCGAGGAGGGCGGCGGCGGCCGCGGAGAGGGTGGGCGCCGCGGCGGCGCGCGTC
>DAIDKS010000008.1 GCA_027449885.1 Acidimicrobiaceae bacterium
TAGTATCGGCCCGTGGGTCACCTGCCACTGGCGCCACCGCTGCGCAGCCGGCTCGACCGGACGTCGGACCAGTACCGACGCAATCGCGAGGACATGCTCGAGCAGCTCGGCGTCATCGATCAGCTCCTCGACCAGGCCGCGACCGGGGGCGGCGAGGCGGCGACGGCCCGCCTGCGCTCGCGCCACAAGCTCCCCGTGCGCGAGCGCATCGCCGCCGTCCTCGACCCCGACACCCCCTTCCTCGAGATCTCCCCGCTCGCCGCCTACGGCTCCGACTACACGATCGGCGGCGGGATGGTGGTGGGGATCGGGGTCATCGCCGGCACCGAGTGCGTCATCATGGCGAACGACCCGACGGTGCTCGGTGGGGCCCTCACGGTCTTCTCCGCGAAGAAGTGGATGCGCGCCCTCGAGATCGCCCGGGACAACCGCCTCCCCTACATCAGCTTCGTCGAGTCGGCCGGGGCCGACCTGCGCGTCGGCGAGGGCGGCGGCGGCCGGATGAACACCGGCCACTTCGCCGAGAGCGGCCGCTTCTTCTACGACCTCATCGAGCTGTCGCGCCGACGCATCCCGACCATCAGCGTCGTCTTCGGCTCCTCGACCGCCGGCGGCGCCTACCAGCCGGGCCTCTCCGACTACAACATCGTGGTCAAGGACCAGTCGAAGATCTTCCTCGCCGGGCCGCCCCTCGTGAAGATGGCCCTCGGGGAGGAGATCGACGACGAGACCCTGGGCGGCGCGCGACTGCACGCCGAGGTCTCGGGCCTCGGCGACTACTTCGCCGAGGACGAGATGGACGCCCTGCGCATGTGCCGGGAGGTCGTCGCTCACCTCAATTGGCGCAAGGCCGGCCCCGACCCCGCGATGCCCCCCGAGCCGCCCACGCTCGACCCCGAGGAGCTCCTGGGGCTCGTGAGCCGGGACCTGCGCCAGGCCCTCGACGTGCGCGAGGTGATCGGCCGCGTCGTCGACGGATCGCGCTTCGAGGAGTTCAAGTCCCGCTACGGCTCGACCATGGTGTGCGGCTGGGCCTCGATCCACGGGTATCCCGTGGGGATCCTCGGCAACAACGGCGTGATCCAGCCGACCGCCGCCGAGAAGGCCGCCCAGTTCATCCAGCTCTGCAACCAGATCGACGTCCCCCTGATCTTCCTCCAGAACGTCACCGGCTACATGGTGGGCCGCGACGCCGAGGCCGCGGGCATCATCAAGAAGGGCTCGCAGATGCTGAACGCGGTGACCAACTCGACGGTCCCGCACCTCACGGTGATCCTCGGCGCCTCCTACGGCGCCGGCACGTACGGGATGTCGGGTCGCGCCTTCGGGAACCGGTTCACCTTCCTCTGGCCCACCGCGAAGATCGCGGTCATGGGCCCCAAGCAGATCGCCGGGGTCATGAGCCAGGTCCGTCGCGCCCGGGCGGCGCGGCTCGGCGAGCCCTTCGACGAGGAGGAGGACGCCCGGATCGTGGCCATGGTCGAGGAGGCCCAGGAGCAGGGGTCGCTCGCCCTCGCCGCCACCAGCGCCATCAGCGACGACGGGATCATCGACCCCCGCGACACCCGCACGGTGCTCGCGATGTGCCTCTCGGTCGTGCGCAGCCGTCCCATCGAGGGGACGGCCGGCTACGGGGTCTTCCGCCTGTGAGCCTGTCGAGCGTCCTGGTGGCCAACCGCGGCGAGATCGCCCGCCGGGTGATCCGGGCCGCGCGCTCGCTCGGCTGGCGCACCGTCGCCGTCTACGTGGCGGCCGACGCCGACGCCCCCTACGTGCACGACGCCGACGAGGCGGTGCGGCTCGAGACGACCTACCTCGACGTCGCCGCGATCATCGCCGCCGCGCAGCGCACCGGCGCCGAGGCGATCCACCCGGGGTACGGGTTCCTGTCGGAGAACGCCGAGGCCGCGCTCTCCGTCGAGGCGGCCGGTCTCGTCTGGGTCGGCCCGACGCCCGCGACGATCGCCGCCATGGGCGACAAGGTGGAGGCCAAGCGTCGGGCCCGCGTGGCCGGCGTCCCGACGCTGCCCTCGAGCGAGGACCCGAGCGAGTCCGGGGGCGTCGGCTTCCCACTCCTGGTCAAGGCCGCCGCCGGCGGTGGGGGCAAGGGCATGCGCCGCGTCGATCGTCCCGAGGAGCTGGCCGAGGCCGTCGCCGCGGCCCGGCGCGAGGCCGCGTCGGCCTTCGGCGACGACCGGGTCTTCCTCGAGCGCTACGTGGCCCGGGCGCGTCACCTCGAGGTCCAGATCCTCGGTGACGCGCACGGCACCCTCGTCGCCCTCGGTGAGCGGGAGTGCTCCATCCAGCGCCGCCACCAGAAGCTCATCGAGGAGTCCCCCTCCCCCGCCCTCGACGAGGAGGGCCGGGCCGCCCTGGTCGACGCGGCCCTCTCCCTCGGTCGGTCGCTCGGCTACCGCTCGACGGGGACCGTCGAGTTCCTCTACGACGACGTCTCGCGCGAGTTCTACTTCCTCGAGGTCAACACGCGACTCCAGGTCGAGCACCCGGTCACCGAGGCGGTCACCGGGGTCGACCTGGTGGTCGAGCAGTTGCGCGTCGCCGACGGCCGGCCCCTGCGGCCCCGACCCCCGGCCCCCGGCGGGTGGGCCATCGAGGCCCGCCTCTGCGCCGAGGACCCGGCGAACGGCTTCCTGCCCGCCGCCGGGACCCTCGCCGCCTTCGAGCCGGCCGACGAGCCGGCGGTGCGGCTCGAGTCGGGCGTCGTCACCGGCTCGGTGGTGAGCGTCGCCTTCGACTCGCTCCTCGCCAAGGTGATCGCTCACGGCGCGACCCGCGAGGAGGCCGCCGGACGCCTCGCCCGGGCCCTCGAGCGGCTGCACCTCGCCGGGGTCACGACCAACCGGGACTTCCTGGCCGCCACGCTGCGCCACCCCGCCTTCCTCGCGGGTGACACGACGACGGACTTCATCGAGCGTCACCGCCCCACCCCGCGCCTCGAGCCCACGCCCGCGGAGCTCGCCGAGGCCGCCGTCGCCGCGGCCCTGTGGGTCGCGGGAGAGAACGCCACGCGAGCCGAGGTGCTGGGGACGATCCCGCCCGGCTGGCGCAATTCGCGTCTGCCCGACGAGCGGGTCGTGCTGCGTCGGGGCGAGGAGACGCTCGAGGTCGCCTACCGGCGCGCCCGTGACGGCTCCTACGTCCTGCCCGACGGCACGGCGCGCGTCCACGCCTGGTCGCCCTCGGCCCTCGACGTGGAGGTGCGGGGACGGCGGTGGGGTGCCCGCGTCACCGCGACGGCCACCCACCTGCACGTCCAGGTCCCCCGCGGGACGGTGAGCTTCGAGCGCGTCCCCCGATTCGGCGCGCCGTCGGACGCGCCCGCGGCGACCGGCGGTCTCGCCGCCCCGATGCCCGGGGTCGTCATCGACGTCCGCGTGCAGTCGGGCGAGCGGGTCCGGGCCGGGGCGACCCTCGTCGTCCTCGAGGCCATGAAGATGGAGCATCCCATCGTCGCGCCCCACGACGGCGTGGTGGGCGCCCTGCACGTCGGCCCCGGGGACCAGGTCGACGGGGGCGCCGTCCTGCTCGACCTGGCATCCCTCGACGAGGAGGTCTGATGGACCGACCCATCCGCATCGCGAACTGCTCGGGCTTCTACGGCGACCGGCTGGCGGCCGCGCGGGAGATGGTCGAGGGCGGCCCGATCGACGTGCTCACCGGCGACTGGCTGGCCGAGCTCACCATGCTGATCCTCGCCCGACGACGGGCGAAGGACGCCCGCGGCGGCTACGCGCGCAGCTTCGTCACCCAGATGGAGCAGGTCCTCGCCACCTGCGCCGAGCGCGGCATCAAGGTCGTCTCCAACGCCGGGGGTCTCGACCCCGCCGGCTGCGCCCAGGCCGTCGCCGAGATCGCCGAGCGCCAGGGCCTCGCCCTCACGATCGCCTACGTCCACGGGGACGACCTCGTCGAGCGACTCGGGGAGCTGAGCGCCGCCGGCGTCCTGCGCGACTTCGAGACCGGCGCGCCGTTCACCCCGGGGGCGACGCTCACCGCCAACGCCTACTTCGGGGCCTTCGGGATCGCCGAGGCCCTCGCCCGCGGCGCCGACGTCGTCATCACCGGACGCGTCACCGACGCCGCGCTCGTCGCCGGTCCGGCCGCCTGGCACCACGGCTGGGCCCGTGACGACTGGGACCGGCTCGCCGGAGCCGTCGTCGCCGGCCACGTGATCGAGTGCGGCGCGCAGGCGACGGGAGGCAACTACTCCTTCTTCACCGAGGTCCCCGGGATGGAGTACGTGGGCTTCCCCTGGGCCGAGGTCTTCGAGGACGGCTCGTCGGTGATCGGCAAGCACGACGGCACCGGGGGCGAGGTCTCGGTCGGCACGGTGACCTCCCAGCTCCTCTACGAGATCGGCGGGCCCCGCTACCTCGGGCCCGACGTCACCACCCGCTTCGACACGATCGAGGTCGCCGCGGTCGGTCCCGACCGGGTCCGGATCTCCGGGGCGACGGGCGAGCCGCCGCCCGCGCGCCTCAAGGTCGTCACCAACGAGCTCGGCGGCTATCGACAGGACCTGCGCGTCGCGCTCACCGGTCTCGACATCGAGGCGAAGGCCGACCTCGTCGAGCGGGCCTTCTGGCGCGCCAGCCCGCACCGGCCCGAGGAGTACGAGCGCGTGTCGGCCCGCCTCGCGCGCACCGACAAGGTCGACCCGACGACCAACGACGAGGCCGTCGCGGTCTGGCACCTCACGGTGCGCGACCACGACGAGCGCACGGTCGGCCGCCCGCTCGCCAACGCGGCCGTGGAGATCGCCCTGACGACCGTGCCCGGCTTCTTCAGCCTGAGCGCGGCTCCCGGGCCGGCCGAGCCCTTCGGCGTGTACCGCCCGGCCCTCGTCGACGCCGACGTCGTGCCCCAGTACGTCACGTTCCTCGACGGACCGACCGTCCTCGTCGAGTCGGTCGCCCCCGCGGGCGCGCCGCCCGTCGTCGACGGACCGCCCCTCCCCGAGCCGCTCGATCTCGGGCCCACCGAGCCCGCACCCCTCGGGCGCGTCCTGGGGGCGCGCTCGGGCGACAAGGGGGGGCACGCGAACGTCGGCGTCTTCGCGCGGACCGACGACGCCTACCGCTGGATGGTCGGCGTCCTCACGGTGGAGCGGCTGCGCGAGCTGCTGCCCGAGGCGCGCGACCTCGACGTCGAGGCCTACGACCTACCCCACCTGCGGGCCCGGAACTTCGTCATCCGCGACCTCCTGGAGGAGGGCGTCGCCGCCTCGAGCCGCCTCGACAAGCAGGCGAAGGGGCTCGGCGAGTGGCTCCGCAGCCGGGTCGTCGAGATCCCCTCGGCCCTCCTCGGCGCGTGAGCGACCTCGCGACCCTGCGCGCCGACCTGGCGGCCGAGCAGCGGGACCTCGACGCCCTGGTCGCGCCCCTCCCCGCCGCGTCGTGGACGACCCCCACCCCGGCCGCGGGCTGGGACGTCGCCGACCAGATAGCCCACCTCGCCTACTTCGACCGCGCGGCGACCCGCGCCATCGCCGACCCCGAGGGCTTCGCGACCGACCTCGAGGCCGTGGTCGCGGCGGCCCTCGAGGGTCGACTCGACGAGATGACGCTCGCGCGCGAGGGCCGTCAGCCGGCGGCCCTCCTCGCGCAGTGGCGCGACGCCCGAGCGGGGCTCGACCGAGCGGCGACGGGACTCGCCCCGACCGCGCGCGTGCCGTGGTTCGGGCCCTCGATGGGTGCGGCCTCGTTCCTCACCGCCCGTCTGATGGAGACCTGGGCCCACGGCACCGACGTCGCCGACGCGCTGGGGATCGAGCGGGCCGCGACGGCGCGACTCGTCCACGTGGCGCGGCTCGGCTACATCACCCGTGACTGGTCCTACCGCGTGCGGGGCGAGGAGCCCCCGGCGGAGTCCGTGCGCGTCGAGCTCGACGGGCCCGACGGCCGGCGGTGGACCTTCGGCGACGAGGGGGCCGACGACGTCGTGCGGGGACCGGCCCTCGACTTCTGCCTCGTCGTCGTGCAGCGACGTCACCTCGACGACACCGCCCTCGTCACGGGCGACCTCGGTCGTCACTGGCTGCTGCGAGCCCAGGCCTTCGCCGGCGGCCCGACGACGGGTCCCGAGCCCCGGGCGGCGCGGTGAGCGTCGTCGAGGTGACGCGGTCGGGACCGGTCACCACCGTCACCCTGGCCGACGAGGCTCGACGCAACGTGCTGGGCGCGGAGCTCGTGAGCGGGCTGCTCGACGCCCTCGACGGGGCCGCGGAGGACCCCTCGACCCGCGTCGTCGTCGTGACGAACCGCGGCTCGACCTTCTGCGCCGGGGCCGACCTCACCTCGGCCGCGGGCCCGGGGGCCCCGGGACTGGTCTCCCTGCTCCAGCGGATCCGCCAGTGTCCGAAGCCGGTGATCGGACGACTCGCGGGACACTGCGTCGCCGGAGGCGTCGGACTCGCCGCGGCCATGGACGTCTCGGTCGCCGTCGACACGGCGCGCTTCGGCTTCACCGAGGCGCGCGTCGGTGTCGCGCCCGCGATCATCGCGGTCGTCTGCCTCCCGAAGATGCGCCTCGGTGAGGCGCGCGAGGCCTTCCTGCGCGCGAACCGGTTCCCCGCCGCCGAGGCGGTCCGGCTCGGCCTCATCAATCACGCCGTGGCGAGCGAGGACCTCGACGCGACCGTCGACGCCATCGTCGACGACCTCCTCGCCGGCGCACCCGAGGCCCTGGCGGCCGCGAAGCAGCTGACCGACGTCGTGCCGAGCCTCCCGCCCGACGAGGCCTTCACCTGGGCCGCCGAGCTCTCGGCGCACCTCTTCGCCGGAGAGGCGGCCCGGGAGGGCATGGCCGCGTTCCTCGAGAAGCGGTCGGCCGCCTGGGTCGTTCGGCGAGACGCCGACTAGTACCGGTCGAGGACGCCGGCGAGGGCCGCCGGACTCACCGCGCCCACGCGCGCGACCCGCCAGCCGTCGACATCGAGGACGACGACCGTCGAGACGGTCGCCCGTCGGGGACCGTCGTCGAGGATCCCCGCCAGTCCGTCGCGGATCGCGAAGACGGCGTCCACCTCCTCGGCCGACGTGCAGGGGGGCTCCCCGTGCTCGTTGGCGCTGGTCGTCGCCAGGGGCCCGGTCCGGGCGAGGAGGGCCCGGGCCGTCACGTCGTCGGGCTGGCGCAGTCCGAGGGCCCCGCGTCCCCCGACGCGCGACGCCACGTCGTCGGGTGCGGGAACGACGATGGTGAGCGCCCCCGGCCAGAAGGCGTCGGCGAGGGCCGCGGCGCGAGCGTCCCACGTCACGCCCAGCTCGCCGGCGCGGACGGGATCGTCGACGAGGACCGGCAGGGCCGTCGTCGGGGGACGGGACTTCAGCGCGAAGATGCGCGCGACGGCCTCGGGCCGGTCGAGCGAGGCGGCGAGTCCGTAGACGGTGTCGGTCGGGATCGCCACCACCTCCCCCGCGACGAGGGCGGCCGCGGCGCGCGCGAGGTCGAGTCGAGCGATCACCGCCGAGCCTCCAGGACGCGCGCCCGACCGGAGAGGTCCGGGTGGTCGATCGCCTCGCGCATCCCGGCGGCGCGCGCCGCGGCGAGGACGGCCTCACCCTGGTCGGCACCGTGCTCGGCGACGAGGACGCCCCCGGGCGCCAGCCAGCGCGGGGCGCCGGCGATGACCTCGGCGAGGTCCGCGAAGCCCGGCGACGCCGGAGTGTCCTCCGCGACGAGGGCGCCGCGAGGCTCGTAGGCGAGCTCGGGGGCCAGCTCGGACATCTCGGCGGCGGCGACGTAGGGCGGGTTGGCGACGATCAGGTCGACCCGACCAGCGAGCTCGGGCTCGAGGGCCTCGTACCAGGAGCCGCGTCGCCAGTGCACCGCGACGCCGCAGCGGCGCGCGTTCTCCCGCGCGACGTCGAGGGCCTCCTCGCTGAGGTCGACGGCGTAGAGCTCGACGACGACGCCGCGGGCCGCGAGCTCGCTCGCCAGGGCGAGCCCGATCGCCCCGCTCCCGCAGCCGAGGTCGACGACGATCGCCCGCGCTCGCTCCCCGAGGGCGACGAGGGCGACGTCGACCAGGCCCTCGGTCTCGAAGCGCGGGATCAGGACGCGACGGTCGACGACGAGGTCGAGACGACGAAAGGGCCAGTGGCCCAGTACGTACTGCAGCGGCTCGTGCGCGCGGCGGCGCTCGATCGCGGCGGCGAGGGCCGCGGGGTCGTGGCCGAACTCCTCCTCGAGCCAGCGCGCCTCGTGGGCGGCCAGCCCCTCGACCGGTCCGCTACTAGGCACGGGCCGCGAGCTGGCGGGCTCGCTTGTCGGCCATGAGCGCGTCGACGTAGGCGTCGAGGTCGCCGTTCAGCACCTCGTCGAGGGCGTAGGTGGTGACGTTGACCCGATGGTCGGTGACCCGGTTCTCCTTGAAGTTGTACGTCCGGATCTTCTCCGAGCGTCCGCCGCCACCCAGCTGGGAGCGCTTGAGGTCCCCGAGCTCGCTCGCCTGGGCCTCCTGGGCCGCCTTCAGCAGTCGCGAGCGCAGGACGATGAGGGCCTTCGCGCGATTCTGGATCTGGCTCTTCTCGTCCTGCATCGAGACGACGATGCCGGTCGGCAGGTGCGTGATGCGAACCGCCGAGTCGGTGGTGTTGACGCTCTGGCCCCCGGGTCCCGAGGAGCGGTAGACGTCGATGCGCAGGTCGTTGGGGTCGATCTCGACGTCGACCTCCTCGGCCTCGGGCAGGACCGACACGGTCGCCGACGAGGTGTGCACGCGGCCCTTCGCCTCGGTGACCGGGACGCGCTGGACGCGGTGGACGCCGGCCTCCTGCTCGAGCCGGGTCCAGGCGTCCTCGCCCTTGATGAGGTAGGTGGCCTCGTCGAGCCCCCCTTGGTCCGAGGGTCGCTCCTCGATGACCTCCAGCTTCCAGCCGCGACGGGCGGCGTAGCGGCGGTACATCGCGGCGAGGTCGCCGGCGAAGAGGTTGGCCTCCTCCCCGCCCTCGGCGCCGCGGATCTCCATGATGACGTTGCGGCCCTCGTTGGGGTCCCGCGGCAGCAGCAGGGTCTCGAGCTCCTCCTCGAGGGGCGCGAGGGCCTCCTCGGCGGCGTTCAGCTCCTCGCGCCAGAGCTCGCGCTCCTCACCCGAGGCGCCGCCGAGCATCTCGCGGGCCGTCGCCACGTCCTCGCGGGCCCGTCGCACGCGACGCCAGGCGGCGTCGATCTCGGCGAGCTCCTTGTGGCGGCGCGAGAGGTCCCGCAGCCGGTTCCGATCGGCGACGACCGCGGGGTCCGCCAGGGCGGCCTCGACGTCGCGCAACTCCCCCTCGACGCTCGCGAGGGTCTCGTCGAGCGAGGCCACCGCGAACTAGGCCTTGCGCGCCCTCGCCGCGGTCTTGGCGTAGCGGCGCTGGAAGCGCTCGACGCGACCTCCGGTGTCCACCAGCTTCTGCTTGCCGGTGAAGAAGGGGTGGCAGTTGTTGCAGAGCTCGACGTGGAGCTCCGACTTCGTCGAGTGCGTGGTGAAGGTGTTGCCGCACGAGCACGTGACCGTGCAGTCGACGTACGCGGGGTGGATCTCGGTCTTCATGGGACTCCTTCGTGCGAGGGAACAGTCTAGACGCTTCGACGCTCAGCTGGTCGGGCTGGCCCCGCGGCCGATCTCGGCCAGGAACTCGTCGTTCGAGCGGGTCATCTTCAACTTGTCGATCAGGAGCTCGAGGCCGGCGGCCTCGCGGCCCTCCGAGGCGAGCCCGTTGAGCACCCGCCGCAGCTTCCAGACCTGGGCCAGGCTGTCGCGGTCGAAGAGCAGCTCCTCGTGACGGGTCGAGGATCCGTTCACGTCGATCGCCGGGTAGAGGCGACGCTCGGCGAGACGCCGGTCGAGCTTGAGCTCCATGTTGCCCGTGCCCTTGAACTCCTCGAAGATGACCTCGTCCATCTTCGACCCCGTCTCGACGAGGGCCGTGGCCAGGATGGTGAGCGAGCCGCCCTCTTCGATGTTGCGGGCCGCTCCGAAGAACTTCTTCGGCGGGTAGAGCGCTCCCGAGTCGACGCCACCGGACATGATGCGCCCGGTCGCCGGCGCGGCCAGGTTGTAGGCGCGCGCGAGACGGGTGATGCCGTCGAGGATGATGACGACGTCGCGGCCCTGCTCGACGAGGCGCTTCGCGCGCTCGATGGCGAGCTCGGCCACGTGGGTGTGCTCCTCGGCGGGACGGTCGAAGGTCGAGGCGACGACCTCGCCGCGCACGCTGCGCCGCATGTCGGTGACCTCTTCGGGCCGCTCGTCGACCAGCAGGACGATGAGGTGCACCTCGGGGTTGTTCGCCTCGATGGACTGGGCGATCTGCTTCATCACCGTCGTCTTGCTGGCCTTCGGCGGCGAGACGATCAGGCCGCGCTGGCCCTTGCCGATGGGCGCGAGCAGGTCGACGATCCGCGGCGTGAGGTCGGGCTTGCCGACGTTCGTCTCGAGTCGCAGCTTCTCGTCGGGGAAGAGCGGGGTCAGGTCCTCGAAGCGCGGGCGGAGCCGGGCGACCTCGGGGTCGAGGCCGGCCACCGTGTCCACCCGCAGCAGGGCCGGGTACTTCTCGCTCGGGCCGGCCGGGCGGTAGCCGCCGCTGACGCTGTCGCCCTTGCGCAGCCCGTACTTGCGCACCATGTTGATCGAGACGTAGACGTCCTGGGGTGACGGGTGGTAGCCGCGCGTGCGCAGGAAGCCGTAGCCGTCGTCGCGCAGGTCGAGGAGGCCCTCGATGTCGAGCAGCTCGCCCGAGTAGGGCTGGTCGGCGTTGGGCTGCGCCTCGCCGAAGCGATCGCGGTTGCGATTGCGCCGGTTGCGCCGGTTGCGCGAGTTGCCGGCGCTGTCGCCACCGTTGTTGTTGAACTCACGCGGCGGTCGACCGCTCCGGTGCGCCGGCTCGGCCGGAGCCTCGCTCGCCGCGGGCGCGGCGGGGGTCGCGGCCGGGCTCGCGGCGGGGGTGGGAGCACTGGCCGCGGGAGAGCTCGGAGCCGGGCGCGTCGCGGCGGGCCGCTCGGCGACCGTCTCGCGCACGACCTCGGGCAGCACGTCGCGAGCGAACTCGCCGAGCAGGTCGTCGAGGTCCTCGATCGGGGTGGCCACGGTGCGGCGCGACCGCACGGCGCGGCTGGCGGAGGGAGCGGGGGCGGAGCCGCCACCGACGATGGCGTCGATCAGCGCCGACTTGGTGGCGCGACCGCTCACCTCGACACCGGTGGCCTTGGCGATCGTCTGGAGCTCGTCGCGCGACTTCGCTTCGAGCACCGCGCGATCCGGAGAGGGCGTGGAAGCCATG
>DAIDKS010000009.1 GCA_027449885.1 Acidimicrobiaceae bacterium
CGACGCCTACCCCGAGCAGGCCTTCCTGAACGTCGGCGGGGCGTCGGACGTCGAGCGCAAGGCCCACGAGCTGGCGGGCAACTAGTCGTGGCCACCATGCTCGTCGAGATCGTGACGCCGGAGGCGGCCCTGTGGCAGGGGCCGGCGCAGGCGCTCGTCGCCCGGTCCTCGGACGGGGAGTTCACGGTGCTGCCCCAGCACACGGCGCTCGTCACGGACGTGGTGCCCGGCGTGGTGCGCGTGGCGACGAGCGAGGGGGAGCAGTCCTTCTGCGTCCACGGCGGCTATGTGCAGGTCGGCCCGGGTGAGGAGCCCGGCACGACGCGCACGACGCTGCTGGCCGGGGTCGCCGAGCGCGTGTCGGACATCGACGGCGCCGAGGCCCAGACCGACAAGGAGCGCCTCGAGGCCGAACTCGCCCGCCTGGGCCGTGACGGCGGCGAGGACCCGGTCGCCCGCTCGCTCCTCGAGGCCGAGCTCGCCCGCACGGAACTGCGCCTGCGGGCGATCGGTCGCTGATCAGCGAGCGCTGACGTAGTCGAGCAGCTCGCGCCGCTCGCGCTCCAGGTCGTCGACCCGGGCCTTCACGACGTCGCCGATCGACACCAGTCCGACCAGCCGACCATCGTCGAGGACCGGGACGTGGCGGATGCGCCGCTCGGTCATGGTGGTCATGAGGGCCGTGATCGTCGTCGCCGGCTCGCAGGTGACCACGTCGGCCGTCATCAGGTCGCGCACGCGCTCGTCGAGCGCGCCCGCTCCGCTGCGGGCCAGCGCGCGCACGACGTCGCGCTCGCTCAGGATGCCGGCGAGCGGCCCCCGGCCGTCGACGACCACCAGGGCGCCGATGCCGCGCTCGCGCAGCAGCTCGACGGCGTCGCGCACCGGGCGCTCGGCGCTGACGGTGGTGACGTCGTGACCCTTCGTTGCCAGTAGGTGCGCTACGTCCACGGAGTCCCCCTTTCTCCTGAGCCGGACTGTAGAACCCCCCGGGCGCGCTGGCAAGGGGTCGGCCTAGAAGCCGGCGGTGGTGAACTCCTGGAGCTTGTTGTGGCGGTGGAAGGTCTCGATGGTGCGTACCGTCCCCGACTGGGAGCGCACCACGAGGGACTGGGTGGTCGCCCCGAACTCGGTGAAGCGCACGCCCCTCAGGAAGTCGCCGTCGGTGATGGCGGTCGCGGAGAAGTAGCAGTTGTCCCCCTGGACCAGGTCGTCGGTCGTGAGCACGCGCTCGACGTGGTAGCCCTGGGCGACGGCGAGGGCGTGCTCGGTCTCGTCGCGGGGGTGCAGGATCCCCTGGATCTCGCCCCCGAGACCCTTCAACGCGGCGGCCGCGATGACGCCCTCGGGCGTCCCGCCGATGCCGAAGAGGATGTCGGCGCCCGAGTTGGGCCACGCGGTGGCGATCGCGCCGGTCACGTCGCCGTCGGAGATGAGCAGCACGCGGGACCCCGCCTCGCGCACCTCGGCGATCAGGTCGTCGTGGCGCGGCCGGTCGAGGACGACGACGCCGAGCTCCTGGACCGGCTTGCCGAGGCGCTTGGAGAGTTCCTTCAGGTTCTCGGTGACCGTCGCGTTGATGTCGACGGCGCCGCGTCCGCGCGGACCGACCGCCACCTTGCGCATGTAGACGCAGGGTCCCGGGTTGAACATGGTGTCGCGCTCCGAGAGCGCGATCACCGAGACGGCGCCCTTGCGGCCGTTCGCCGTGAGGGTGGTGCCGTCGATCGGGTCGACGGCGACGTCCACCGCGGGCGGTCGGCCGTCGCCGATCCGTTCGCCGTTGTAGAGCATCGGGGCGTTGTCCTTCTCGCCCTCGCCGATCACGACGACGCCGTCCATGGCCACCGCGCCGAGGACGAAGCGCATGGCGTCGACGGCGGCGGCGTCGGCGGCCATCTTGTCGCCCCGACCGGCCCACCGGGCGGCCGCGATGGCGGCCGCCTCGGTCACGCGGATCATCTCGAGGGCGATGTTGCGGTCGGGCTGAGCGGGCTGGAGCACCTCCGCAGCGTATCCCCGGGCACCCCGGCGCGCCGGAGCCGGAGGGGTCCGGGGGACCGGCAATACTTGAGGGGTGACGCTCATGCTGATCAAGCCCGCCGGTCCCCTCGAGGGCGACGTGCGCGTCTACGGGGCGAAGAACGCGGTCCTCAAGCAGATGGCCGCCTGCCTGCTCGCGACGGGTCGCCACCGCCTGACGAACGTCCCCGAGATCAGTGACGTCGGGGTGATGGTCGAGCTCCTCGCGGCCCTCGGCTGCGCGGTCGAGCGACCCGACGGCCACACGCTGTGGATCGACGTGCCCCCGGCCAACGACCTCCACCCGATCGCCCCGGCCCACCTCTTCGAGGCGATGCGGGCCTCGATTGTCGTGCTGGGCCCGCTGCTCGCGCGCTGCGGGCAGGCCCACATGGCCCTGCCCGGTGGTGACGACTTCGGGCAGCGCCCGATCAACTTCCACACCGAGGGCCTGGGCTCGATGGGGGCGCGCTTCGACAACGACCGGGGGTCGATCCACGCGACCGGTGACGGCCCGCGCCTGCGCGGGGCGCGCATCACGCTCGAGTACCCGAGCCACACGGCGACGGACAACCTGCTGATGGCCGCGGTCCTCGCCGAGGGCCGCACCGTGATCGACAACGCCGCGCGCGAGCCCGAGGTGGAGGACCTCGGCCGCCAGCTCGTGGCCATGGGGGCCCGTATCGAGGGGCTGGGGACCTCGCGCCTCGTCGTCGACGGGGTGGCCGAGCTCGCGCCGGCCGACCACGAGGTCATCCCCGACCGCGTGGCCGCGGCGACGTACCTCGCCGCCGGACTGATCACGGGCGGCGCGGTGCGAGTCCTCGACGCCCGGGCCGACCACATGGAGATGCTCCTGCGCAAGTTCACCGACATGGGCGCCGCGGTCGACGTGCGCGGTCCGGGCATCTCGGTGCGCGGTCCGCGTCGTCCGCGGGCCTGCGACGTGTCCACCCTGCCCTATCCCGGAGTGGCCACCGACTACAAGCCCCTCATCACGACCGTGCTCTCCGTCGCCGACGGGGTGTCGGTCGTCACTGAGAACCTCTTCGTCGGTCGCTTTCGCTACGTGGACGAGCTGGTGAAGATGGGGGCCTCGATCACGACCGAGGGTCACCACGCGATGATCCGCGGCGTCGACCACCTCACCGGCACCAGCGTCCGTGGCACGGACATCCGCGCCGCGGCCGCGCTCGCCCTCGCCGGCCTGGTGGCCGACGGCGAGACGACGATCGAGGGGCTCGTCCACATCGAGCGCGGCTACGACGACTTCGTCGGTCGGCTGCGCTCGCTCGGCGCCCGTATCGAGGTCGTCGCGTGACGCGGGACCCGGCCGAGCTGCTCGTGGCGGCCGGCGGGGGGTCGCGGGCGGCCCTCGCTCGCCTCATCACCTACGTGGAGTCGGGCGGCCCGTCCCAGCGGGCGACGATCGAGCTCGCCTACCGTGCCCCGTCACCCTACGTGGTCGGGCTCACCGGACCGCCCGGCGCGGGCAAGTCGACGCTCACCGACCGGCTGATCGCCGAGGCCCTCGGCGACGAGCTGGACGAGATCGGCGTGCTCTGCGTCGACCCGAGCTCGCCCTTCACCGGGGGCGCCATCCTCGGCGACCGGATCCGCATGCAGGATCACGCCACCGACGAGCGCGTCTTCATCCGCTCGATGGCGACCCGCGGCGCCCTCGGGGGCCTCTCGCTTGCCGTCCCCGACGCGCTGCGGGTGCTCGGTGCGGCCGGCTTCCCGGTCGCCCTCGTGGAGACCGTCGGGGTGGGCCAGATGGAGGTCGACGTCGCGGGGGCCGCCGACACCACCGTCGTGGTGACGAACCCCGGCTGGGGCGACGCGATGCAGGCGAACAAGGCCGGCCTGCTCGAGGTGGCCGACATCTTCGTCATCAACAAGGCCGATCGCCCCGGGGTGCGCGAGACGCGTCGCGACCTCGAGCAGATGCTCGACCTCGGGACGGCGAAGGATCCCCGACCACCGATCCTCGAGACGGTGGCGTCGACGGGGGAGGGCGTCGCCGAGCTGTGGGAGGCGATCCGCGAGCACCGTCGCTCGATCGAGGGGCCGCGTCACGCCGAGCACCGTCGCGCCCTGGCGTCGGCGGCCCTCGAGCGCGTCCTCGGCGTGCTGTGGCGGGCCCGGCTGGCGGAGATCGCCGAGGGGCAGGCCTACGAGGACCAGGTGAGCGCGATCGTGGAGGGCCGCACGGACCCCTACCGGGCGGCCGAGGCGTTACTCTCGACGTCGTGATCGCCGCGTCGGTCGGCTACGACCTCATCTTCCTCGTTCACGTCATCGCGGCGGTCGCCACGATGACGGTCGTCGTCGCCATGCGGGGCGCGGCCCAGTCGGTCGCCCGCGGCGTCGACGGGGCGACGCAGGCCCGCCGCTTCCCGCTGCGTCGCAACTGGGCCGCGCGCGTCCTGCACGTCCTACCCCTGACCGGCCTCGCCATGACCCTCACCGGCGACGCCTCGGTCTCCCTGACGCGCCCCTGGATCATCGTCGGGCTGCTCTGCTACCTGGCCGCGGCCGGTCACCTCGAGGCGCGCACGTTGCCGCTCGAGCGGGTCGTGAGCGAGGTCATCGCCCACGAGGGCGCGGCCGCGCCCGAACGGGGTCGCGACCTGGTGCGCTCGATCGACGTCCTGCTCGCGCTGATCGCCGTGGCGCTCGTGGCGATGCTCGTCCAGTTCTAGGGGCGCGCCGTGGCGCCCGCCAGGCCCGGGTCGCCGACCATCCCGGCCGCCCGAGTCACGTTGCTCACCGGGTCGATCAGGATGAAGCCCCCGGTCACCCGGTGCTGCGCGTAGTCGTCCACCACCAGCGGGTCGGCGGTGCGCAGGCGCACGACGCCGATGTCGTTGGTCGCGAGTGCGTCGGCGGGCTCGATCTCGAGACGCTCGACGTCGACCCGGCTCTCGACGGACTCGACGATGGCCGGCGTGCTGCGGGTGGTGTGCTTGACCCGTAGGCGTGCTCCCGCCCGCAGGGGCTCGTCACCGAACCAGCACACCGTCGCCCGCAGTTCGCGGGTCACGGTGGGGAGGGGCTCGCGCGCGAGCAGGTCCCCGCGACTCACGTCGAGGTCGTCGGCGAGCTCGACGTCGACGGCGACCCCGGCGGGGGCCGCGTCGCGCGAACCGGAGGGGCCGCGCAGGGCCGTCACCGTGGTGCTGATCCCCGCGGGCAGCAGCGTCACCCGGTCCCCGACGGCGAGCGGCTCCCCGCTCACCATGCCGGCGTAGGAGCGGCCGCCGCCCGGCTGGCGCAGGACCCACTGGATCGGGAGGCGAGCCCCCTCGGCGCTGTCCCAGGCTCCGGCGTCGGAGCCCTCGAGGGCCTCGAGGATGGTCGGTCCCACGTACCACGGGGTGTGCAGCGAGGCGGCCACCACGTTGTCGCCGAGCAGAGCCGACGTGGGCACGCAGGTGACGTCGGCGATCCCGAGCTCGCGGGCCGCGGTCGCGACCTCGTCGACGGCGGCGGAGTAGGCGCTCTGGGACCAGCGCACCGTGTCCATCTTGTTGATCGCCACCACGATCGCGCGCACGCCGAGGAGGGCCGCGATGCAGAGGTGACGACGGGTCTGCTCCTTCAGCCCCCGGGCGACGTCGAGCACCATCAGCGCGAGGTCGGCCGTCGAGGCGCCCGTCGCCATGTTGCGCGTGTACTGCACGTGGCCCGGGCAGTCGGCGATGATGAACTTGCGCGTGGGGGTCGCCGCGTACCGGTACGCGACGTCGATCGTGATGCCCTGCTCGCGCTCGGCGCGCAGCCCGTCGGTGACGAAGCTCAGGTCGAGGTCGCCGACGCCGCGGCGGGCCGAGGCGTGGGCGACGGCCTCGAGCTGGTCGTCGAAGAGCTGGCGGGTGTCCACGAGCAGTCGTCCGATCACGGTCGACTTGCCGTCGTCGACCGACCCGATGGTGGCGACGCGCAGGAGGTCGCGAGTCAGCAGGTCCATTAGAAGTACCCCTCGCGCTTGCGGTCCTCCATGGCCGTCTCGCTGAAGCGGTCGTCGGCGCGCGTCGCGCCCCGCTCCGAGACGGTGGCCGTGGCCACCTCGGCGAGGACCTCGTCGAGGGTGGTCGCCGAGGACTCGACGGCTCCGGTGCAGGTCGCGTCGCCCACGGTGCGGTAGCGGACCAGCCGCCGCTCGACCGCCTCGCCGGCGCGCGGCGCGACGAACTCGTTCACGGCGAGCCACATCCCGTCGCGGCGCAGGACGTCGCGGTGGTGGGCGAAGTAGATCGAGGGCAGGGCGACGCGGTCGCGCGCGATGTACTGCCACACGTCGAGCTCGGTCCAGTCCGAGAGGGGGAAGGCGCGCAGGTGCTCGCCGTGGTTCACGCGGCCCTGGTAGAGCTGCCAGAGCTCGGGTCGCTGGGCCCGCGGGTCCCACTGTCCGAAGGCGTCGCGAAAGGAGAGGATGCGCTCCTTCGCACGGGCCTTGTCCTCGTCGCGGCGGGCGCCGCCGAAGGCCGCGTCGAAGCCGTGCTCCTGGATCGCGCCGAGGAGGCTCGTGGTCTGGAGCCGGTTGCGCGATCCGGTCGGGCCGGGGTCGGCGACGAGGCCCCGGTCGATGGCGTCCTGAACGCTCGCGACGATCAGCCGGGCGCCGGTGCGCTCCACCATCTCGTCGCGGAAGTCGAGCACCTCGGGGAAGTTCTGGCCCGTGTCGACGTGCAGCACGGGGAAGGGGAGGCCCCCGGGGGCGAAGGCCTTGACCGCGAGGTGCAGCAGGACGGCCGAGTCCTTGCCGCCGGAGAAGAGCAGCACCGGCCGCTCGCACTCGGCGACGACTTCGCGCAGGATGTAGATGGCGTGCGACTCCAGGGCCTCCAGGTGGTCCAGGGTCGTCGGGCGTCGTTCGATCGTGGTCATCGGTCTCCTCGTGAAACTCTATAATACCACTAGAAATTGATTGATAGGAGACAGTCGATGACGGTGCGCTTCGAGCCCGACGAGCTGGCCGCGGTGGACGCGCGCCTGGAGGGCGCCTCGGCGATCGACGTCCTGCGGTGGACCTTCGACGCCTTCGACGACGTCGTCGTCGCGTGCTCCTTCGAGGACGTGGTGCTCGCGCACCTCGTCCACTCACTGCGGCCCGAGGCCCCCGTCCTCTTCCTCGACACCGGCGGTCACTTCCCCGAGACCCTCGAGCTCGTCGCGCGCGTCGAGCGTGAGTGGGGACTGCGCGTCGAGCGCACGACGCCCCCGCCCGACGCGGCGGCCTGGCCCTGCGGCACCGCCGAGTGCTGCGAGTGGCGCAAGGTCGTGCCCCTCACGTCCGCGCTCACCGGTCGCGACGCCTGGGTCAGCGCCATCAAGCGCGTCGACGCGCCCACGCGGGCGACGACGCCGATCGTCGGCTGGGACGCGAAGTTCGAGCTGGTGAAGGTGAACCCCCTCGCGGGGTGGAACGACGACGACGTCGCCGCCTACCTCGCGATGCACGAGCTCCCGCTGCACCCGCTCTGGGAGCAGGGCTATACCTCGATTGGCTGCGCCGCGACCACGCGTCGGCCGGCCGAAGGCGGGGACCGACGATCGGGGCGCTGGGCGGGGACCGGCAAGGTGGAATGCGGCATCCACCAGCAGTAGCATCCACCAAATTTCTCGACTAGCCCGATACCTTTAGTGCCGATGTCGAGGGACGAGGGACGCGAGAGAGCCGGATGCTACTGATCCTGTTGGTGCTGGCCTGGGCGGCGTTCCTCGTGCCCATGGCCGTGCGTCGCCTGCGGGATCGCCGCTCGGAGCGCTCGATCGAGCAGTTCCACGTCGAGCACGACTCGATGCGTCGCCACGAGGCGGTCGCCCC
>DAIDKS010000010.1 GCA_027449885.1 Acidimicrobiaceae bacterium
GATCCCCACCGGCTGGCGGGCCTGGATCGAGGACGTGGTCGTCGACGAGTCGGCCCGCGGCGTCGGCGTCGGGGCCCGTCTGACGGCGGCCGCCGTCGAGGCGGCGAGCGCCGCCGGGGCTCGCTCGGTCGACCTGACGAGTCGTCCCTCGCGGGAGGCGGCGAACGCCCTCTACCAGCGTCTCGGCTTCGAGCGGCGTGACACGAACGTCTATCGCTTGTTAGTGGACGGCTGACGCGTCGTCGGGATCGATCGTGCGCGCCCGCGGGCGTCGCCCCGGCCCGTCGTCGGATCCGCGAATGGTCGAATCTCGTTCCACCGACGATTCCTCCCCGTTGCCGCGATCGGCGTTCGCGCCGCCGGGCCCACTGCGGGACCACCGGGTGGACGCCCTCCTCGATGCTCGCACGACGACGACCGCGTCACTGGCCCGGAGTACGCGGATGGCCGGGAGCCACTGCCGCGTCGCGGTGAGCTGTCGTGGTTGACTCCCACGATCGACCGGTCGGCGTGATCGAGACGATGGAGGTGCGCGTCGTTGCACGGGCCGAGGTGGACGTCCGGCACGGGGTGGATGAGGGCGAAGGGCACGTGACGGTCGCGGATGGGCGCCGGGGCCACGACGGATTCTGGCGGAGCGAGGAGATATGGCAGCATCGCTCGGAGGTGTGTCCCGTCACGTCGACGATGAGACACCGGTCGTCGCGGAACGATGTCGGGTGGTGGAGGGGCGGCTCTCCACCACCGCGTGATCCGCCACGCCGCGAGCTCCTCGAGGTCGACGTCCGCTCATCCGCGCCTCACGCGACGCACACGCGATGGCGAGGCCGCGGGCGGCCGCGGGCGGGGTCGTCGGCACCATGTCCGGCCGTCCGCGCCCACTCGGTGGGTCCGATGCGGTC
Source organism: Acidimicrobiaceae bacterium (assembly GCA_027449885.1). Classification (GTDB taxonomy): domain Bacteria; phylum Actinomycetota; class Acidimicrobiia; order Acidimicrobiales; family RAAP-2; genus RAAP-2. Next base: position 903 of record DAIDKS010000010.1, read on the forward strand.
ACCCGCTGACCCGGGGTGGGAGCCCCTCAGCGCAGGGCGACCGTCAGGCACGCCACGGGGTCACCGTTCGGGTTCGCGTCGATGACGATGGACTCGGCACGGCCCGCCGTGAGCCAGTACTGACGGGTGGACGACGTCGCATCGCCGCGCGCGTTCGTTCGGAACCCGAGCCAGATCTCGTTCTGGGGGAAGTGCGACGGTGCGGGCTGGTCCTGCACGCGGACGCCGGCCGTCGACGGTGTCGACCCGCAGCGGTGCGAGTAGGCGTACGCGTAGAACCTCGTTCGCGACCTCAGGCCCCACACCCGCAGGGTCTCGACCAGGACGTCGCCCGCGTCGCCGCCGCCGGCCGACCGAGACTGCACGAACTGGACTCGACTCCCCAGCGGAACCGCTGCTCGCTGGTAGGTCACCGCGGGATGGCTCGCCGCGAGCGTCGCGGGAGCGAAGGCGGACGCGACGTCCACGATGGAGAGTCGCTCCGACGCGCCACTGGGCGAGGGGAGCGCGACGAGGGTCAGCGCGAGGGCCATCGCGGACATCCCAGATGAGAGTCGTGGCGCCGTCCGTCTCCGCACGGCCCGCAGCCTACTACCGAGGGCCCTCCCGCGGAGGAGTCGGTCGGCGTCGTCGCGCGGCCGACTCGAGGGCCGGGCACCCGCGCGAGCGGTGTGGCGACCCGCGTCCGGCCCGCGACCGGCCGGGCACCGCGTACCCTGAGCCCAGCGTCCCGCAGGGGCGGGTCGGTGATCGGAGGAGCGTGATGACCGTGTCCGAGCGAGCCGAGGCCTGGCGCCGTCGGGGCTCCACCTTCCGGTGGGCCCCCCGCGACGGGAGCGCCCCCGAGACGAACGTCTTCCACGTTGAGTCGGGCCCCGTGGACGGACCGGTCCTCCTCCTGGTCCACGGGTTCCCCACCTCGAGCATCGACTGGTTCGAGGTCGCCGATCTCCTCGACGACGACTTCCGCGTCGGCCTCCTCGACTTCCCCGGCTACGGGTTCTCGGACAAGCCCCGGGGCTGGGGCTACCGCCTGACTCGGGACGCCGAACTCCTCGAGTACTACGCGCGCGAGGTGCTCGGCGCCTCGCGCGTGACCCTCGTCGCCCACGATCGGGGGTCGAGCGTGGCCCTGGCCCTCGTGCTCGGGGGCCCGGCCCCGTCCGGCGACGCGCCGCTCGTGGTGGAGCACCTGGTTCTCACGAACGCCAACATCTTCCTCCCCCTCTCCCAGTTGACCGACTTCCAGCGACTCGTCCTCGACCCGGCGACGGCCCCCGAGGTGCTGGACGTCGTCACGCCCGAGCTGCTCGCCGCCGGGATGGGCACGACGACCTTCTCGCCGCCCCGACCGGCCGACCACCCCGACGTCGCGGCGCTCGCGGTCACCTTCGCCCACGACGACGGCGTCGGCGTCCTGCACGAGACGATCCAGTACCTCGTCGAGCGGGCCGAACACGAGCGTGACTGGCTCGAGGGTCTGGCCACCCGCGAGGTCGCGACGACGCTGATCTGGGGCCTGCTCGACACGGTGTCGCCACCGCGCGTGGCCGCCGCCGTGTGGAACGAGTTCGTGGCGGAGAAGCCGGGGCGCAATCGCCTCTACCTCGTGCCCGGGGCGAACCACTACCTGCAGGTCGATCGTCCGTCGGCTCTCGTCGACGCCGTCCGCCACGCCCTCGCCGGCTCGGCGGACGCGATGGCGGGGCCGATCGCCTCGGGTCCCGACGCTCCCGTCCTCGTCGACGCGTCGCGGACGCGGCTCCCCGCGGCGACCGAGGTGCTCGGGCGCGGATCGTCGCGGCGCGGACCCGGCGCGGCACCGCGGCGCGCAACGGAGCTCGGTGGCCGGTGACGCCCCGGCGCGGTCTCGGCCCCGGGTGTCGACTCCGACGCGAGGATCGCCTACCGGGTCAGGGTGAGGGCTCCGGGGTGGCGAGGAGTCGGTCGAGCGTCGCGCGGTAGTGCGCTAGCGCCCGGCGTCCCTCGTCGGTCGCCGCGACGAGGGTTCGCGACATCGACCCCTGGCCACTCTTCTCGACGGCCACGTAGCCCGCCTCGGCGAGGCGGCGCAGGTGGGTGAGCAGGTTCCCGGCGGTGAGGTCGGTGACCTCGCCGAGGCGGGGGAAGCTGATCTCGTCGCCGGGGGTGAGGGCGTTCAGGACGACCATGATCCGGAGGCGGGCCACCGCGTGGATGACGGGGTCCAGGTCGTCGAGGGGCACGTCGTCAGCGAGCCCGTCGCGACGCGATCGCCCGTCGCGTGGTGACGACGAGGCCGAGGAGGGTCCCTCCGAGGCCGTCGACGAGCCACACCGTCCGGGGTCCCGTGAAGACCGCGGCGGTCGCCACCACGACGAGGATGCAGGCGGGCACGACCATCGCGGGCTGGCGACGCCCCGCGCCGTAGCCGGCGACCATGGCCCCGACGGCGACGAGCGGGCCGGAGGCGGCGAACACGCCGTAGACGGTGGGGGCCCCGGCCCCGATGGCGTGCAGGGCCCCTTCGAACACGAAGGACGACGCGAGGACGATCGCGTAGGCCCCCGCCTCCCACCGACGCGCGTGCGTCGCCGGGGTCACGCCGACGAGGGCGCGCTGGACGACGGCGGCGGTGACGAGGATGAGCACGAGCAACGCCCCGAAGGCGATCGCCAGGCCGGTCCCGGTGGGCCCCACGTACGGCGACTGGTCGCGCACCGAGAGCCAGAGCCCGCCGTAGGCGACGCCGAAGACGACCGTGCGGGTCCACCAGAGCACTGGGGGATCGGGGTTGAGGCGACGGGTGCGCTGTTCGGCCTCGGCGAGCGCCCGCGCCGCGTCGCGCGGATCGAATTCGCTCATCGCGGATCGGATGGGGTCGGAACTCGTCGTCACGGCCACCCCCTTTTAAGTTTGTGTCACAAACTATACCCGGTCACGGCGGCGACGGCTAGAGGGACTCCGGCCGGTAGTGCCCGGCGTCGACGTCCTCGATGAGGGTGCTCTCCCGGGGCGCCCAGCCGAGGAGCTCGGAGGTGACGGCGGCGCTGGCGCGGGCGTCCATGGCGACGAACGGTCCGAGGTGGTCGAACCGGGAGAGCGCCTCCTCCGGGCTGATCGACTGGGTCGGCACGCCGAGCGAGCGACCGATCGCCGCGGCGATCTCGCGGAAGGGGACGCCCTCCTCCGCGACCGCGTGGAGGACCGATCCCGCCGGAGCGTCCTCGAGAGCCCGGCGGACGAGTCGGGCGGCGTCGACGACGTGGACGGCGGACCAGGCATTCGTCCCGTCGCCGACGTAGGCGGACGAGCCCGCGCGGTGGGCGGCGCCCGCGATCCACGCGACGAAGCCGTGGTCGCCCGCGCCGTGCACCGTCGGGGGGAAGCGCAGGACGCAGGAGCGCACGTCGACCCCTCGCAACGAGAGGACGTAGAGTGCGGTCGCCGCGCGCCGCCCGACCGGGAGCGCCCGCGTCACGGCGCTCGGGACGAGCCCGTCGCTCTCGGTCGCGGGTCGACCGTGGTCCAGGCCCGCGACACCGCTCGCGAGGATGAGGGGCCGGCCACTCCCCGCGAGGGCCGTCCCCATCGCCTCCACGGCTCGCCGATCGGTCGTGGCGGCGCTCACGAAGTCGCCGTGCCAGGCGACGTCGTGGGCGAAGGCGAGGTGGACCACCCCGTCGCTCTCGTCGGCCGCTCGCGCGAGGCCCTCCGGATCGGCGAGGTCGCCCCGCCACGGGATCCCTCCCAGCGACTCGAGGCGCCGGGCCGCCTCGTCGGTGCGGACGAGGCCGCGGACCTCATGGCCGGCGCCGACCAGTTCGGCCGTCGTGGCCGAGCCGATCCAGCCGGTGGCCCCGGTGACGAAGTAGCGCACGATGGTCTCCTCGGTTCGTGATGACAGTTACTGCCATCACCTTACCGAGTGATGGCAGTAACTGTCAACACGTAGGCTCGTCGCGTGGGGCGCTGGGAGCCGAACAGTCACGGTCGCCTGCAGCGCGCGGCCCTCGAGCTCTACGCCGAGCACGGCTTCGAGGCGACGACGGCCGCGCAGATCGCCGCGCGGGCCGGGCTCAGCGAGCGCACCTTCTACCGCCACTTCGCCGACAAGCGCGAGGTCCTCTTCGGCGGGACCGACGCACTGGCCGCCCGTCTCGTCGCCGCCGTCGCCGGGGCTCCCGCCTCCGAAGGGGTCACCGTGGTCGCCCGTCGCGCCGCGGTCGCCGCCGCCGAGTTCATCGGCGCGGCGCCGCGCGAGATGGTGCGGGACCGTCGCGACGTCATCGCGACCAGTCCCGAGCTGCGCGAGCGGGATCTCGCGAAGGTCGCCCTCGTCGCGACGGCGCTCGCCGCGGCCCTCGCCGAGCGGGGGGCGAGCGAGGCCCTCGCCCTCGTCGCGGCCGACGTTGTCGTCTCGGTGCTGCGGGTCGGCCTCGACCAGTGGCTCGCGAGCCCCGCGTCGTCTCTGCCGCAGGCGGTCCGCGCCGTGTGGGACGAGGTGCGCCCGTCCCTCGGCTGACGGACTGCTAGACCGGGCGGCGTGGGGGCCCGCGACTCGAGCGTCGCCGTCTACCTCGAGGTGGGGCGGCGACGGTCCTTCGCCCTGGCCCGGGGCTGGCCGGGGTGGTGCCGCGGCGCCCGCACGCCCGCGGAGGCCCTCGCCGCGCTCGAGCGCTACCGCCCCCGCTACGTCGCCGCCGTCCCCGACGCGCGCGACGTCGGTCCGCTCGAGGTCGTCGGCGAGGTCGTCGGCGACGCCACCACGGACTTCGGCGCCCCGAACGTCCTCGGCCCCGGTGACGACCGGCCCCTCGCGGCTCCCGAGCTCGCCCGCCAGCTCGAGGTCCTCCGCGCGTGCTGGGACGCCTTCGACGTGGTCGTCGCCCGGGCGCCCGAGCGACTCACGCGAGGACCGCGCGGTGGCGGACGGGATCGCGACGCCGTCGTCGCGCACGTGCGCGAGGCCGAGCGGGCCTACGGCCGCCGGATCGGGACCCGCGTCCCGCCCCGAACTCCGTGGCCGGACCAGCGCGCCGCCCTCTCGGGCGCCCTCCTCGCGGGGGCGACGGCGCCGTGGCCCGCCGCCTACGCCCTGCGCCGCGTCGCGTGGCACGTGCTCGACCACGCCTGGGAGATCGAGGACCGCTCCCCGCCGGACGGATCGGTCGCCGTCGTCGAGGTGGGTTAGCCTGCCGCCGTGACCCCACCCCCGCCCCACGACTCCAACCTCTCGCTCGGCGAGCGCCGAGCGGACGCCCTCGCGCGGACCTCGGAGCACGTGTTGCGGGCCTGGCGGGAGTTCGACCACGCCCGCGAGGTCGAGACCGTCCCCTCCGCCGAGTTGCGCGCCCTCCTCGAGGAGCCCCTGCCGGAGGAGGCCCACGACGTGATCGCCATGATCGACCACGCGGCAGCGGTCCTCGACGCCTCCCTCGCCCAGTCGCGCCCCCGGTACTTCGGCTTCATCGGCTCGAGCGGGCTCGAGGTCGGGGCCATCGCCGACCTGCTCGCCCACTCCTACGACACCAACCTCGCCGTCGACGCCCGCGCCGCCACCGATCTCGAGGACCAGTCGCGACGGTGGCTGGCCGACTTCCTCGGCTTCCCGGCGACCGGCGGCTCCTTCACGAGCGGTGGCACCATCAGCAACCTGACGGCGATCGCGGCGGCCCGCGAGGCCGCGCTGCCCGACTCGCGGCGCCGGGGTCTCGGCGAGGCCCGCCCCACCCTCTACTGCTCGCGCGAGGCCCACTACTCGATCGTCCGGGCGGCCGAGCTGCTCGGGATCGGGCGCGAGCAGGTGCGGGCCGTGGCCATCGACGACGAGCGCCGGCTCGTCCCCGAGGACCTCGATCGGCAGCTCGCGGCCGACCGCGCGGCCGGTCGGACGCCCGTCGCGGTCGTGGCGACGGCGGGGACGACCCTCACCGGTGCGGTCGATCCCCTCGACGCGATCGCCGACGTCTGCGAGCGCCACGGCGTGTGGCTCCACGTCGACGGCGCCTACGGCCTGCCGGCGGCGACCGTCCCCGGGGTGGCCGAGCGCTTCCGCGGGCTCGCGCGGGCCGACTCGGTGACCGTCGACTGCCACAAGTGGATGTACGTTCCCAAGGCCTGCAGCGCCGTGCTGGTGAGGGACGGCGACCGACTCGCGCGGACCTTCGCCCACGACGAGGCCTACATGCCCCACGACGGGGAGCACCGCAACGCCGTCGACACGACCGTCGAGTACTCGCGGCCCCTGCGGGCCCTCAAGCTCTGGATGGCCTTCGCCACCCACGGTGCGCGGGCGATGCGCGGGGCCGTCGCGCGCAACTGCGACCAGGCCCAGCTCCTCTACGACCTCGCCGCGGCGCACCCGGAGCTCGAGGTCCTCCCGCACCGACCCTCGCTCTCGATCGTCCCCTTCCGCTGGGTCGGGGGCTGCGCCGATCCCGACGCCCACAACGACGCCCTCTGCGCGGCGCTCCAGCGCGACGGGCGGGTCTTCGTCTCGCCGGCCACGATCGACGGGCGCGTCTACCTGCGGCCCTGTCTCACCAACTTCCGCACGAGCGACGACGACGTGCGCGCCCTGGTCGACGTGGTGCTCGAGCTCGGTGGCGACTGCGCCCTCCTACACGGGTAGGTCGTCGGGCGGATCCTCGCCCACCAGCCCGTCGATCGACTCGCGCAGGAGATCGGCGTGACCCACGTGGCGCGCGTACTCCTCGACGAGGTCGATCAGCATCCGGCGCAGGCTCGGCCGTCCGTCGGGTGGCCACGGCCCCGGGGAGAGGGCGTCGAGACCGCCCTCGGCGAGGGTGCGCGCGACGATCGCGCGCGAGCGCGCGACGGCGTGACGCCACAGGGACCAGAGCTCGTCGGCCGAGTCGGTCGCGCCGGTCCGCCACTCGGCGTCGGGATCCTCCTCGAGGCCGAGGCCCACCCAGGGTGGGCCGAGGGGCTCGCCGAGGAACTTCGTCCCGAGCGTGTACTCCTCGACGAGGGCGAGGTGCTTGATGAGTCCGCCGACGGTGATCGCCGAGGGGCCGAGCCGTCGACCGAGGTCCTCGCCGTCGAGGCCCCCACACTTCCAGGCGAACGTGCGACGCTGGCGCTCGAGGGCGCCGAGCAGGGTCGCGACCTCGTCCCCGGCGAGGGGCGGCTCGCGCAGCTCGGTCGGTTCCACGATCCGGAACCTACTCCTCCCCGACGAGGAGCTCGTCGAGGAGTCCTCGCACCCGGCGCTCGATCTCGTCGACGATCGGCCGCACCTCCGCGACGGATCGTCCGGCGGGGTCGGGCAGGTCCCAGTCGAGGTAGCGCGTCGCGGGGTAGAAGGGGCAGGCGTCACCGCAGCCCATCGTGACGACGACGTCGGCCGCGCGCGCGAGCTCGTCGGTGAGGGGCGTCGGGAACTCGCGCGAGGCGTCGAGGCCCCGTTCGGTGAGGACCGCGACGACGGACGGGTTGAGGGCCTCGGCCGGCTCGGAGCCGGCCGAGGTGACGCGGACCCGGCCCCGGGCGAGGTCCTCCATGATGACCTTGGCGGCGAGGCTGCGCCCGGCGTTGTGCACGCAGAGGAAGAGTACGGTCGGGGTCACGGGGCTCCTTCGATGAGGTCGGTGGTCGCGGCCCAGAGCGCGGCGCCGAGGCGGGGGTCGCGGGCCGCGCGCGAGGGCCACTCGGTCCGGGGCGGTCCGACGACGAGGCCGGCCGGTCCGACGAGGATGCCGCCGGCGAGACCGGGGTCGAGGGCGGCGCGCAGGATCGGTCGGGCCCCGTAGTCGGGACCCGGGAGGACGCGGGGCGCGGCCCGGCGCATCATCGCGTTGCTCCAGCCGGTCCCCTCGTGGCCGAGGTGCGTGGCGACGGCGCCGGGGTGGGCGGCCAGCGAGACGGTGCTCCGTCCCTGCGCGCGCAGTCGGCGCTCCAGCTCGAGGGCGAAGGCGAGGTTGGCCAGCTTCGAGGCGGCGTAGGCGGACCAGCGTCGGTAGCGCCGGGGCGGGATCGCGAGGGTCGTCGGGTCGAGGGAGCCTACGTGGTGCACCAGGCTCGTCACCGTGACGACGCGGGGCGCGACGCCGCGCTCCAGCGCCGCGAGCAGCTCGGTGGTGAGCGTCGCGTGGCCCAGGTGGTTCACCGCCATCGTGAGCTCGACGCCCTGCGCGGTGTACTGCTCGTCGATGGCCATCAGGCCGGCGTTGTTCACCAGGACGTCGACGGCCCCGAGACGCTCCTCCACCTCGCGGGCCGCGCGACGCACGGTGGCGAGGTCGGCGAGGTCGAGGGCGACGACCTCGACGCGGGTCTCGGGGTGGCGCCGACCCAGGTCGTCGGCGAGGGGCGCGGCCCGCTCGGGCGAACGGACCGCCAGGACGAGGTGGGCCCCGCGTTCGGCCAGCGCCGTCGCGACGCTACGACCGAGACCCGAGGTGGCGCCGGTGACGACGAACCGTCGTCCGCGCGGGTCCACGTGGCGGGGGCGTGGTCCGCTCATCCGGCGTGGTTGATCATCCAGCGCACGCCGAAGCGGTCGAGGCAGGTCCCCCAGTAGCCGAAGAACATCTGCGACATGCCGGTCGCCTCGGTCGAGCCCTCGGACAGCCGACCGTAGAGGCGGTCGGCCTCCGCGCGGGTGTCGGGCTCAAGGGCGATCGTCACGTTGTTGCCGATCCGCTGCTCGTGACCGAGCGAGACGAGCAGGTCGGTCGCCTGCAGGACGTGACCCGCGAGGATCTCCACCTCGACGTGGAGGACCCGGTCGGCCTCGCCCGGCCCGAGGGGCGGCAGGTCCGGCGCCTCGCCGAAGCGCTGGAGGTCGCGCACCGACGTGCCGAAGACGTCCGCGTAGAAGGCGACGGCCTCCTCGGTGGTGCCGGGAAAGTTCAGGTAGGTGCTGACGCGGCTCACGGCTCCTCCTCGGTCGCGCCGGTGACCCTACTCGGCGCCGAGGTCGCGAAACGTCGCCGCCGGGGCCGGGTGCGCGAAGTAGTAGCCCTGGGCGAGATCGATCCCGAGCTCGCGACAGGCGTGCGCCTCCTCCGCCGTCTCGACGCCCTCGGCGATGAGTCGGATGTCGGCGAGCTCGCCGAAGTGGCGCATCCCGGAGACGAGGGCCTGGCGAACGGGGTCCCGATCGACGTCGTGGACGAGGGCGATGTCGAGCTTCACGGTGTCGGGGCTCAGCTCGAGGATGTGCTGGAGACCGGCGAAGCCGGCCCCCGCGTCGTCGACCGCGAGGCGGCACCCCTCGACCGAGGAGACGATGCGGCGCACCTCGGCGGGATCGTCGATGCGCGTGTGCTCGGTGACCTCGACCGCGAGGTCCCGGTCGGCGCGCGCGCGCAGGTCGCGCAGGGTCGCGGCGTCGAGGCTGTCGGCCGAGAAGTTGATCCCGAGCGTGCGGTCCGGTGGGAGCTGGGCGCCCTCCTCGATGGCGACCTCGACGCAGGCCAGCTCGAGCTCGCGGCCGAGCCCCACCTCGCGAGCCTGCTCGAAGACGAGGTCCGGGCGGGTGCCGTCACGGAAGCGCGTGAGGGCCTCGAAGGCGAAGAGCTCGCCCGTCGCCAGGTGCACGATCGGCTGGAAGACCGGCGAGAACTCGCGTCGCTCGATGATCGAGCGGATCCGACGGCGGGTCACCTCCCGGCCGCGGGCCGCGGCCAGCATCGGGCCGACGAGGGCCGACGCGAGGCCGCCGAGGTCGTCGTAGGCGGCCCGGCGGGCGAGGGGGGCGCCGGTGCGGGCGCGGCGTGGCTCGGTCGTCGCGAGGATGCCGACCAGCTCGCCGCCGTCGCGGACGGGGACCATGACGGCGAGGCCCATGCCTCGCTCGAGCAGGTACCCGACGAGGGGCTCGTCGTGCAGGTCGCCCGGCTGCTCGAGGTCGACGATCCAGGCCCCGCCCCGGACCTCATCGGCGACGCGGGCGTGGTCGGCGAACGGGAAGGGGAGTCCGGGTCGCACGGCGTCGTTCATCGAGCCCCGGGTGGCGAGGCAGGAGAAGCCCCCGTCGACGTCGCGCTGGTAGAGAGCGGCCGAGGTCACGAAGTCGAGGCCGGCGACCGCGTCGCAGAGGGACTGCGCGGTCGCGGCGAGCCCGCCACTCGCACGGACCTCGCGCATGAGCAGGGAGACCGCCTCGGCGTCGTTCTCGCTCTGACGCAGGGCCGTCGCGAGTCCCTGCTCGTGGCTGAGGTCGCGCTTCACGGCGACGTAGGCGAAGACCGTGCCGTCGGCGTCGTGGACCGGCGAGACCGTCGCGTCCTCGTCGAAGATCTGGCCGTCCTTGCGCCGGTTGGTCAGGATGCCCTGCCAGGGGCGTCCGGCCACGAGGTTCCCCCAGAGCTCCCGGTAGAAGGCCTCGTCGTGCTCGCCGCTCGAGAAGAGGTGGGGGTTCTGGCCGATCATCTCCTCGCGGGAGTACCCGGTGACCCGACTCGCCGCCGGATTGGCGTAGATGATGCGCGGCTCAAGCGTGGTGGTGATGATCGACTCGACGGCCTGGTCCATCGCCGTCGTGAGGAGCGTGCCCTCGCGCTCGGCGGCGACGAGGCGCTCGCGCTCGCGCAGCTGGGCGATCCCGGCGCCTACGCGTGACGCGAACTCCTCGAGGCGGCTGACGGCGGTCGGGGGGAAGGAGTCGGGCTGGTCGTCGTAGACGGTGAAGACGCCGTCGACCGCACCCCCCACCGCCACAGGGATGGCGCACGACGAGGCGAAGCCGTGCACGACGGCGCGGGGCAGCCACGGGCGGAAGGTCGCGGAGTGGGGGATGTTGTTCTCGACCGTGGTGCGTCCCGTCCTCGCGGCGCGGCCCGTCGGTCCCTGGGCGTGGGGGCCGTCGTCCCAGCTCAGGGTCAGCCCGTCGAGGTAGTCGCGGTGCTCCTTGCTCGCCGCCACGACGCTGATCGACTTGCGGCGGTCGTCGTGGCGCCGCCCGTACCAGGCGAACCGGTAGCCGCCCTGGTCGACGATGGTCTGGCAGAGCTGCGAGATCAGGTCGTGCTCGTCGAGCGCGACGGCCAGGACGGCGTTGCCGGCGGCGAGGGCGTTGTGGGCGCGACGCTCGACCACGACGCCCTGGATGTCGCGCATCGCCGAGACGATGGAGGTGGTCGCGCCCGACGCGTCGTGGATCGGCCGGTAGAAGACCGACATCCAGCGCCAGCGACCGCTACGGGTGCGGTAGCGGCAGTCGAACGGGGGCAGCAGCTCGCCGGCGAGGACGCGTTGGCGGGCGAGGAGGCGCTCGGGCACGTCGGCGGAGTCGTTGAAGTCGGTCATGGGCCGGCCGACCATGTCGTTCGGGTTCCACCCGAGGATCTCGACGACCGAGGGGGAGACCCACTCGATGACGCCCTCGGCGCTGGTCTGGACGACGACGCCGGAGGCGTTCTCCGCGAGGAGGCGGAAGCGGGCCTCGGAGACGGCGAGCTCCTCCTGGCGACGGACGGCCTCCTCGGCGTCGCGCCACGCAACGATGCGCTGGCTCGACCGTCCCGACGCGTCGGGGATGTCGCGTCCGCTGACCTCGATCCACCGGAAGGCGCCGTCCTTCGTGCGGGCCCGGAACTGCAGGTTCACCGCCTCGGTGCGCAGGAGGGCGTCGCGCGCGCCGAGGAAGAGGGCGAGGTCGTCGGGGTGGATGAACTCCTCGCTGCGGCGTCCGATCATCTCCTCCGGCGTCCACCCGAGCACGTTCGTCACGGTGTCGAAGATCCACCGGATGGTGCCGTCGGGGTCGGCGAGGATGACGACGTCGGTGCTGTGGTGGGCGAGGAGCTCGTAGCGGTCCGCGAGCTCCCGGAACCGCTGGCGCTCTCGGACCACGTCGTCGATCATCCGCAGGCTGGCGACGAGGATGTCGCGGTCCCGGATCTCGTCGCGGAGAGCGTGCACCGCGACGGCGACGTGGAGCGGACGCCCGTCGGCGTGGCGCACGACGACCTCGACGCTGGTGGAGAGGGAGGTCGACAGCATCTCGTCGACGGCCCGGTCGTCGAGGGGCGTCGAGGGGTCGAGGAAGGATCTCGCGTCGCGACCGACGATCTCCTCGAGGGGGAGGCCGAAGAGGTGCCCGCAGCTCGGCGAGGCCCACGTGATGACGGCGTGCTCGTCGAGCTCCAGCACCCCGTCGGAGGCGTGCTCGGCCACGATGCGGTAACGCCGCTCGAGGAGGGACTCGTCGGTCACGTCGCGCCAGGAGAGGCTCACCACGTCGCCCACGCCTCCGGCCCGCACGTCGAGGACCCGGTCCCGGCCGTCGCGGTCGCGGTGGGGGAGCCCGTGGATGTCGAGGGGGGCGCCCGTCTCGGTGGCGGCCACCAGCCGCTGGCCGAGGGGCGAGGCGAGGAAGGAGGGCGAGATCACGCTGAGGCGCATCCCGATCACCTCGTTCGGGCTGAGGCGCAGGACGTTCGCGGCCGCCGCGTTGACGTTCGCGTAGACGAAGTCGACGACGCGCGCCCCGTCGCGCACGACCTGGAGGACGACGCGCGGGTCGAACTCGGTGTCGAGCTGGGCGCGCTCCACTCCCCCCGTCGCGTCAGGCGGGGGTGACGGCCCCGAGAGCGAGCCCTCGTCGGATGAGGCGACCTTCGACACTGGAGCCAGTACACCACCGACGGCGTAGGAAAAGCAAAGAAAAATACACCTCAGTCACTCCGCTTCCCAACTCGAACATGGTTCGAATTCGTCGGCGGACGGCGTCAGATCCTTTCGGGGACCATCTCGATCGCCCCGCACGGGCACTCCGCGACGCAGATCCCGCAGCCCTTGCAGAAGTCGTAGTTGACGGCGTAGCGCTCGCCCGGCCCCAACTTCACGATGGCGTTGTCGGGGCAGACGCCGAAGCAGTTGTCGCACTCGAAGCAGTTGCCGCACGAGAGGCACCGTCGCGCCTCGAAGAGGGCGTTGTCCTCGGTGAGCCCCCCGATCACCTCCTCGAAGTTGGTCTGCCGACGGATCCGCTCGAGCTCGGGTCGCTCGGTCCGCGGGGCGTCCGCGTAGTACCAGGTGTTGAGCCGACCGGCCTCGGCGAGCGCGTGCCGCGGGGGACGCTCGTCGACCCGCCCGGCGAGGTAGGCGTCGATGCCCCGCGCCGCTCGCTTGCCGTGGCCGACGGCCACGGTGGCGGTGCGGTTCGAGGGGGCCGCGTCGCCCCCGGCGAAGATGCCGGGGACGTCGGTCATCATGGAGTCGACGACCTGGACGACGCCGTCGGCGACGGCGACGTCGCTGCCCTCGAGCAGTGAGAGGTCGGTGTCCTGGCCGAGGGCGAGGACCAGCGCGTCGGCGTCGAGCTCCTCGAACTCGCCCGTCGGTTCGGGGAAGCCCTCGGCGTTGAGGGCCATCTTCTCGATGACCATCCGCTCGCCCTCGAAGCGCTCGATCGTGGAGAGCCACCGAACGGTCACGCCCTCGCCGAGGGCCTGCTCGACCTCCTCGGCGTGGGCGGGCATCTTCTCGCGGTTGCGGCGGTAGACGATGACGGCGTCGGTCGCCCCGAGCCGCTTCGCGGTACGGGCCGCGTCGAGGGCCGTGTCGCCGCCCCCGTAGACGACGACCCGGCGTCCGAGGAGGGGTGGGTCGTCGTCGGCGACCTGGTGGAGGAAGGAGACGGCGTCGATCACCTTGGCCGAGTCGCCCGCGGGGATCGCGACGCGTTTGCCCAGCTGGGCACCGACGGCGAGGAAGACGGCGTCGGCCCCGGCCGCCTCGCGGGCCGCCGCGATGTCGGTCACGGTCTCGTGGAGCCCGACCTCCACGCCCATGTCCACGATGCGGGCGATCTCCGCGTCGAGGACGTCGCGCGGGAGGCGGTAGGCGGGGATGCCGTAGCGCAGCATGCCGCCGAGGCGCGGGGCGCTGTCGACCAGGCGCACGGCGTGGCCCCGGCGACGCAGGTGGTAGGCGGCGCTCAGCCCGGCGGGACCGGCTCCGACGACGAGGACCTTCTGGCCGGTCGCGGGCCCCGGCGCGGGCAGCGACCACCCGTGCGCGAGGGCGGTGTCCCCGAGGAACCGCTCCACGGCGTTGATCCCGACCGCCTCGTCCACCTGGGCCCGGTTGCAGGCCGTCTCGCACGGGTGGAAGCAGACGCGGCCCATGATCGCGGGCAGCGGGTTGTCCTCGACGAGGGTGCGCCAGGCGTTCTCGTAGTCGCCGGACTCGGCGTGGTACAGCCAGCGCTGAATGTTCTCACCGGCCGGGCAGGCGTCGTTGCACGGGGGCAGCCGGTCGACGTAGACGGGCCGTTCGACGCGCCACGAGCCGGTGTGGTTCGCCCGGCTCGATCCGACGTCGAGCGTGATCGCGAAGGGCCTCTCCATCACTCCCCCTCGTCCGGGGCGAGCCCGTAGCGTTCGATGTTGGCGTCGGCCATCGCCTGGAGGCGTGCGACGACGTCGGGGCGGCCGGCGCCACTGAAGAGGTGGGCGAAGCGGCGCTGCGGCCTCAGGTACTCCTCGACCGCGACGCGCCGGCGGATGCGTCGCGCTCCGGTCACGACGCCGTGCTCGGCCTCGAAGACGGGGAAGAGCCCGCTCTCGGTCGCCAGCCGCGCCAGACGGACGGTGTCGCTCGACGCCGACCCCCAGCCCAGGGGACACGGGACGAGCACGTGGAGGTACCGGGCCCCGCGCATCTCCATGGCGTGCTCCACCTTGCGCTCGAGGTCGTGCAGGTCGGCGACCGTGGCGGTGGCGACGTACGGGATGTCGTGGGCCATCGCGATGCGCGGCAGGTCCTTGCCCTGTCCGAAGACGTTCCCGGGCTCGGGACCGACCACGTCGGTCGTCGCGGTCCGCGCCGCCGGGGGCGTCGCGGCCGAGCGCTGGACGCCGGTGTTCATGTAGCCCTCGTTGTCGTAGCAGATGAACAGGACGTCGTCGTTGCGCTCGAACATCCCCGAGAGGGTTCCGAAGCCGATGTCGACCGTGCCGCCGTCGCCCGCCTGGCCGACGACGCGCACGTCGTCGCGACCCTTCACGCGCATGGCCGCCGCGACGCCGGTGGCGACGGCCGGGGCGTTGCCGAAGAGGGAGTGGAGCCACGGGATCCGCCACGACGTCTCCGGGTAGGGCGTCGAGAAGACCTCGAGGCAGCCGGTCGCGTTCACGGCGACGAGCCGATCGTTCGTGGCGCGCATCGCCGCGTCGAGCGCGTAGCGGGCCCCGAGGGCCTCGCCGCAGCCCTGGCAGGCCCGGTGTCCGGAGTCGATCGAGTTGGTGCGCGCCGGGTTCGACTGGACGGTGCGGTCGTCGGCCGAGAGCAGGCGGTTGCCGACGGCGAAGCTGCCGACTTGGTAGAAGTGGACGCGGGTGGCGGTCGGCTCGGTCATCGGCGGGCCTCCGTGGCGGTCCCGAGGTCGCGCAGGACGTTCTCGGCGAAGGGTCCCGAGCGTCGCGACGCGGACATGCGGGCCCGTTCGCGGGCGATGACGCCCTCGTCGAGGTCGAGGAAGGTGAGGGGGGCCAGGTCGTCGCGCCGGGCTCGCTCGATGACGTCCTCGATGCCCCGTCGGGTGATGGGTCGGCCACCGAGCCCGGCGACGACCGTCACCAGGCGCTGACCGAGCCAGGGGGCGGACATCGCGACGTCGGTCGCGAGCACCCCGCCCATGCCGAGGCTGAAGGACTTCTCGATCACGACGACGCGGCGAGCCTCCCGAAGCGCCTCGGCGACGGCGGCGATGGGGAAGGGGCGGAACGAGGTGATCCCGAGCACGCCGACCCGTTCGCCCGCGTCGCGTCGGGCGTCGACCGCGTCCTTGATCGTGCCGAGCACCGAGCCCATCGCGATCACGACCGTCTCGGCGTCCTCGAGTCGGTAGGGGTGGACGAGGCCCCCGCTCGCCCGACCGGTCAGCGCGGCGAACTCGGCCGCGACGGTCGGGATGAGCTCGAGGGCGTCGAGCTGACGGAGGTGGGCGAGGTAGCGCACCTCCTCGAAGGCCTCGGGACCCACCATCGCCCCGATGGAGACGGGGTCGTCGGGGTCGAGGACCTGGCGGGGCTCGTAGGGGGGCAGGAAGCGATCGACGAGCTCCTGGTCCATGAGGTCGACTCCCTCGACCGCGTGGGTGAGGATGAAGCCGTCCATGCAGACCATGACGGGGACCGAGAGCTCCTCGGCGAGCCGGAAGGCCTGGACGTGGAGGTCGGCCGCCTCCTGGTTGGTCTCGGCGAAGAGCTGGATCCAGCCCGCGTCGCGCACGGCCATGGCGTCGCTGTGGTCGTTCCAGATGTTGATCGGCGCGCCGATCGCGCGGTTGGCGAGGGTCATGACGATGGGCAGGCCGAGTCCCGCGGCGTTGTAGACGGCCTCGATCATGAAGAGGAGGCCCTGGCTCGCGGTCGCCGTGTAGGCGCGGGCCCCCGCGGCCGACGCGCCGATCGAGACCGACATGGCGGCGAACTCCGACTCGACGTTGATGAACTCGCACGGGGTGAGTCGCCCGTCCTTCACCATCGCGCCGATCGCCTCGATGATGTGGGTCTGGGGGGAGATGGGATAGGCGCAGACCACCTCGGGTCGGCAGCGCGCCACGGTCTCCGCGATGGCGCGAGAGCCCTCAATCTGCTGCAGCACGGATGGCCTCCTGCTCGGCGCGGACGTGGTGGTAGGCGGCGGTGGCGGCGGTCACGTTGCGCTCCCCGACGACCCCGGGGAACCGCTCGCGCAGGGCGACGGCGAGGGCCTCGAGGGGCACCTGGCCGGTGAGGGCCGCGAAGCCCCCGAGGAGCGGGGCGTTCGGGACGGCCCGGCCGACGTGCTCCAGGGCCAGCTCGGTGGCGGGGCAGGTCGCGAGGTGCGACGGGTCGCACCGTTCGGCGAGGTCGGCGAGGCCGAGCTCCTCGAAGGTGCGCGAGGTGTTGATGAGGACGAAGCCGTCCGGGGCGAGTCCCCCGAAGAGGTCCACCTGGTGGATCAGCGTCACGTCCTGGACGAGGACGGCGTCGGGCTCGTTGATCGGCTCACGCGAGCGGATCTCGCGGTCGTCGAGGCGACAGTAGGAGACGACCGGGGCCCCCGTGCGCTCCGAGCCGAAGCTCGGGAAGGCCTGGGCGAAGCGCCCTTCGTCGAAGGCCGCGACGGCCAGGAGCTCGGCCGCGGTGACGACCCCCTGACCCCCTCGCCCGTGGAAACGCACCTGGAACATCACGCCACCTCGTCGCGGCTCGTTCGCTGACCCCTACGACCGTAGTTCTGGTGCTCCCGAGCCTCACCGGCGCGGGGAGGGCCTTTCGTCCCGAGCGGGGCCTCCGAGGTGGAACGGGGCGAGGAGGGTGGGCTCACGGCGTCCGCGGCGCCGCGCGACGGACTGGCTCCGGCCCGGACGCCGACGGCTGTCGCGAGGACCCCGATCGTGAGGGCGAGGGCCGCGCCGAGGCGCCCCCGCCGACGCACGCCGTCCCCGCTAGTTCATCGCCACGGGCCGGTTGTCCAGGCCCGCGTTGAAGCCCACGCCGTTCAGCGTGTGGTAGCGGTTGCCGGAGAGGTCGTAGAGCTCGATCTCGACGGGCGTCGTGGTGAACTTCCCGGCCGCGCAGGTCGGGGTGCAGTCGTTGCGGAACATCGTCGCGTGGGCGTAGGCGGTCGAACGGCCCCAGTCGAACCAGCGGACGTGGCTGAACCCGTAGTTCCCGTCGGCGCAGGCGATCATGACCTCGTTGGGTGCGTAGGCGAGCTGGTGCCCGCAGAGGAGGACCTTCACGTCCTTGTTGGGGCTCGCCTGGGCGACGGAGAGCCACAGTCCGCCGAGGGCGAGGACGGTGAGCAGGGCGAGCAGCAGGTGGGGGATGCGGTTACGCACGGTGGGTCTCCTGGGGTCGAACGAGTCTCTGCGCGATGACCAGGGTCACCCCCGCGAAGGCGAGCGACACGACGGCGAGTCCGATGTGGACGGCCCGGAACGCGACGGCGTGCACGTGGTCGACCCACATGTTGCGCACGAGGACGGCCCACACCCAGATGCTCCACAGGGCCGAGGCCCGTAAGGTCCACGCCGCTGTCTTGGTCACTCGTCCACGTTACGTCCGGCGCGCGGGGGCCGCGTGCGGCGCCGTGCGGGCGGGCGCGCTCGGTCGTAGGGTGAGGGCGTGAGCCCCACCGAGCGACCGCCGTCCCGCGCGGACTACGACGACGACGTCGAGTACGGCGGCGACCCCGTGTGCTGGGTGCACCTGGTGTGCCCGCGCTGCGGCACGATCGTCGAGGGGCCCGGTCACGAGTCGGTGTGCCGGAGGCGCGACTCCTAGACTGGTGGCGAACCGCCGAGGGGACATGCGACGAGGACGCGGCCAGAGTGAGCGCCAGCGGGTGCCTGCCCCGCTCATACGACGACGGATCGCGTCCGGACGCGGGGCGCTCGAGCAGCCCAACGCGACCCCCGACGGCGACGCCGCGCTGACGCCCCGGTTCTGGATCGCCCTCGTCATCACCGGGGTCGCCACGGGACTGCTCGGCGACCTCATGATGGCGATCCTGCGACTCTTCGAGTACCTGGGCTACGGGCACCGCGCCGGGAGCTACCAGGCGGCCGTCGAGGCGGTCGGTGGCGCGCGACGGGTGCTCGTCCTCGTGGCGGCCGGGGTCCTGGGCGCGGTCGGCTGGTACCTCATCCGCTCGCGACTGCGTCACGAGCACGCCGAGATCGACGACGCGTTGTGGCGCGGCGACGGGCAGCTCTCCTTCCGGCGCAGCATCCTCACCTCGACCCTCTCGGAGATGGTCATCGGACTGGGCGCCTCGATCGGCCGCGAGGCCGCCCCGAAGCTCATGGGGGGAGCGGCCGGGTCGTCGGTCGCCGACCGGCTGGGGCTCACCCCGGCCCAGCGCCGTCTGCTCGTGGCCTGCGGCGGGGGCGCCGGGTTCGCCGCCGTCTACAACGTCCCCCTCGGCGGCGCCCTCTTCGTCGCCGAGGTCCTGTACGGGAGCCTCGCCCTCCCGGTCGTCCTGCCCGCCCTGGCGACGACCTTCATCGCGACGATGACGGCCTGGCTCACCCTGCCCTCGGGGGCGACCTACGTCGACGTGCCCCTCTACCGGGACTCCGGCTCCCTCATCACCTGGTCGGCCGTGGCGGGGATCGTGATGGGGCTGCTCGCCGTCGGCTACGTCCGCCTCATCGGGTGGGTCTCCCATCACCGGGCCTCGGGCCGCACGGTGCTCTGGGCCATGCCGGTCGTCTTCGCCGGAGTGGGCGTGCTCGGCATCTGGTTCCCCCAGCTCTTCGGCAACGGCAAGGACATGGCGCACCAGGCCTTCCTCGGGGTGGGATCGCTGGGTCTCCTCTTCGCCTTCGCCGCCCTGAAGCCGATCGCCACGGCCGCCACCCTCGGCAGCGGCGGCGCGGGCGGCGTCTTCACGCCGTTCCTCTCGGCCGGCGCGGTGCTCGGGGCCGTCCTCGGGATCGTCTGGTCCCACCTCTGGCCCGGGACGCCGGTCGGCGCCTACGCCCTGGTGGGGGCGGCGGCGATGCTCGGCGCCTCCATGCAGGCGCCCCTCGCGGGACTCGTCCTTGTCCTGGAGCTGACCCACGGGGCCTTCGACCTCGTCCCCCCGATGGTGATCGCCACGGTCCTCGCGACCATCCTGGTGCGTCAGATCGACGGCTACTCGATGTACTCGGCTCGCCTGCCCCGCCGCGACGGGTAGGGGTGGGAGGATGGGCTGATGTACACCCTCCCCTCCTTCGCCCTCGACGACGACGGGGCCGCGGCCGTCCTGGCGCGCGCCGGGGCCGGCTTCCTCGTCCACACCGGCCCCGAGGGCCTCACCAGCGTCTACGTCCCGCTCGTGCTGAGCGCCGACCGACGCACCCTCACGACCCACGTGGCGCGGGCCAACTCCTGGTGGCGCGAGGCCGACGGCGCGCCGGTGCTCGTCCTGGTCCTCGACGCCTCGAGCTACGTGTCGCCGCGGTGGTACCCGAGCCTCGCCGCGGCGCCCGCCGTGCCGACGTGGAACTACGTGGCGGCCGAGGTGCGCGGCGTCGTACGGGTCCACGACGACCTCGACTGGGTGCGCCGACAGGTCGTCGACCAGACCCACCACTTCGAGGGCGACGGGCCCGACGCGTGGCGCGTCGAGAGCGTCGACGCCGACTACGTCGAGCGCATGTGCCGGGCGATCGTGGGCGTCGAGATCGAGGTGTCGTCCATCGAAGCCAAGGCGAAGCTGTCCCAGAACCGGCCCGACGAGGATCGGCGGACGGTTCGGGAACGCCTGGCCGCGGGAGACGACGCCCAGCGGCGCACCGCCTCGTGGATGGGCGATGCCTGAGGTCGGTGTACGGCCCTGCGCGGCGTCCGACGCGACGACCCTGCGGGCCCTTCGCCTGGAGGCGCTGCGCGACACGCCCGACGCGTACGGATCGACCTTCGCGGACCTGAGCCGCTGGTCTCCTCACCGCTGGCGGGAGGCCGCTCGCGACTGGAACTTCTACTTCGGCCTGCTCGACGGCGAGGAGGTCGGCCTCGCGTCGGGGGGCTGGAACGACGAGGCGCCCGGCACCCACTGGCTCTACGCGATGTACGTCGCCCCGCGGGCGCGCGGCACCGGCGTCGCCGACGCACTGGTCGAGGAGGTCGCTCGCTGGGCGCGCGCGGTCGGTGGGCGTCGCCTCTACCTGCACGTGACCGAGACGGTCACGCGGGCCCGCGCCTTCTACGACCGGCTCGGATTCCTCCCGACCGGCGAGATGAGTACCATGACCCGAGACCCGTCGCTGCGACTGTTGACCATGGTGAGGGACCTTGACTGACAACGACTTCCGTGTGGAGCGGGTGCGACCCGAGCGCCTCCACGACGTACGCCGCCGGGTGCTGCGGGGCGCCGATCCCGCGGCCGTGGTGGACGATCCCCGCGACGAGGACGAGACGGCGATCCACGTCGCCGGCCTGGTCGGCGACCGAGTCGTCGTCACCGCCTCGTACTACCCGTCGCCCTCGCCGGTCCACCCCGAGCGTGTCGCCTACCAGTTGCGCTACATGGCGACCGACTTCGACGTGCAGGGGCGGGGCTACGGCGCCGCGGTCGCCGAGGTGGGCGAGGCCGAGCTGCGCGCGCGCGGCGTCGAGGAGTTGTGGGCCAACGGCCGCGACACCGCCCTCGGCTTCTACCGTGCGACGGGCTGGTCGACGGTGCCCGGGTCCGAGCACCTCAGCCCCCACACCGGACTGCCCCACACGGTGATCGTGAAGGACCTCGGGGCCTAGGCGGCGTCGCCCTCGACGAGGCGACTCAGCCGCTCCAGCGTCGCCTCCATGGCGCGACGATTGCGCTCGGGCCACCCCAGCCACTCGATGACGACGCCCCAGGGCGCGGAGTAGTCGAAGGACTCGCTCACCCGCGTCCCGTCCTCGACGGGCTCGAGGTCGTAGCGCCAGACGAACCGGGCCGGGTGGTGCCAGGCGATGGTGCGGCCCTCCTCGAAGACGACGACGCGGTTGCGCGTCACGTAGGGCAGGCCCTGTCGCATCCCCATGGCGAAGGTCGCCCCGAGGAAGAGGCGCGGCGGGGCCGAGCGCACCGCGAGCACGGTGCCCGACCCGTCGAGGAGGGGGTGCTGACGTGCGTCGGCGAGCAGGTCGAAGACCCGCTGCGGCGCCGCGGGGACCACGCGGGTGGCGGTGACGACGCGACGGTGGGCCACGATCCGTAGCGTAGGGTGAGGCGCGTTGCGCCGCGACGTCACGGAGGAGTCATGTCCGAGGAGCTGTTCCACGTCCGCCGTCTCGACGGCGGCCTGATCGAGGGACGCCACGTGGGCCCCGCCGACGGCCGCACCGTGGTCCTGCACCACGGGACGCCCGGCTCGGCCCTCCTCGCGCGCGAATTCGCCGGCGTCGCCGAGGCCCACGGGCTCTTCGTGGTCGCGCTGAGCCGCCCCGGCTACGCGGGGTCGACCCGCCGCGCGGGCCGCGCCGTCGCCGACGTCGTCGACGACGTCCGTCTCGCCCTCGACCACCTGGGACGCGACCGCTACGCGAGCGTCGGCTGGTCGGGCGGGGGCCCGCACGCCCTCGCCGGTGCGGCGCGCGACGCCGAGCGCTGCGTCGGCGCCTGGAGCCTCGCCGGCGTCGCCCCCTACGGCGCGGACTTCGACTGGACCGCCGGGATGGCCGAGGAGAACGTCGAGGAGTTCCGCCTGGCCCTCGAGGGCGGTCCCGCCTACGAGGAGGCCCTCGCGACGGCGGCGGCCGCGCTGGGGGAGGCCACGCCCGAGAACGTGGTCGACCTGTTCGGGGGGCTGCTCTCGGCGGCCGACCTCGAGGTCTTCGACGAGGACGGCCGCGCGTGGTGGTCGCAGCTGGTGCGCGACGCCGTCGCGGGCGGCTGGCTCGGCTTCCACGACGACGACCAGGCCTTCCTCGCACCTTGGGGCTTCGACCCGGCGACGATCGAGCGGCCGGTCACCATCTGGTACGGCGACGAGGACCGGATGGTCCCCCCGACCCACGGGGCCTGGCTCGGGACGACGATCCCCGGGGCCCGGGTCCGCCACCGGCCCGACGAGGGGCACGTCTCGCTCGTCGCCCGACACCGTGACGAGATCGCCGCCGAGCTGGCGGCGGCGTTCGACTGAGGAGGACCGCGTGAGAATCGGCAACATGTACGGACCGGACGCGACCTTCCTCGGCGTCCCGGCGGCCGACCCCGACGAGCCGACCAGCTGGCGTCACGCCGGCGCGGCGATCATCGGCGCACCCTTCGACGGCGGGACGTCGCACCGCTCGGGGTGCCGCTTCGGACCCCAGGCCATCCGACTCACGGACTACCTGCCCCACGACGGGTCGCGGCCCAGCCTCGCGCTCGGCGTCGATCCCCTCGTCGACCTGCGCGTCGTGGACCTCGGGGACGTGGAGATGCCGTCGGGGGAGACCGAGATCGCCCTCTCGCGGCTCGAGGCGCGCGTGGCCCAGGTGGCGGGCGCGGGCGTGCTGCCGGTGGTGCTCGGCGGCGACCACACGATCGCCCTGCCCGACGTGACCGGTCTCGCTCGCGTGCGGGGCTGGGGCCGGGTCGCGGTCATCCACTTCGACGCCCACGCCGACACGGGGGACACCCAGTTCGGCTCGCTCTACGGTCACGGGACGCCCATGCGCCGGCTGATCGACTCGGGCGCCTGCCGGGGCGACCGGTTCATCCAGATCGGGCTGCGCGGCTACTGGCCCGAGCCCGAGACCCTGGCGTGGATGGCCGAGCAGGGCATGCGATCCTTCGAGATGTCCGAGATCGTGGCGCGTGGTCTCGACGCCGTCCTCGACGAGGCCCTCGACCTCGCCCGCACCGACTGCGACGCGATCTGGCTCTCGGTCGACGTCGACGTGGTCGACCCGGGCCACGCGCCGGGGACCGGCAC
>DAIDKS010000011.1 GCA_027449885.1 Acidimicrobiaceae bacterium
CGATCGCCGGTGTTCCCACGGGCTGACTGGAGCGACCGTTGAACGTCGTGATGGCCGGCCGCAGGACGTGTCCATCGACGTTGACCACCAGCTGGGTCTGCTTCTCCAACGCCGACGACACGTTGGCGAAGCCGTCGAAGCGCACGTACTGCCCGTCGATCACGGTGCGTTGGTGACTCGCGAGGGTGACCTCGGAGCGGCTCGTGTACGAGGTCGACACCACGATCCCCACTGCGAGGACGACCACCCCGAGGTGCACGATCATCCCCCCGGTGGATGGTGCGCGCCACGCCGACCACAGGTCCCCCCGGCGCCGGGCGCTGACGAGCACCCCCTTGAGGGTCCGGATCGCCGCGCCGGCCGCCCCGACCGACAGGAACACCGCCACCAGCACGGACCAGTGCCGCACGCCCACGACGATCAGCGCCACGACACTCCCCAGGGCCACCCAGGCCGATACCCTCACGCGTCGCCACAGGACGGGGGCGTCCACGGTGCGCCAACTCACGACCGGCGCCAGGCACATCAACAACAGCAGGACCACGCTGACCGGCGCGGCCACCGCGGCGAAGTAGGGCGTGCCCACGGTGACCTGGTTCCCGTTGACCGCCTCGTACAGCAGGGGGAACACGGTCCCCAGCAGGACCACGAAGGCGAAGCCCACGAACAAGATGTTGTTGGCCACGAAGAGGCCTTCGCGCGACGCCGGATGGTCGACGCCGACGGGCGAGCGCAGTTCGTCGCCGCGCCACGCCACCAGGGCCACCCCCGCGCCCACCGTCACGGCGAAGAATCCGATCAGGGCGGGTCCGAGGGTGCTCGAGGAGAACGCGTGCACGCTCTGCAGGACCCCCGATCGGGTGAAGAAGGTCCCGAGCACGGTGAAGGCGAACGTGGCGATGGCCAGCGAGAGGTTCCAGATGCGAAAGAGGCCGCGACGGTCCTGCACGATCACCGAGTGGATGTAGGCGGTACCCGTCAGCCACGGCAGCAGCGCGGCGTTCTCCACGGGGTCCCACCCCCAGAAGCCGCCCCAACCCAGGACCTGGTAGCTCCACCAGGCGCCGAGCACGATCCCCACCGAGAGCGATCCCCACGCCAGCACCGTCCAGCGCCGCTGTTCCAGCGGCCATCGATCGTGCACCCGACCCGTGATGAGCATCGCGATGGCGAAGGCGAAGGGGACCGAGAACCCGACGAAGCCCGCGTAGAGCAGAGGCGGATGGACCGCGACCAGCGGATTGTCCTGGAGCAGCGCGTTCGGCCCGGCCCCCTGGAGCACGCGGGCCGGGTTGTGCAAGAAGGGATCGGCCGGTCCGACCATGAGAAGGATGAAGAAGCCGCCCACCACGAACATCACCAGGGTGGCCCAGGCGACGACGGCGTCGCGCGCGTCGCGTCGATAGTGATGGACCAGCGCCACGGTGAGGGAGCTCAGGATCAGCGCCCACAGCAGGAGTGAGCCCTCGAGGGCTGACCACATGCCGGTGATCGAGTAGATGAGCGGCGTGAACGTCGCGTTGTTCTGCGCCACGTAGGCCAGGGAGAAGTTGTGGGTCACGAGGGCGTACTGCATCACCGCCACTGCGCCGATGACGCCGAGCAGCGTGACCCCGGCGAAGAGCCCCGCGTGCGAGGGACGCCCCCGCAGGGTCCTCGCCTGGGACACGACCCCCACGACGCAGGCGAGGAAGGCCACGTCCAGGGCGATCCGCCCCATCCACGTCAAGGTCATCGAGTGGTTCCGTTCGGGGCCTTCACCCGGTTCGGGTGCGCGGCGATGTAGTTCGACGTGTGCTTCACCATGATCTGGGTGCCAACGAAGTCGAGTGAGGTGGAGGAGACGAAGTGCCCCACGACCACCACGGGGATGTTCGCTTGGAACAGTTGCGGGGGCGAACCTTGGGCCGAGACGAAGACGTGGTTCGAGCGCGTCCCGGTCAGGGTGAAGGACGCTCCGGCGTTCGTCCGCGAGATCGTCCCCGGTTCCACGACTCCCTCCAGGCGGATCACCTTCGTTCCCAGGGAGGCCCGCTGGCCCAGCGCCTGATCGACCGTCTCGAAGTAGTTCAGCGACTTGAGGAGACCCTGGCTCAGCAGGACCACCACGACGACGACCAATACCGCGATCACGACGAGTGATCGCCGCGAGGAGCGCGACGTCGACCGGGGGGGCTCGACCGGCGTGAGCACGTCGTGCGGGGATGACTCAGCCACGACGCCCACGCCAGTAGATCGACAGGGCGTAGAGCGCCAGCCCGCCGAAGGCGACCGCGTAGCCCGCAGCGACGTAGCCCATCAGACGCCCTCGCGCCGACGCTGCGCCAACGCCTCGTCGACGGTGCTGGCCACGAGCCGGTCCCGCTTGACCTCGAGGCGATAGCGCTCACGCAGGAGCCAGAAGAAGAGGAGGGTGAATCCGACGAAGCCGATCAGCATGGTCCAGAGCATCGAGCCGTGGACGTTGAGCTGTCCGGTCGAGGTGAGGACCGACGCCCCCTGGTGCAGGGTCTTCCACCACAACACCGAGAAGTGGATGATCGGCACGTTGATGGCGGTGAGGATGGCGAAGACGGCGCCGCGACGCGCGCGCTGGGTCGGGTCGTCGTTGGCCCGTCGCAGGGCCAGGTACGCCAGCGCGAAGACGCCCAGTATCGCCGTCGAGGTGAGCCGGGCGTCCCAGGCCCACCACACGCCCCAGGTCGGACGACCCCAGATCGATCCGGTCGCCAGGGTGAGGAGGATGAAGACGAGGCTCACCTCCATCGCCGAGACGGCCACCCGGTCGGCCGTGACCGAGCGGGTCCGGGGCCACAGGTAGAGGACGCTCGCGATGGTCGCGGTCCCGAAGGAGAGGTAGAGGGCGACCCAGGCGAGGGCCGGGTGGACGTAGACGAGGCGGGCGAGGTCCCCCTGGACCCGGTCGGGCGGCGTGACCCAGAGCCCGAGCCAGGCCGTGAGGGCCAGGCTCGCCAGGGTCACGGGTCCGAGCAGTCGCTGCAACATCCTGGTCATCACGCGTCCTCGAGCACCCCGTACAGCACCACGCCGGCCGCGAGGTACACGACCAGCGCGACTAGCGTAATGACCCACCACGACCCCGTGGCCCCGCCGGCGGCCGCGGCGCTGAAACTGCGCTCACCCGCGATGAGCAGGGGTGAGAATCCCGGCAGTGCGAGGACCGGTAGCAGGGTCGCCGCCGAGCCGTCGCCCGTGGTCAGGGCGCCGTAGAGGGTCCCCGCGGCCGCCAGGGCCGCCAGGGTGGCGGCGATCGAGGGCGACGCCACCAGGGCGGCCCGCAGGGCCGTGTGGAGGAAGAGGACGGTCCCGGCCCCGAGGACGAGCCCGATCGCCCACAGCTCGACGCAGAGGGCCAGGGCCTTGCCGAGGAAGACCCCGGCGGGGTCGAGCCCGAGGGTCGCGACCGATGCCCGGGTGCCGGCCGCGCGCTCGACCTGGGCGCTGCGCTGGGCGGCGAGGAGGGTGACGAGGACCATCACGAGGTAGTAGAGGCCGGGTCCGGCCCCCGAGCTCCCGGCCCGGGTGGGGCCGAGGGCGAGGCCCGCGAGGAGGAGGGCCATCGCCCCGAAGGGCACCACCTGCCAGAGGAGGACCCGGCTGCGCCACTCGATGAGGAGGTCCTTGCGCGCGACCCGTCCCGCGACCCGGATCACGGGACGACCCGTCCCCCCGCGAGGCGGACCGTCGCGGTGATGGCCGACGAGCGGACGGGGTCGTGGGCCGAGGCGACGACCGTCGCCCCGCTCGCCACGACGTCGACGAGGAGCTCGTCGAGCAGGGCTCGGCCGTCCTCGTCGAGGGCCGCGTAGGGCTCGTCGAGGAGCCACAGCTCGGCGCGGCGCACGACGAGCCACGCGAGGGCCAGCCGGCGGCGCTGGCCCGCCGAGAGCCGCCGGGTCGGCGTCGCCGCCCGCGGGGCGAGGCCGACCCGCTCGAGGGCCGCGTCGACGAGCTCGCGCGGGCGCCCGAGGGCGTCGGCGGCGAAGCGCAGGTTCTCCCGGGCCGAGAGGTCGTCGTAGAAGGAGCCGTCGTGGCCGAGCCAGCCGACCCGACGGCGCAGGTCCCGGCGGTCGGCGCGGCGCAGGTCGAGCCCGAGGACGCTCCCCTCGCCCGCGGCCAGCCGCTCGAGCCCCCCGAGGAGGCGCAGCAGGCTCGTCTTGCCGGCCCCGTTCGCCCCCACGAGGAGGGTCCCGGTGCCCGGCGCGATCTCGAGGGTCACCCCGGCGAGGAGGGGGAAGCCCCCCGCGACGACGACGGCGTCGCGCAGGGCGACGACCGGGGTCACGACAGGGCGGCGACGTCGGCCCGGACCATCATCTCCACGAGGCCGTAGAAGTCGACGGCCGGCGTCCAGCCGAGCTCGCGGTGCGCCTTGCTCGCGTCCCCGACGAGGAGGTCGACCTCGGCCGGGCGCAGGAAGGCCGGGTCGACGACGACGTGGTCCTCCCAGGCGAGGCCCACGGCCCCGAAGGCCACCTCGCAGAGCTCGCGCACCGTGTGGGTCTCGCCCGTCGCGACGACGAAGTCCCCGGGCGCCTCGCGCTGGAGCATCGCGTGCATCGCGCGCACGTAGTCCCCCGCGTACCCCCAGTCGCGACTGGCGTCGAGGTTCCCGAGCCGCACCTCGCGGGCGCGCCCGGCGGCGATGCGCGCCGCGGCCGCCGTCACCTTGCGGGTCACGAACTCGAGTCCCCGGCGCGGGGACTCGTGGTTGAAGAGGATCCCCGAGGAGGCGTGCAGGCCGTAGCTCTCGCGGTAGTTGACGGTGATCCAGTGCCCGTAGACCTTGGCGACGCCGTAGGGGCTGCGGGGGTAGAAGGGCGTCGTCTCGTCCTGGGGCACCGAGTGGACCCGGCCGAACATCTCCGAGGAGCTGGCCTGGTAGAAGCGGATCTCGGGGTCGACGGTGCGGATCGCGTCGAGGAGGCGGGTCACCCCGAGGGCCGTCGTCTCCCCGGTGAGGACGGGCTGGCTCCAGGAGGCCGCGACGAAGCTCTGGGCCGCCAGGTTGTAGACCTCGCGCGGCCGGTACTCCTTCAGGACGTTGATGAGCGAGACCTCGTCGGTGAGGTCGCCCGAGACGAGGGTGATCCGGTCCTGGATGTGACCGATCCGCTCCAGGTTGACCGTGGAGGTCCGGCGCATCAGGCCGACGACCTCGTAGCCCTCCTCGAGCAGCAGCTCGGCCAGGTAGGAGCCGTCCTGTCCCGTGATCCCGGTGATGAAGGCGCGTGGGCGTGTCAGGGGGACCCCTTCTCTGCGACGCACGAGTCTACCCGCGCGCCCCGGGCGGGTCCCGGCCGTAGTCTGGCCCGGTGCGGGTGGCCCTCGTCAGCTTCCGCCTGGGCGGCCGCGACGGCGTCGCCGTCGAGGCGCAGAAGTGGGCGAGCGCCTTCGGGACGCTCGGCCACGACGTCGTGCGCGTCGCCGGTGAGGGGCCCGTCGAGCGGGTCCTGCCAGGCCTCGCCCTCGCCGCGCCCGAGCCCCCGACGCGCCGCGAGCTCGCGGGCGCCCTCGACGACGTCGACCTCGTCGTCGTGGAGAACGTGCTCTCCCTGCCCCTCAACCCCGGGGCCCGCGACGTCCTCGCGGCGGTCCTGCGGGGACGGCCCACCCTCGTGCACCACCACGACCTCGCGAGCCAGCGCCCCCACCTCGCCCACCTCCCCGGGCCGCCCGACGACCCGGCCTGGACTCACGTGACGATCAGCCGCCTCACCCGGGCGGCCCTCGTCGCCCGGGGGATCCCCGCGACCCACCTGCCCAACCACTTCGACCTGAGCCCGACCCCCGGGGACCGCGCGACGACGCGGGCCCGCCTCGGCGTCGCGGGGCCCCTCGTCCTCCTCGCGAGCCGGGCCATCCCCCGCAAGAACGTCCGCGGGGCCCTGCGCGTGGCCGCCCGGCTCGACGCGACGCTCTGGCTGCTCGGTCCCCCGGAGGACGGCTACGACGAGCCGCTCGCCCGGCTCTTCGCCGAGCACCCGGGCCCGGTCGTGCGCGGTGCGGCCCGGCGCGTCGCCGACGCCTACGCCGCGGCCGACCTCGTCGTCGTCCCCTCCGTCTGGGAGGGCTTCGGGAACCCCGTCGTCGAGGCGATCGCCCACCGGCGCCCCCTCGCCGCCTACCCCTACCCGGTCCTCGACGAGCTGGCGGGCCTCGGGCTCGACCTCCCGACGCTCGAGGGCGACCTCGCCACCGAGATGGACCTCGGGGCCGAGCGCCGTCGCGAGCGCGAGGCCCGGGTGACGCTCCTCGCGCCCCATCTCGACCTCGCCGACCTGCCGGCCCGGCTCGAGCGGATTCTCTCGGCCCCCCGGGAGGCGCGTCACTAGGCTGGTCGCGTGCTGGCCGACCCCGCCGCTCGCCCGCGCCGCGAGGAGCGGCGCGACCACCTCCTCGACGCGGCCCAGCGCGTCTTCGCCGAGCACGGCTTCCGCGCGACGACGATGGAGGAGATCGCCCGCGCCGCCGGGTTCACCAAGCCGATCCTCTACCAGCACTTCACCTCGAAGGCCGACCTCTACCGCGAGGTGGTCGCGCGACTCGCCGACCGGCTCCTCGACCAGCTGGCCTCGACGGTCGGGGCTTCCGACGGCCCGCGCCAGAAGCTGGAGCGGGCCTTCGACGTCTTCTTCGCGACGGTCGTCGAGGAGACCGACGCCTTTCGCATTCTCTTCGTCCACCCCCACGAGGGTGAGACCTCGGCCGAACTGCGCCGGCTCGAGGCCGGGCTGGTGAGCTTCCTCGAGCCCCACATCGACGTCTCGATCAGCGACGAGCACCGCCGCCAGCTGGCCGCCGGCGTCGTCGGCATCGCCGAGGGCGTCGCCCTCACCTGGCTGATCCAGCAGCGGGCCGAGGGCTGGCCGGCGCCCGCGACCGGGGAGGCCGAGCGGCTCGCCGCACGCGCGGCGACCCTCGCCTGGGGCGGCCTGCGCGCCGTCCAGCGCGACTGACGGCCCGGCGCACCGGACTACCCGCCGAACAGGGTGACCAGGGCCTGGGCGAGCTCCCAGAGCTCGCGGGCGACGGCGTCGTAGAGGGCCTGGTCGCCCCCGGCCGGGTCGACGACGTCGTAGCGGGGATCGGCGCCGCGCGCGACGACGTCGTCGACGCGGCGCACCCACGGCCCCTCGAGCTCGGCCTCGCGCACGAACTGACCGATCGTGACGGCCCGCGCGCCGGGGAGGAGCCCCTCGACGAGGGCCACCTGACTCGCCTCGACGCAGAGGGTGAGCTCGGCCCCGGCGAGGTCCGCCACGCTCAGCTGGTGGCTGCGGTGCCCGAGGATCGGGCCGAGGCCCGGCTCGGCGAGGGACGCCAGGGCGTCACGGGTGCGCGCGCTGATCGCCGCGCCCTCGACGGCGTGGGTGCCGGCGCTGCGCACCGCCCAGGCGAGGCCCTCCTCCTCCCCGAGGGCTTCCAGCATGTGGGCGAGCAGCACCGAGCGCGCGACGTTCCCGGTACAGAGGGTGAGCAGGGTGCGGGGGGCGTCGGACACCCGGCATTCCTACTTCCCGGCGACGGGACCGCGCAACGACGGGCCCGGTCCCGCGACCGCTCGCGGCGCCGCGGCGCCTAGTGGGTCGGGAAGACGTGGGCGATCGCGAGGCTCGACGCGCCGAC
The DNA here is from genome assembly GCA_027449885.1 of Acidimicrobiaceae bacterium. Taxonomy (GTDB): domain Bacteria; phylum Actinomycetota; class Acidimicrobiia; order Acidimicrobiales; family RAAP-2; genus RAAP-2. The sequence continues at coordinate 7,651 of DAIDKS010000011.1, forward strand.
GAGGACCCAGAGGATCGCCCCGAGGGCGAGGGGCCGCCAGCCGGCGGAGCGGATCTCGCGCGGGCGAACCGAGAGACCCACACCGGCCAGTGCGATGGCGATGAGCAGCTGGGCCAGCTGGCCGAGGCTGGGGATGATGGCGTGCGGCACGAGGCCGAGGGAGTCGACGGCGACCGCGGCGAGGAACCAGAGGATGAACCAGGGGAAGGCGCGACGGGCGACCGCGACGCGGCTCCGTCCCTCAGCGTGGGCCACCTTGCTGGTGCGCAGCAGCGAGAGACCGAGGGCGATCGGCACGATGGCCAGGCTGCGGGCGAGCTTCACGACGACCGCGGTGGCGCTCGCGTTGTGACCGTAGGCGCTCGAGGCGGCGACGACCGAGGAGACGTCGTTCACCGCCGTCCCGGCCCACACCCCGAAGGCGTGGGGCGAGAGGTGCAGGAGATGCCCGACCGAGGGGAAGGTGAGGACGGCCGCCACGTTGAAGGTGAAGATCGTCGCGACTGCGTAGGCGACGTCGCGCTCGTGGGCGTCGATCACCGCGTCGGTCGCCGCGATGGCGCTCGCGCCGCAGATCGCGGTGCCGACCCCGATGAGGGTCCGCAGGTCGCCCTCGATGCCGACGAGGCGACCGACGAGCCAGGCGCCGCCGAGCGCGACGACGAGGGTGCCGAGGAGGACCGGCAGCGAGGAGAGGCCGGTGACCACCACCTCGTGCCAGGAGAGCTCGAGGCCGAGGACCACGATCGAGAGTTGGAGGACCCGCTTCGCCGCGAGGTGGACCCCCGGGCGCAGCCCCGGCCCCACCGGGCGCACCAGGGCGACGAGGACGCCGAGGACGATCGCGACGACCGGCGCCCCGACGAGGGGCACGATCCGGGCGATCAGCCACGCGGCGAGCCCCAGCGCCGACGCCAGCGCGAGGCCGGGGGCGAGGCGTCGCGTGGCCGTTGCCGGCGGGGTATCGGTGATCGTCATGGATCCTCCTTCGTTGGATCCAGTCTTCCGTTGTCGCAGGCCCTTTCTTACCCCTCCTGCCGTACAAGGTCATAGGCTCTGCTTATGACTGACCCGATCGACCCGACGACCCTCACCCTCCTCGTCGCCCTGGAGGAGAGTGGCTCGATCACGTCGGCCGCACGGCGCCTCGGCCTCAGCCAGCCGGCCGCCAGCGTCCGGCTGCGCGAGCTCGAGGCCCACCTCGGCCTCGAGCTCCTCGAGCGCGCGACGCGGGGGGCCCGCCTGAGCGACGACGGGCTCGCGCTCGTGCCGAGCGCCCGGGCCGCCCTGCTCGCCCTCGACGAGGTGGCGGCAGTCGCGCGACGGCGCCGCGAGGAGCGCGGCGGCGTCCTGCGCCTCGCCGCCTCCCTCACCGTCGCCGAGTACCTCCTGCCCGGCTGGATCGCCCCCCTCTACGACGCCACCCCCCCGGTGACGGTCTCCTTGCGCATGGCGAACTCGCGGGGCGTCGCGGCCCTCGTCGAGTCGGGCGAGGCGGAGATCGGTTTCGTCGAGGGCCTCCACCTCCCCCGGGGCCTCGAGGGACGGGGCGTCCACCTCGACGAGCTGGTCGTCGTCGTGGCCCCGGGGCATCCCTGGGCGCGACGACGCAGCCCCGTGCCGGCGTCCGGCCTCGCGGCGAGCGCCCTCGTCGGCCGGGAGTCGGGTTCGGGGACGCGCGAGGTCCTGGAGGAGGCGCTCGCCGAGCGGGACCTCGCCCCCCACTACGCCGTCGAGCTGGCCTCGACGACGGCGGTGAAGGAGGCCGTCGCCCGGGGGATCGGCCCGGCCGTCGTCAGCCGACTGGCCGTCGAGGGGGAGATCGCGGGCGGGCGCCTCGTCGCCGTCCCCGTCAGCGGGCTGCGGCTCACCCGGTCCATCCGGGCCCTCTGGCGGGCCGGGACGACGCTCAGCTCCGCCAGCCGACGTCTCCTCGCCGCCGCGGGCTGAGCCCGTGAGCGCGATAGCGCTCGATGCCGACGATCACGAGGACGGCCACCAGCGAGAAGCCCCAGGAGCCGAGGATGTCGATCACGTGGTGGACGTGGGCGAGGACCCGCGCGCCGCCCACCAGGATCGCGTTGAGGAAGAGGGCTCCGGCGAGCGGCCGCGACCACCGCCACAGCGAGAAGGCGAGGAACGACGTGAGCAGGGCGTGGTCCGAGGGGAAGCCGTTGTCGGGCGCGTGGGGGAAGAGCGGCGTCAGGTGTCCCGTCACGAAGGGCCGGGGGTTGTAATAGAGGTGGCCGCCGAGGCGCGCAAGGCCGAGCGCGATGAGGCCGCCGAGGATCAGCTGCCAGGCGAGGGTGACCTTCTCGGAGCGCCGAGCGCGCAGCCAGTAGACACCAACGGCGGCGACGCTCAGGTAGAGGAAGTACTTGGCGACGAAGACGATGACCGAGTCGATCCGTCCATGGTAGGCGGACCGGTGATCGCGTCGCCGCTCAGACCTGGTAGACGGCGCGAGCGTTCTCGTTCGCCACCATGGCCACGACGCGGCGCGCCTGACTCTCGCTCCAGTCGCCGTCGTCGACCCACTCCCCGAGCACGCGCGTCATCGCGCGACGCCACAGCGTGGCCCCAAGGAGATGCAGTTCCGCGGGTCCCCACGCGTCCGAGGAGAAGAGTTGCTTCGCGAATGGCGCGAGGGCGAAGGACTCGGCGACGATCTGGCGGCTCTGGGCCCCGGCGTAGTTCAGGGCCTCCCCCACGTCGAAGTAGACGTGGGGGAACATCTGGGCGAGGTATCCCGCCTCGCGGTGGTAGGGGTAGCAGTGCAGCAGGACGACCGGTGTGCCCGACGACTCGCTCTCGCGCAGGAACGGGGTGAGCAGGCTCGGGTTCGAGCGGTGCAGCGTGAGGTCGGTGTCACCGAATCCGGTGTGGACTTGCAGGGGCAGCCCGAGGTCGATCCCCGCCCAGAGCAGGTGGGCGAGCAGGACCGGGTCGTCGATCCGCGTGGTGCGGGCCCGCTGGCGATCGACGGCGGCGCGCAGGGCCGCCTCGTCGGGACGGGACGTGTCGATGTCGAATCCGGCCCGGTAGGCGAGCACGCTCTTCGTCCCAACCACGCCGCGCGCGCGGGCCCGCTCGAGTTCGGCGGCGAGCGCGTCGGCGAAGCCCGCCGAGGGGGCCTCCTCGGCGAGGAGGCGCTGGGCGACGGCCTCGAGTCGCACGACTTCGTGGGTCTCGGCCGCCCCGACGCTCGCCATCTCGGCGACGCTGAGCAAGCCGTCGGAGTTGAAGCCCGTGTCGATGAGGTAGGTCGCGATCCCGCTCGCTCTCAGGAAACGCCGGTTGACCTCCTCGGGCCCGAGCTCGAGGCGCCGCTCCACGTAGCGCGCCCGGCTGACCTCGCCCTCGAGGTCGAGCACGGGCGCGCAGAAGCGCAGCAGCGCGAAGCCGACCGGCGAGTCGAAGCTCGAGACTCCCGGGGCGGACGGACGGTCCGACTCGGTGATCGTCGACTCGAGCGCCGCCTGGTCGAGCGGACCTCTCAGGGCCCCGTGGACGTGGTGGTCGAGCAGGGGGATCGAGGCGATCTCCTCGGCGAGTCCCACGCTCACCACCCCGCGTAGGGCGCGACGAGCTCGTCGGAGACCCGCCCGGCCGCGGCGTCGCGGATTGCCGTCACGAGGATCTCGACGCCGCGGTCGACCTCCTCGTCGGTGATGACGAGGGGCGGGGTGATCTCGAGGGTGTTGCCACCCACGTAGTAGACGGCCGCCCCGAGCTCGAAGGCCCGGTAGACGACCTTCGCGGCGAGGGTCCGCGCCGGGGTCTTGCTCGCCCGGTCCTCCACCAGCTCGCACCCGATCGAGAGTCCGTGGCCGCGCACGTCGCCGACCTGGGGCAGGTCGGCCGCCCGCAGCCCGGCCCGCAGCCGCTCCCCGGCCGCCCGGGCCCGCCCGGGCAGGTCGTCGTCGACAAGGGTGCGCAGCACCGCTCGTCCGACGGCGGAGCAGATGGGGTTGCCGGCCGTCGTCAAGAGGGCCGCCGCCGGCGGACCGTCGAGGATCCAGGCCGGTCCGACGCAGGCCGAGAGGGGCAGCCCACCGCCGAGGACCTTGCCGAAGCAGACGACGTCGGGGACGATGCCCTCGATCTGGAAGGCGTGGAGCATCCCCGAGCGGCCGAGGCCGACCTTGACCTCGTCGACGATGAGGGGGACCCCCGCCGCGCGGCAGCGCTCGGCGCAGCCGCGCAGGAAGCCCTCGGGGGGCACCACCATGCCGCCGTCGGCGAGGAAGGGCTCGGCGATGAGGGCCGCCACGTCACCCGCGGCGAGCGCCCGGTCGATCGCGGCGAAGGTGGCGGCGAGGGCCGCCTGCGGGTCCTCCCGGTAGGGGTTCGGGTACGGCACGAAGACGACGTCCGGATCGGCCGTCACCGACCCGGCCTCGACGTGGACCCCCGAGGCGCCGAGCGCCACGCCGACCCCACCATGGTAGGAGTGCTCGAAGGCGATGATCCGGCGCTTGCCGGTCGCAAGGCGCACCGCCCGCAGGGCCACGTCACACGCGTCGGAGCCGGCGTGGCCGAGGTAGACCCGCCGCTCGCCCTCACCCGGCGTGAGGGCGAGCAGGTCCTCGGCCAGCCCTACCGAGTCAGGGTGGACTGCCGAGAGCCCACCCGACCCGGGCGGTGCTTGCGCCGCTCGGGTGAGCGCCTCGACGACGGCGGGGTGCCCATAGCCGAGGCCCGAGGCCGTCCAGGTCGAGGTGAGGTCAAGCACGCGACGCCCACCCGCCTCGACGAGCCAGGAGCCCTCGCCGGAGACGACGGCGAGCGGGAAGAATCGCAGCTTCTCGATCCCGGCGACCGCCTTCAGGTCGCGTCGGTAGAGGTCGGCCGCCTCGGCCGGTAGTGACGAGAGATCGGGCTGCACCAGCTACTCCCGCCCTGTCGGGAGGTGGGCCTCGATTCCCGGAGCCAGCAGGTCTTTGCCAACCGGGCCGGCCTCCTCGGGCTCGGAGGAGAGCCCCGCCGCGACCTTGTCCGCGAGTCCGGGCAAGAAGAGGGTGATGAGCAGGCCCACCCCAAGGATCATGAAGGCAATGAAGGGTGCCGCCGTCCACTGCGTCTGACCCTTCACGTTGTAGTAGAAGACGGCCAGCATCAGGAGGGCGCCGATGACTGGGAAGACGACCTCGCCCACCTTCTCTCGACGCTCGACGAGCAAGTGCTTGATCGTGCCGAGCTCCATCATGAAGTAGGCGAACATCAGCACCATCGCGCCGATCGTGGCGTAATAGAAATAGAAGTCGAGTGCCGGATCGCCCGTTCCCACGACCGGGTGCTTGGTGATGCCCCCGATGATCGCGAGAACGACCGTAACGCCGGCAACGGTCATGATCGCGTTGATCGGCTGCGAGTGGCGCGAGTCGAGGCGCGACCAGCCCTTCGGGCCGAGGCCGTCGCGGCTGAAGACCCACATCAGTCGACCGGCAGTCGCCACCGAGGCGAGGTGGCACGCGAAGGCCGAGATCACCGCGGCGAACGAGATGACGAGGGAGAACCACGTCCCGATGTAGGTCTTGCCGAGCGTCGTCAGGGAGTTGCCCTGGGTCGCGAAGGTGTGCAGCCCCGCGGCGTTGGTCCCATAGCCGATGGTCTGGGCGAACATGACCATGACGAAGAGCACCGCGGTCAGGGCGACGGCCCAGGCCAGCGCCCGCGGGATGTTGCGCTTCGGGTCGTCGGTCTCCTCGCCGAGCGCCGCGCAACCTTCGAAACCGGCCCAGGAGAGGAAAGCCGCCACGACAGCTCCCATGATCGTCGAGAAGCTGTTCCCCTTCAGCGAGAACGTGCTCCAGTCGACACCGGTCGAGTGCGCGCCGCCCTTCGAGATGATGACGATCGTGAGGATCGTCATGCACACGATGCCGAGGCCCTCGATGGCGAGCAGCGCGCGCGCCACGGTCTGGATGTCACGGGTATTGAAAAAGAGCGCGACGACGGCTGCGATCAGGGCGACCAGCACCCACGGCACGTGCGGCGGGTGCGCCGCGCCGCTGTCGGCGGCGGCGAGGAACGCGTTTAGGAAGCTCGCCACGGCACCCAAGGTGCAGATGGCGAAGAAGACGTAGGTCATCATCACCGCGAACCCGGCGAGGAAGCCCGCCCGCCTTCCGATCGTGAGCCCAACGAGGGCGTAGGAGCTGCCGGCGTGCGAGTAGCGCTGCGTCAGGCGGATGAAGCTGTGACCGATGAGCGCGATGCCGATGGCGCCGAAGACGAAGACGAGTGGGACCGACTTGCCCACGACGGCGACGGTGCCCTGTCCGTTGCCCGCCATCGCGAGCGTCGGCCCGACGATGCCCAGTGAGATGGCGACCGCCCCCCACAACTTCAGCTTCCGCTTGCCCACCTTCGGTGGTGCCGAATCTGTCGACATACTTCCTTCCCCCCTGGTTGTTACTCGGTACTGCGACGAACTCTCCGCCTACGCCGACCACGCGAACGTCAGGCGCTCGGCGACGGCCGCGATGCCCTCGGCGGCGACGAGGTCGGCCTCGTGGCGCCGCACGGCGAGCGTCGTCTCGACGAAGGCCTCACCGAGAACCTCGAGCATCGCGCCCGAGGTCTCGAACCGGTCGAGCACTGCCGCGTGGTCGGCTCCCACGAGGGTGATGCCACGCGCGTCGCGGTCGGCCGGACTCAGGTCCGCCGGGTCGACGGTCGTCTCGGGCCCGAGCTTCTCTGGGAACTCGAGTGCCCGACGAGCAACGCCGATGAGCGCCGCGTAAGCGGCGTAGACGTTGGCTGCCGGATCGACGCACTTGACCTCGACATTGGCCCCGTGGGGATTGCCCCGCGTGGCCGCGCAGAGGCGCACGGCCGCCTCGCGATTCTCGAGACCCCAGCACGTGTACGCGCCCGACCAGGTCGAGGGCTGCAGGCGGGTGCTCGAGAGGGCGGACGACGCGAGAACGCCGACCATCTCGGGGAGGTAGCGAACGTAGGCCGCAACGATGCTCGCCCCCTCGGGGGTGAGGCCGTGAGGGCCGTCGCCCCCCGAGAGGAGGGGGCGATCCTCGCGGCGAAAGGAGAGGTGGGCGTGGGCTCCGTTGCCGATGGCGTCTGCGAAGGGCTTGGGCGAGAAGGAGACGGCATAGCCGAAGGAGCGCGCGACCCGCGAGATCACGACGCGCACCAGCACGTTGAGGTCGGCTGCCGCGAGGGGGTTCGCCGGAGCCACCGAGAGCTCGAACTGGCCCGGACCGTACTCGCCGTGCAGTTGCTCGAGTGGCACCCCGGCACTCTCGAGGGAGCGGGACAGCGCGTCGACGAAAGGTTCGTAGCTGCTCAGTCGGGTCCAGCCGTAAGAGGCACCCCCGAGGGGACGGCGGTCAGCGTCGTAGACGGTGAACTCGACCTCGGTCGCGGCGACGACGGAGAGCCCGACCTCGGTCGCCGCTCGAATTTGGCGCCGGAGCACGGTGCGGGCGCAGTAGTCGAGGGCAACACCGTCCTGGTCGACGAGGTTGAGTGGCGTCCACGCCAACCCGTCACCGAGGTCTACCACGGTGTCGAGGTCGGCTCGCAGTCGCATGTCGCCGACGGCCGAAAAGCGCGGTGTCATGCAGAGCAGGTCGTCGGCGCCGAAGACGGCCCACGAGTTCGACGCGCCGAGTCCGGAACGGTTGAAGGCCGCGAGCCGCGAGAGGGGCACCTGCTTAGCGCGTAGTACCCCCGAGGAGTCGACGAAGGTACCCCGCACGGTCCGCACACCCCGGCCGCGCAACTCCCCCTCGAGAGCGGCCACCATGACCTCGTCGGCCACGGGGGTGTGGTCGACGAGGTCGTCACCCGGTCGGGAGAGCCATCGCGTCAAATGAACGTTAGAATTCATTGTCGCGGACGATAGCATCGGATGAAACAAAACACAACTAACCGGGAGGCGGAAAATGTGTCGGTTGATGTGCTTCGCGTCCACGACTCCGTCGGGCGCCACCGGAGTCCTCGGAGAAGCCGCCTTCGACGAGTTCGTCGACCTGTCGCGCCTACACGGTGACGGCTGGGGCTACGCGGTGTCCGACTCGGCCGGCGACGTCGCGGTCTACCGCTCCCCCCGCGCGGCGCGTCAAGACGACCACCTCACAACGCTGCGCGGTGATCGATCCCGCGCCGGTCTCGTGCACCTACGCTGGGCCTCTCTCGGCCTGCCGGTGCGGGAGGAGAACACCCACCCCTTCGTCGCCAGGCCTCGCGGCCCGATCGCCTTCGCCCACAATGGTTCGGTAGCCGAGCACGACGAGATCGAGCCGCTGCTCGACGTCGAGCTGCGGGCGCTGCGACGCGGTGACACCGACTCCGAGCTCTACTTCCTCCTTCTCCTCCAGTCCCTGACCCGCTACCCCGACCTCGGCGACGCCCTGCGGGCTACCGTGACCACGATTCGAACGTTCGCCCCCGTGGCCAGTCTCAACGCGGTCGTCCTCACCGACGACGAGCTCTGCGTCGTCCACTCCCACACCGGCATGCCGATGCCGACGGACGATCTCGAGGAGACCTGCGGCGCGCTCGAGAACATCCCGCCGGCCCACCTCGACCGGTACTTCGACCTCAGCTGGTCGGAGCGGCCCGGTGGCGTCGTCGCGGCCCACTCGGGACTCCCCGGCGAGTGGGAGACCATGCCGCCCGACTCGATCCTGCGCGTACGACGGAGCGACCTCACGACGACCATGTCGTCGCTCTAGTAGGACGTCGTGCGAGCCCGGTCCGCTCCGACCGGTCACGAGCGCCCAGACGAGCGGCGGGAGCCTCGGTACGCTACGGACGTGGCTCCGAGCGACGCGACGACCGAGGGCGATGTCCGCTCGGTCATGGAGCGGCTCCGAAGTCGGGCCGACCTGTTCACTCCCGGGGAGCGCAAGATCGCGCGCGCCCTCATGGCCGACTACCCCATGGCCGGACTGCACCCCTCGGCCGAATTGGCTCGCCGGGCCGGGGTGAGCGCCCCCACGGTCGTGCGTTTCGCCGTCCAACTCGGCTACCCCGGCTATCGCGAGCTCCAGGAGGCCATCCGCGCCGAGCTCTCCGTGCGAGGTGCCTCCCCACTCACCCTCGACGTCGCCGACGCCCCGGCCGACCAGCTCTGCGAACGAGCCTGGTCGATTCTCGGAGCCGGGCTGCGCCGAACCATGACGACCATCCTCCCCACCGACCTCGACCGGGCCGTCACGCTCCTCGCCAATCCGCGACACCACGTGATCGCTTTTGGCGGGCGTTTCACTCGGCTCGGGGCCGAGTACCTCGACCTCCAACTGCGCCTCCTGCGCCCGGACACCCGACTGCTCTCGTGGAGTCAGCAGCCCGAGTCGGGCTTCCTCGCGGACGTCGGGCCGCGCACGGTCTGCGTCGTCTACGACGTCCGGCGCTACCAGGACGACGTCATCGCCCTCGCCCGCCTGGCGGCGGAGCGAGGCGCCTCGATCATTCTCGTCACCGATCCGTGGATGTCTCCGATCTCGGCCGTCGCCGACGTCGTCCTTCCCGCTGCGGTCGAGTCGGTCAGCTCGTTCGACTCGATGACGTCGGTCATCGCCGTCACCGACCTCCTCGTCGCCGGACTCTTCGCCCGACTCGGTTCGTCGGCGCGTCGACGAATGGAGCGCATCGAGCAGTCTCGCGATGAGTTGGTCGCGGGGTTCGCCGAGGAGTGAAGCGAGACCGTGCGTCGGCCAAGCGAAACGGGGCACCGCCCCGATCGAGCCCACCTGAATAGCGAGAGAGGAATCATGGAGAAGCCACTGCTCGACGCGTGGCGGCGAGCGCGCGCCGCGGAGCGCCGACCGATGCAGGTGCCGGGCCACAAGATGCGCTACCTCGACGACGCGCCGGGGTGGTCCCACGAACTCGTCGGCGACACGGTGCGCGACGACATCCCCCTCCAGGGGGGCGTCGACGACAACGCCTACTCGAACGACTACCTCGGTCGGGCCGAGGCGCTCTGGGCCCGCGCCGCCGGCGCCGACCACAGCCGCTTCCTCGTCGGGGGCTCCACCCAGGGCAACATCGCGGCGCTCGCGACCGTGGGCGACGAGGACACCCCGATCGCCATCGACCGCACCTCGCACCGCAGCACCCAGGCCGGGCTCGTCCTGATCGGTGCCCGGCCGCTCTGGGTCTACCCCGAGATCCACCCCGAGCTCAACATCCCGATCGGGATGTCGCCCCTCTCCCTCGTCGACCTCCCGGAGCGGGTGAACGGCTTCTTCGTCACCTCCCCCTCCTACGTCGGCACGATCTCCGACGTCCCGGCCCTCGCCGCGGTCGCGCGCGAGCACGGCGAGCCCCTCGTCGTCGACCAGGCCTGGGGGGCCCACCTCGACTTCCTGCCCGGCCGCGGGGCGATCGCCCAGGGCGCCGACTTCTCGGTGACGAGCGTCCACAAGGCCCTCCTCGGCTACACCCAGACGGCCGTCGTGAGCATGCGCACCGGGATCATCCCCCGCTCGACCCTCGATCGCTGGGTCGACCTCACCTCGACGACCTCACCCTCGGGAACCCTGATGGCCTCGATCGACGCGGCCCGCGCGGCCCTCGAGGAGGACGCGGGGCGTCGCCTCGGGGTCGTGATCGAGGCCGTCGCCGCGGCCCGAGAGCGCCTCGCGCGCGTGCCGGGGCTCGTCGTCGTGAACGACGAGACGGCCGGGTGCCCCGTCGACCCGACGAAGCTCACCCTCGTCCTCCCGGGCACCGGCGCCGACGGCGTCGCCATCGGCGAGGCGCTCTGGCGGATGGGCCACGGCCCCGAGTCGGCCGACCACGACACCCTGATCCTCACCGCCACGGTCGCCGACGAGCCGGAGTGGATCGTCGCCTTCGCCGACCTCCTGGCCGACCTCGTCGAGGCCCACCGAGGCGAGGCCCGCCGTCCCTCGCCGCTCTCGATCTGGCGGGTCGAGCCCCAGGTCGCCATGACCCCGCGCGAGGCCTTCCTGCGCGAGCGGCGCCGGGTCCCCCGGCGCGAGGCGATCGGCGAGATCAGCGCCGAGCAGTTCTGCCCCTACCCCCCCGGGGTCCCCCTCCTCGCCCCGGGCGAGCTCGTGACCCGCGAGGCCCTCGACGCGATCGCCGCCGCCGCGACGACGTGTCGCATCGCCTACTGCAGCGATCCCTCGCTCGAGACGATCCTCATCGTCAGTCGCTGAGCGAAACGGATCGGCCCGACCGGGCGCCGCGACGGCGCGGTCCACACCGCCGTGCTGGAGGTGAGACGCACGACGTCCCCGGTCTCTCCCAACCCGCCGCACCCTCGGCGACGTCGACACCCGATCCCGCCCTCACGCGACGACGAGAGTCGACGCGTGATCGGGTCCGAGTACCCGATCACGCGTCCCGGGGTGCGCGACGCAACTCCTCGAGCACCGACTCAGTGGACTCCGTGACCACCGTGAGGTCGGGCAGTGACCTCGGAGGGCGCCGAGCGGGTCGTATCCGGCCCGTCGCAGCGAGTGCCTCTGCAGGAGTCGCCGCCGACGCACCGCTCACGGTCCGTGACGCCGAGCGACCCCCCGTTACCGCGCGGCGCAGGAGCTCCGAGGAGATCCGCACCAGCCCGCGGATGCCGCTCGTCGTCACGTGGGTGAACCCAACTCGACGTGTCGCCCACGCGACGCCGGCGACCCCCGCCGGAGCCTCCTGGTGCCGCGGTGACCGGCCCGGACCATCCGGAAGGTCAGCGGACGTGGACTCCCGTCACGGCGCGGGCGATGATGAGTCGCTGGATCTCCGAGGTGCCCTCGAAGATGGTGTAGATCTTCGCGTCGCGGTGCATCCGCTCGACCGGGTACTCCCGCACGTAGCCGTAGCCGCCGAGGATCTGAATGGCCTCCTCGGTGACCTTGACGGCCGCCTCCCCGGCGAAGAGCTTCGACATCGAGCCCTCTCCGCTCTCGAAGGGGGTGCGAGTCGCGGCCATCCACGAGGCCCGCCACACCAGCAGGCGCGCCGCGTCGACGGCCATCTTCATGTCGGCGAGCTTGAAGGCGATGGCCTGGTTCTCGACGATGGCCCGACCGAACTGACGGCGCTCCTTCGCGTAGTCGCGCGCGTACTCGAAGGCCGCCCGGGCGATGCCGACGGCCTGGGCCCCGACCCCGGGCCGGGTCGACTCGAAGGTGGCCATGGCCGCCTGGGAGGAGGCCTTCTTGCCCTCGCGCACCCGCGCCAGGCGCTCGTCGAGGCGGTCCTTGCCCCCGAGCAGGCATCGCCCGGGGACGCGGCAGTCCTCGAGGACGACCTCGGCGGTGTGGCTCGCGCGGATGCCCATCTTCTTGAACTTCTGACCCATGCGGATCCCCGGGGTCCCCTCGGGAACGACGAAGGAGGCCTGGCCGCGGGCGCCGAGCGCCGGGTCGACGGAGGCGACGACGACGTGCAGGTCGGCGATCCCGCCGTTGGTGATCCAGGTCTTCACGCCGTTGAGGACCCACTCGTCGGTCGCCTCGTCGTAGACGGCGCGGGTCCGCAGGCTCGAGACGTCACTCCCCGCGTCGGGCTCGGAGACGGCGAAGGCGGCGAGCTTGAGGTCTCCCGGGGTCCCGAAGCACTGGGGCATCCACTCGGCCTGCTGCTCGGGCGTGCCGTTCGCCATGATCCCGGCGACCGCCAATGAGCTGCCCATGATCGACATGCACAGCCCGGCGTCGCCCCAGGCGAGCTCCTCGAGGACGATCGGGAAGGAGAGCCCCGTCGGGTCGAGGACGGCGTTCGCCAGGAAGTCGAGCGAGTAGATGCCGAGCTTCGCGGCCTCCTCGATGATCGGCCAGGGCGTCTCCTCGCGCTCGTCCCACTCGGCGGCGGCCGGACGCATGACGTCGGCCGCGAATCCGTGGACCCAGTCGCGCAGCGTGCGCTGGTCGTCGTTCAGTGCCATCGAGAAGTCCGCCACGGCTCACCCCGCCATTCGCTAGGGTTACCCTCCGGTAACCACGGGGACTACTCTAACCGCGGGGAGACCCCCCGGAAAGTCAGCCGAGAACGACGCGCTTGGCGAGCGGTCCGCGCTCGCCGGCCTCCATGTCGAAGCTGACGGTCTGTCCCTCGACGAGGGTGCGGCGTCCCTCGGACTGGATCTCGGAGTAGTGGACGAAGACGTCCGGCTGCCCCTCGACGGCGATG
>DAIDKS010000012.1 GCA_027449885.1 Acidimicrobiaceae bacterium
ACGGTCTGGAACGTGTTGGTGCTCGTCGAGAAGTTCCACTCGAGGCCGACGAGCTGCGTGCCCGTCCCGCACGCCGGGGTCGAGCCGGTCGTGATCTGAACGGCCGACCGCACGTCCTGGGTGAAGCCCGAGGCGACGACCTGGGCGTCGGAGGAGTTCGTGAGCCGCGCCGCCGTCGTGCTCGAGAGCGAGAACATCGCCACGAGCGCCATCGCCAGCGCCCCGATGATGAGGGGCATGATGGTGATCACGATGACGAGCTCGACGAGGGTGAAGCCCGCGTCGTCGCGCGTCGCGCAGCCGTGGCGACCCGGGACGTGCGGGGCCGAGGTTCCCGCCCGGTGGCGGAGCCAGTGGCGAGCCGAGCGCGTCATCCCACCTTCACCTGCCGATAGATACCGTACATGGCCGAGATCAACGCCACTGCGACGAAGCCGACGACGATGCCCATGGCGATGATCACCGCCGGCTCGAACAGCGACGTTGCGTGGTCGACCTTAGTCTCGAGCTCCCGACCGTAGTATTCGGCCGCCACCTCGAGCTGCTGATCGAGCGTGCCCGTCTCCTCCCCCACGCGGAACATCTGCTTCGCCGCACCCGGGAAGAGTCCCGTGCGGGTGATCGGCCCCGCGAGGCCCTGGCCCTCGAGCATGTCCTCGCGCACCCCCTCGAGGGCCTTGCGGTAGACGGTGTTGTTCGCCGACTCGGCGACGACGGCCATCGAGTGGGGCATGTCGACCCCCGCGCGCAGCAGGGACGCGAGGATCCGGCAGGTGCGCTCGAGGACGGCCGTCTGGGCGATGTCCCCGATCACGGGCAGGCGCAGGATCAGCGTGTCGAGGATCTCGCGACCCTTCGAGAGGCGGCGCATGGTGATCGTCCCCGCCACGAGGACGAGGATGACGAGCGCGATGAGCCACCAGTTCCGTCCCGTCCAGCTCGACGTCGAGAGGAGCATGCGGGTCACGAGCGGCAGCTTGGCGTGGAGCGACGCGAAGAACGTGACGAACCGCGGCAGCACGAAGACGGCGAGGACCACGACCGTCACGACGGACATCCCCGCCACGACGCTCGGGTAGATGAGGGCCGAGGTGATCTTCGAACGAGCCTTCTGGTCGCGCTCCATGTACTCGGCGAGCTGGTTGAGCACCACGTCGAGGTTGCCGGTGAGCTCGGCCGACTCGAGGATGCCGACGTAGTAGTTGGGGAAGGCCTCGGGGTGTGCGGCGGCGGCGGCGGCGAAGGTGTCGCCCCCGCGCAGGCTCGCGATCAGCGACAGGATGACGTTCTTCATCATCGCGCCCGTCGTCTCCTCCTCGATGACCTCGAGGGCGTCCATGATCGGGACGCCGGCCGCCACGAAGACGGAGAGCTGGCGCGAGAAGTTCATCACCTCCTTGCGGGGGACTCGCTTCTTCGTGATCTCGAACTGCAGGATGCTGCGCTTCTCGACGACCTCGATGGGCTGCAGGCCCCGTTCCACCAGCGCGAGGTGCACGGCCCCGGCGCTGGCCCCGGCCTGGACCCCCGCGACCTTCTTGCCCGTGGCGTCGAGGGCCTGGTAGGCGAAGCGGTGCGGCTTCTTCGCCTGGCGGGCGGCCTTCTTCTTCGCGCGGTCCGCGACCTTGTCGCTCTTCGAGCGGCGCGCGGCGGTGGCGCGCTCCTTCTTGGACGGCTTCGGGGCCTTGCCGGGAAGGGTCTCGGTGTCGCTCATAGGGTGTACACACTCCGGAAGACTTCGGCGATGGTGGTGACGTTCTGCTCCACCAGGTGAATGGCCTCCTGGCGCAACGTGCGCATGCCCTGCTTCACGGCGAGGGCGCGCAGCTCCTCCTGGGTCGCCCAGCCGACGACGAGGCGCCGAATCTCGGGAGTCATGACGAGCAGCTCGTAGACCCCGACCCGGTCCTGGTAGCCGGTGTGGGAGCAGAAGTTGCAGCCCCGCCCCGCGACGAACTCGTCCTTCTCGGAGCCGCCGCTCTCCTGGTAGAAGATCATCTCCTCGGGCGTGGGCTCGTAGGGCGCGATGCACGACGTGCAGATCCGGCGCAGGAGTCGCTGGCCGACGACGGCGATGACCGACGACGCGACGAGGAACGACTCGATGCCCATGTCGAGCAGGCGGTGCAGCGCCGACACCGAGTCGGTGGCGTGCATCGACGAGATGACGAAGTGCCCGGTGAGGGCCGACTGGACGGCGACCCTCGTCGTCTCGACGTCGCGGACCTCGCCGACGAGGATCACGTCGGGGTCCTGGCGCAGGATCGACTTCAGTCCCGAGGCGAAGGTCAGGCCCGCCAGCTCGTTGGTCTGGATCTGGTTGATCGACGGGAAGACGTACTCGACCGGGTCCTCGATCGTCATGACGTTCAAGCGCTCGTCGCTGACCTCGGTGACCGTGGCGTAGAGGGTCGTCGTCTTGCCCGACCCCGTCGGGCCGGCGCACAGGACCATCCCGAAGGGCGCGCGAACGAGCTTGCTGTAGACCTCGTGGGTGTCGGCGGGCATGCCGAGGTCCCCGAGCCGCAGGACCGAGCGCGTCTTGTCGAGGATTCGCATGACGCACTTCTCGCCCATGATGGTCGCCACGGTCGAGACGCGCACGTCGACCTCACGACCGTCGATCATCGTGGTCAGCTGGCCGTCCTGGGGTCGGCGGCGCTCCACGATGTTCATGTCGGCCATGACCTTGATGCGGCTGATGAGGCCGGGGCCCACCGTCGCCGGCAGCTCCAGGATCGACTTGAGCGCGCCGTCGATGCGGAAGCGGACCCGCACCACGTTCTCCGAGGGCTCGATGTGGACGTCCGACGCGCGGTCGCGCATGGCCTGGGTGAGGATCCGGTCGACGATCTGGACGACGGGGGCGTCCTCGGCGACGACCTCGTCGACGGGGGCGTCGGTCACCCGACGCCGGGCGTCGTCGACGACCCGGAACGCGGCGATGAGGCGGTCGACGTCCGACGTCGCCCGGTAGTTCGCGTCGATGGCCCAGCGCACGTCGGACAGCGACGCGAGCAGCATCGCCACCCGGCGCCCGGTGGTGCGCTCGAGCCCCGCACGCAGCGCGTCGTTGGGCTCGACCGCGGCCACGACCAGGGTGTCATTGTCGATTCGGATCGGCATGACGAGCTGCTCGCGCGCCATCTCCTCGGGAATCATCGTGACGATGGACTCGTCGATCGCCTCGATGTGCAGGTTGACGACGGGGAGTCCGACGAGTGAGGAGAGCGCCTCCGTGAGGGCCCGTTCGCTGATGACGTCCGACGCGACCAGGATCTGGCCGAGCCGCTGACCGTTGGTGCGCTGCTCCACGAGGGCCGCGGCCAACTGGTCCTCCGTGATGAGGCCCTGGCTCACCAGGAGGTCGCCGAGCCGGCCCTTCAGGGGAGCGGTGGCGGCTTCCGGAATGGGGGTCTCGACGCGCCCCGAGACGGACGACGTGGTCTCGTCCGCATCGACGGTGTCGACGTGCCCCCTCTCACGACGCTTGAAAGCCACTACCGACCTCAGCCTTCTCTACTTGACGAACAGGAATAACTCACCCCTAGCACGTTCGACCCCCCGGGGTCGACGCGGCCAGCGGCCCTGGCCCTCGCGCTTACTTTAGGTGGCGTCGGGAAGGATGGCCCAACATTTCTTCAATATGACGTGCGACGGTCCATCACGTGTCGATAGGAAAGGTGTCGCCACCTCGCGTCGCGGCCCTGCTGACGGGCTCCACCCGGCCCGCGATCGTGCGACCGGGGCGGCCTTACCCGAAGCGCTGCATCGACTGGGGCGCGACGACGACGGCCTTCCCTCGCGCGAGGATCTCGGCCCCCTGGCGCAGCACGTCCATCAGGTCGCGCGAGAGGGGAATCGACGTGCCCTGTGGGCCACACAGGGACACGAACCCCTCAGTATCGAGAATCTCGATCACGTGATCGTAATTCTCAGGCTCCCGCTGTGGGAGAACGGCGATCGTTGCCATCGTTTCCTCCGAGCCCTCACTACTGCCCGACCAATCCAGGATAACTATCGGACAACGAAAAACACGTCATACCCGGGGCCCGGTGACCGGTGGGTGACGCTCCGCGTCGCGGTCGCGTTCCACCGATCCGCGCGGTCTCCCCTCGAGGGCCCGCGCCCACCTCCCGTGCGGTGGTGCGCCATCGAGCGATGCGCCGAGCCGCCGACGTCGGTGGGCCCGTCGAGGGTCCGAGGACCCGTGGCGCCCCGGGTGCGGCGCTCGTCGGGTCGCCCCGCGTGCGACGCGGAGCGATCGCGGCGTCAGGCGAACCGGACGCGCGACTGGGGCTGGATGACGACCGCCTTGTCGCGGGCCATGTAGAAGGCGGCGGTGCGCACGACCGCGATCAGGTCGGACGGCACCTCGACGACGACGCCGTCGCTCGTGGTCATGGTCGCCGTCGTGGCGTGCTCGAGGGACTCGACGATGCGGTCGTAGCGTTCCGCCGGATTGATCGGCAGAACTATCGCGTCCACGTCGTCACCCTCCACTTCTCGATCGTCACCGGGACGACCACCACGTCTCGGTCCAATGTAACGAGGAGCTTCCTTAGAGGAGCCTGAGTTTGGAGTCCTCTTATGAAAAACACTTTCTCACTCCGACGGGGAAATCGACAAATTATTGGCGTCGCCCCGTGACGTGGCATTTGCGGTGCCGTCTGGCGTGCTACAACGACGGATGGGGGTAGCCACGAGGTGCCGACCATGATCGAGGTCTCCGACCGTCCCGAGTCCCGGGACCCCAGTGCCGACCCCCCGGGCTACCCGGCCGACCTCGTCGACGCCATCGTCACCGAGCGCGGGTTGCACCTGGTCCTCCGGCCGATCCGCCCGAGCGACGCCCCGCTGCTCGCCCGCTTCCACGAGCAGCTCTCCTCGGACTCGGTCTTTCGCCGCTACTTCTCGGCCCACCCCATGCTCTCGGACGCGGAGCTCGTCCACCTGACGACGGTCGACTACTGCGACCGACTGGCCTTCGTCCTGCTCGACGGGGCCGACCTCGTCGGGGTCGGCCGCTACGACCGCCTCGGCGAGACCGACCGGGCCGAGGTGGCCTTCCTCGTCGACGACGACTACCAGCACCAGGGTCTCGGGATCCTCCTCCTCGACCACCTGGTCGACGCGGCCCTGCCCCGGGGCATCACGACCTTCGTCGCCGAGACCCAGGCGGGGAACCGTGACATGATGCGGGTCTTCAACCGCTCGGGCTTCCCGGTCACCTCCCGGCTGGAGGACGAGGTCATCTACGTGCGCTTCCCCATCACCCCGACCGAGGAGAGCCGCGTCGTGCGCGCCGCCCGGGCCGCGCGCTGGCACGCGGCGCGCGCCTCGTGACCCTCGTCACCCACGAGCCCCTCGACGACGACGGGCACGCCGAGCCGGGTCACCCGGAGCGGCCCGAGCGCCTGCGCGCGGCCTGGGCCGGGGTCGCCGACCTCGCGCTCGCCGGAGACCTCGTGCGCGTCGCGCCGCGCACCGCGACCCGGGCCGAGCTCACCCGGGTCCACGCCGGTCCCTACCTCGACGAGGTCGGCGCCTTCAGCTACGGCGGCGGCGGGGACATCGACGGCGACACCTACGCCACCTACGACTCCTGGCCCCTCGCCCAGCGCGCCGCCGGGGCGGGACTCGCCGTGGTCGAGGAGCTGCGCCGGCGCGGCGAGGGCGTCGGCTTCGTCGCGCCGCGGCCCCCGGGCCACCACGCGACGCGCGACCGGGCCATGGGCTTCTGCCTGATCAACAACGTGGCCGTCGCGGCCGCCGCGCTGCGCGACGAGGGGGAGCGGGTGCTCGTCCTCGACTGGGACGTCCACCACGGCAACGGCACCCAGGCCATCTTCTGGGACGACCCGACGGTCCTCTACGTCTCGAGCCACCAGTGGCCCCTCTTCCCCGGCTCGGGCGTCGCCGCCGAGATCGGCGGGCTGAACGCCCTCGACGGCGTCGTCAACCTGCCCCTGCCCGCGGGGGCGACGGGCGACGTCGTGCGCCAGGCCCTCGAGGAGGTCGCCGCGCCGGTCATCGACGCCTTCGCCCCCACCTTCGTCCTCGTCTCGGCCGGCTTCGACGCCCACCGCGACGACCCCCTCGCCGACTTCATGCTCTCGGCCGGCGACTTCGCGGCCCTGGCGCGCTTCGCGGTGGCCCTCGCCCCGGGACCGGGGCGGCTCGCCTTCTTCCTCGAGGGCGGTTACGACCTCGGGGCGCTGCGATCCTCGGTGCGCGCGACCCTCGCCGCGGCGCTCGCCGACGAGCGGCCCGACGAGGCGCCGACTAGCGGGGGACCCGGGCACGACCAGGTGCGGCGCATCCTCGCCGAGCGGCGCGAGACGCTCGACCTGGTGCACGCGGAGCTGGAGGAGGGCCGATGAGCTCCCATCCCCACACGATCGCCGTCGGCTTCGACGGCTCACCCGACGCCCGCGGGGCGGCCACCTGGGCCCTCGAGACGGCGGCCCTCCTGCGGGCCCACGTCGTCCTCGTCTACGCCCGCGGCCTGCTCGAGCGCCACCGGGACCCCGCGCGGGAGTTCGCCCTCCCCGTCGGCCAGCTCGTCGGACGGGCCGGGTTCAGCCCCCTGCACCTGTCGTGGCACGTCGGCGACGGCGACGCGCTCTCGGTCCTCCTGCGCGCGACCGAGGCGCCCGTCTTCGCCGACCTGCTCGTCGTGGGCTCGCGGGGACGGGACGAGCACGCGGGGCTCCTCCTCGGCTCGACCAGCCTCCAGCTCGCCGAGCGCAGCCCGGTCCCCGTCGTCATCGTCCCGACGGGCCATGCCCTCGACTGACCCGAACGACCGACCCGACGACCGGCCGGCTCAGACGACCGGGCGACCCCGAGCGAGGCGACGGCGCGTGTCGTAGAGGACGAGGTTGAGCGGCGCGTGGCGCAGCGCCCGGGGCAGCCGTCGCCAGCCCCGGGCCACGACGGTGACGAGACGGTCGGCCCGGCGCGCGCGCCGGGCGTCCCAGGGGATCCCGAGGCCCTCGCGCAGCTCGGGCGCGAGGAAGTGGCCGACGAGGAGCGCATGGAGGGGTCCGAGGACGCGTCCGAGTCCCAGGGGGAGGAAGTCGAGGGCGACGAAGGAGCGCAGGTAGGGACCGGTCACGTCGTCGAAGCGGCACTCGGCGAGGTGCTCGCGCCAGTACTCCGCGAAGGCCGCGCGGTCGGCCGGCCACCAGTCGGCGGGTACCTGGAGCGTCGTCCCGAGGCGCTCGGCGATCCGGTAGAGCTCGTCGTCGACCTCCTCGACGGCGATGCCACTCAGGACGACGGCCTGGCGGGCCCCCTGGTAGAGGCAGGCCGCGACCCAGCCCTGGAGCTCGGGGTCGAAGGCGCTGTAGGGGACCTCGTCCCCGGGCCGGGAGCGGACCGGGCGGTGCGAGCGGTCGATCTCGCGCCGGATGCGGCGCCGCTCCTCGTCGGTCCCGGTGAGGGCGAGGGCGAGGAAGGCGAGGGTGGTGCGCGTGCGCTTGAGCGGGTGGCGCGTGAGCGACCCCGACGCGACGGGGCTCGACGCGACGGCGCGACCCACCGGGACCCGCGCCAGCTGGAGGACCACGTTGGCCCCGGCGGGCAGCAGGGCGATCCCGCTCATCAGGGCGTCCTCGAGACGCGGGGTGATCGACGTGGGGCCGTCCACGGCTCCACCCTACGACGGTCACGGCGACTGTAACAGTCGTTACACTTGCCCCATGCCCGCGTCGCCCCCCACCCCGGTCACCGAGACCCTGGGCTTTCGGCTCGGGCGGCTGCAGCGCGCCCTGCGTCGGCGCTGGGAGGCGGACCTCTCCGACCTGCACCTCACGCCGCCCCAGTCGGCGATCCTGCGCGCGATCAGCGCGGCGCCCGGGTCGGGCATCCGCGCCCTGGCGCGGTCCCTCGACGTCGACGCGATGAGCGTGAAGCGCTGCGTCGACGACCTCGAGGATCGCGGCCTCGTCGAGAGCGGGCACCGCTCCCTCGATCGCCGTCCCCGCACCCTGCGCCTGACGGCGGGCGGCCTCGCCCTCGTCGCGCGGGTCAACCAGCGCCAGCGCCGACGCGAGGAGGACCTCGCGTCGGCGCTCAGCCCGACCCAGATGTCCCGCCTCACCGCGGCCCTCGCCCGGCTCGAGGCCCACCTGGGGATCGGCGCCCCCGACGACGAGGAAGAGGAGGACGCGTGAGCGACCCGACCGAGCAGTCCGGACACCCGGGAGATCACTGGGACGCGCGCTACCGCGCCCACCCCTGGGCGACCGAGCCCGACCCCGAGCTCGTCGAGCGGACGAGCCCCCTCGCGCCCGGCACGGCCCTCGACCTCGGGTGCGGCACCGGGCGCAACGCCCTCTGGCTCGCGAGCCGGGGCTGGCGCGTGACGGGCGTCGACGGCTCGGCCGTCGGCCTCGAGATCGCCGCCGAGCACGCCCGCGAGCGCGGCCTGAGCGCCGAGTGGGTCACGGCCGACCTGACCACCTGGGTCGCGTCCCACGCCTACGACCTCGTGGTCGTGGCGAACATCCACCTCCTCCCCGAGGAGCGGCCCTCCTTCTTCGCCCGCGTCGCCGCGAGCGTGGCCCCGGGCGGCCACCTCTACGTGATCGGCCACCACGTCGACGCCCGGGGCGTGGCGGGCCCGCCCGACCCGCGCCGCCTCTACACCGACGAGACGCTCGCGCGCGCCTTCCCCCACCTCACGACCCTCGAGCACGCCCGCCTCGAGCGGCCCGCCGAGGGCCAGGGGCCCGCGGGCGTCGACGTCCTGCTGTGGGCCACCCGACCGACCACCCCGGAGACCAGCCGATGAGCCTCGCCGACACCTCGAAGCGCGCGCGCGAGCGCCGCGGCGTCGCCCTCGCCGTGATCGCGACCGCCCAGCTGATGGTCATGCTCGACATGACCATCGTCAACGTGGCCCTGCCGACGATCCAGCGAGCCCTGCACTTCTCGACGACCAACCTCTCGTGGGTCATCGACGCCTACGTCCTCGTCTTCGGCGGACTGCTCCTCCTCGGCGGGCGGGCCGGCGACCTCTTCGGGCGTCGGCGGATGTTCCTCATCGGCATCGCGCTCTTCGCCGGTTCGTCCCTGCTCGGCGGCCTCGCCGTCTCCCAGGGCTGGCTCATCGCGGCCCGGGCCCTCCAGGGCGTGGGGGCGGCGATCGCCTCGCCGACGGCCCTCGCCCTCGTGGCGACGACCTTCCCCGAGGGCACCGAGCGCCACCGGGCCATGGCCGTCTACGCCTCGATGACGGGCGCCGGCGGGGCGCTCGGCCTCGTCCTCGGCGGACTGCTCGTCGACGTCGCCTCCTGGCGCTGGGTCCTCTTCGTGAACGTGCCCATCGGGGCCTTCCTCCTCGTCGCCGCGCCCCTCGTGCTGCCGGTGATCGACGGCCACGGCGGGCGGCTCGACGTGCCGGGGGCCCTCACCGTCTCGGGCGGCGTCGGCTCGATCGTCTACGGGCTCATCCACGCCCCGACCGGGGGCTGGGGTAGCGCCACGACGCTCGGCGCCTTCGCCGTCGGCGTGGTGCTGCTCATCGCCTTCGCGGTGATCGAGGTGCGCAGCGCCGAGCCCCTCATGCCCCCGCGCTTCCTCACCGCGGTGCCCCGCACCGGCGGGCTCGGGGTGATGCTCCTCCTCGGTGGGGCGATGCTCGGCCTCCTCTACTTCCTCACCCAGTTCCTGCAGGAGGTCTTCCACTACAGCCCGCTCCTCACCGGCGTCGCCTACCTCCCGATCCCCTTCATGGTCGCGACCTCGAGCCAGGTCGTCGGACGGGTCATCCGCCACACGGGACCCCGGCCCTTCGCCATCGCCGGTCCGGCGCTCGTCGGGGTGGGCCTCCTCTGGGCCTCCTTCCTCCACGACGGCCTCACCTACTGGCACGTCCTCGGGCCGCTCCTCGTGACCGGGCTCGGCATGGGCCTCACCTTCGTGCCGCTCACCCTCAACGCCGTCGCCGGGGTCGCCAACCACGAGCAGGGCCTCGCCTCGTCGCTCCTCAACACCAGCCAGCAGATCGGCGGATCCCTCGGCCTCGCCGTGCTGGTGACGATCGCCGCCACCTCGAGCCAGAACACCGCGCGCGCGGCCGCCACCGCGCTGCGGGCCGGGACGACCTCCCCGGCGGCCGTCCACCTCGCGGCGACGGTCCACGGGTTCCAGATGGCGGTGCGCACGGCCTCCCTCGCCGCGCTCGGCGCGGCCCTCGTCGCCCTCGTCTTCGTGCGACCGGCGGCCCGGCCGACCCTGGGTGACGAGGTGGTGGTGGTCGCCCACTAGCGCCACCGCCCCGGACCGTCGGGCCCCGAGCGTCTAGAGGAGACGGCGCTCGTGGGCCCAGTGGGTCAGCTCGTGGCGGCTGGAGAGCTGCAGCTTGCGCAGGACGGCCGAGACGTGGCTCTCGACCGTCTTCACCGCGACGCCCAGCTCGATCCCCACGTCGCGGTAGGTGAAGCCGCGCGCGATGAGCCGCAGCACCTGGCGCTCGCGCGGGGTGAGCTGGTCGAGCTCGGGGTCGGGCGTGGTCCCGGCGGGCAGGTCGCGGAAGGCGTCGAGGACGAAGCCCGCGAGGCGCGGCGAGAAGACGACCTCGCCCTCGGCGACGGCCTCCACGGCCGTGGCGAGGTCGGCCCCGGCGATCGACTTCGTGACGTAGCCCCGGGCCCCGGCGCGGATGAGGGCGATGACGTCCTCGGGGGCGTCGGAGACCGACAGCGCGAGGAAGGCGGCGGACCCTCCGGCCGCCCGCACGGCCTCGACGACGGCGCGGCCGCCGCCACCCGGCAGGTGCACGTCTACCAGGACGACGTCGGGACGACGCTCGAGGATCATCGCGATCGCGGCGTCGACCTCGTCGGCCTCCCCGACGACCTCGACCCGATCGGCGAGCTCGGCCCGGATGCCCGAGCGAATGAGCTCGTGGTCGTCGACGAGGAAGACGCGGGGTCTCACGGGACGGTCCGCCACTGGAGCTCGACCTCGGTCCCCTCGCCCGGCCGGCTGGTGACGCGGGCGACGCCCCCGGCCCGCGCGACCCGCTCGACGATCGAGTGGGCGACGCCGTGGTGGTCGTCTCCCACGGCGTCGGGGTCGAAGCCGCGGCCGCGGTCGCGCACGTAGAGGCTCATCTCACCGGGGGCGATCTCGGCGAAGACCGACACGACGGGGGCTCCCGACCACTTCGCCGCGTTGACGACGGCCTCGCGGGCGGCGAGGACGAGGGCCTCGTGGGCCTCGGTGACCGGGGCGTCCCCGACGAGGACCGTCTCGACGCGCACCGCGTAGTCGGCCTCGACGTCGCTCTCGATCGCGCGCACCCGCGCCGCCACGCTGTCGCGGGCGGCCCGCTCGTCCCCGAAGAGCCAGCTGCGCAGGTCCCGCTCGGTCTTGCGGGCGAGGCGCGTCACCTCGACCGGGTCGTCGGCCGCCTTCTGGATCAGGGCGAGCATCTGCAGGACCGAGTCGTGCAGGTGGTCGGCGACGTCGGCCCGGGCCTGGGCCCGACTGCGCGCCAGTCGCTCCTCGGCGAGCTCGCGCACCGTCTCGCTCCACCACGGGGTGAAGAGGACGAGGAGCCCCGCGCCGGTGACGACCAGTCCGCCGAGGAGGTCGGTGACCGGGCTCGCCGCGGTGCGCGAGGCGACGAGGAGGTTGAGCCCGGCGACGACGGCGGCGACGCCGAGCCCGACCCGCACGGCGGTCGCCCGCCAGCCGCTCGAACGCCCCACCCGCACGACCGGCGCGGTGAGGGAGGCGCTGAGGGCCCGCCGCTCCTCGGTCGAGGCCCCCCGCCAGACGACGATCGCCCCGATCACGGTGGGCAGGAGCGGCCACACCGCGGCGACGCCGAGGCCGTGCCCGAGGGCCGCGAGGACGAGCACCAGGACCGTCGCCACGGCCGTCGTCGCGACGGTCGCGTGGCGTTCGCGCCGGTCCCGCCAGACCCGCACCGCGAGGCCGTCGTCCTCGCCGCGGCGGGGGACGGCGACCCACGCGACCACGTAGGCGACGAGGCCCACCCCGTGGACGAGGACCGCGGCGAGGACGGCGACCCGCACGACCCACACCCGTAGGCCCAGCCGGACGGCGAGGCCACTCGCGACGCCACCGAGGACGGCTCCGCGGGCTCGCCGTCGCCACGGCCGCTGGGCGTGGCCGAGCCGCGGGGCCTCGTCGGGGTCGCCCGGGGCGACGGGAAGCGGGGCGTCGGCGTCGATGGGCGCATCTTGGCACAGTCCCCACCTCGCGGACCCTCCGGCACTTCCCCGAGGAGACCCCGGACCCGGGGGCCCTCCTCGGGGTTCGCCCCCATGGTCCGGGTCCCCCGCGACCACCTACGGTGCGGGCATGAGCGACACCGGAACCGAGACGCCGACCCCACCCCCGGGTCCGCCCCGCCTCACGCGACCGCGTCAGGGTCGCGTCCTCGGCGGCGTCGCGGCGGCCCTCGCCGAGCGCTTCGCCGTCGCCCCCCTCACCGTGCGCGTCGCCTTCGTGGTCGCGGCCTTCCTCGGCGGTGCGGGGATCGTCGCCTACCTCGTGCTGTGGGTCGTCCTGCCTCCCGAGGGCGGGCCGCCCGCGGCCGCCCGCGGCCGCTACCTCGTCGCCGTCGGCGCCGGGCTCGTGCTCGTCATCGTCCTCGTCGATCGCCCCCACCCCCTCGGCGGGGGTGGCCTGATCGCCGCGGCGGCCCTCCTCACCCTCCTGCTCGCCGTGCTCGACTCGTCGAGGGCGACGGGCCGGGTGCGCCGCTGGTTCGCCGTCGGCGCGGGGGCCGTCCTCGCCCTCACCGTCCTCGCCGTCGCCGGCGTCGTCGCCATCGGCCCGCTCGCCGGCGTGCCGCTCGGCAGCGGGGTGGGCTCACGCACGGTCCACCCGAGCACCCTCGCCGGGACCTACACCGAGCGGATGCTCGCCGGCAACCTCGTGGTCGACCTGCGCCACGCGCGGGTGACGTCGGGGGCCCGACTCGAGGTCTCGGTCGACGTGGGCAACGTCACCGTCGTCGCGCCCCCCGGGGTCGACGTCGTCGTCACCACCCGCACCGGCCTCGGACGGGCGTGGGAGGACCCGCGCTTCCCCACCGTGGCACACGCCCGGGCGACGATCTCGCTCGACGTGGGCGTCGGCGTCGGCCGCATCTGGCTGCACCGCTAGGGCCCCGACGAGCGGGGCGGCCCTCGGTAGGGTGACCCCCATGGCCACCGCGGGAGGCGATCGGGCGCGCTGGCGCGAGCGGGCGCGCTCGACCGTCCGGCTCGACGCGCACCTCCTCGCCCCCGTCGCCGGCGCCGTCACGGCCGCCCCGGTCGTCGCCGTCTTCGCCCTGGGGATGCTGTCGGGCACGACGCTCGGGGCGATCGCCATGGCGATCGGCGCCGAGCTCGTCGCGGTGGTCTCGCTCATCGGGTCGCCCCGCCTGCCCCTGCCCCTCGCCGTGCTCGACGCCCTCGCCATGGGTGGCGCCGTGCTCGCCGGGGCGCTGAGCGCCGACCGCACGTGGCTGCACGTCGCCGTCCTCGTCGTGCTCTGCGCGGGGGCGGGCCTGCTCGTCGCCCTCGGGCCGACGATGGGCGCCATCGGCAACCAGAGCGTCGTCGCCTTCGTCGTCTTCGGCCGCTTCGCCGGGTCGGCCGCCGTCGCCGGACGGCTCGCCCTCTTCGTCGTCCTCGGCGCCCTCGTCGAGGTCGTCGCCCTGGTCGCCCTGCGCCTGCCCGCCACCCTCGGGTACCAGCGCCGGCGCCTCGCCGACGCCTGCGAGGCCGTCGCCGAGATGGCCCGGGCCGAGGCCGGACGCTCCGCCATCGCCACCCTCCAGGTCGTCGACGAGGCCGAGGCGACCTTCGCCCCGGCCTCGCTCTTCGGGCGGCGCGACGTCGGTGAGCTGCGCGGCACGCTCGACCTCCTGCGTCGGATGCGCCTGGAGCTGACGACGATCGCCGGGCTGCGCGACCGGCTGGGCGAGCTCGGCGCCACGACCCGCGACCTCGACGCCCTGCGCGAGGGGATGTCGGGCGCCCTCGTGGAGGTGGCGACCGTCCTGCGGGGCCGCCCCGGACGAGGAGCCCGGGTCGTGATCGACGTGCCGTCGGTCCCTCGCGCGTCCGATCCGCCCGCGGGGGCCGCCGACGAGGCGAGCCTCCTCGCCTCGCGGTACCGGTCGCATCTCGCGGCCGTCGCCGGCCAGCTGCGGTCGATGCGCCAGCTGGTGAACGACCTCGCGGCCGAGGGGGTCCGCGGGGCCTGGAGCCCCCCGCGTCCGACCTGGGACCGGGTCGACCTCGACCGGGTCCGCGAGGCCCTCGGCGTCGTGCGCGACGCCGCCCGGCGCGACGGCCCGGCGCGACGCCACGCCCTGCGCCTCGCGGTCGCGGTGCCCGGTGCGTCGCTCCTCGCCGCGGCCCTGGGGCTGCCCCGCGGCTACTGGGTCGCCCTCAGCGTCGCCTTCGTCCTGAAGCCCGACTACGCGAGCCTCGTCCACTACGGCGTGGGCCGCGTCGTGGGCACCGCCGTTGGGGCGGCCGCGGCGGCCCTCGTGGTGGGGGCGCTGCACCCGGACGTCGGTGTGACGACGGCCCTCGTCGCCCTGTGCGCCGGGGCCGCCTTCTCGACGTGGTCGGCCAGCTTCACCGTGAGCGTCACCTTCGTCACGGCGCTCGTGCTCGTCCTGCTCGCCGTCGCGACGCCCGATCCCTGGGCGACGGCGCTCGACCGCCTCCTCGACGTGAGCCTCGGGGGCCTCATCGCCTGGATCGCCTACCGCCTCTGGCCGACGCCCGCCCGCGCGGGAGTCGTCGCGGCGATGGCCGACCTCGCCGACGCCCTGTCCGCCTACGCGACCGGCACCCTCGACGCCACGGCGGCCGTCCCGCCCGACGCGGCGGCGTTGCGCTGCGCGTCGCGCTCGGCCCGGGTCGCCTGGGCCCGGGCCGAGGTGGCCGTCGGGCGCTCGGTCGAGGAGCCGGGGTCCTCGCGCCTCGCGGCCCGGGAGGGGCGGGGACTGCTGCGCGCCACGATCCGCGTCCTGCGCGCGACCCACGCGCTGCGCCTCGACGCCGAGCGGGGGGTGCGAGCGCCGGGGGTCGACCTGGCCGAGCTGCGCGACGGCGTCGCCACGGCCCTCGCCCGACTGGCGTCCCACCTGCGCGGCGAGCCCCTCGCGGCGGCGACGCCGCTGCGCGCGGTGGTCGAGCGCGTGAGCGACGCGCTCGCGGCGGCGGGAGCCCCGCCCTCGATCGCGGCGCACCTCGACGAGCTCGTCGACGCCGTCAACACCGCGAGCCACGTGGCGGGGCTCGCGCCCGCGCCCGCGGCGACGGACTAGGAGGTCTCGGCGAGCGCCGCGACGACGAGGTCGCGCTCGTCGTGCGACGCGCCGAGCAGGAGGGCCGCGCGGGCCGGGGCGACCCCGGCGAGCAGCACCACCTCGATCAGCCGACCGAGCTCCTCGAGCAGGGGACGGCCGCTCCAGGACCCCTCGTCGAGGTCGGCTGCGGCCCGGCGCAGCCCCGTCATGGCGACGCTCAGCCGTCGGCGCACCTCGAGGGGGTCGTCACCCCGCCAGGCGTCGACGCGACGGTCGAGGGCGTCGAGCAGGGGCAGGCGGGCGAGGTCGTGGAGGACCTGGGCGACCAGCACGTTGTGGGTGCCCTCCCAGGACTCGTAGACGATGGCGTCGCGGTAGAGGCGGGGCAGGACCGAGAACTCCTCGATCGTCCCGTTGCCCCCGAGGACCTCGATGGCGTCGCGCACCGCGATGGTCGCCTGGCGCGTCGTCACGAACTTCGCCAGGTTCACGAGGAGTCGGTGGACGAGGACGTCGTCCTCGTCGGCCGTGCCGGCGTCGAGGCGATCCTCGAGGGCGCTCAGCTCCACGACGAGGGCGAGCGCGCCCGCGCGGGCGGCGCTGAGGTGGGCGAGGGTGCGCTGGACGGCCGGGAACTCCCCGATCGGCCGGCCGAAGGCTCGGCGGGCCCGGGCGTAGGCGCGGGCCTCGGACTCGGCCCGCCACATGATCCCGGTCGCCCCCACGGCCGTCATCCAGCGCGAGGTGTTGAGCACGACCCCGACCGCGGTGCGGAAGCCCTCCTCGATCGGCCCGATCGGCCAGGCCCGGGCCCCCTCGAAGTCGATCTCGCCCGAGGCGAGGCCCCGGGTGCCGAGCTTCTCCTTCAGCCGGCGCAGTCGGAACCCGTTGGGCCGACCGTCGATCTCCCGGGGCACCACGAAGCACCCGAGGCCGGAGGTCCCCGGCGCGTCGCCCACCCGCGCCGTCACCAGGAACTGGTCGGCGTCGGCGACCGAGCAGAACCACTTCTCCCCCGAGATCGCGTAGGTCCCGTCGCCGAGGTCGACGGCGCGCGTCGCGTTGGCCCCGACGTCGCTGCCGCCCTGGACCTCGGTGAGGAACTGGGCGCCGCGCGCGGCCGGGTAGGCCGACGTCGCGAGCGCCGGCAGGAAGCGGGCCGCGACCTCGACGTCGGCGCGCCGACGCAGGGCCCGCGCGAGCCCGATGGTGCAGGTCGCCGGACAGGCGTGGCCGGCCTCGCCCTCCCAGGAGAGGAGGTAGAGGAGGACGGCCTGCTCGAGGGCCCGACCCGGCGTGGCGCTCAGCTCGAGCAGCCCGCTCGACCACACGACTCGGCCCGCGTCGTGGTAGGAGGGGTCGAACTCGATCCGCTCGACCCGGCGACCGAGCGCGTCGTAGGGGGCGTGGACCGGCAGGTGGTCGCGGTGCTCGTAGCGCAGGGCCCGGGGACCCACCGTCTCCACGACGGCACGGGCGAAGTCCGAGGCGAGCGCGTCGAGCGCGCGCCGGCGGTCCCCCGCGACGTGGCGGTCGAGCAGGGCCCCGAGCAGGGCGTCGTCGCGGAACGGGTCGGGGGCGAGTCCCGCGCGCCAGCGGTCGAAGTCCGCGCGCGCGTCGTCGAAGGAGGTCACCGTTGCAGTATCGTCCCGGTGAGCGCGCGCCGCCAGAGACGAGGAGGAGCGTGGACGTCGCGACCTTCGTCACCCGCGTCCTGGGACCGGTGCCCGTCCGCATCCGGGCCTTCGACGGCAGCGTGGCCGAGCCCCCGCGCCCGACGCCGGTGACCCTGGTGCTGCGTAGCGCCGACGGCCTCGCCCGCATCCTCACGCGGCCCGGCGAGCTGGGCCTCGCCCGCGCCTACGTCACCGGCGGACTCGACGTCGAGGGCGACCTGCGGGCCCTCGTCGACCTCGAGATCCCCCGCATCGACCCCTGGCGTCACCTCGGCGACCTCGCCGCGCTGGTCGCCGCGATCGGCCCCGACGTCCTGCGGCCCCGGACCCCGCCCGCGATCGAGGCCCGGCCGCGGGGACGTCGTCACGCGCGGGGACGGGACCGCGCGACGGTGACCCACCACTACGACGTCTCGAACGAGTTCTACGCCCTGGTGCTCGGCCCCTCGATGGCCTACTCCTGCGCCGTCTTCGACGAGGGCGACGACGACCTGACCTCGGCCCAGACACGCAAGGTCGACCTCGTGGCCCGCAAGCTGGGGCTCGGGCCCGCGCACCGCCTGCTCGACATCGGGTGCGGGTGGGGCACGATGGCCATCCACGCGGCGCGCACCTACGGGACCCGCGTCGTCGGGATCACCCTGTCGGAGCCCCAGGCGGCGCTCGCGCGCGAGCGGGCCGCGGCGGCCGGCGTCGGGGACCTCACCGAGTTCCGCGTCAGCGACTACCGCGACGTCGCCGACGGGCCCTACGACGCGATCAGCTCCATCGGCATGGTCGAGCACGTCGGTCGGCGGGCCCTGCCGGAGTACGTGGGCCGGGTCGTGGACCTGCTCGCCCCCGGCGGCCGCTACCTCAACCACGCGATCGGACGGCCCTCCGCGCGACCCCTCAACCCGGCGCCCACGCGCGCGAGCGAGGTGCGCGACACCCTCGTCGACCTGCTCGGACGGCGGGCCTCGCGGACCCACAGCCCCTTCATCGACCGCTACGTCTTCCCCGACGGCGAGCTCCACGAGGTCGGCTCCGTCGTCACGCGATTCCAGCGCGCCGGGCTCGAGCTCGCCCACCTGGAGAGCCTGCGCGAGCACTACGCCCTGACCCTCGACGCCTGGGTCGCCAACCTCGCGGCCCACGAGGAGGAGGCGACGTCCCTGGTCGGAGCGGAGCGACTCCGCGTCTGGCGCCTCTACATGACGGCCTCCTCGGCCGCCTTCACCCGCCACCACCTCGAGGTCCACCAGGCCCTCTTCGTGAAGCCCGAGGGCGGCCGCAGCGGACTGCCCCGCCGCCCCGACTGGGCGCGGGCCACCTGAGAGCGCCTCAGGTCCTTCGCCCGGGACTACGGGATTCTTCGGGCCTTCTTACCTGGCCCCAGTACGGTCGCACCCCGTGAGCATCACCGACCGACCCGTCCGGCCCTCCTGGTCGACGCGGACCACCCACCGCGCGCGCCCGGGACGCCCCCACCCCTCGGCCGTCCACGCCCTCGAGGCCCTCGCCGGGCTCGGACTCGGGGGCACGCTCGCGCTCTTCGCCGGGACCGAGACGGGCGGGGCGCTGACCTCGCCCGGTGGCTGGTTCCTCGCCGGGGGCCGGCTCGCGGGCTTCGTCGGCGCCTACGCCCTCGCCCTCCTCGTCGTCCTCGTCGCCCGCCTGCCCCTCCTCGAACGGGCCGTGGGTCAGGACCGGCTGGTGCGCTGGCACCGCACCGTCGCCCCGTGGGCCGTCGGGTCGATCGCGGTCCACGTGGTCACGATCACCCTGGGGTACGCCGAGATGTCCCACCTGGGCGTCGTGAGCCAGGTGACCCAGTTCCTCTTCCACTACCCCGACATGCTGGCCGCTGTCGTCGCCTTCGGGCTGCTCCTCGTCGCGTCGTTCTCCTCCCACCGGATCGCCCGGCGCCGGATGCGCTACGAGACGTGGTGGGTCATCCACCTCTACCTCTACCTGGCGGTCGCCCTCGCGGTCGCCCACCAGATCCACGTCGGCGTCCCGTTCCTCGGGCACACCGACTCGACCGTCGCCTGGCTGGCCCTCTGGGCCGTCGTGGCGGCCATCCTCGTCGGCTCTCGGGTCGTCGTCCCGCTGGTGCGCAACTCCCGCCACCAGCTCCGCGTCGCCGAGGTCCTCGAGGTGGCCCCCGGGGTGCACTCCCTCACCCTGGTCGGCACCCACCTCGAGGACCTGGCCGTCGCCGGCGGGCAGTTCTTCCAGTGGCGCTTCCTCGCCCCCGGCCTCTGGTGGCACAGCCACCCCTACTCCCTCTCGGCCCTGCCCCAGCCCCCCTACCTGCGCGTCACCGTGAAGGCCCTCGGGGACCAGTCGACCCTGCTCTCACGCCTGCGCCCCGGCACCCGGGTCATCGCCGAGGGCCCCTACGGGACCTTCACGGCCGACGCCCGGACCTCGGACCGCGTCCTGCTCGTCGGCGCCGGCGTCGGCGTGACGCCCCTGCGCGCGCTCGCCGAGGACCTGCCCGAGCGCACCGACGTCATCGCCATCCTGCGCGGCACCACGCCCGAGGACCTCGTGCACCGCGACGAGATGGCCGAGATCGTCGGGGCCCGGGGCGGCGTCGTCCACGACCTCGTGGGCTCGCGCCACCAGGTCCGCCTCGACGCCCGCGCACTGCGGCGCCTCGTCCCCGACCTCGCCCAGCGCGACGTCTACGTCTGCGGGCCCGAGGGCTTCACCCGCGCCGTGGTCGCCGCGGCCCGGGGCGGCGCCGTGCCCCTCGAGCGCATCCACGTCGAGTCCTTCGCCTTCTAGGAGACCCATGAACCGCACCCCCTTCGTCGTCGCCGGAACGCTGGCCGGACTCGTCGGCGTCCTCGCCTTCCGCTCCACCCCCGCGAAGGTCGTCCTCCCGACCGCGACCGGGACGACCGGCGCGAGCACCCCGACGACGGCCGCCCCGACGGGGTCGGGATCCGGCTCGGGCGGCGGCTCGACCACGACCTCCTCCGCGAGCGCCGGCGCGAGCGGCGCGACGTCCTCCACCGCCGCGTCGACCGGGTCGAGCGGGGGCACCCCGACGACGGCCGCGGCGGCGACCGGGGTGCGCACCGCGACCGGCCCCCGCGTCAACTACTACTTCGGCGTCCTCTCCGTGAAGGTGACCGCCGACGGCTCGAAGATCACCAAGGTGGCGATCGCCTCGCACAACGCCTTCGGCAACCCCCGGAGCCAGTACATCGACCAGGTCTCGATCCCCATGCTCGAGCAGCAGGCGATGTCGGCCCAGAGCGCCCAGATCCAGGGCGTGTCGGGGGCCAGCTACACGAGCGCCGGCTTCGCCCAGTCGCTCCAGGGAGCCCTCAGCGCGCTCAAGCTGAAGTAGCGTCGACGCCGTGGCCGAGGCCGCCCGCCACCACCGCATCGAGGTGATGGGAACCGTCGTCACCGTCGACCTCTTCGGCGACGACCTCGACGACGCGACGGCCGGCGGCCTCGTCGACGCGGCCGCCGCGGGCCTGCGCGGCGACGACGCCGTCTTCTCCACCTGGCGCCCCGACAGCCCGATCAGCCGACTGCGCCGCGGCGAGCTCACGCTCGGCGAAACGCCGCCCGAGGTCGCCGAGGTCCTCGACCTCTGTGCGCGGGTGCGCGACATGACGGGAGGCTGGTTCGACCCGTGGGCCCTGCCCGGGGGCGTCGACCCCACGGGTCTCGTGAAGGGGTGGGCGGCCGAGCGGGCGCTGGCGGCCCTCGACCACCCGGCGGTGCGCGCGGCGATGGTGAACGCGGCCGGAGACATCGCCTCGCGCGGGGACCTCGACGGCGAGCCCCTCACGGTGGGCGTCGCCGACCCGCGCGACCGCACCCGGCTGATCGCGGTGGTCGCGCTGCGCGGCGCCCTCGCCACCTCGGGCGACTACGAGCGGCCCGACCAGCTCATCGACCCCCACGACGGGACGCCGCGCTCGCGCTACCTGTCGGCGAGCGTTGCCGGACCGGACCTGGCGATCGCCGACGCCCTCGCCACGGCGCTCTGCGTCGGGGGTGACGAGGTGCTCGAGATCGTCGCCGACTCGGGCGACTACAGCGCCTTCGTCGTCGATCGCGACCTCACGGCCCGGGTGACCTCGGGCTTCCCCCTCGTTCGCTAGGGCCGCTCCGCGGCCTCGCACTCGGCGCGCAGGCCCTCGAGCGTCGCGCGAATAGAGGACACCGTGAAGGTCGCCCGGTCGTCGTCCTCGTCCCTCAGGGCCGGGCCCCGGTCGTCGCGCCAGCGCTCGGTCACCCGGCACCCGCTCGCCGTCGGCTCGATCTCGTACTCCCAGCGCGAGACGGGCTCGCCCTCGTAGGTGACGACGAAGTGGAACCGCCGGGGCGGCTCGTAGGCGACGACCTCGGCGATCGTCGCCCAGGCGTCGTCGCCGCGCGCGTTGGTGCCGCGAAAGCGCGCCCCGAGGGCCGGTCCGCTGGCGCCGTCGATCCAGGCGCCCCCGGTGTTCTCGGGCGAGCGGGCGCCCATGGTCGAGAGGTCCGACACCCGCGCGAAGACGTCGGCCGCGGGAGCCGCGATGTCGATGCTGTCCGTAAGGTCCACGGCGGCGACGCTAGCGGCCGACGCCCCCTTCCGGACGGCGCGACGCCGAGGGCTAGCGTGGACGCCGTGAGCCGGGAGCGAATCCTCGACGCGTCGCTGAAGGAACTCGAGTCCCAGGGCATCACCCGCTACCGCATCAAGCGCGTGGCCGACCTGGCCGGCGTCTCGGTGTCGCTCCTCTACAGCTACTTCACCGACCGTGAGGGCCTGCTCGCCGAGACGATCGTCGTGCGCTACCACGAGGAGGTCCTGCGGGCCGCCGAGCGCTTCGTCGCGCCCCTCGCGGGCGTCACGACGACCGACGGGCTGCGTCGCGCGATGCAGCACATGATCGACGACGCCGAGCGTCCCGAGCGCTACCACTCGCGCACCGTGCGGGTCGAGAGCTTCTCCTTCGCCAACCACAACGACCGGGCGACCGAGGGCATCCAGGACGCCCAGCGCGAGGCCGGGGCGTACATCATCGAGCGGGTCCAGCCGATCGTCGACCGGAGGCTGCTCGTGCCCTCGATCGACGCGGCGGCCTTCGCCCGCGTCTGGTACGCCCTCTTCTTCGGCCGGGTCGCCCTCCAGGGCGACCACCCGCTCGCGGCCTCGCTCGACGAGTGGCGGACCTCGCTCTACGCGATCGCCGAGTCGATGATCCGCTCGTAGCCCCGCGCCCAGCGCAGCCAGGCGAGGGCCGCGAGGCCGAAGCCGATCTCGTAGACGATCTCCCCCTGGAGGAGGTAGGTGACGTGCCAGGTGGGCAGCGACACGGCGGCGAGCAGCCCCCCGGCGAGCTGCAGGGAGGCGATGGCCCAGGTCCCCGCCCGGGCGTCGCGCCGCACCAGGGCGATGGTGACGCCCCCCTGGACGAGGGCCATGACGACCCCGATGGTCATGTGGGTCCAGTTGAAGTAGGCGTTCACGTCGTAGGGGGTGAGGAGCAGCAGCCCGAGTCCGGTAGCGACCGCCCGCAGGGCCGACCCCAGCGCCGGGACGATCGCCCCGAGGGCGCTCGCCGCCCGCCACAGGCCGAGGCCACCCGCCCCGAACGCCGCGATCAGGAGGGGGATGGTGGGCGGGTAGACCCCGTAGAAGGAGATTCCGTCGTTCTGGGCCGTCGTGTCGTGCCGCACCACGACGCACACGGCGAGCAGCGCGTAGAAGACCCCCTGCCCCGCGATCAGTGCCCGCCGGGCCGCCGGGACGACCTCGGCCGCCCGGTCATCGAGTGCGTCGACGCCCTCCGTGGGGCCCCCTAGCCGCGGTACCGGGCCCGCGACGCGGCCAGCTCCGCCTCGGCCTCCTCGCGGCCCGCCCACCGGTCGACCTTGACCCACTTGCCCTCCTCCAGGTCCTTGTAGACCCGGAAGAAGTGGCTGATGCGGTCGAGGACCTCGGTCGGCACGTCGCCGATGTCGGTCGCCGTCTTCCAGCGCTTGTCGTAGGTCGGCACGGCGAGGAGCTTCGCGTCCTCCCCCTTCTCGTCGGTCATGACGCACATGCCGAGGATCTTGGAGGCGATGGTGACGCCGGGGAAGGTCGGGTACTCGGTCAGCACGAGCGCGTCGAGCGGGTCGCCGTCACCGCCGAGGGTGTCGGGGATGAACCCGTACTCGGCCGGGTAGCCCATCGACACGACCAGGTGGCGGTCGAGGACGATCGAGTCGGTCTCGTGGTCGTACTCGTACTTGTTCTGGCTGCCCCGGGGGATCTCGATGATGACATTGACGCTGTCCATGGCCCGTCTCCTCGCTCGCGCCCATCGTAGCGACGCGTCGGCACGCCCTCCGGACCGGGAGCGGGACCGGGCCTAGACTCGTCGGGGCCGTCAGGCCGCGTCGAGGAGGGACTATGGAGCGGGTCGGAGTCGTCGGGTGCGGGCTGATGGGCGCGGGCATCGCGGAGGTCGCCGCGCGTGGCGGGGCGGACGTCATCGTCATCGAGCGCAACGCCGAGGCCCTGGCCGCCGGGGTCGCGCGCATCGAGAAGTCCCTCACGCGGGCCGTCGCCGCCAACAAGCTGTCCGAGGAGGAGGCCAACCGCGTGCGGGGCAACCTGAGCTTCACCGAGGACTTCACGCGCTTCGCCGACCGCCAGATCGTGGTCGAGGCGGTCGCCGAGGACGAGGCCACCAAGGTCGGCGTCTTCAAGCGCCTCGACGCCGTCGTCGCCGACTCCGACGCGATCCTCGCCACCAACACCTCCTCGATCCCGATCATCAAGCTCGCCATGGCCACCAAGCGCCCGGAGCAGGTCATCGGCATGCACTTCTTCAACCCGGTGCCCGTCCTCAAGCTCGTCGAGGTGATCTCCTCGCTGCTGACGAGCCCCGAGACGACGGCCCGCGTGCGGGCCTACGCCACCGACACCCTCGGCAAGAAGGTCATCACCTCGCCCGACCGGGCCGGCTTCGTCGTCAACGCCCTCCTCATCCCCTACCTGCTCTCGGCCATCCGGATGCTGGAGTCGGGCTTCGCGAGCGCCGAGGACATCGACACCGGCATGGTGGTGGGCTGCGCCCACCCGATGGGGCCGCTCGCCCTGACCGACCTCATCGGCCTCGACACCACCCTCGCGGTCGCCGACTCGCTCTACTCGGAGTTCAAGGAGTCCCACCTCGCCCCGCCGCCGCTGCTCTCGCGGATGGTCCAGGCGGGTCTGCTCGGCCGCAAGTCCGGTCAGGGCTTCTTCGCCTACCGGGGCTAGTGGCCCACTACGTCCTGACGCTGCGCTGCGCGGACCGCCCGGGGATCGTCCACGCGGCGAGCGCCGCGATCGTGGCGATCGGCGGCAACATCCTCGAGAACGACCAGTTCACCG
>DAIDKS010000013.1 GCA_027449885.1 Acidimicrobiaceae bacterium
GGTGCCCGCCGGCGCGCGCGTCGGCACTCAGCGCCACGACGGCCGCCGCGGCGAGCCCGCTCGTCGCCGTGAGGGTGGCCGTCGTGAGGGCGCGCACCCACGCCCCCGCCCGCCGGGCGCGGTCGAGGGCGTCCTCGTGCTCGTCGAGTCGCGCGAGAGCGCTCGCGCGCCCCTCGCCGAGCGCTACCGCCGCCGGGTCCCGCACCACGTCGTCGACGAGGTCGGCGAGCGCGACGAGCGCGGCGTCGCGACGCTCCTCGGCCCGCGCGGCGAGCCGGGCGCTCACCGGCCCGACGCCGAGGGCGACGAGGAGGGCGACGAGGAGGGCGAGGCCCGCCAGGGGCACCAGGAAGCCGAGGACGACCGCGACGACGAGGGCGGCCACCGTTCCCGCGGCGAGCGGTGCCGCCACGGCGACCAGCAGGCTCTCGACGCGGTCGCCGTCGGTGAGCGCCAGCTCCACCACCTCCCCCGGCCGGGGCCCGAGCCCCGCCGGCACCAGCGGCTCGATCTCGCGCGCGAGGTCGGCGCGGACCCGCGACACGACCGCGAGGGCCACCCGGTGGGTCGCCGTGCGCTCGGCGTAGCGGGTGGCCGCCTTCGCCAGCGCGAAGATCTGGACGAGGCCCATGGGGACGCTCAGCGAGAGCACCGCCGGCCGCTGCCACGCCCGCACGATGAGCCAGGCCGAGGTGAGCGAGAGCCCGGCCGTGCTGAGGGCCACGACGACGCCGATCCCCAGCGCCCGCGCGATCCCTCGCCGCTCGGCCGCCATCGCCTCCCGCACGCTCACCGGACGGCCACCTCGGGGCCCTCGACCACGCGTTCGTGGGCCGCGACGATCACGGTGGCGCGCGAGCGCGCGAGCACCGCGCGCACCCGCGCGGCGCTCGCGGGGTCGAGGTGGGCCGTCGGCTCGTCGAGCACGAGCACGAGGGGGTCGCGCGCGAGCGCGCCCGCGAGGGCCAGTCGTCGGCGCTCGCCGGCGGAGAGCTCGAGGCCGACGAGCGGCGCGTCGAGCGCGAGGTCGAGGCCGAGGTCGTCGAGGAGGTCCCGCAGCGTCGCGTCGCTCGCCGCGCCGCCCGGCGCCAGGGCGTCGCGGGTCGTCGTTCCCCGCAGCGTCGGGTCCTGGTCGAGCCAGCCCACGCGGGCCCGCCACGCGTCGGGGTCGATCCGCGCGAGTGGGACGCCGTCGACCAGCACCTCACCCTCGTGGGGGTCGGCGAGGCCGGCGACCACGCGCAGCAGGCTCGTCTTGCCCGCCCCGGACGGTCCCCGCAGGGTGAGTCGACCGCCCGGCCCGACGAGGGCCTCGACCGCGGCGAGGGACGGGCGGGCTCGCACGGCGGCGACGGTGATCGCCGGGGGCGCGGCGGGAGCCGGACGACCTCCCGCGGGACGGGCCCGCTCGACGAGGTCGAGCACGTCCCCCGCCGCGCTCATCCCCACGGTGCCGTCGTGGTAGCGGGCGGCCGCTCGGCGCAGCGGTGCGAACACCTCGGGCGTGAGCAACAGCACGACGAGGGCGCGCTCGAGGGAGAGCCCGCCGTGGATCAGGCGCAGCCCGAGGGACAGGGCCACGAGCGCGGTCGCGAGGGAGCTCAGCAGCTCGAGGGCGAAGGTCGACAGGAAGGCGACCCGCAACGTCGCCATCGTGGATCGCGTGAGGGCCTCCCCCGCGTCGTCGAGCGAGCGCACCGCGTCGCGCGAGCGGTTGAGGGACTTGAGGTCGCGCATGCCGCGCACCACGTCGCCCAGGTAGGCGGCGAGGCGCTGCTGGTCGCGCCAGCGTCGGTCCATCTCGTCGCGTGCGGCGAGACCCAGCAGGACCATGAAGACCGGTAGCACCAGGGCCGAGACGGCGACGATCACGCCACTCAGCCAGTCCTCGACGCCGATCACGAGGGCCACGCCGACCGGCGCGACGAGCGCGAGCACGAGGGCCGGGACGTAGCTGGAGAGGAAGGCCTCGAGCTCGTCGAGACCCCGGGTCAGGAGCTGCGTCGTCGCCTCGGCACCGGCCTCACGGCCGCGGTCGAGCACGACGGCGACGGCGCGGCGGCGCAGGTCGCGGCGGACGGGCGCGGCGAGTCGGGTCGTGATCGTCTCGCCGAGGCCACTCGCGAGGGCGCGCACGGTGGTCGCCCCGACGAGCCACGCGAGGGGTGTCAGGCCGGCGCTTGGGTCCCGCGCGAGCGCCGCCAGCACCGCCCCGAGGGCGAACGCCTGGACGACGAGTGCCCCCGTCGCGACGAGACTGGTCGCGACCGCGGCGGCGACGCCCCGCGTCGCGAGGGGACTCGCGCGCCGCAGGCGCGCGAGCAGGGCCCCCGGGGACGCGGCCCTAGGCCTCGGTCGGCTGCTCGACTCGATCGGGACGGCCGACCCGCTTCTTGAACACCCAGTACGTCCAGCCCTGGTAGGCCAACACGAAGGGCGTGAAGATCAGGGCCACCCAACTCATCACCTTGAGAGTGTAGGGATGCGACGCGCTCGCGACGATGCTGAGGTCGTAGGAGGTCCGCACCGAGCTGACGAGCACGTTCGGGTAGAGGTCGAG
This sequence comes from Acidimicrobiaceae bacterium, assembly GCA_027449885.1. Classification (GTDB taxonomy): domain Bacteria; phylum Actinomycetota; class Acidimicrobiia; order Acidimicrobiales; family RAAP-2; genus RAAP-2. The sequence goes on from DAIDKS010000013.1 coordinate 2,561, forward strand.
GAGGAGCGTCGTGAAGAGCGCCAGCACGACGAAGGCCGTCGCCACGAAGGCCCAGCCCTCCATGCGCTCGCCGATGAGCCACCCGACGGCCGCCAGCGCACCGACCGCGAGGATCGGCAGCAGCGGCGGGACCAGTCCCACGTGGTGCCAGGCGTGGGCGCTCAGGTAGGTCCAGCCGAGGAAGGCGGTGACCAGCACGAAGGTCACCGGGGCGAGGCGCTGTCCGAGCGCGCGCGCGTTCTCGCGCACCGGGTCCTCGGCCTTCAGACCGAGGTAGGTGGCGCCGTGGAGGGTGAAGAGCGACAGGGTGGCCAGTCCGCCGAGCAGCGCGTACGGCTTCACCAGGTCGAAGAAGGTTCCGGTCCAGGCACCGCCCGCGACGATCGGCACCCCGTGGACGAAGTCCGCGAAGGCGACCCCCCAGAGGAGGGCCGGCAGGGCCGACCCCCAGAAGATGGCCCGGTCCCAGGCCCGCCGCCACCGGGCGTCGTCGCGCCGGTGCCGGAACTCGAATGCGATCCCGCGCACGATGAGGGCCGCCAGCACGACGAAGAGGGCGAGGTAGAAGCCCGAGAAGACCGTCGCGTACCAGAGGGGGAAGGCCGCGAAGGTCGCCCCGCCGGCCACCAGCAGCCAGACCTCGTTCCCGTCCCACACGGGTCCGATGCTGTTGATGACGACGCGCCGATCGACGTCGTCGCGCGTGACGAACGGGAGCAGGACCCCCACGCCGAAGTCGAAGCCCTCCAGGAAGAAGTACCCCAGCCAGAGCACTCCGATGAGGGCGAACCAGAGCTGCTCGAGGCCGCTCGGTGATGCGGTGACGGCGAACACGGCCACCTCCTAGTAGACGAGCTCGGGCGCGGACTCGGCCTCGGCGGGCGACAGCGGCGCCTCCGGGACTCGGGCCAGGCGGATCATGAGCGCGATCTCGATGATCGCGAGGACGGTGTAGATCGCGGTGAAGCCGATGAGGCTGGTCGCCACGTAGCCGGGCGAGATGACCGAGACGGCGTTCGAGGTCTTGAGCAGTCCGTAGACGACCCAGGGCTGGCGGCCGACCTCGGTGAAGATCCAGCCCACCGAGTTGGCGATGAAGGGCGCCAGGATCATCCAGGCGGCGAAGCGCAGGAAGCGCGGCGATTGCTCGAGGCGGCGCCGGCGCATCAGCCAGATGCCGATGGCCCCGAGCGCGAGCAGGAGGATGCCGAGGCCCACCATGATCCGGAAGGTCCAGTAGAGGAGCCAGATGACCGGCACGTAGCTGCCCGCGCCGTACGTCTTCGTCGCCTGGGCCTGGAGCTGGTGGATCCCCTCCACCTTGCCGTCCCACGTGTTGGTCGCGAGGACGCTCAGGATGTGGGGCACCCGAACCTGGAAGATCGGGTTGCCCGAGAGATTGCCGATGGTGAGCAGCGAGAAGGAGGCGGCGCTCGTCGTGTCGTAGAGGGCCTCCGCCGCGGCCATCTTCATGGGCTGCTGGGTCTCCATCTGCTTGCCCTGGGAGTCGCCGAGGAAGATCGTGCCGACCGCGGCGATGAGCACGACGACGACGCCGACGCGCGCGGCCTTGGCGAAGGCGGCGGTGTCGTGGCCCCGGCGCAGGTGCCACGCGGCAACCCCGAGGAGGAAGGCGGCCCCGGTGAGGAAGGCCGCGAAGAGGACGTGCCCGTACTCGAGGACGAAGGTCGAGTTCGTCATGACGGCCCAGAAGTTCGTCATCACGGCCTGGTGGGTGTGGGGATCGATCGTGTAGCCGACCGGGTGCTGCATCCAGGCGTTGGCCGCCACGATGAAGGCGGCCGAGAGGATCGTGCCGAGACTCGCGAGCCAGATCGACAGGACGTGGACCCGCGGGCTCACCCGACCACGTCCGAAGATCCAGACGCCGAGGAACGTCGACTCCATGAAGAAGGCGAGCAGCCCCTCGATGGCGAGGGGCGCGCCGAAGATGTTGCCGACGAAGACCGAGTAGCGCGACCAGTCCATGCCGAACTGGAACTCCTGCACGATCCCGGTCACCACGCCGATCGCGAAGTTGACGAGGAAGAGCTTGCCGAAGAAGCGCGTCGCCCGCTCCCAGGCCCCGTCGCCCGTGCGGTAGGCCGCGGTCTGCAAGATGGCCACCAGCAGTGACAGGCCGATCGTCAGGGGGACGAACAGGAAGTGGAAGACGGTGGTCACGGCGAACTGCCACCTGGCCAGGGTCAGGGTGGAGATACCTGCGAGTAGTGCACTCATGAGTCCAACCTATCGAATGTTGAGTCCCGTACTACACATTAACCGGGGCCAATGGTCCCACGCCGCGCTTACCGTGGGCCGCTCGAGGTGGGAGGAGGCGACGCGCTAGGCGACGTCCCACCAGATCGCGCGCAGCGCCCGCCCCGGCGTCGCCGCCTGGGCCGCGAGGAACTCGCGGACCTCACCCTCGCGCTCGGGCGCGAGGCAGAGGCGGATCCGCGTGAAGTGGGCCGCCTGATCGAGGTCGACCTCGCCGCGCATCGAGCCCGTGAAGGGCTCCGAGTGGGCGGCGACACCCATCTCGGCGAGGACGGCGAGCAGGTCCTCGGGGGTCGGCCCGTCCGGCCGGTCGAGGTCCCAGAAGTGCCGCCAGGCGGGCGTCATCCCCGCCAGGGGGTGGCGCTCGGGCATCTCGACCACGACGCGTCGACGCGCGTGGTCGGTGAGGGCCCCGAGGAAGGGCACGATGTCGCCCACGTTGTAGACGACGTGGTGCGACGTCACGACGTCGGCGACGGGCGTGATCGACGCGACGGCCGGCCAGTCGCCCTCGACGGTGAGGACCTCGACCCCGCGGGCGGTGCCGGCCTCGCGGAACATCGCGAGCATGGCCGCCTGGTGGTCGACGCCGATCACCCGGCGGGCGGGTGGGGTGATCGCGTAGGCCGCGATCCCCCCACCGCACCCGACGTCGAGCACGGACCCGCCCTCGGGCAGGGCCTCGCGCGCGCGGGCGTGCGACGGCGTGTCCTCGATCCGCTCGGGCAGCCCGAAGAGCGCCGGGGGGTGAATCCACGGGCTCTCCGGCGCCTGAGACAGGATGGCGTCGGGGATGGCCCACTCCGCCAGAGCGTCACGCCACCGCGCGGCTGCGTTCATCACCGAGAGAATAGGCGCGACATGAAGCCGCCCGAGCCCGCGGGGCTCTCGTGGCCCTGGCAGCGGTCGGCCTTGGGCACGCCCGCCAGCGCCTGCTCGATGTGGTTACCGCATCCGCTCCACGTCGGCTTGCCGCAGGTCCGGCACGTCACTCGACTGCACATTGGTCTGTTTCCTTTCGGTTGGGGTTGGTTGGTGGGATTGGTGGTGAGGGTGATCAGTGGACGAGCGCGGGAACGGCCGCCGGCGAGGTGTGCCAGGTCTGGTAGCCGCCCGAGAGGTTGCGCGCGTTGAAGCCGTGGGCTCGCAGCAGTCGCGTGGCCACGTGGCCGCGCTGGCCCACCTGGCAGATCACCACGACGTCGCGGGCGTCGATCTCGGCCATGCGGTCGCGCAGGTCGTCGACCGGGATGTTCCGAGCCCCCGGCACGGTGCCCCGGGCGTACTCGCCGGGCGTGCGCACGTCGAGCAGGAGGTATCCCTGCTCGGCGAGACGCCGAGCCTCGTGCCACTGGGCCGACTCGACGAGTCCCGTGAGGAGGTTCTCCGCGACGTAGCCGAGCATGTTGACGGGGTCCTTCGCCGACCCGAAGGGCGGGGCGTAGGCCAGCTCGAGGTCGGCCAGCTCCGGGGCGGTGAGGCCCGCACGGATGGCGGTGGCGATCACGTCGATGCGCTTGTCCACGCCCTCGGTGCCCACGGCCTGGGCCCCGAGGATCGCGCCGGAGGTCGGCTCGATGAGCAGCTTGAGCGCCATCTTGCGCGCCCCGGGGTAGTAGCCGGCGTGGTGGGCGGGGTGGGTGTGGATCGCGAGGTGCGCCCGGCCCTGAGCGGCGAGACGCTTCTCGTTCCAGCCCGTCGCCGCGACGACGAGGTCGAAGACCTTCACGATGGCGGTGCCGATCGTCGGCACCGGACGGATCGGACGACCGACGATGTGGTCGGCGACCACGCGGCCGTGGCGATTCGCGATGTTCGCGAGCGGCACCAGCGTGGCGCCGCCGTCGAGGGCGTCGGTCTTCTCGGCCGCGTCACCGACGGCGTAGATCCGCTCGTCGCTCGTGCGGTTGAACTCGTCGACGGCGATGCCGCCGGCGGCACCGATCGTGAGGCCGGCCTCGCGAGCGAGTCGCACGTCGGGGCGCACGCCGATCGCGGCGACCACCAGGTCGGCCGCGAGGACCTCGCCCGAGGCGAGGACGACGCCGCCCTCGTCGATGCGCGTCACCGAGTTCGCCAGGTGCAGGTCGACGCCGTGGCGGCGCAGCTCGTCGGCGACCAGGTGCGCCATCTCGGGGTCGAGCGGCGCCATCACCTGGTCGGTCGCCTCGACGAGCGCGGTCGGGACGCCGCGGTGGATCAGGTTCTCGGTGATCTCGAGACCGATGAAGCCGCCGCCGATGACGACGGCCCGCTCGGGCTGGTCCTCGACCGACGCGGCCATGCGCTCCACGTCCTCGACCGTGCGCAGCACCATCGCGCGCTCGATCCCGGGGATCGGCGGCACGACCGGGGAGGCCCCCGGACTCAGGATCAGGTAGTCGTAGCCGAGGTCGTAGGTGGCCGCGCCCGGCAGCTCGCGCACGCTGACCGTGCGGGTGACCGGCTCGATCGCCACCACCTCGCTGTTCACGCGCACGTCGAGACGGAAGCGCGCGTGCAGGCTCTCGGGGGTCTGCAGCAGCAGGTCCTCCTCGTCGCTGATCACGCCGCCGACGAAGTACGGCAGGCCGCAGTTCGCGTAGCTCACGTAGCCACTGCGCTCGAGGACGATGATCTCGGCGTCACTGTCCAGGCGGCGCAGTCGCGTCGCGGCCGACATGCCGCCGGCGACGCCGCCGATGATGACGACTCTCATCTCTTATCTCCTTGGGGGGTTAGGGGGTGTGCGGGATGGGGTTAGGCGAGGCTGAGGAACAGTCGCTGGAGTTTCATCGTCATCTCCTCGGAGTCGGCCGAGGGCTCGATGATGCACTCCTTCAGGCTCGTCGAGATCAGGGCGAAGGCGGCCGTGTTGATGGCCTTGCTCACCGCCGACATCTGCGTGATGACGTCCTCGCAGGAGCGACCCTCCTCGAGCATGCGCACGACGGCGCCCATCTGCCCGTGCGCGCGCTTGAGCCGCTTCAGGATGGCGTCGAGCTGTTCTTGGTCCTGGAGGACGTGCGTGGCCTTGTCGGTCATGGTGCTCCTAGTGGTTTCCCTTGAAGATCATCGTGACGAAGCGCACGTTGAGCGCGACGAATCGCCACAGCTGGAAGACGAGGTTGTTGCGTCGACGCAGCGTCTGCTGCGTCGGGAGCGGTGAGTTCGCGATGTCGCTCGCGGCGTTGTCCACGGTGTTCCTCTCAGCTCTATTCGGGGATCAGGTACCAGAAGGGGCGGGCCTTGGCCTTGTAGATGAAGAGCACGTGGAGCATGTACTTGATCCAGTGCCCCGCGAGGCCGATCTCCCCGAAGGTGTCCTTGGTCGAGCGGCCCGTCGCCGGGAAGCGCTCGTAGTCCGGCACCACCGGGTACATCGTCATCGAGGCGGCCGTCCCCTTGCGCAGGCCGACCCCCGACGAGGCGACGCAGGCCGCGCCCATGTCGGACATCGAGGCCTGGTGGGAGGCGGCGTTCTGGCCCTTGGTGATCCGGTCGACGATGGTCATGGCCACCGTCTTGCCCATGACGCCCGAGGGCATGCCGGTGCGCGGCGGCGAGGGCGCGATCACCGTGCCGTTGGGGCTGGTACGGGGGCGCGAGATCTGGTGGGGCGGCGCGAAGGCGATCCCCACGCCGAAGACGTTGGTGAAGCGCGAGCTCTCGTAGGTGCTCGGCCAGTCCTTCGCGCTCCACTCCTCGTAGGTGCGAGCCGTGTAGTCGGCGTCGACCTTCATGAAGCCGCTCGGGGCGAAGACCTCGCTCGTGATGTCTTGACCCTCGCGGTCGAAGGCGGCGAGGTCGGCGCCCCGGAAGGGCGGCAGGAGCATCGCGAAGTCGAAGGGCAGCTCGTTCTTCGATCCGTCGAGCTGCTCGTAGTGGATGACCCCGGGCTCGACCTTCTCCACGTGGGCCTGGACGACGGCCTTCACGTCGCGCTCGCGAAAGAGCGACTCGGTCCAGATCTTGCTCGTCGTCTCGAAGCCGTTCTGGGTGAAGACCATGCCGCCCACCCCGAAGTCCCCGAGCTCGTACTCGTTGGTGAGGTAGACGATCTCGGCCTGGTCGCGCACCCCGGCGACGCGCAGCTCGTGCTCGACGTTGAAGGTGTACTCGAAGGCCGCGCCCTCGCAGGTGCAGGTCCCGTGGCCCACGCCGACCACCAGGCGCTGGCGCTGGCCCTGACGCATCTTGGCGATGGCCTCGGAGAGGGCCGCCGACGCGTCGACGGCGTGGGCCGGCGTGCAGACCGAGACGGTGTTCCCGTCGGGTCCGAGGCCGGGGGTCGCGGCGAAGTTGAGCTTCGGGCCGGTCGCGTTGATCAGGTAGTCGTAGGTGATGGTGGCGACCTCGCCGTTGCGGGCCGGGTCGGTGTAGCGGACCGTCACGTGGGGCGAGGCCTCCTCCGCCGAGCCCTCGGGGTGCAGTTCGGTGGCGAGGGCCTGGTGGAAGGTGATCCCCTTGCGGCGGTAGATGGGGGCGAGGGGGAAGGTCACCTCGTCGGTCGTCATCTTCCCCACCCCGACCCAGATGTTCGAGGGGATCCAGTTCCACTTGGAGTTCGGGGAGACGACGACGACCTCGTGACGCCGTCCGAGGCGACGTCGCAGGTGCAGGGCCGCCGTGTGGCCCGAAATGCCCGCTCCCAGAATCACGACCTTCGCCATGCTCGCCCCTTCCGACGCGCTACCGTCGCGCCTCGTGGAAGAGTATACCCCCCGGGGTATGTCCGCGCAACCGATCCGGCCGGGTCTCGGGTCGCCCCGGGAGGGAGGCGGAACCGACAAGTTCGGCGAGTCGCTCGTCGACGCGAGCCCGGTCCCACGGCCCCGGCGCCGGGCCGGTGGCGATTATTCCGTGGAGTCTTCTCCAGATTTGGTCTATTTTCCATGGAATAATCGCCACCGGCTCCACCCCGGGACCCGAGGGGCACCGCGAAACCACCCTCCTCGCTCGCCGCGGTCGCGAGTCCGCTCGACGCGACGACGCCGGAGATCGGGCGACGCGTCGGGCGGGTCGACTAGGGGTTCACCTGGAAGTTGGTGAACTGCCAGGGGTCCTCGGCGTCGACCTCCCGGCCCGACCAGCGATCGAACCAGTCGGTGCGGGTCGAGACGGGGTCCCAGTCGATCGGACCCGACCAGGTCGTGCCCACGTACGGCTCGGCGACCGCGAGGACCTCGTCGTAGGGGATCTCGTCGGGGACCCGCACCCCGGCGCGGGGGACGCGGATGAGCCAGTCGAGGGCCCCGAGGATCGAGGCCGCGACCTGGACCGTCGTCGCGCTCTGGTGCGGGGCGACGGCCCGGGCCTCCTCGATCGAGGTCTGCATGCCCGTCCACCACGCGCGGTACGGGTGTCCCATCAAGAGCACGCCCAGCTCGTCGCGACCCGAGACGATGTCGTCGTTCATGATCCGCTGGCGCTCGGGGTAGGCGTAGTCGTTCCCCTGGAGCTCGACGAAGCTGGCCCAGGCGAGGTCGCTCGGGCAGTAGGCGTAGTGCACCGTGGGCCGGTAGACGGGCCGGCCCTCGGACCAGACCGTCAGGTGGTCGCAGATCGTGAAGGCCTCGCCGTGGCGGATGACCATGCCCACGATCGGGCCCGAGGGCGTGACCGAGCGCACCAGGGTCTGATGGGCCATCTGGGCGAGGCAGATCTGGTTGAGCGGCCCCTCGCCCTCGTGGACGTAGGCGAGGCGGGGCAGGCGCTTCTCGTGGGTCCCCCACCCCATCTCGGCCGGCGCGACGCCCTCTTCGTAGAAGCCGTCGACGCTCCAGGTGTTGACGAACTCGCCGACCTCCTTGGGGCGCGACGACACCTGGGTGTCGCGCTCGGCGATGTGGATGGCCTTGACCTCGAGCGCGTGGGCCAGGTCGTTGAAGCGGCCCTCGGCGAGGGCCGCCTCGATCGCGTCGCGGCGATCGGCGAGCAGGCCGTCGGCGAGGACTCGCTCGGCGATCTCGACGAGTCCGCGCTTCACGAAGTGGCTCACCAGTCCGGGGTTGGCCCCGTGCTCGACGACGGCGCTCGGGCCCTCGTTGTCACCCCAGGCGGCGATCTGTCGGCGCAGGGCCATGTGACGCCCGTAGAGGGTGCGCGCCTGGGGGCTGAGCGACCCGGCGTCCTCGTAGGGGTCCCACACCTCGACCGAGGTGTTGAGGTAGCGCACGTCGTTCGCGCGGCACCAGTCGAGGAGCTCGGTCAGTCCGATGTTCCACGCCAGGTCGACGAGGAGGTCCCCCGGCCCGAGGTGATCGCTCAGCACCTGCTCGAGGTTCTCGCGGGTGACCTCGGCCTCAGAGTACCGAACGCCCCGCTCGAGCGAGTCCGCGATGCGTGATCGGTTGTCCCGGCTCTCGAGCACCGTGACGGTACTCGGATCGAGGGAGAAGTGATCGAGCAGCATCGGCAGGAGACACTGCGCCACGGATCCACACCCCAGGACGAGGACACGACCAGGCAGACGGCGTTCGGTCAATTAGGGCCTTCTTTCTCACCCCGCGGCGCGGACGCGCCGGGGGGTGAGAAGGCTACTGCGCGCTCGACTCCTCAGGCGACCGTCATGCCGGCGTCGACGCGCAGGTCGGCCCCGGTCACCCCCGAGGCGGCCGGGGAGCAGAGCCACGCGACGGCGCTCGCGACCTCGGCGGGCTCGAGGAGGCGGCCGAGGGGCTGCTGGGCCGCGAAGGCCTGGGGGTCGCTCAGCCCGTAGACGCGGGCCGAGGCCTCGAGGGCCGCGGTGCGGGTCGAGCCCGGACTGACGGTGTTCGCCGTCACGCCGTGCTCGGCGAGGTCCATCGCGAGGCCCTTCACGAGGCCGACGACGGCGTGCTTCGCCGCCGAGTAGGCGGCCAGGTGGCGCAGTCCCAGGGTCCCGGCGGCCGACGCGATGGCCACGACGCGCGGGTGGTTCGCGGCGCCCCGCTCGATGAGAGCAGGGACGGCCGCTCCGACCAGTCGGCGCACCCCGAGGACGTTCACCGACCAGCAGGCGTCGAGAGCCGCGTCGTCGACGAGCCACAGGGGCCCACCGCCCGCGACGACCCCGGCCGCGGCGACGACGGCGTCGAGGTGACCGAAGTGGCGCACCGCCGTCTCGACGGCGAGGGCCATGTCGGCGGCGCTGCGCACGTCACCGACGAGGCCGAGGACCTCGTCGCCGTGGCGGGCGACGACGTTGTCGAGGTCGGCCGGCGTCGCCATGGGGTAGGGAACGCCGGGCAGGTCGCGACAGCGGTCCACCGCGACGACCCGGTACCCGTCCTCCACGAGGGCGTCCACCACCGCCGCGCCGATCCCCCGGGCCGCCCCGGTGACGACGGCGACCCGGCTCACGCGCCGAGGTCCCGGCGAAAGGACGGGGGCATCACCACGTCGGCGGTCGTGAGCTCGGCGACCGAGGAGCGCCCGAGGCCCCGCAGGACGCTCGTCATCCCGCCGCGCAGGATGTCGAGGACGTTCTCCGCGCCGGCCTGGCCGTTGGCGGCGAGACCCCAGAGCGAGGCCCGTCCGATCATGACGGCCCGGGCGCCCAGCGCGAGGGCCTTCACCACGTCGCCGCCGCGGCGAACCCCGCCGTCGAGGAGGACCTCGACGCGGTCCCCGACGGCCTCGGCCACCGCCGGCAGCGCGCGCAGGGAGGCCGGGGTCGAGTCGAGGTTGTTGCCGCCGTGGTTGGAGACCGAGAGGGCCGTCGCCCCGAGGTCCGCCACGCGGCGCGCGTCGTCGACCCGCGAGACGCCCTTCACCATGAAGGGACCGTCCCACTGCGCCCGCAGCCAGGCGAGGTCGTCCCAGCTCGGCGGCGGGCTCTGCATCCACTCGCCGTAGGCGCCGAAGAAGGTGGGCGCCGGCTCGTCGCCCACGGTCATGTTGGGCGTCGTGAGGGGCGGCAGGGCGCCGGTGCGCACGAAGGACCAGAGCCACGCCGGGCGCGAGAGCCCCTGGGGGGCGAGGCGCAGGAGGGCCCGCCAGTCCATGCGCTCGGGGATCCACGGGCTCCCCCAGTCGCGCCCGTGGGCGAAGCTCCAGTCGAGGGTCACGATGATCCCCCGCGCCCCCGCGGCGCGGGCGCGCTCGAGGCGCGCGACCATCGCCTCGCGGCTCCCCGACCAGTAGAGCTGGAAGAGGACCGGGGCGCCGGTCGCCGTCACCTCCTCGATGGGGCGCGACGCGAAGGAGCTGAGGCCCATCGCGATCCCGCGGTTCACCGCGGCGCGCGCGAGGGCCACCTCGCCGTCGGGGTGGACGGCCTGCACGCCGGTCGGCGAGATGAGGACGGGCATCGCGAGGTCGAGGCCCATCACCCTCGTCGTGAGGTCGGGCGCGGCCGTGAGCCCGGCCACGTGCGGCGCGAATCCCAGCTCGGCGAAGGCCGCCTGATTGTCCGCGAGCGTTCGACCGGCCTCCGACCCCGCGATGAGGGCGCCGTACACCGAGCTCGGGAGTCGCCGCTTCGCCCGACGCTGCGCCACCGCCACGGTCTCGAACCAGCCCTGAGCCACGTCCCCTCCTACTCGCGCCCGAGACTAGCGACCGACGGCCGGGAGTCGACGCGAGTGATCGACCTCGCTCGTCGGTCGCACGCGCCGACGCGGCAGGGCGAGGGCGACCTCGCCGGCGCCGTGGACGCACTCGGGGTCGGGGTCGTCGAGCTCGAGGCCGGTGAAGAACTTGGCCGCGAGGCAACCGCCCCGGCAGGCGTCGTAGCTCCCGCAGCTGACGCAGGCCCCGGCACTGCCCGCCCCGCGCAGGTCGGTGAAGACGGGACTCTCGCGCCAGGCCCGCGCGAGTCCCCCCTCGCGGACGTTGCCGGCGCGGAAGCGTTCGTGGATGACGAAGGGGCAGGCGTAGACGTCGCCCACCGGGTCGACCAGGCAGACCACCCGACCCGCCCCGCAGAGGTTGAGGCCCTCGAGGGGGTCGCCGAGGGCCGAGAGGTGGAAGAACGAGTCCCCGGTGAGGGTGCCGGGGTGCTCGCACAGCCACCGGTAGAGCTCGCGGGACTGCTCGCGCGTCGGGTGCAGCGTCTCCCAGACGTCGGCCCCACGCCCCGAGGGACGCAGCCGCGTGAGGCGCAGCTCGGCCCCGTACCCCTGGGCCAGCTCGGCGAAGGCGTCGAGCTGACCGACGTTGTCGCGGGTCACGACGACCGAGACCTTGAAGGGCCCGAATCCGGCCGTCGCCAGGTTCTCCATCGCCCGGCGGGCCGCGGCGTAGCTGCCCGGACCGCGGAGGCGGTCGTTGGTGGCCTCGTCGGCCCCGTCGAGGGAGATCTGGACGTCGAGGTAGTCGAGGGCGGCCAGCCGCTCGGCCGCCCGGGCGTCGAGGCGCGTCCCGTTGGTGGAGAACTTCACGCCGATGCGCCGCTCGATGGCGTACTCGACGAGCTCGAAGAAGTCGCCGCGGATCATCGGCTCGCCCCCGCCGATGTTGATGTAGAAGACGCGCATCGCGGCGATCTCGTCGATGAGGGCCCGCGCCTCGGACGTCGTGAGTTCGCGGGGGTCCCGACGCCCCGAGGAGGAGAGGCAGTGGGCGCACGCGAGGTTGCAGCCGTAGGTCAGCTCCCAGGTCAGGCAGATGGGGGCGCCGAGCCCGCCCTCCAGGCGATCGCGCAGTCCGCTCTCAAGTGCCACTGACGATCCCCGACTCCGCGAGGTCCTCGAGGGCGCGGACGACGCGCTCGCGCGCGGCCTCGGGGACCTCGGCCAGGGCCTCCTCCATCGACGGGTACTCCCCGAGTCGCTCGAGCAGGCGGGCGAGGGCCGCCGACTTCACGACGACGAGACGGCGAGTGCCGTGGTGGTAGGCCAGCGCCCCGAAGGGCTCGTCCCGTAGAGAGACCTCGGGGCTGAGCCGCCACGCGGCTCGCCGGTCGATGGTCGAGGGCACGGAGCTAGTAGACGCCGCAGAGGCCGTCGATCGACACCTCCTCGACGAGCACCTCGTCGATCTCGTCCCACTCGGTCGTCTCGGTCGCGATGGTCACGGTGCCTCCCCCGCCCCATTCTGCCAACTCTCGCCGGGTCGCGCGGGTCTCTGGGACACTGTCGCGTGGACCGACCCGACGACCGAGGGCCCTCGCTGGCGCCGTCGACACGGCTGGGGCCGGCTCCGGGCACGCGCTGGCGCGGACCCACCCTGCTCGCGGGCGGCTCCCCGTGGGGCCTCCTGCGGATCGCCCCGGCGGCCCGACCGGTCGTGCGGACCTGGATGGGGGGCGGCGTAGTCGGCTCCCGCGGGGTCCTGGCGCGCCGTCTCGTCGACCGGGGTCTCCTCCTCGCCCGACCCCCCACTCGGCCGACGCTCGACGAGCTCGAGGTCGTCGTCCCGGTGCGCGACGACGCGCGCGGTCTCGACCGGCTGCTGCGCGGACTGGCGGGCCTCGCGGTCACGGTCGTCGACGACGGATCGAGCGACGCCAGCGCGATCGCCGCGATCGCTCGCTCGCACGGAGCCCGGCTGGTGCGTCGCGCACGATCGGGGGGACCGGCCGGCGCCCGCAACGCGGGGCTGCGGCGCACGACGGCCCGCTTCGTCTGGTTCTGCGACGCCGACGTCGACGTCGGCGAGGGGACGGCCGTCGCGCGGCGGCTGCTCGGTGCCCTCGGTGACGACCGGGTCGGCGCCGTCGCGCCCCGGGTGCGGGGCGCGGGTGGACCGGGATGGCGCGAGCGCTACGAGCGGGTCGAGGGGGCCCTCGACCGGGGACCGGCGAGCGCCGTCGTTCGCCCGGGCGGAGCCGTCCCCTTCGTCCCGAGTGCCTGCCTCCTCGTGCGTCGCGTCGCCGTCGGTCGCGGATTCGACGCCTCCCTGCTACGCGGCGAGGACGTCGACCTCGTCTGGCGTCTCGGCGACGCCGGCTGGCGGGTGCGCTACGACGCCGAGGTCTCGGTCACCCACCCCGCCCGCGCGACGCTGCGGGAGTGGTGGGGCCAGCGAGCCGGGTACGGCAGCTCGGCGGGCCCCCTGGCCCGGATCCACGGCGAGCGCCTGGCCCCGCTGCGCCTCTCGACGCCCCTCGTCGTCCTCGGCCTCGGCCTCCTCGCGGGCCCGGGTCCGGCCCTCGCCGTCGCCGCCGGGGCGACCCGACGGGTGCGCGCCGCCCTGCCGGCCGACACCCCACGTCCGAGCGTCGTCGCCGCCGGGCTCGTCGCCTCCTCACTCGTCGAGGGTGCCCGCGAGCTGCCCCGGGCCCTCTCCCGCGCCTACGGCCCCCTCGTCGTCCTCGGGCTCGTGGCGCGCGCGACGCGACCGGTCGGCCTCACCGTCCTCGGTCTCACGGCCCTTCGCCGACTGCGACGGGGTGGCCCGACGGTCGCCCTCGCCGGTGCCCTCGACGACCTCGCCTACGCGAGCGGGCTGGTGCGCGGCGCGATCGCCGCGCGCACGCTCGACCCCCTGCTCCCCCGACGACGTGCCTAGCGCTAGAAGCGCACCACCCCGCGGATGTTGTGGCCCTCGGCCAGGTCGTCGTAGCCGCGCTGGACCTCGTCGAGCGTGTACTCGCGCGTGATCAGCTCGTCGACCATCAGCTGGCCCTCGTGGTGCAGGCGCAGTAGGCGCGCGATCTGGTGGCGCGGGTTGGCCGAGCCGAAGACGGTGCCGAGCAGCGCCTGGTTGAACATCGAGAACATGAAGAGGTTGAGGTCGACCGACGTCTGGTGGTAGGGGGCGATGGCCGTCGCCACGACGGCGCCCCCCTTCGCGGTGATCGAGCGGGCCTGCTCCACCAGCTCGCTCGTGAGCACGCCGGTCGCCACGATCACGACGTCGCAGTTGCGCCCCATCGTGAGCTCGGGGAGGATCGTGAAGGCCGCGTCGAGGGCGCTCGCGCACCCGTGGGTCGCCCCGATGGCCCTCGCGCGCTCGACCTTGCTCTCGTCGACGTCGATGGCGACGACGGCCCGGGCCCCGGCGTGTCGGGCGCCCTGGATGGCGCCCGACCCGACGCCCCCGCAGCCGATGACGGCGACGACGTCGCCGGGCCGCACGGCGCCCCGGTCGACGGCCGAGCCGAAGCCCGTCGAGATGCCGCACGAGATGAGGGCCGCCGCGCGCAGGTCGTACCAGGGGTCGATCTTCACGAGCGAGGCCTCGTGGACGACGATCTGCTCGGCGAAGGTCCCGAGCTGGGCCATTCGGTTGAGCGGGGTCTCGCCGAGGTGGTGACGCCAGGTCCCGTCGCTGATCATCGGCCCGGCGAGCGTGGTCGCCGCGAGGTCGCACAGGTACTGGCGGCCCGAGGCGCAGGCCGGGCAGGTCCCGCAGCTCGGCACGAAGGAGACCGCGACGTGGTCGCCGGGCGCGAGGCCGGTGACGCCGGGGCCGACCTCCTCGACGACGCCCGCGCCCTCGTGGCCCCCGATGATCGGGAACATCGACGGGCGACCGGTCATCATCTCGAGGATCGAGGGGTCCTGGGCCATGTCCCCGGTGCGCAGGTGCTCGTCGGAGTGACAGAGCCCGGCGAAGGCCATGCGCACCCGCACCTCGTGGGCGCGGGGCTCGTCGATCTCGATGACCTCGGTGCGCCAGGGCCCGTGGAGCTCGCTGACGACGGACGCGCGTACCTGCATGGATCCCCCTCGACGCGCCCCGCGGGCGCTCGGCGTCACTCTACCGAGCCGGCTACATCCTTTCCGGGGCGTCGATCCCGAGGGCGCCGAGCCCCAGGGCGAGGGTCCTCGCGGCCAGGCGGCACAGGGCCAGTCGCTCGTCGCGCACCTCGCCCTCGGCCGAGAGCACCGGACAGGCCTCGTAGAAGGCAGTCAGGCGCTGGGCGAAGTCGAAGAGGTGGGTGCAGAGGCGGTGCGGCGCCGACCCCTCGAGCGCCGAGGCGACCGCCTCGGGCAGGGCGAGGAGTCCGAGGGCGAGGTCCCGCTCCGCGGGCTCCGCGAGGGCGAGGCGCGCCGGGACCGCCGCGTCGCCGGCCCGACGCAGGATGGACCGCAACCGAGCGTGCGCGTACTGCAGGTACGGCCCGGTGTCCCCCTCGAAGGCGAGCATCCGGTCGAGGTCGAAGACGTAGTCGCGCTGGCGCTCGGTCGAGAGATCGGCGTACTTGATCGCCGCGCGGGCGATCTGGCCGGCGAGCTCGCGGCGCTCGTCGGGCGTGAGGTCGGCGCCCCGCTCGACCAGGCCCGCCTCGGCCCGCTCGACGGCCTCGTCGACGAGGGCGACCAGCTTCACCGTCTCGCCACTGCGGGTCTTGAACATCTTGCGATCGGGTCCGAGCACGTGACCGAAGGCCACGTGCTCGCAGTGCACGCGATCGGGGAGCCAGCCGGCCTCGCGAGCCGCCGCGAAGACCATCGCGAAGTGCTGGGCCTGCGGGGTGCCCACGACGTAGAGCATCTCGTCGGCCCCGAGGCCGAAGACCCGGTCGCGCACGGCGGCGAGGTCGGTCGCGGCGTAGCCGAAGCCCCCGTCGTTCTTCTGCACGATGAGGGGCTGGGGCTCTCCGTCGCGCCCGGTGAAGCCCTCGGGGAAGACGCACCGGGCCCCGTCGCTCTCGACGAGCAGGCCGAGCGCGTCGAGGTCGGCGACGACGCCCTCGAGGTAGTCGTTGTACGCCGACTCCCCCCAGACGTCGTCGGCCGAGAGCAGCACGTCGAGCTTCGCGTAGACCTCGCTGAAGTAGGCGACCGACTGGTCGACGAGGATCCGCCACAGCCGACGGGTCTCGGCGTCGCCGCGCTGGAGCATCACGACGCGGGACCGGCTGCGCTCGCGGAACTCCTCCGAGGCGTCGAAGGAGGCTCGGGCCCCCTGGTAGAAGGCGTTGAGGTCGCCGATCGAGAGCTCGGCGATCGCCCGGTCCTCGCCGAGGTCGAGCAGGTGCTCGATGAGCATCCCGAAGGGCGTGCCCCAATCCCCCACGTGGTTGCGCGCGATGACCGTGTGGCCGACGAGACGGTGCAGGCGCACCAGCGCGTCGCCGATCACCGTCGAGCGCAGGTGCCCGACGTGCATCTCCTTCGCCACGTTGGGCGCCGAGTAGTCGATCACCACCCGTCGGGGCTCGCGCGCCCGCTCGATCCCGAGCATCGGGTCCTCGAGGAGCGCGAGCAGGCGTCGGCTGAGGTAGTCGGCGCTGAGGCGCAGGTTGAGGAAGCCCGGCCCGGCGACCTCCACGTCGGCGAGGTCCGCGATCTCGAGGTGCGCGACGACCTCGGCGGCGACCTCGCGCGGCGGGCGCCCCAGGGCCTTCGCCACGGCCATCACGCCGTTCGCCTGGTAGTCGGCGTGCTCGCTCGGACGCAGCACGGGGTCGGCGCCCGGGGCGACGGCGTCGAAGCCGACCCGGAGCCGCGAGAGCAGCTCGTCGTAGGTGCTCGTCACCCCTCCAGTCTCGCACGGGGCCGCCGGCGGGTGCCCCGGATTGGGGGCAGAATGGGCAGATGACCTCACGCGACTCCTTCGGCGCCCGCACCACGCTCCGCGTGGGCGACCGCGACCTGACCTACTACTCCCTGACCGCGGACGCCCTCGCCGACTACGGGGTCGAGCACCTCCCCTACTCGGTGAAGGTCCTGCTCGAGAACCTGCTGCGTCACGAGGACGGGGTGAAGGTCCGCCGCGAGGACATCGAGGCCGTCGCCCGGTGGGCCGAGACCCCGACCCGCCACGGCGAGGCGGCCGGCGAGGACGCCCACGAGATCGCCTTCACCCCCGAGCGCGTCCTGATGCAGGACCTGACGGGCGTGCCCGCGGTCGTCGACCTCGCGAGCATGCGCGACGCCATCATCGCCCTCGGCGGCGACCCGACCCGCATCAACCCCCTGGTGCCCGTCGAGCTCGTCATCGACCACTCGGTCATCCTCGAGCACACCGGGACGCCCAGCTCCTACGACGAGAACGTCGCCATCGAGTACGGGCGCAACGTCGAGCGCTACCGCTTCCTCAAGTGGGCCCAGAGCTCCTTCGACCGCTTCCGGGTCGTGCCCCCGGGCATGGGCATCTGCCACCAGGTCAACCTCGAGCACCTGGCCCGGGTCGTCTTCGACGAGGGCGGCGTCGCCTACTTCGACACCGTCGTGGGCACCGACAGCCACACCACCATGGTGAACGGCCTCGGCGTGCTCGGCTGGGGCGTCGGGGGCATCGAGGCCGAGGCCGGCATGCTCGGCCAGCCGACCTCCATGCTCATCCCGCCGGTCGTCGGCCTGCGCCTCACCGGCGCGGCGCGCGAGGGCGTCACGGCGACCGACGTCGTCCTCACCATCACCGAGCTCCTGCGCCGTCACGGCGTCGTCGGCAAGTTCGTCGAGGCCTACGGGCCGGGCGTCGCGGCCCTCTCGCTCGAGACCCGCGCGACGATCGGCAACATGTCCCCGGAGTACGGGGCGACCTGCACCATCTTCCCGATCGACCAGGTGACCCTCGACTACCTCGCCTTCACCGGGCGCGACCCCGAGCACCTGGCCCTCGTCGAGGCCTACGCGAAGGCCCAGGGCGTCTGGCACGACCAGAGCGCCCACGAGCCCGTCTTCAGCGAGTACGTCGAGCTCGACCTCGCGACCGTGGAGCCCAGCCTCGCCGGCCCGAAGCGGCCCCAGGACCGCGTCTCGCTCTCGGGCGCCCGCGGCGCCTTCCGCACGGCCCTCGCCCGCGAGCCGCAGGACGCCGACGGCCCCGGGGTCGCCCTGCGCGACGGGGCGGTCGTCGTCGCGGCGATCACCTCGTGCACCAACACCTCGAACCCGGCCGTGCTCGTGGCGGCGGGGCTCGTCGCCCGCAAGGCCGTCGCGCGCGGCCTCGTGGCGCAGCCCTGGGTGAAGACCTCCCTCGCCCCGGGCAGCCGGGTCGTCATGGACTACCTGGAGCGCGCCGGCCTCGTCGAGCCCCTCGACCAGCTCGGCTTCTACCTGGCCGGGTTCGGCTGCACCACCTGCATCGGCAACACCGGTCCCCTGCTCGAGGGCGTGAGCGAGACGGTGAACGCCCACGACCTGTCGGTCGTCTCGGTCCTCTCCGGGAACCGCAACTTCGAGGGTCGCATCCACCCCGACGTGAAGCAGAACTACCTCGCGAGCCCGCCCCTCGTCGTCGCCTACGCACTGGCGGGCACGATCGACGTCGACCTCTCGAGCGAGCCCCTCGGCACCGACCCGAGCGGCCAGCCCGTCTTCCTCTCCGACCTCTGGCCGAGCGACGCCGAGGTGGCCGAGGCGGTGCGGGCCTCCCTCACGCCCGAGATGTTCCGCACCCGCTACGCGAGCGCCTTCAGCGGCGACGACCGCTGGCGGGCCGTGCCGGCGACCAACACCCTCACCTACGGCTGGGAGTCCGACTCGACCTACGTGAAGCGCTCGCCCTTCTTCGACGGCCTCACCCCCGAACCCGACGAGGTCCACGACCTCGTCGGCGCGCGGGTCCTCGCGAAGCTGGGCGACTCGGTGACGACCGACCACATCTCCCCGGCCGGCAACATCCGCCCGAGCGTCCCGGCCGGCCTCTACCTCTCCGAGCACGGCGTCGCGCGCGAGGACTTCAACAGCTACGGCACCCGCCGGGGCAACCACGAGGTCATGATGCGCGGCACCTTCGCCAACATCCGCCTGCGCAACCAGCTGGCTCCGGGCACCGAGGGCGGCGTCACCGTGAAGCTCCCCGAGGGCGAGGCGACGACCATCTACGACGCGGCCGTCGCCTACGCCACCGAGGGCACCCCGCTCGTCATCCTCGGCGGCAAGGAGTACGGGAGCGGCTCGAGCCGCGACTGGGCGGCGAAGGGCACCCGCCTGCTCGGCGTGCGCGCCGTGCTCGCCGAGTCCTTCGAGCGCATCCACCGCTCCAACCTGGTGGGCATGGGCGTCCTGCCCCTGCAGTTCCTCGCCGGGGAGTCGGCGGAGACCCACGGGCTCACCGGCACCGAGGTGATCGACGTCCTCGGCCTCGAGCCCCTCAACCGGGGTGAGACCGTCCCGCGGGTGACGCTGCGCGCGACGCGCGCCGACGGCACGGTCGCGGAGTTCCCGGTGCGCCTGCGCATCGACACCCCGACCGAGGCCGAGTACTACCGCCACGGCGGCGTGCTCAACTTCGTGCTGCGCCAGCTGGCCGCTCGCTGACCGGTCAGTCGCCGCGGTGGGGGTGGTGCGCCCGCTCCACCGCGGCGTCGACGCTGTCGGCGAGGTGCATCGCGCGCACCCGCTCGTCGAGCGCGTGGGTCAGCTGGTGGCGCACCGCCGCGTTGGCGCGGGCGACGGCGACCGTGATCCCCTCGGCGTCGAGGTCGGCCACGATCTCGGTGAGCACCTGGAGCCCCGTGAAGTCGAGGTCGGCCATCGCGACGGCGTCGATGACGACGGCCCGGGTGTCGGGATACGTGGCGAGTAGGTCGTGGAGCTCGCGGCGAAAGACCCCCGAGTTCGCGAAGTAGAGGGTCTCGTCGAAGAGGACGGCGAGGACGTGGTCGACGCGCTCGACCGACGGCCGGTCGAGCGGCTCCCAACTGGTGGTGCCGTGGCGCCGACCGAGGGCCACCATGCGGGGTCGGGCCGAGCGCCACGTGCGCACCCCGATGGCGAGCCCGACCGCCACGGCGAGCCCGACCTCGACCCCGAGGACGACGACCCCGAGGAGCGAGACGCCGGCCACCCCGAACTCGGCCCGGCTCGAGCGCCAGATCGCTCGCAGGGTGGCCGTCTTCACCAGTCGGCCGGCGATGAAGAAGAGGACGCCGGCGAGCGCCGGCATCGGGATGGTGTGGGCGTAGGTGGCGAGCGGCGAGAGGGCGAGCGCCACGACCGCGGCGACCAGTCCCGGGAACTTGGTCCGTCCGCCCGCGAGGCGCGTCACGGTGGTGCGGGCCGGGCTCGCGTCGACGGGGAAGGTCCCGAGCAGGCCGGCCACCACGTTCGCCGCGCCGACGCCCACGAAGTCGCGGTCGAGGTCCTCGGCGATGCCGATCTCGTCGGCCGAGACGCGCGACGTGATCGCGCTCTGGCTGATGATGACGATCGCGATCGTGAGCGAGGTCACGATGACCGACCCCCACTGGTCCACGCTCAGCCACCGCAGCCGCCAGACCGGCGTTCCCACGATGACCGCGCCGAGGGAGGCGACGCCGTGACGGGTGAGGTGCAGGGCGACCGAGAGCGCGGTCGCGCCGACGACGGCGACGAGCGCCGTCGGGAGCCGGGGGTTGAGTCGCTCCCCGACGACCATGACGACGACGGTCCCCAGGGAGATCGCGAGGGCCCACGGGCGCACGTCGCCGAGCTGGGTGGCGATCGCGTGGAGCCGCGCGGCGACCGACTCTCCACCCCCCGCGACCCCGAGGGCCTTCGGGAGTTGGTGGACCACGATGATGACGGCGATCCCGGCGAGGAAGCCGTTCACGATCGGGGCCGAGAGGAAGTCGGCCATCCACCCCAGCCGCAGGAGCCCGACGGCCCCGACGAGGAGTCCGGCGACGACGGCCGTCACGGCGACGAGGGTGAGGTAGTCGGGGGAGCCGCTCGCCGCCAGGTGCGCGATGGCGATGGCGAAGAGCGGGGCGATCGTCGAGTCGGCGCCGACCGAGACGATCGGGTTCGAGCCGACGAGGACGAACGTGAGCGTCGCCGCGATAAAGGCGATCATCGCGAGGAAGGCCGGCACTCCCGCCAGCTGGGAGGTCGCCAGCTGCTCGGGGATCGCGATGGCGAGGAGGGTGATCCCGGCGAGCGTCTCGCGACCGAGGTTGTCGCGGCTCACGCCCCGGAAGGTGTCGCGGAGCCCCCCCAGGGACTGGCGGTGGGCGACCGGGGTGCGCGGGGTCGGGTGGCGCTTCACCGGGTGGGCCATGGGCTCACCCTACGCCCGCCGCCCCCCGATCGAGGGGCGGCGGGCGTCGAGTCGGTACGTCAGTTGCTGAGCGTGACGGTCGTGGCGACGAGGGCGCCACCGACCGAGGTCGCCGTGATCGAGACGTGCATCCCCACCGCGAGCACGAGGGTCCCGAGGGCGCTCGCCGGCACGCTGATGGTGGCGGCCGGCGCGTTGTCACCGGGCAGCAGCGTCAGCGAGACGGCCCCGCCGGCGGTCGTCGGGGCGACGACCGCGGCGACCGTGCCGTCGAGGTGGACGACGGGGGCCGTCACGCCGACCGACCCGCTCCCTCCCTGTCCGTAGGTGCCCTGTCCGTTGGTGCCCTGCCCGTTGGTGCCCTGTCCGTTGTGGTCACCCTCGGGCGACTGGACGCGCAGGGTGACGAGCGTCAGGACGCCGTTCACCAGCGTCGCGCGGGCGTGGACCCGGGCGCCGACGATCGTCGTCGGCAGCGCGGGACCGTTCGCGCCGACCGTGATCGAGACCGGAGTGGCCGTCGGCGACTCGTTCGGCTGGATCATGAGGACGCCACCCTGGTAGGCGACGACGACGCCCTCGACCTCGGTCACCACGTTCTGCGGGGCACCACCCTCGACCCAGAGAGAGACGAGCGTCGCCGTGGGCGTGCTCGGGGCGCCGGGCGCGGGCGTCCCGGACGTCGTCGGCGCCGCGTAGGTGACGATCGCGTGGACGTGGTCGCCGACACTCACCGTCGGGACGGGCGTCGTCGGGCTGGTCGGGATCGCCACCACCACCGGGGCGGCCCCGTCACCGGGCTGGATGGTGATGCTCGTCGGGGACGCCGCGACCACCACGCCCTCGAGGCGCACGGTCGCCGAGGTGCCTGCCTGGGTCAGGCCGAGGCCGGGCTGGCCGGCCGACGCGCCGTCCACCTGGAGGGCGAGCAGCGCGTACGCGCCGTTCGAGTACGAGGCGATCGCCTCCACCCACTGGCCGGCCGCGAGGGTCGTGGGGAGGGTGACGGTCCCGACGCTGACCGTGACCGGCGCGCCACCCTCGAGCGTGAGGGAGAGGGTCCCGTTGGCGAGGCCGGTGACGAGGCCCTCGAGCTCCACGACGCCGCTGGCGCCGGTGCTCGACAGCGAGGTGGCCGTGAGGCCGTTGCCGCCGAGGTCGGCCGAGACGCTCACCACCGAGCCGACGGTGCCCGTCGTCTGCCCGTCGTGGGCGCGACGACCCCCGGTGCGCACGAGGACGCTGCTGCCGCCGCCGGAGAGGACGACGCCGCCCGCGGTCCGGGCCGCGACGACGGCGCGGAAGTTCACGCGACCTCCGCGACCGGCGGTGCGCAGCGAGGTCGTGGCGTCGGTGCCGTCCGCGAGGGCGCGGACCCGGGCGACGACGCGCACGCCGGGACGGAGGGAGCGGGCGGCGGCCGGGGCGACCCGCAGGGTCGCGAGCGCCCCGCGGTCCACGACGACGATGGTGTCGCGCACCGAGCTCGTCGCGACGACGGTCCCGGTGACGGTGGTCGTGGACCCGGCGCGCGCGACGCTGGCCGCGCCGGCGACTCCGGCGAGCGAACCGGCCCCGAGCACCAGGGCGGCGCCGAGCGACGCACCTCGAGTGAGACGTCGAACAGTCATGATGTGATCCCCTTCAGTCGGGCGTGGGTCGCCCGATCCGCTGAGCAACTTACGGAGCCACTCTCAGAGGGGGCTCCCGACTGCCTGGGAGTTTGGTGGGATCTACGCGGTCGTGACGACGCGGAAGGTCTCGGCCAGACGCTTCTTCGCCCAGCCCGCCCGCTTGGCGGCGACGCGGCCCCACTGGCGCACCGAGGCCTCGAGGTCGTCGCGATCGCCGACCTGGCTGCGGTGCTGGCGTAGGGCCTCGATCTTGCGATCGACGGTCTTCGTCACGTCGACCCCCAGGGTGGGCTCGATCGCCGTCGCCAGCCAGACCGTGGGCACCGCGTGAGGTGGGAGGCCCTCGGCGAGGAGCTCGGGGAAGGCGTGGGGGTTGCGCGCGTCGGGGTAGACGGCGCGCAGCGTGGCCTCGCCGGCCGCCAGGTGGTCGGGGTGGCTCGCGAAGATGCGGTCGTAGTTGCGCTCCGGGCTCTGGCAGATCACGAGGTCCGGCCGGTGACGGCGGATCTCGCGGGCGATGTCCCGGCGCAGCTCGAGGGTGACCTCGACCCGGCCGTCGGGGTAGTGGAGGAACGTGAGGTCGTGCGCCCCGAGGACCTTCGCCGCCCCGCGCTGCTCGGACTCGCGCGTGGCGGCGCGCTCCTCGGGCGTCGCGCGCGAGGCGTCGCCGCCGGCGTCGCCCGAGGTGACGAGGCAGTAGCGCACGTCGACGCCGTCGTCGGTCAGGCGGGCGATGGTGCCGCCCGAGCCGAAGTCGACGTCGTCGGGGTGGGCCATGACGACGAGGGCCCGCCGGATCGCGCGGTCGCGGTGGTACTTGGGCAGTGTCACAGGACGGACTCCTCCAGGGACGGCTCCCACGCGGCGAGGTCCGCCAGGTGGGGGTTGTTCGAGAAGACCTCGACGATGGGCCGCTTGAGGGCGAGGCGGCGCATGACCACCTGGGCCTCGACGATCTGGTTCCAGAGCAGGAGCGACACCACCACGCCGGTCGAGCCGGCGCGGGCCGTGCGCCCGGAGCGGTGGACGTAGGCCTTGTGGTCCTCGGGCGGGTCGAAGTGCATCACGCAGTCGACCCCGTCGATGTGCAGGCCGCGGGCCGCGACGTCGGTCGCCACGAGCACCGGGAGCTTCTCGGCGGTGAAGTCGGCGAGGGCCTTCTCACGCTGGCCCTGGCGCAGGTCGCCGTGGATGGCGGCGGCCCGCACGCCCTCCTTCTCCAGCTGCTCCACCAGGCGGTCGGCGCCGCGCTTCGTGCGACAGAAGACGATCGTCTTGCGATTGGCCCGGCAGATGGCGGCCGCGACCTTCACCCGGTCCATCTGGTGGACGTTGAGGAAGTGGTGGACCATCGCCGAGACGGTCTGGGTGTCACTCGCCACCTCGTGGAAGACCGGGTCGGTCAGGTAGCGCTTCACCAGTCGGTCGATCGCGCCGTCGAGGGTCGCCGAGAAGAGGAGGGTCTGGTGGGGTCGCTCGGCGATGCGCCGCAGCACCCACTCCACCTGGGGCATGAAGCCCATGTCGGCCATCCGGTCGGCCTCGTCGAGCACCAGGACGTCGAGCGACGCGACGCTGATCTCGCCGCGGTCCCCGAGGTCGATGAGGCGACCCGGGGTCGCGATGACGACGTCGGTGCCCTCGCGCAGGTGCTTGATCTGGCGCTCGATGTCGGCCCCGCCGTAGACGGCGGTCACCGTGAGGCCGATGGCGGCGCCGAGGGGCTCGAGGACGTGGTGGACCTGGACGGCGAGCTCGCGCGTGGGCAGCAGGACGAGGCCGCGGGGCCGGGCCGGGCCCGATCCGGAGGGTCGCTCGGTCGCCGCGAGGCGCTGGAGCATCGGCAGCCCGAAGCCCAGCGTCTTGCCCGAGCCGGTCTTCGCCTTGCCGCACACGTCGCGCCCGGCGAGCGCGTCGGCGATGGTGAGGGCCTGGATCGGGAAGGCCGCGGTGATGTGCTGGGCGGCGAGCGCGGCGACCAGTCCGGGGTGGACGCCGAGGTCGGCGAAGGTCTGGCTGGTCGCGTACGTGTCGGCCGAAGCCGAGGTCGGGATCTGGGTCACGGATGTTCCTCTGCGGTCGGACCCGGAACCGGCGTACTCGTCAGGGGATGGGCCCACGCCCTCGTAGTGGGGCTGCCCCCTAGTCTACGGGTCACCGGAGAGGAGACCGCATGACCAGACTCACGACCGGGGACCGCGCCCCCGCCTTCCGCCTGCCCGACGCCGACGGACGGACCGTCGCGCTCGCCGACTTCCGGGGTCGGCGCCTCGTCCTCTACTTCTACCCCGCCGACCTCACGCCCGGCTGCACGACCGAGGCCTGCGACTTCAACGACGAGCTCGCGACCTTGGAGGACCTCGGCGCGGCGGTCGTCGGCGTCTCACCCGACGGCGCGGCGACGCACCAGACCTTCCGCGACCGCCACGGGCTGAGGTTCCCCCTCCTGAGCGACCCCGATCACGCCGTCATGGGGGCCTACGGCGCCTACGGCGAGAAGTCCCTCTACGGCAAGACCGTCGTCGGGGTGATCCGCTCGACCATCGTCATCGGCCCGACCGGACGGATCGAGCACGCCTGGTACGGGGTGAAGGCGAAGGGCCACGCCGCGCGCGTGCGCGCCGCCCTCGAGGGCTGACGCCCCGCCCGCGGCGCCCTATCGGGCGTGCTTGCCCCGCGTCGACGGCCCGCTGTGGCGGCGCACCGCCCGGACCCGCAGGACGAACCCCCAGACGAGCAGGATCACGATGATCGCGATCATCGGGTTCTGGGCCAGGTGGACGTCGTGGCTCACCCGGGTCCAGTTGGCCCCGGCGGCGTGGCCGAGCAGGGTCAGCAGGGCCACCCACACGGCCGAGCCGATGACGGTGAGGACGACGAAGGGACCCCGGCGCATCTCGGCGACGCCGGCGGGCAGGGAGATCACCGTGCGCACCACCGGCAGGACCCGGCCGATGAGGACCGACGCGTTGCCGTAGCGGGCGAACCAGTGCTCGGCCACGTCGAGGTCGTGGTGCGTCAGCAGGATCCACTTGCCGTAGCGGTCGACGAGGGTCCGCCCGAGCGTGCGGCCGACCTCGTAGGCGACGACCGACCCGATGAGGGACCCGATCACCCCCACGACGACGACGCCCAGCACGGAGAACTGGGCGTGGCCGGTGACGGCGACCGTGGTGAGGGCCCCGGCGAAGCCGAAGGTGACCTCCGAGGGGATGGGCACGAGGGCGGACTCGGCGATCGCGAGCAGGAAGAGCGCGAGGTAGCCGTAGTGCTGGACGAAGGAGGACATCCGGACATTCTTCCAAATTCCGCCCCGGGGCGGGTGCCGGGACGGTCCCGGCCATTGGACGCTGCGACGGGGGCCGGACCATAGTGGGGGCAGTGGTCACTCACCCCGCGACCGCGCCCCGTCGGGCCCTCCGGTGGCGGCGGCGCGCGGACCGGCCGGCCCTCGCCGTCGGGGCGCTGGCGCTCGCCGTCGTCATCCTGGTCGGCGGATGGCGGATCACCGACTCGGCCTCGACCCGGGCGAGCGTCAGCCAGGTCCGCTCCCAGGCCGCCCAGGTCGCTCTCGACCAGGTCGTCGCCCTCACGACCGACGCGGCCTACCCGCCCGGCGAGGTGGCCCTCCTCGGCATCGCCGTCGCCCACACCCACGACGCCCGGCTCCAGCTCCTCGAGCGCGACTTCGTCGCCGCCCTCCGCGTCACCTCGGCGACCGACGCCCGCCACGTGGCGAGCGTCGCCGCGGCGAGGGCCCGCCGTCTCGAGGACGCCCTCGGCGAGACGGCCACCCACGAGGCGGCGAACGCCGCGAGCCTCGCCGCGACCGCCTCCCGCGTGCGCACCACGGTGCGCACCCTGACCGTCGTCCTGCTCGTCCTGCTCGGGCTGCTCACGACCGCGCTCGACCGACGGTTCCAGCGCCGCCGGGACGAGGACGAGCGCCGCCGTCAGCGCCTCGAGCGCCAGCTCGCGACCCTCGTCGAGCAGAGCGGCGACGCCATCATCACCGTGAACGGCGGCACCGTCACGACGTGGAACCCCGCCGCCGAGCGGCTCCTCGGCTACCCCGAGGCGACGATCCTCGGGGCCCCGGTCGCCCTCCTCGACACCGAGGGGGCCGTCGAGCGCAACGTCGAGATCTGGGCCCGGGCCCGCGACGGCGCGACCATCGTCGCCGCGATGACCGAGATGCGTCACCTCGACGGCCGCGGGATCCCCGTCGAGGTCACGGCCTCGCCCCTCAGCGACGAGGCGGGGCACGCGACGGCCGTCTCGGCCGTCGTGCGTGACGCCACGGAGCGCCGGGCCCGCGAGCGACGACTGGCGACGGCGGCCGCGACCGACCCCCTCACCGGCGTCGCCAACCACGCGAGCTTCACCTCCGCCCTCGCCGCCGCGCGCGACGAGGCCCGCACCTCCGGCTCGACCGCCGCCCTCCTCTTCATCGACCTCGACCGGTTCAAGGAGGTCAACGACACCTACGGCCACGACGTCGGCGACGCCCTGCTGCGCGTGGTCGCGGAGCGGGTGCGCGACGCGCTGCGCCCGGACGACTTCGTGGCCCGTCCGGGCGGCGACGAGTTCGTCGCCGTCTGTCGGCGCGTCCACGGCACGCCCGAGGCGCGCGAGCTCGCCCGTCGGGTCGCCGAGCGCGTCGCCGAGCCCCTCCAGATCGGCGAGGTGACCCTCGCGACGTCGGTCAGCATCGGCGTCGCCCTGAGCGACGCGGCCGACGATGCGGACGGCTGGCTGCGCGCGGCCGACCAGGCCATGTACCGGGCGAAGCGCGAGGGCCGGTCCCGGGTCCACGTCGAGGTCTGATCGGCGGCCGTCGTGCCGGACGGTCGTCCCGGCACCCTCACGGCGGCACCCTCAACGCGGCGCCATCCGCCCCGCGCCGTCACCGCGGTGGGGTCAGCGCTGGTGGGTCGGGCACCAGTAGGTGGTGCGGCCCCCGACGGTCGCGACGGCGAGGGCCGTCCCGTCACGCGGGCAGCGGCCGTCGGGGTGGCGCGCCGCCATGTGGTCCCCGGTGTGCGAGCCGCCGCGGCGGCGCAGGGTCCGGATCGTCTGGCCGAGGGCCCGGAAGAGACGGGCGCGGCGCGCGGCGTCGAGGCGGCCGACGGGGGTGCGCGGGTCGACGCCCGCCCGAAAGAGCATCTCGTCGGCCAGCAGGTTGCCGATCCCGGCGACCATCGCCTGGTCGAGGAGGCGGGCCTTCACCGCGGGGCCCTCCCCGCGGGTCGCGAGGGCCGCGTCGAAGTCGGCGCGGGAGAGGCCGATGACGTCGGGGCCCAAGCCCTCGAGAGAGGGGTCGATCTCCACTCGACCGAGCCGTCGCGGGTCGTGCAGGATCAGGCGTCGACCGTCGTCGAGGGTGAGGCTCGCGCGCACCCACTCGTCCCGGTAGTCGTGGGGACCGTAGAAGAGGCCCTCGATGCCCGCGTCGCCGTCGAGGAGGAGGACGCCGGTCATCCCGAAGCGCAGCCCGAGGCGCACGCCGTCGGTCTCCAGCCAGAGGAGCTTGCCCCGCCGCCCGGTGCCCACCACGCGCCGCCCGACGGCGGCGTGCGCGAAGGCGCGCGGCGCGACGAGCTTCGCCGCGGCGTAGCGGTCGGCCTCGGCCGCGCGGATGCGCGACCCGACCACCCGCTCGGCGAGCTCGCGGTACGACTCGACCTCGAGCACTTCGGGCACCGGGGCAGCGTAGCGGGGGGTCACTACCATGGACCCGTGCCCGTCGAGAAGCCCCACTGGAAGGAGCTCTTCAGCGAGGTCGTCACCTCGGGGCTCTGCACCGGGTGCGCGGCCTGCGTGGTGGCCTGCCCCCACGACGTCCTCGAGTACGACGACCCCCCGGGGACCTACCGACCCTGGCACGTGGACGCCGACGGCGGACGGTCCGACTGCACCCACGGCGAGCGCGGCTGCACCATGTGCACGCGGGCCTGCCCGCGCTTTCGCACCTGGGAGCGGGAGATCGACGTCCACCGGGCCGGGCGCGAGCGCCGCGACGACGAGGTCTACGGGGTCGGCGACGTCCTCCTCGCCCGGGCGACCGACCCCGAGGAGGCCGCGGCCGGCCAGGACGGCGGCTTCGTCTCGGCCGCGCTCGTCTACGCGCTGGAGAACGACCTCGTCGACGCCGCCCTCGTCAGCGCGCTCTCCGGCGACGGCCGGTGGCGGGCCGAGCCGGCCGTCGTGAGGACCCGCGAGGAGGTCCTCGCCACCGCGGGCTCGCGCTACACCTACAGCGCCAACCTCCTCGCCTTCCCCGCCGCCGCCGAGGGCGGGGCCGAGCG
Source organism: Acidimicrobiaceae bacterium (assembly GCA_027449885.1). Lineage (GTDB taxonomy): Bacteria > Actinomycetota > Acidimicrobiia > Acidimicrobiales > RAAP-2 > RAAP-2. Next base: position 31,569 of record DAIDKS010000013.1, read on the forward strand.
CATCGCCCTGGTGGGCATGGGCTGCATGGCGAGCGCGCCCGGCGCGATGCAGGTCCGCAAGTCCGGCAAGATCGCGCGGCGGCTGAGCCTCACGATCGGACTCCTCTGCTCGAAGACCTTCGACGACCGCATCTTCGACGAGCTCTTCGAGTCCCGCTACGGCATCGCCCGCGCCGAGATCGTGAAGATGAACATCAAGGGCGTCTTCCAGATCTGGACCCGTGACGGCTCCTTCCACGAGGTGCCGCTCAAGGAGGCCCACGAGTTCACCCGCGAGGGCTGCCGGCACTGCCCCGACTTCGCCGCCGAGCACGCCGACCTGTCCGCCGGCGGCATCGGGGCCGACAACGACTGGACGCTCGTCATCGTGCGCACCGAGCTCGGGCGCTCCCTCGTCGCGGGTCTCGTCGCCGCCGGGCGCATCGAGGTCCGCCCCGGGGACGAGGACCCCGGAGCCGTCGCCCTGCTGCGCAAGCTCGCCACGGTCTCGCGCCGGCGCTGGCCCGAGGCGGCCGATCCCGGCCCGCGGCGCCTCCCGGTCCGTCCGGGGTGACCGGTAGCATCGGCGCCGTGCGCCCCACCACGATCCTCCTCGTCCGTCACGGCCAGACCGCGACGACCGGGTCGGTCCTGCCCGGTCGGGCGCCCGGGCTCCACCTCTCCGAGCGCGGGCGGGCCCAGGCCGAGCGGGTGGCGGAGCAGCTCGCCACGCTCCGCCAGCGCCCGAGCACCCTCTACTGCTCCCCCCTCGAGCGGGCCCGCGAGACGGCCGCCCCCATCGGGCGGTCCCTCGGGCTGCGGCCCCGCGTCGAGCGCGGACTGCTCGAGTGCGACTTCGGGGAGTGGACCGGGGAGTCCCTCGCCCGACTGCGTCGGCGCCGCGAGTGGCGCCTCGTCCAGCACGCCCCGAGCGCCTTCCGCTTCCCCGCCGGGGAGTCCTTCGCCGAGATGCAGCGGCGCATCTGGGACGCCCTCGAGACCCTCGCCGCCCGCCACCCCGGCGAGACGGTCGTCGCCGTCTCCCACGCCGACCCGATCAAGGCCGCCGTCACCTACGCCCAGGGCGTGCCCCTCGACCTCTTCCAGCGCACCGTGATCGGGACCTGCTCGGTCTCGGCCCTCGCCCTCGGCGCGGGCGCCCCGGTGGCGCTCTGCGTCAACGCGGGCGCGCTCGCGGAGGTCCTCGGATGATCCACGTCTTCGACGCCCCCGACCGGGTCATGGTCGGCACCCACGGCCCCGTGGGCGAGCGGCGCTTCCTCCTCCAGGCCCGCCAGGGACGGCGCCTCGTGATCGTGAAGTGCGAGAAGCAGCAGCTCGCCGCCCTCGCGACCTGGATCGGCGAGGTGCTCGACACGCTCGGCCGCCCCGGCCACCTGCCCGAGGACCTCGACCTCGAGCCCGAGTACGAGGCCGACTTCGACGCCGGCGAGATCGTCGTCGCCCTCGACGAGGAGAGCGCCACCCTCGAGGTGACCTTCCGCGGGGTCGAGGACGATGACGAGCTCGTCCTCACCCTCACCAAGGAGTGGGCCGGTGCCCTCGCCATCGCGGTCACCCGGCTCGTCGAGGCCGGTCGGCCGCCGTGTCCCCTGTGCGGGCTGCCCCTCGACCCGCGCGGCCACGACTGCCCGCGCACCAACGGACACCGCGCGCCGCGGCGCTAGGCGGTCGTGGAGCGAGTCGACCAGCGCGAGCTCCTGGCGCACGGCGAGGTCGCCGTCGAGGGGCGCGTCGCCGGATCCTCCAACCAGGCCCTCCTCGTGAGCGTGACCCTCGACGGCGCGACGGCCCTCGCCTGCTACAAGGCCGAGGCCGGCGAGCGCCCCCTGTGGGACTTCCCCGAGGGCCTCTGGCGGCGCGAGGTCGCCGCCTACGAGCTCGACCGGCTCGCCGGGACCGAGCTCATGCCCACGACCGTCGGCCGCGAGGACCTGCCCTTCGGGCCGGGATCGCTCCAGTGGTGGATCGAGCACGAGGGCGACCACTACTTCACGCTGCGCGACCGACCCGAGCTCGAGGGGTGGTGGCGCACGCTCTGCGTGGTCGACGCCATCGCCAACAACGCCGACCGCAAGTCGGGGCACGTCCTCTTCGACGGCGTCCGGCCCTGGGCCATCGACAACGGCCTCTGCTTCCACGAGGAGGAGAAGCTGCGCACCGTCATCTGGGACTGGGCCGGCGAGGAGCTCGACGAGGAGCTC
>DAIDKS010000014.1 GCA_027449885.1 Acidimicrobiaceae bacterium
TCAAGAGCTTCTCGCCCTCGTGCAGTTTGCGGATCACCTGCTCGGGTGTGTGACGCCGTTTCTTCATGCTGACATCCTCTCGCCCCGCGGGGCTTCAGGACTCTCATCAGCAATGGCTCAGTTTCGGGGGGTCACCTCACCAACTCAGTCCATTTGATCTTCTGAGAGGTGCATTCAACGCTCGAAGCCCATCATCGTTCGGTGGAGTGCTAAGTACTCAAAGTTGAGCCCGTGGTCTGGCGCGACTCCTAGTTGACCGACAATCGCGCCTTCTCTGTTGACGACGCTCAGATCATCTTGAACTGCAATGGCTCCGTGATCCAACATCACATGATGATTTGGACACAAGCAGAGCAGGTTGCTTGTGTGGTCATCCCCTTGACGAGCGAGTGGTATCAGGTGCGCACCCTCAATGTACGGACCCGCCACTGTCTCGATCTTCACCTGGCATATCTGGCACCGATAGTCATACAGCTTCTTGACTAGGTCCGGAACGCTTCCGTCACGCTTGAGCCTGTAGTGAAGGGACTCCATCCTCGTAGTAGGTCCAATGTGACCGGCGCTCAGAGGAGCCCCCGATGCCGCGGTACGACCGTCTCCCCTCTGTGGGGCCTCCACACTGATCAAGCGGTACCGACAAACGTCGAAGCCTAGTCTTCCAGGACCGATCCAAGCATCTTCGACAAGGAAGAGGCCGTCGTATCTGAAGCCATCTGTTGTCGCACGAATCACCCGTACAGGTTCACTCGTCTCGACATTGCGAGAGAGTGAGGCATTGAGCCCTACCATCGTCTGGTCTGCTATTTGAATCCCGTTTCTGTCGCGGCCGCCCTGTCCCGTGTAATAGATGACGTTGCCCAGATCCACGTCGTCCTCGTATCCGCCACTGAGAACGATGCTCTCCGCACCTCGACCCCTCGTATTGCTGCCACAGATCCCTCGACGGATGTCACGATGTACTTCTGCGTCGTAGAGAGATCGACGGTTCTTGAAGATCGTTCCCAAGGGAACATGAGACAGATGCCCGTGCACTTCTACCTACCTTGCCGCAAAGAAGCCACTAGAGCCGAACAGCGTCCTACGATCCAGGAACCTGTTGTAGTGGGTGCAAGATGGCTCACCGAGATGAAGGCACGCGGGACACGCGCTGCCGCCTCGCGAACAACCCGGATCGAGCGGACAACGACTCTCTGCGTTGAGAAGTCGATCGAGCAATAAATCGAGGTCAGATTCGAAGACCGCCTGGAGTCCCCCCATCACGAAGTCGCTACGCGATGCTGCGTAGACGAAATATCCCAGGTGATGTGGGACCAAGTACTCCGCCAACGATTCACGGTCGATTCCAGAAAGCACTGAGAGCTGACGAATAGTCCTGTGGCTTAAGGTGTGCACCAGGGTGAGGACTGACGAACCAATGGTAGGTGTCGGAAACTCGTCAGTCCTTCGCGGGATCGTGACCTCCTCCACCAACAGCCGCCTAGCCTCGCTCTGACTCCCAGGTGTCGCGCCAAGGAGCCCCCGTGCTCTCAACCACTCACACGTCTTGAGAGGGTCCAGTCGGAAGTAGAGCGCTTCTGTCTCTGACAGATCTCCATAGATGCGCCTTCCCCCTCGCCTCCCCCGGTACATGACGAGGCGATTCGAAGTCGCCTGACCCGAACCTCTCGTATAGCCGAAGACGGCACGGAGTACAGGAAAGCGATCAACCAGGTCGATGTCAGTCAGCCCAGTCCGATCCAACCCATCAGTCGAGGTGGGTGGCCGCACCGCCCGCTCCGATCCAGACATCGTGAACGTGGTCGGATTGCGCGCACGCCGTCGGCCATTGTGAACCGCGAGAGCGATGTCGAATGCTTCCTCCCGTGCTCGCTCGAATCTCGGACCGAGGAGATCCGTGTCACCAAGCGCGACATCAGAAGCGAAGTCATATCCGCCACTTCCAGCCGCAGCTTCCGCGGCGGCCCGTGCAGCAGTCTCAGGGAGGCCTTGACTCATCAGGGTCGCGACAAATGCGGCCATCGTTTGGACACCGTCTACGGGTCGATCTTCCACCATCCCTGTCAGCGCCCAGTCCAGACAGCGAACTGCTCCGCCAGCAGCGGTCAACTCACGAACCTGGTCAGGGCGCGGAGGATTCACCATGGTGAAACTGTGCGGCATGTATACGGACGCAGCTCGGTGGACGTTGTAGCTCACACCCTGCTTGCCGCATCCTGGGCACTTCCTACCCGCTCGAAGTCCACGCATGAGCTCTCGACGACAGACCGGACACGTGAAGACCAGGTCTCCAACGTTGCTGCTGCTCGGAGCATTGACCATCGCCTCGCTGTGCTCCGGACAACGCGGAATCCATGGCTCTCCTAACCAGCCGCACGAATGGAAGCCAATGAAGTGAAACTGGCCCCAAACATTTGCCCCGCATCGACATCTTGCCTCTTCGTTACCGCCGATTCGTCGACAGCTCTTGCACACCCAGATCTTCGGATACCTCTTCACCTCGAGACCCCGTTCGACATTCAGGCTCAGGAGCTCAAGTTCGCACCCGCCTTCAACCTCGGCGTAAGTACCTCCGTCGGACCCAACGTGTCTCCAGAGGTCGATACTTGAGAGAAGCCGACGTCGCAGGGCGTCGGGATCAACATGAAGTCGTACTGGATCGAGCCACTTGTCGACCTTCCAGACTCCACCTTTGAGGTCGACAGTCTGCTCCGGAAGGAAGCCGTAGAGGATCTGGGACGCACCCCTGAGTTCCCGCATCTCAGCTCTCCCCATGAATAGGTGCTCGGTCTTCGACATCTCGAAGGGAGCGCATCACCGAACCGCTCGGCGAGAGCTCGTTAGGGAAGGTCACCGTCGTCGCCGGGTCATTGAGCGCCGTAAAGTAAGCATGAAGCCAGCTCTCAATGTCGTCTCGTAGCCCTTCCTCTAGGGGCCCGTCGAAGCCGAGTGCTCCTATCAGGGCGCTCGATTCCGAGGACTCCGTGACGCCGACCTGGGCGAAGTAGTCACGAAGCTTTCTGACTGTCGAGAGTGCCACTCCGGCCGCTGGCTCATGAATGCCGAGGCGTCGTGCCTCCACCAACCCTGGAGTCGTCACACTGAGAACTCGTCGACTGCGTCGTGTCACGGCGATTGGTTCTACGAAGCGATCACCATGCCTGACGAATGAAGTGAACTGAAGGAAGTTCGCCATCTCTCGTTCTCGCGCAATTCGATGGATCACATAGACCAATCCTGGCCACCGTCGGCCTACTCGAGCCGTGGTTTGGATGAATTCGGCAGTCGTCAATGGGAGCCCCACCATGACCATGACATTGAGGCGATCGATGTCGACCCCGTGAGACAACATGTTCGAGGCGGCCACTACGTGAAGGCGATCCTCGAACGCAAACTCGGGGTGTTCAAGCCGGTCGAGCGCTATTCGGACTTCTTCGAACGGCGTCGCCCCCGTGAGAGCCTGTGAGTGGAGTCTGAATGGGATCTGCGTCTCGAGCGATCTTCTCGCGGCCTCAACGTCACGGACAGTGGTTCCGTAGATGACATCCACCCCATATCGATCAATGAGCGGTTCGGCCCACTCGACATCGACTCCCGCCTCCTCGCAAACACGTCCTGGCTCCTCCACGAGTTCCCTTATACGTTGTTGCAGAATCGTGACAACTCGATCGGTCACGAACTCGGGTGTCACACCTCGAGGCGCCACAGCCACGAACCGACGAGCAGTCTCGCTCGTGTCTTCCGACCAGAACGAAGACGAGACCGAAGGACCGACTTGGGGAAAGACACGAGCGGACCTCTGGTAGAGAACATCGACCTGTCGATCGACCCCTGTCAGAGTTGCGGACGACGCGATCAACTTCGCCACAGGTCCCCCCAGCTCGGTCTGGAGGTGGTCTAGAACCGCTTCATAGTGCGAATCCACGGCACCGAGCGTGTCCCGCAAGAGATGCAGTTCGTCTTGTAGACGAAGGGTAGGTGCCCAAGACTCGCTCGACATCCCTACCGGATTGACCTGCGATCCCCGACAGCCTGGAACCAAACAACCTGTCGGGGTCGAACTCCGAGGAGAGTAAGTGAACCCGTGACCGTCTCGACTACACACTCCGAGCGGCGAACCATAGAAGCCTCGCATTGCTGCCTGCATTCCCACCAGCGCAGCCTTGTCCAAGGTCCCAATCACCACGCTCGGTAGGAAGCGGTAGATCTCCTGATCAACTACGAAGAACGGCAAGGAATCTTCAGTCCAGGGGCAAGTCGGATTGGGACAACGATGTTCGAGTGTCCAACGAGCTCTGTTGAAGTGCATCTCGATTTCATCGCCGTGACAGAAGGGACACCGAAGGAGCACCTGGTATCGCGCTGGCATCTGGCGATCATGGGGGTCGGGCTCACCGGACGACGGTTCCAACGGTATCGAGTTGGGCGTCGCAGCATTCCCAACGAAGTAACCAAGACTGATCGGGGCACCTCCAATACCGGCCTCACGTCGCATCAACTCTGCGCCGGCGAGTGCGTCGGCAAAACGCTGCGTCTGTTGGAGACTCAACATTCGAAGTGGGAATCTCGTCCACACGGAGATCCCCTCACCCTTCTCCCTCAACCGATCCAACAGAACTGTCATAACGATGAGTCCGAGATATGTCTCGGTTTTCCCACCTCCGGTCGCGAACCAAATTGTGTCTACGACGCTCGAGTCTCCACTCTCACCGGAAGATCCGATAGCGCTGAGGAGGAAGCCCAGCTGGAAAGTCCTCCACTTCTCGTAGCGTCCCCGCGCTGAGTGTCTGATCGCCCCATTCATCAGCTTGAACGCTGTAAGAAGATCTCGGTCTGACGCGAGGCGCTCCACGCCGCGCTTGAGTCTCTCAAGTTCAGCGCGCCATTCATCCGCGGCCCTTTCCGCTTCACGCCACATCTGTTCGGTCCACTGGTGCCCGCTGCGAAATTCGACTTGACTCAAATCCCAAGCGTCACGACCCCAATCCATGGCAGCATCCACCAACTCATTGAGGACTGGGATTGGATCTATGCCGAGCCGTTCGAAACTCAGATCAGGCTCAGGGCCACTACCTGTCCAGAAGGTCGGCCGCGCCCGGTTAACCACGACAGTGTCAACAGTCCTGAAGACTCCATGATCGTCAACGAGACCTGAGTTGACCCCCAGGGCAGCGACTCTCCGGTCGTATCGGAAGCTATCGGGAAGCGCCTCCAACAAGAAAGGAGTGGTACACAATCCTTGCATCTCCATCACGACTTCATAGAGGTGAAGGTCCGGACTTCCTCTCCCTGAGGGCTCTTCACTCACATTGACCAGAGTGATCACAAGTTCAGGAATGTCTCGCCAACTGTCAACTTCCACACGGATCTCTGCCTGGTACTGGCTGAGACCCAACGTCAGAAGCGCTGCGTTGATCTCCTCCGTGCCAAACACGCGATCTTGGTCAGAAGGAGAAAGCTCCACTGGAACAGTCACTTCCACGAGTGGACTCTTCGCATACTGATTCGGAGCAATCTTCGTCCAAGCTCGAAAGCCAACCTTTACCCTGAACTTCCAGTCCGTGCCCGTCTTTGGACGCACCCGCATACCCATTGCACATGGATCTAGTCGTTCACTCCGCGCTCCAAATGAGCCAGCGAGCACTGAATACTCGGGCGCTAGCCGTCCGAGCCAGAAGGTTCCCCTCGGCTCAGTATCCAGTTCGTCAAGATGTTCACCACGACCAGCTCTCGTGATAGAGCTGTCCAACCACGAGATGAACCGCTCGTGAGCCTCGTACTCCGACTGCATCCCTTACTCTCCCCACCTACTGGGACGGAGGTCTTCGAACAAGACTCGCACCCCTGCTGAGTTCAGAAAGGCGGACTGCACCTGCCGCACCCTCTCCCGAGTCACACCCATCTCCTCGCCTATTTCCGCCAACGTCTCGCTCTCACCGTTTGAAGAGAAACCAAAGCGTCTCTTCACTATGTCAACTGAACTTGGTGCAATGCCGAGGTTCTTCCAGTCTTCGACGCCCAGTCCGTCTAGTCGGTCCCGAACCTCCTCTCGCATGAGCTTCTCGACCGCCACGTCCTCAACATCTTCCGCATTGGATGAGATGAACTTCCCGATTGCTCTTCCTTCCTCCTCTGAACTTGAGTCGAGACTCAATGGTGCGGCAAGCCAGTCCAGTGCAAACCGCACACGGGCCGAGTCCTCGCCAAGCGCTTCAGCCAGCTCACTGAGCGTCGCCTCTCTTCCGAGTCTCTGGATCATCTCCCGTCTGACACGGCTCACAAGAAGTTGGAAGTCTCTGAAGTGAACTGGCAGACGTATCGCTCGGCCCCTGATCGCAAGGCCTCTCTGGATTGCCTGCCTGATCCACCAAGTCGCATAGGTTGAGAACTTGAAGCCAAGATCCGGATCGAACTTCTCCACTGCCCGTATGAGCCCAATGGTCCCTTCCTGGACCAGGTCCTCCAAGTCCATGCCATGACCTTGATAGTGACGCGCGATCGACACAACTAGTCGGATGTTCGATGCGATGAAGCGCTCCTTCGCTCGCTTCCCGGCTTCGACAATTTCCTTGCTATTTGACTCTGCAGATGCACCCAACAACTCCGCAACTCGGATCCGGCGGGCGAGAGTGACTTCCTCCTTTGCCGTTAACAGGCCATACGCTTCTGCGTCGGCGAGTAACTGGCCCAAAGAGTCTGAAGCTTTGCCTCGCGGACCTGTGGGAGCTTTGCGCTCCTCCGAACTCAACACGATTCCCAGGGATGGGAGCGCAGACAATACCAGCGAGATTTCTTCTCCCGTAGCCCCATTCCTAGTGAAGACTCTGGTTACGTCATCACGACTCAACTCTCCTTGGCGTTCGGAGTCAGCCCAAATGTCCTCAAGGCACTGCTGAGCCAATTCGAGGTTCACCTGGGTGAGAATAGGTCAGTACAGTGACATTCACTGCCGGAGTTCAGCACTGGCCGCCACCGAACTCATCTCCGGTGTCTCATCTGTGGAAAAGTGAACCAGAGTGAGCCCAAAGTCTGTGGCGATCCGTCGCGACGTCGATGCGGCCACCTTCAGCCTCGAAGTCCTCAGAGATGGCTCCCGGCGTCGCCTACCCGTCACCTGCCCGAGCGCAACCGTGGTGTGGCTACTCGCCAATATTAAGTACTTTGATCAGGTCTGAAGTAGCGAGACGCTAGTTGGGATAGCTTCCTTCCCAAGCGATGATCGAATTGGTCCCTTCTACCCAGAATCAGCCCCTCCACCAGGAACTTTCCGCTTCACTTTGGAAACGAGTGCGTCCCTGCTTAAGTTCGAGCCGCTAAGGTCCAACGCGCGCTGCTGCCCATGGAATGCCCGTTGCGTAGACTTTATTGCGAGTCCACTTATTTTAATGGCCTTGATCAGCCATGTCGCAGATTGGTGGAGATCAGAATCCCTTCCCTTTCAAGGTGGCGGCACGGGTTCGAATCCCGTTGGGGGTGCTCCGCGGGCCCCGACGTCGATGGGCGACGAGAGTCCGCTCCCTCGGCGCAGCCGGTTCGCTCGACGGCTCCCATCCGAGCCGCCCTACAGCTCCCCGAGGAACTCCAGAACCGCGGCGAAGTAGTCGTCCTGGTCGTCGTACATCGCCATGTGGCTGCCCTCGGGGCAGGTGTGACTCCGCCCGGCGGGCAGGCGGGCGGCCATCATCTCGAGGAAGGCCGGGTCCATCGTGTCGTGACGGGCTCCGATGACGAGGGTCGGCACCGTGATCGACGCGAGCTCCTCGGTCCGGTCCCACTCGACCAGTCGTCCCGACGCCCCGAGCTCACTGGGCCCCTGCATCAGGGAGTAGACGTGCTGGTTGGCGTTCGCGAAGGCGCGCTGGACGGGGTCGGGCCACTCGGTGACCGGACGACGAAGGACGTGGTGCACGTAGTGGATCTCGTGCAGGAGAGCCTCGTAGTCAGGATTCGTCACGTCGCCGGCGGCTTCCAGCTCCTGGACGCGGGCCAGCTTCTCGGGTTCCATCACGGGCATGAGGACGCGACGGGCGTAGTCGTTGTAGGCGGGGATCGAGGACATCATGTTGGAGATGACGAGGCCCTTCAGGTTCTCCTGGTGGGCCAGGGCGTACTCGATGGCGAGCACGCCGCCCCAGGAGTGGCCCATCAGCACGAAGTTCGACGCGTCGAGCCCGAGGGCGCGACGCACCTGCTCGACCTCGTCGACGTAGCGATCGGCCGTCCAGAGGCGGTCGTCGTCGGGCTGGTCGGAGCGGTAGGTGCCGAGCTGGTCGTAGTAGTAGTACTCGATGCCCGCACCGGGGAAGAACGAGTCGACGCACTCCCAGTAGGTGGACGGGACGGCCGGCCCGCCGTGCAGGAGCAGGACCTTGAGGTCGGGGTTGTTCCCGACGCGCTTGGTCCAGACCGTGAACTCGCCGACGGGCGTGGTGACGGGGATGCGTCGGACACCCCCGCTCCACCGGTCGTCACGCCCCGCGCTGTCGAGATACGGGTGGATGGCCACGGATCCTCCTTCGGACGTTCCGGAAGGCTACCGACTGGGTACGGCACCCCCGACGCGTCCGCGCGGAACCCGACGATTCCCACCTCGACCGGGCCGACGCCGACGAGTGGTCCCGGCTGGCCAGCGAGCGAGCCGGGCCGCGCCGCGAACCCCGGCCGAAGGGCGTACCGCGCCGGTGCAGCGCGTCGGCCCCCCTCCTCCGTCTCCACGCCCTCGGCGACGAGGGCCGCTCCCCGCTGAATCTCGATGCGGCACCGTCCCGCGACCGCGGCCGGTCGGGCCTCGTCTCGGTCGAGGTCCGCGATGAGCCCACGGTCGAGGCTCGTTTCGAAGCGCCTCGACCGGCGTGGACGAGGCGCGTCGGCACGACGGTCCGCGCCGGGGGTGCCCGCGCTAGCGTTCCCGGGTGGCCGGACTGCTCGCGCTCGTCGGATCGGGGGAGTACCTCGAGTCCATGCGCGACCTGGAGGCTCACCTCCTCGACGGCCACCCACCCCGCTACGTCCAGCTGGCGACGGCCGCCCACCCCGACGGCCCCGATCGGGTCGCCTACTGGCACGACCTCGGCCGCCAGCAGGCCGAACGCCTCGGGGTCGAGCAGGTCGTCGTCCCCGTCGGGACGCGCGAGGAGGCGACGGACCCCGCCAACGTCGCGCTGGTGCGGGGCGCGGGACTCGTCTATCTCTCGGGGGGAGACCCGCACTACCTCGCCGCCACGCTGCGCGGGACGCCCCTCGCCGCCGCCATCTACGACGAGTGGCGGTCGGGCGCGTCGCTCGCCGGCTGCAGCGCCGGAGCCATGGCGATGACCTCGTGGATCCCCTCGCTGCGCCACCCCCGCCAGGGCGCGACCGAGGGCCTGGGGTGGCTACCCCACCTCCGGGTCATTCCCCACTTCGACTACTTCGAGCGCTACGTGCCCGACGCCGTGACCCGCTTCCTCGCCGGTCCCCCCGGCACGACCCTCCTGGGCATCGACGAGGAGACGGCCCTCGTCGGTGACGGCCACGCCTGGACGGTTTGGGGCCGCCAGCGGGCGTGGGTCATCACCGCCGCGGATCGCACCCCAGCCCCCGCCGGCACCACCCTCTCGACCCCCTGATCCATCGCCTACGGCCGCGCGGCCCGGTCGATCGCGGCGCTCACCGCGCTCTCCAGCACCGAGTTCTCGAGAGCGGCCGGCAGGGTCCGGCGCGCTTCGGCCCACGCCGCGTCGAGCGAGAATCCGTGGTGCCGGACGAGCCACGTGGCGGCCACCGCCGGCGTGCGCGTCTCGGCCCGCACGCAGTGCACGAAGACGCGCCGGCCACTCGCCCGTAGACGGGCGAGCGCGTCGGCGGTGTCGGCGAGCACGCCGGCCGCGTCCCGATTCTGCGGACCGTCGAGGAGCCACACGAGCTCGTGATCGGGCGAGCGGCGATCCTCGCGCCCGACGCGGCAGAGCGAGACGAAGGCGTCCGCGTCGACCTGCGCCAGGGCGCCGACGTCGCCGAAGATCACTCCCTCGTCGACGCGGGTGGTCGAACTCCACCCCGGCGGGGCGGCCGTCAACCGGTAGTGGTCGTCGAGGCTCGCGACGTCGGGCCACCCCGCGGCGTCGACCCCGCCCCGCGCCGCTCGAGCGGCGCGCGTCACGAGGTCGAACGAGTGGTAGCCGGGCCAGCCCCCGAGGCCGTGTCGCCAGGCGAAGGGCACGGCCGACACCCCGTACGCCGCGCCGAGGAGGGCGCCGGCGATCGCCGCCACCGTGTCGGTGTCGTCGCCGATCGCCACCGCGGCACGGAGTCCCGCGACGAGGTGGTCCGCGGCGTCCCTCGTCGACACGATCGCCGACCACGCCGCCTGCAGCGCGCTCACCACGAAGCCGTTGGGGTTGAAGGAGCCCGGGTCGCGACGCTCGGCGTCCTCGATCCACCGTCGCCATCGCTCGCGACGCGCGGGATCGATGAGCGACAGACCCACCGTCGGTCCCTCGATGCGACCGGTGGCGATGGCCCGATCGATCGCGAGGGTCCAGAGCACGCAGGCGTCCTGGGCGAGAGGGTGCGGGTGGGTGAGGGCCGAGACGCGTCGAGCGGCCGCCGCGAGGCTCTCCGGGTCGCCCCGGTGCGCGAGGGCGACGGGTCCCGTTCGCATGAGCGAGCCGTTCCCCGCGCGCTCCGGGTCGCTCTCGTGGACGGCGCGCGCCGCTCGTGCGAGATCGCTCGGCCCGCGCGCCGCGCTCAAGACGGACGCCGTCTGGTGCCCCACGTCACTCGGCCCGTCGCGCCACCAGCGCCAGAAGCCGGCCGCCACCGCGTCCCGGCTCTCGTCGCTCGTCAGGGTCCCGTGGTCGACGATCGCGTCGAGGACGGCGAGGGCCATCGCCGTGTCGTCGGTCCAGTGTCCCGCGACGTCGCCCGTGAGCCGCCCCGGCCGCATGACGACCTCGTCGGCCCGCACGGGGGGACCGAACTCGTAGCCGGCGCCGAGGGCGTCGCCCACGGCACTGGCGACCACCGCGCCGATCGCGCGGTCCGCGGTGACGAACGATGACGAGGGGCTCACGCTCCGTGATCATGGCACGGCCCGGTGACCGGCTCCGGCAGCCGTCGATCCCACGGCGCCACCCGTAGGGTGAGGTCGTGACGTCCGATCGTCCCCCGACCCCGCGCGTCCTCGTCACCGGCGCGACCGGCTACGTCGGGGGTCGGCTGGTCCCCGCCCTGCTCCAGCGCGGCGCGCGCGTCCGCGTGCTCGCGCGAACTCCCGCGAAGCTCGCCCGGGCACCGTGGGCCGACCGCGTCGAGGTCGTCGCCGGCTCCCTCGAGGGCGACCTCACGGCCGCCTTCGACGGGGTCGACGTCGCCGTCTACCTCGTCCACTCGATCGGCGAGGGGGCCGAGTGGGCCCGACTCGAGGCGACCCACGCCGAGAACTTCGCCCGCGCCGCCGGGGCCGCGGGTACTCGCCGGATCGTCTACCTCGGGGGACTCGGTCGCGACGACGACGCGTTGAGCGCGCACCTCTCCAGCCGCCACCGCGTCGGCCAGATCCTCGCCGCGGGCGACGTCCCGACCATCGAGCTGCGCGCGGGTGTCGTCATCGGATCGGGCTCGGCGAGCTTCGAGATGCTCCGCTACCTCGTCGAGGTGCTGCCCGTCATGGTGACCCCGCGCTGGGTCACGACGCGCTGTCAGCCCATCGCCGTCTCCGACGTGCTCGACCTGCTCGTCGGGGCCGCCCTCGATCCCGACGCCGAGCCGGGCGTCCTCGAGGTGGGTGGCCCCGACGTCGTGACCTACGCCGAGATGATGCAGCGCTACGCCGCGATCGCGGGTCTCGCGCCTCGGCGACTGATCCCGGTCCCGCTGCTCACCCCACGACTCTCCAGCCACTGGGTCGGGCTAGTGACCCCGGTGCCGGCGCCCCTCGCCAGCGAACTGGTCGAGTCGCTGATCAACGAGGTCGTGGTCGCCCCGGGCGAGGACCACGCGGCCGAGATCCTCGGGCGGCCCCTCGTCACCTTCGACGAGGCGGTGACGCGCGCCCTCGCCACGACCCGCGCGGGCGAGGCGCCGACGAGCTTCACGGACGCCGACTACTCCGTGTACTCCGCCCAGGCGACCGACCCCGACTGGGCCGGCGGGACGGTGCGGCGCGACGTGCGCTCGCGTCGCGTGGCGGCGAGCGCCGAGCGCACCTTCGCCGCCGTCACCGGGCTCGGCGGGACGACGGGCTGGTACGCCGGGACGTGGCTCTGGCGGCTGCGGGGACTCCTCGACACCCTGGTCGGGGGGCCCGGGCTGCGACGAGGACGTCCCGCGACCCTGCGCGTGGGCGACCCCCTCGACTTCTGGCGCGTCGAGGCGCTCGAGCCGGGTCGCACGTTGGTGCTGCGCGCCGAGATGCGCCTCCCGGGCGCCGCCTACCTGAGCTTCGAGGTGACCCCGATCGACGAGGGCTCGTGCGTCCTCACCCAGACGGCCCTCTTCTACCCGCGGGGGCTGTGGGGACGCCTCTACTGGTACGGCGTCGCCCCGTTTCACGTCTTCGTCTTCCCCGGCCTACTCGCGGGGCTCGCCCGGTCGGCCGAGGGGTCGGCTCGTCGTCCGACACGCCGCTGACGCGACGTCCGTCAGCTCGCGGGACCTCGACCGGCGGCCGCGGCGCGCCGGGCGGTCGTGGCCTCCACCATTCGCGTCAGCTGGCGCGCGTTCGGCGCTCGCCCCGGCAGCGGCGCCGGCGCGCCCGGCCGCAGGCTGTCGAGGAGGAGTGCCAGGTAGCGGCGCCACAGGGTGGCGTCGACCGCCGACGTGATGGTGATGACCTCGGCCAGCATGGCGACGATCATCGAGAGGTCCGGCCCCTCGACGTCCGGGCGGACCGCGCCCGCGGACTTCGCGCGCTCGAGCAGGGTCGCGATGACCGGCTTGAGGGCCCGGCGCGCCGCGAGGGCCTCCTCGCGCAGCCCGGGCACCCCGACGAGCAGGTCGCGCAGGCCCCGGTCCTCCGCCATCCGCTGGCCGAGGCCCGCGAGCAGGTGGCCGAGCCCGGCCACCGGATCGGGATCGGCCGACGCCGCCGTCACGAGCTCGGCCATCTCGGCCTTGATGGCCCGGAACTGGTGCTCGAGGAGGGCCTGCTTGTTCGGGAACCGACGGTAGACGGTACCCACGCCGCAGCCGGCGACCCGCGCGATGTCCTCCATGCCGAAGTCCAAACCCTGATCACAGAGGACCTGGTGCGTGGCGTCGAGGATCCGCTGAAGGTTGGCCTCGGCGTCACGGCGCAGGGGGCGAGGCGACGTCACGCATCCAGGGTAGCGGTAAGTGGAATGAACAGTTCCACTTCCCGCTAGGGTGTCCGGGTCACTCGATGCGAAAGGACCGACCGTGACCCCTCACCAGGCCCACGAACACCACCACGCGCGCCGGTGGGCGATCCTCGGATTCCTGGGCCTCGCCCAGCTGATGGTCGTGCTCGACGCCACGGTCGTCAACATCGCCATGCCGACGATCCAGCACGCGCTGCACTTCTCGGACGCTCAGCGCCAGTGGATCGTGACGGCGTACTCCCTCGCCTTCGGCTCCCTCCTCTTCCTCGGCGGCCGCCTCGGCGACGTCCTCGGGCGCAAGGCGACGCTCATCGTCGGTCTGGTCGGCTTCGCCGTCGCGTCGGCCATCGGCGGAGCGTCCACCAGCTTCACGATGCTCGCCATCTCGCGCGCCGTGCAGGGCGCCTTCGGCGCCGTCCTCGCCCCGGCGGCCCTCGCCATGCTCACGACGATCTTCACCGACGCGAAGGAGCGGGCGACCGCGTTCTCCGTCTACGGAGCGATCGCCAGTTCCGGCGCGGCCCTCGGGCTGCTGCTGGGAGGAGTCCTGACCCAGTACTTCTCGTGGCGCTGGACCCTCTACGTCAACCTCCTGTTCGCCGTGATCGCGCTCATCGGCACCTTCAGCCTCATGGTCCACATGCGTTCCGAGCACCACGGCGCCCTCGACGTGACGAGCACCGTCCTCATCTCGACGGGACTCTTCGGCGTCGTCTACGGCCTCTCCAACGCGGCCAACTCGGCGACCAACGCCTTCTCGAGCCACACCTCGGTGCCGTCGCTCATCTCGAGCTTCTCCAGCGCCTCGACCCTGATCCCGCTCTTCGTCGGCCTCGCGCTGGTCGGGGCCTTCGTCGTGCGTCAGCGGCGCATGTCCCACCCCATGCTCCCGCTCGGCGTGGTGACCGACCGGACCCGGGGCGGGGCCTACCTCTCCATCTTCATCTCGGCGATCGGGATGTTCGCGGTCTTCCTCTTCCTCACCTACTACCTGCAGGGCATCCTCGGCTTCTCGCCGGTGAAGGCCGGGGTCGCCTTCCTGCCGATGCCGGCGACCATCGCCGTCGTGGCGATCGTCACGTCGACCCGCCTCCTGCCGAAGTTCGGCCCGCGGGTGCTGATGGCGCCGGGCATGGTCGTCGCCGCGGCGGGGATGTTCTACTTCACGCACCTCTCGGTGCACGGCTCGTACCTGACCCACGTGCTGCCGGGACTCATCATCACGGCCGTGGGCATGGGCCTCATCTTCGCGCCGGCGATGAACGTGGCGACCTACCGCGTGAACCACAACGACGCCGGCGCCGCGTCGGCGACGGTGAACGTGGCCCAGCAGATCGGCGGCTCCATCGGCACGGCGCTGCTGAACACGATCGCGGTCTCCACGACGGCGACGGCCATCGCCGGCGCCGGGGCCGCGGCGGCCACCAACCCGGCCGTCACGGCGGCGGCCCTGGTGAAGGGCTACACCACCACCTTCTGGTGGGCCCTGGTGATCTTCGCGGCCGGCGCGATCGTCGCGGCGACGGTGATCCCCGGTGGCCGGCTCGACGCGCCGCAGGGCGAGGCCGCCCCGGCGCTGGCCCACTGATGCCGAGCCGTCCCGGTGCGACGCGCCGGTACGTGGGGCGTAGGGTGGGCCGGTACCAGGAGGAGGCGATAGTTCGGTGACCACGGAGAGGCTGCGACCTGACGTGGACATCACGGGCCCCGTCGAGATCGCCCCCCGCGTCTGGTGGGTCGGTCACCTGATCCCCGGCGACCGCTTCCAGGCCCACGCCTACCTCATCGAGGCCGGCGACCAGTCGGTCCTCATCGACCCGGGCTCCGCGCTCACCATCGACCACGTGCTCGCGAAGGTGCGTCAGGTCCTCGACCCGCGCGACGTCCGCTGGGTCGTCGCGCACCACACCGACCCCGACGTCTGCTCGGCGCTCCCGGTCCTCGACGACCTGGTCCACCCCGACGCCCACATCGTCACCGAGTGGCGCGGCCAGGCCCTCCTGCGCCACTACGGGTCGCGCCTGCCCTTCTACCTCGTCGAGGACCACGACTGGCGCATCGACCTCGGTGAGGAGCGGCGCCTCGACTTCACGCTGATCCCGTACCTCCACTTCCCCGGCGCGCTCGCCTCGTACGAGACGTCGTCCCGCGTCCTGTTCACGTGCGACCTCTTCGGCGGCTTCACCGTGGGAGACGAGCTCGTCGCTCGGGACCTGGGGTACTTCGACGAGATCCGCGCCTTCCACGAGCACTACATGCCGAGCGGGGACATCCTGCGGGCGGGACTCGACAACCTACGCCACCGGTTCCCCGACACCCGCGTCGTCGCGCCCCAGCACGGACGGATCTTCGCCGACGACCTCGTCTGGCCGATGTTCGATCGCCTGAGCGACGTCGAGTGCGGCATCTTCCTCATGGCGCAGGACGACCTCCACCTCGCCAACCTGCTCGCGGCCTCGGCCCTCGAACGGCGCCTCGCCCAGACGCTCCTCGGCTCGGCGGAGCTGCCCGACCTCGCCGACCGCTCGACGACCCTCCTGCGCGAGTTCCTGCCCGTCGAGCGGCTCGAGGCCTACGTCGCGACCGAGGACGAGGGGACGCTCCTCTTCTCCCCCGAGGAGGGCTACAGCGGCACGCCCGTCCCGGCGATCCCCTACGGCCCGACGGTGCCGTACCTCGCACTACCCCAGCCGGAGGGCGCGCCGTCGATTCGCGTCTACGCCGTCCTCCCGGACGGGGTGGAGATCCCCCGGTCGCTGGCCCGCGCCATGATCCAACTGGCCCAGCCGATCCAGATCGCGATGTCCGAGCACCTCGCGCGCCGGGCGGCCGCGCGCGAGCGCCAGCGCATCATCGCCGAGACCCTCCGCGACCCCCTGACCGGACTGCACAACCGGCGCGTCCTCTCCGACGCGCACGTCGCCGAGGACCCCAGCGCGATCCTGATGATCGACCTCGACAACCTGAAGGACGTGAACGACGCCGCCGGGCACGACGCCGGCGACCAGGTCCTCCGGGGGGTGGCCCGGGTCATCCTCGGCAACATCCGCCAGCGCTCCGACCTCGGCGTGCGCTACGGCGGCGACGAGTTCCTCGTCGTGCTGCGCGAGGCCGGTCAGAGCCACGCGATCGAGGTCGCCGAGCGGATCCGCCAGCAGGTCGAGCACCTGCGCGTCACGACGATCCCGGACGGGGCCTCGCCGCTGCGTACCTCGGTCAGCATCGGGGTGGCGATGCACCCCTCGCGCGAGGACCTCGGCATGACGATCCTGCGGGCGGACCGCCGCCTCTACGAGGCGAAGTCCACCGGGCGCAATCGCGTCATCACCCCGGGCGACTGACGCCACCTGACTAGAGTGGCTCCGACCGGGGAGGACCCATGGGATTCGTCGCCGCGGTGCGGTCGGCCTTCGCCAACTACGCCAACTTCCGAGGACGGGCGACCCGCCCGCAGTACTGGTGGTTCGTCCTCTTCTACCTCATCGTCACGATCGTCCTGACGGTGATCGGCTCGCGGGCCCTCACCACGCTCGTCGGGCTCGCCCTGCTCGTTCCCAACATCTCCCTGCAGGTGCGCCGCCACCACGACGCCGGGCGGTCGGGCTGGTGGACGCTGACCAGCCTGGTGCCCGTGTGGGGGCTCGTCCTGTTGCTGTACCCCTCGAAGGGGGCGGGCAACCGCTACAGCGACGGGGCCCTGATCGACGCCCCCGCACCGACGACGAGGTCGTGCGCCAGCTGCGGGAAGATGGCCCTGCCGGGCCAGCACTTCTGCACCGGCTGCGGCGCCCCGCTGGGCTAGAGACCCCGGGAGGGGCCGGCGAAGGTCGGGCGCGGGTCGACCCAGGCGCCCGAGGCCGCCACCGCGGCCTCGAGTCGCGCCGCGGCGGCGAGGACCATCGCCTCCGCCCCGGGACGACCGATGAGGGCCGCCCCCACCGGCAGTCCGTGGACCAGGCCGACCGGCACGCTGGCGATCGGCCATCCGGCGATCGCCGCGGGCGTCGTCGCCACGCTGGCGATGGCCGGGTGCCCTCCCACCACCAGGTCGCTCTTCCAGGCCGGGCCGTAGGCCGCGGCCACCAGGACGTCGGCGTCGGCGAGGGCCGGCTCGAGGCAGACCTCGACGGCCCAGGCCAGGTTGCGGGCCCGGGCGTCGCGGTAGGCGGGACCACCCCGGCCACCGGTCGCGACCGACTGGAGGAAGAGGTCGTGGCCGAAGTAGGGCTGCTCGGCCTCGGCGTCGGCGTCCTCGTGCATGATCACCTCGAGCAGCGACCGCACCCCCTCGCCCGGTCGGTCGGCGAGGTAGGCGCCGAGGTCGTCGACCAGCTCGGCGAGCAGCACCGTCAGCTCGTCGGCCCCCTCGGGCTCGCCCGGGACCGCGACGTCGCGGCGGCGGACCGGCACCCCGGACTCGGCGAGGGCGGCCACCGCCGCCTCGAGGAGGGCGTCGGTCGCCGCGTGCCCGGTCGTCCACGTCGCCGCGACGACGACCCGGGGATCGCCCGTGACGGCCGGGAGCCGCACGCCGGCGAGGACCTCGTAGAGCGCGGCGACGTCGGCCACCGTGCGGGCCATCGGACCGGGGCTGTCCTGGCTGGCGCTGATCGGGACCACGTGGGCCGTCGGGACGGCCCCGACGGTCGGCTTGAGGCCGACGACGCCGTTGAGCGAGGACGGGCACACGATCGACCCGTCCGTCTCGGTCCCCACCGCGAGGGGGGCGTAGCGGGCGGCGAGGGCCGCGCCCGAGCCCGACGAGGAGCCGCCCGCCGAGCGGTCGAGGGCCCAGGGATTGGCGACCAGCCCGCCGGTCGCCGACCACCCGCTCGTCGAGCGGGCCGAGCGGATGTTGGCCCACTGGCTGAGGTTGGTGCTACCGAGCACGACGGCCCCGGCCTCGCGCAGACGCGCCACGAGCGGGGCGTCCCGCGTCGGCCGACCGACGAGGGCCGTCGAGCCCGCGAGTCCCGGCAGTCCCCGCGCCTCGATGTTGTCCTTCACGAGGACCGGGATCCCGTGGAGGGGGCCCCGCACCTTCCCGGCGCGACGCTCGGCGTCGCGCTGCGCGGCGACCTCCAGCGCGTCCGGGGCGAGGGCCGCCACGGCGCGCAGGGCCGTCGGGGTCGACGGCCCGTCGAGGGCCCCGATGCGGCCGATCAGCTCGCCGACGACGCCCTCGCTCGAGAGGGATCCGTCGGCCAGGTGGGCGGCGAGGGCTCGCGCGTCCATCTCGTGGACGGGCTGGTCGGGAACCGAGTGATCGCTCATCTCTCCTCCTAGGGCAGGACGATCTCGAAGCCGAGGGGGAACGTGTCGAGGTGGCCGCACAGCGCGTCGAGCACCGCGGGGTCCCCCGCGCAGCTCGCGCCACCCGCGGCGACGAGATCCGACAGCGTCGCGGTGCCGGCGGCGAGGGGCGCGAAGCCGGCGACCGTCGTCGTCACGCGCAGCGCCGCGTCGGCCTCGCGGGTGCGACGAGCGTGCACGACCCCGTGGCGGACCCCGACGAGCCAGGTCTCGTCGCGGTCGCCGAAGTGGACGCTCGCGTCGAGGGTGAGCCGCTCCGCGGCCGGACCGTCGAGGCGTACCCCAATGAGGTCGAAGAGGTCCTCGGGCCGCAGGTGCCGCACCATCGCCGGGTCGACGCTCCGCCCGGCGTGGGGGAGGGGCGTCCCCCCGCGACGCAGCTCCATCGCGCCCGTGAGGTAGACGTCGCGCCAGGGTCCGGACTCGGCCTGGTAGCCGAGCTGCTCGTAGGCGTCGGCGAGGAGCGAACGGGCCCCCGCGTGGTGGGGCTCGGCGAAGACGACGTGCTGGAGCACCTCGGCGACCCAGCGGTAGTCCCCCTCGGCGAAGGAGTCGCCGGCTCGCGCGACGACGGCGTCGGACCCGCCCATGTAGGCGAGGTAGCGACGGGCCGCCTCGACGGGAGGGTGGGGGTCGAGGTGGGCCGGCACCGCGTCGTAGAAGCCCAGGTAGCGCTGGTAGACGGCGCGCACGTTGTGCGAGACCGTGCCGTAGTAGTCGCGATTGAAGAACTCGTCGCCGAGCGCGTCCGGGAGTCGCACCGCCGCGGCGATCTCGAGCGGGGTGAGGCCGTGGTTCGCGAGCCGCAGGGCCTGATCGTGGAGGTAGCGGTAGGCGTCGCGTTGGCTCGCGAGGTAGTGGGCGACCTCGGACGACCCGAAGCGGGGCCAGTGGTGCGAGGCGAAGGCCACGTCGCTCGCCGCCCCGAAGAGCTCCAGCGCCTCGTCGATGTACTTCGACCAGCCGAGCGCGTCACGGACCTGGGCTCCGCGCAGGGTGTAGAGGTTGTGCTGGGTGGCCGTGCAGTTCTCCGCGAGGCAGAGGGCGCGGTGCTCCGGCAGGTAGAGGTTCATCTCGGCCGGCGCCTCGGTGCCCGGGGTCATCTGCACGACGAGGCGTACGCCGTCGAGGACGATCTCCTCGCCGGTGGTGCGCGCGAGGCGGGTCGGGGCGACGAGCGAGGCGCTCGGCAGGGCCGGGAGGCCCTTGCCGAGACCGGTGTCGACGTGGCCGCGCGCGTCGTGGCCGAGCAGGACGCCGTACATGTAGGTCGCTCGCCGCAGCATCGCCGGGCCGGCGAGGATCTGCTCGCTGACCGCGGCCTCGAGGAATCCCGCGGGGGCGATCACCTCGACCTCGCCGCGCTCGACGGCCGCCTCGTCGACCACGCCGAGGACCCCCCCGTAGTGGTCGGCGTGACTGTGGGTGTAGAGGACGGCGCGCACCGGGCGCTCGCCCAGGTGCTCGGCGACGAGGGCCCGGGCGGCCCGGGCCGTCTCGGTCGAGGTGAGCGGGTCGATCACGATCCAGCCCGTTCGACCGGCGATGAAGGTGACGTTCGAGATGTCGAGGCCGCGCACCTGGTAGACGCCGGGCACGACCTCGAAGAGTCCGGCCACGTTGTTGAGCTGGGCCTGACGCCACAGGCTCGGGTTGACGGTCGGCGGGCACTCCCCGTCGAGGAAGGCGTAGCTGTCGAGGTCCCAGAGCGCGTGGCCGAAGGCGCCCTCGACCCGGCCCGCACCCGGCGCGGCGATCCGTCCCCGCGTCGCGCGCGCTCGGTCGTCGTCGCTCTGACGGGCGAGCCACGCCGCGACCGCCGCCTGGCGGGCGGCCGTCGCGGGCGTCGCGTCCCGGCGCTCGTCGTCCACGTCACCCCCTTCGCCGGGGAACGCTAACCCACTCGGACGCGTCGTCGCGACGGGGCTACGGTGGCAGCACGACCACTTCGCACGACCACGACCACACGGGCCGCGGGCTCCTCGCCCCGGAGACGGGCGGAGCGCCTCGGGGGCTGCTCGCCGAGGACGACCCCCGGCGCGGCGAGATCCGCGACTGGCTCGCCGCCCACCCCGACCCCGACGGCGCCACCCTGGCCGCGGCCGGGCTCGTCGCGCCCCACTGGCCGCCACCGTGGGGCCGGGGCGCCGACCCGATCCACCGACTGGTGATCGAGGACGAGTTGCGCCGGGCCGGCGTGCGCCGACCGATCAACCCCATCGGCATCGGGTGGGCCGGACCGACCCTCGTCGCCGGCGGCACCGAGGAGCAGCAGCGCCGCTGGCTCCCCGGCATCCTGAGCGGTGAGGACATCTGGTGCCAGCTCTTCAGCGAGCCCGACGCCGGGAGCGACCTCGCGTCGCTCGCCACGCGCGCGACCCGCGACGGCGACGAGTGGGTGATCACGGGCCGCAAGGTCTGGACGAGCTACGCGCACCTGGCGCGCTGGGGCATCCTGCTCGCGCGCACCTCGCGCGACGGACGCCCCCAGGACGGCATCAGCTACTTCGTCTGTCCGATGGACGCCCCGGGCATCGAGATCCGTCCCCTGGTCGACATGACCGGCGAGCACGCCTTCAACGAGGTGACCCTCGACGACGTGCGGCTCCCGGCCGACCACCTGATCGGCGCCGCCGGCGACGGCTGGCGGCTCGCCAAGGTCACGCTGGCCAACGAGCGCATCGCCCTCTCGGGCGAGGGATCGCTGTGGGGCCGGGGGCCGACGGCCGAGGACCTCGTCACGCGGGCGCGCGAGCTCGGGCTCGAGCTCGCCCCCACCCAGCGCGACGCCCTGACGCGCGTGTGGATGGAGGGCGAGATCCTGCGCTACCTCCGCCTGCGACTCCTCAACGCCGCGGCCGCCGGTCGGGGCCCCGGGCCCGAGGCGAGCGTGCGCAAGGCCCTCGCCGACGAGCACGGGCAGCACGTCATGGGCCTCGCCCAGGACCTCGCCGGCCCGGCCGCGATGCTGGCAGGCCGCGGACCGGGCGGGATCGACGGCGCCGAGGGCGAGGAGTGGTCCTTCGGCTTCCTCTACAGCCAGGCCCTCACGATCGGCGGGGGGACCTCGGTGGTGCAGCGCAACATCATCGCCGAGCGCGTGCTCGGGCTGCCGCGCGATCTCTAGGGCCGGTCGGTCCGGGCCGTAGCGGGCGACGGTGACGGCGATCGTGCTCGGCTCGCTGACGGCGAGGACGAGGAGCATGACGCTCACGGCGACGAGCGCGGCGACCTCGACGGGGAGCCCCCGGACCGGCACGATCCCGATCCTCGGTCGCGTCGGCGCGATCGTCACGCCCCCCTTCGGCACCCGCTGATCGGGGAAACGACGCCGCCGCCGCCGCCGACGCCACGATCGCGGGGGCCGTGGGAGACTGGGCGCATGACCGCACCCCAGCCCACCATCGTCGTCTGCGACGGCGACGAGACCGGCCAGGAACTCCTCGAGGAGTCCCTGCGCGTGATGACCCCCGAGCTGCTGGGGGTGGACCTCGCCCTCGTGCACTACGACCTCTCGCTCGCGAACCGCCGCGCCACGCGCAACGACGTGGTCCGCGAGGCGGCGGCGGCCATGGTCGAGCACGGACTCGGCCTGAAGGCCGCCACGATCACCCCCCCGGAGATCGGGGGCGTCGGCTCCCCCAACCGACTCCTCCGCGAGGGGATCGGCGGATCGGTCATCGTCCGCACCGGTCGGCGCATCCCGGGCGTCGCGCCGGTCGTGGCGACCTCGCGACCGATCGTGGTCATCCGCATGGCCGTGGGCGACGCCTACGGCGCCGAGGAGGGGCGCGACGGCGAGGACGGGGGCTTCGGCGAGGTCGCCTGGCGGACCGAGCGCATCGACCGCTCGGTCTGCCGCTACGTGGCCGAGTACGCCTTCCAGGCGGCCGAGCAGATGGACGGCGTCGTCTACGGCGGCCCGAAGTGGACGGTCTCGCCCGTCTACGAGGGGATGCTCAAGGAGGAGATGGACGCCGCCGCCGCCCGTCACCCCCACGTCGCGTACCGACCGCTGCTGATCGACGCCCTCTACGCGCAGCTGCTCACCGAGGCCCACGAGCGGGCCCTGGTCATCCCCGCCCTCAACCGCGACGGGGACTGCCTCTCCGACATGGTGCTCGCGCTCTTCGGGTCGATCGCCGGCGCCGAGTCGGTCCTGCTGAGCCTCAACGAGTCGCTCCACCCCGTGGTCGCCATGGCCGAGGCCCCGCACGGCACCGCGCCCACCCTGCAGGGCAAGAACGTGGCGAACCCGATGGCCATGCTGCTGGCCCAGGCGGCCCTGCTGGACCAGGCCGCCCTGCGCCGGGAGGACGCGACCTTCCACCGGGCGGCCGAGCGCCTGCGGACGGCGACCCTCGAGGGGGCGGCCGAGGGCGTGCGCACCTTCGACCTGGGCGGCGACGCCTCGACCAGCGGCGTCGTCGACGACGTCATCGCCCGGCTGCGCGCGTCCCGCTAGGCGGCCCGGGACCTTCGACCCGGTGTAGGGTGATACCCCCGGGGGTATCATGGGGGGACAAGGAGGCTCACATGACGAAGAACGAAGGAACGGTCGACCGGGTCATCCGCCTGATCATCGCGGTCGTCGCGGCCATCGCGGCCATCGCGGTCGGGAGCGGGTCGGTCGGCGGCATCATCCTCTGGGTCGTCGCGGCGCTCATGGCGGTCACCAGCGCCACGGGGTTCTGCGTGCTCTACAAGCTGATCGGCGTCAACACCTGCCCTCGCCAGTAGCCTGCGCCGGGGAGACCCGGAGGTGACATGGACCAGATGAGCGTGACCCTGGACGCGCCCCTCGCCGAGACCGAGGCGAAGGTGCGCGACGCCCTCGCCGCGCAGGGGTTCGGGGTGCTGACCGAGATCGACGTGGCCGCGACGCTGCGCGCGAAGCTCGGCGTCGAGCGCAGTCCCCTCAAGGTCCTCGGCGCCTGCAACCCGGCGCTCGTGAACCGGGCCCTGGAGCGCAGCCTCGACGTGGCCCTCGCGATCCCCTGCAACGTGGTCCTCTACGCCGAGTCGCCGGAGCGCACCCGGGTCTCGGTGGCCGACCCGGCGGCGCTGATGCCGGGCGAGATCTTCGCCGAGCTCGTCGCCGACGCGCGCGAGCGGCTCTCGGCGGCCCTCACCAGCCTGCACTCGTGAGCCTGGCCGACTGGTACCGCCGGCACCTGCTGGTGCGGGTGGTGCACGCCGTGTGCGCGACGCCGGGCATCGGGCGCTGGCGCGCCCTGGCGACCGAGGGCCTCGCCGGCGTCGTCCTCGAGATCGGCTTCGGCACCGGCCTCAACCTGCCCTTCTACCCGGAGGGGGTCGAGAGGGTGCTCGCGATCGAGCCGAGTGACGAGGCCTGGGCGCTCGGCGCCGAGCGGATCGCCCGCGCGCCCGTCCCCGTCGAGCGCATCGGCCGCGACGCCCAGTCGATCCCCCTCCCCGACGCGAGCGTCGACGCGGTCCTCTCCACCTTCACGCTCTGCACGGTGCCCGACGAGGTCCGCGCCCTCGCCGAGATCCGGCGGGTGCTGCGCCCCGGCGGTCGCCTCCACGTCGCCGAGCACGGCCTCGCCCCCGGCGGAGCGGTCGCCCGGTGGCAGTGGCGCCTCGACCGCCTCGAGCAGCGCGTCGCGGACGGGTGCCACCTGACGCGCGACCCGGTCGCCCTCCTCGCCCGGCACGGCTTCGAGGTCGAGGTGCGGGCGCAGGGCTACGAGACGGCCCCGACCCCCTGGAGCTGGGTCACGGCGGCGACGGGGCGGGTCGCCGGCTAGCTGTCGTCCGAGGACCTAGTTGTCGCCCGAGGAGACGTGGTCGCCGCCCGAGCCCGAGGAGCCACCGTCGCCCCCGGAGCGAACCGTCGTCGTCGTCACCGGGTTGTCCGGCCCCTCCGCGCCGAGGGGCGAGTGGTCGAGGGTCTCGACCTCGACCTCGCGCTGCGCCGTCGCGCGCTGGATGGCCGCGCGGTAGCGGGTGCGCGCCGCGATGCGGTCGGCGGCCGTGCGGGCGCGGGCGAGCTCCCCGCGGTAGACGGCCGTCGCCCGAGCGACCACCCGGGCGTAGGCGACGTCGATGGTGGACATCACCGAGGTGTAGGTCGCGCCCTTGGGATAGACCACGCCGCGCGCGGCGGCGAGGCCGGGACTCGCCAGGCCGATCGCGACGGCCAGGGCCGTCGCTCCGATCACTCGCCTCGCCCCCATGTCACCTCCGCGGGGGAGCGTACCGCGCCGCGTTGTGAAGTTTCTGTGAGAAGGCTGACGACTCCCTCAGGGCGGGGTCCCGGGCCCGATCCGGTGAGTACGCTCGCGCCCGAGGAGGTTTTCATGTCGACCATCCTGGTCGTGGACGACGAAGCGGGGGTGCGCGACCTGATCGGCGACGCGCTGCGGATCGCCGGCTACGAGACCCTGAGCGCGGGCGACGGCCTGGCCGGGCTCGCGCAGTGGCGCAGTCACCCGGTCGACCTCTGCATCGTGGACGTCAACATGCCGACCATGGACGGCTTCGAGTTCGTCCAGACGGTCCGTGCGACCGACCCGCACCTGCCGATCCTCCTCCTCTCGGCCCGCGACAGCGCCCCCGACGTGGCCCAGGGACTGCGCCTCGGAGCCGACGACTACGTGCGCAAGCCCTTCAGCCTGGAGGAGCTGCTGCTGCGCGTGGCCGCCGTCCTGCGCCGCGCGACGCCCACCGAGGAGTCCGACGCGCTCGCCTGCGGACCGCTCCGCATGGACGTCGAGCGCCACGAGGTGACCCTCGACGACGAGCCCGTCGAGCTCTCGGCCACCGAGTTCCGCCTCCTCGAGGCCCTGCTCGCGAAGAAGGACAAACTCGTCACCCGCGAGCAGCTGCTGCGCGACGTGTGGGACATCACCTTCGAGTCCGAGACCTCGGTCCTCGACACCTACATCTCCTACCTGCGCAAGAAGGTCCACCGGGACGGCTTCGCCCCGATCACCACCGTGCGCGGCGTCGGCTTCAAGCTGGTCGAGCCGCCCCGCGCGTGAGGCTCTCCACCCGGCTCGCCGTCCTCCTCGGGGCGACCGCCGCGGCCGTCGCCCTCTCGACGGGCTGGTACGCCGTCTCCACCAGCTCGAACGCCCAGTACGGACAGCTGCGCGCCTCGATCGACGCCGTCGCGGCCGCCGGCCTCGGGCACCCGGTGACGGCGCTGAGCGACGCCATCAACCTCGTCCAGCAGGACAACCTCAACCTCTCGCTCGACCTCGTCGACACCTCGGGCAAGGTCGTCCAGGTCGCCCGGGGGACGGTGCCCCTACGGGCCCAGCCCACCCTCGCCGACGTGCGCGCCTCCCTGACGGCGACCCGGTCCTCCTCCGACCTGCCCGGCTTCCTCTACCGCTCGATCCCGGTGGGTGGGGGCGACTACCTGGTGATCGCCGGCTCGACCGAGGGCGTCTCCTCCGCCGTCCACGACCTGATCGGTCGCACGGCGGCGGCCGGCGCCGCGGCCGCCCTCCTCGTCTACCTCGTGGCGCGACTCCTGCTGCGACGCGACCTGCGGACCCTGGAGGAGCTGACGCGCTACGCGACCCGCGTCGCCCGTGGCGACCTCGCCGACCCCCCCGACGTCACGCGGGGCTCGACCGACGTGCGCGACCTCGCCGACGCGCTCGGGGTGATGGTGACCGCGCTACGGCGCACCATCGACACCGAGAAGCGCACCACCGAGTCGATGCAGCGCTTCATCGGCGACGCCTCGCACGAGTTGCGCACCCCGCTCACGGTCGTCGCCGGCTACACCGAGCTGCTGGCGCGCGAGGACCTCGCGCCCGACGCCCGCGAGCGGGCCCTCTCCCGCGTGCGCTCGGAGACCGACCGGATGTCGTCGCTCGTGAGCGACCTCCTCTTCCTCGCCGAAGCCCGCGAGCGGCGTGAGGTCCGCGACGAGGTCGTGGACCTGAGCGCCCTCTGCGCGCGCGCCGGCGCCGACTTCGCGAGTGACCACCCCGCCCGCGACGTCGAGGTCAGCGTGAGCCCGGAGGTGTCGATCGACGGCCGCGAGGACTGGGTGACCCGCATCCTCGCCAACGCCCTGTCGAACATCGCCCGTCACACCGGCGACGACGACCCGGTGCGCATCACCCTGCGCGCGAGCGTCGACACCGCCGTGCTCGCCGTGGAGGACGGGGGCCCGGGGCTGCCCCCCGAGGCCTACGCCGAGCGCGACGTGCAGTTCCGCCGCTTCGACCCCTCGCGCTCGCGCGACTCCGGGGGCTCGGGACTCGGCATGAGCATCATGGCCGAGGGTGCGGCCGCCCTCGGGGGCAGCCTCGAGCGTCGCCCGAGCGAGCTCGGCGGACTCGCCCTCGTGTTCCGCTTCCCGCGGCGCGCCGCGGGAAGCTAGCGATCGTCGCCCTCGCGCAGGAGGGCGAGCCGGGCGCGGAACTCCGCCTCGTCGATCTCGCCCGCGGCGAAGCGCTGACGCAGGATGTCCTCGGCGCGGCCGTCACCGACCGGACCGCCCGCCCGCCAGCGGGGCCCGCCCGCGTGGTGGTGATGGTGATCGTGGCGGAAGTGGCGGAGGGAGAACAGGACGCCCACGACGACCACGACCCAGAACAGGACCATGAAGAGCATCATGCCGACCCACCATCCGTGATCGCCGGGTCCGTAGCCCCAACCCCCCGGACCGTTGTGCCAGAAGTTCGTGTGCCAGAAGTTCATGCGCACCTCCTCGTACGAACCCGACGCTAGACCCGGGCGGCGACGCGCTTACCGCCTTCTTACCGCCGGCGCCGATTCTTACGAATCCGTCCTAGGGTGCGGCTATGGAGATCCGATTCCAGCTGGTGGCCCTCGACTGCCCCGACCCCGTGACCCTCGCGCGCTTCTACGGGGCCCTCCTCGACCGCGACCTCGTGATCGACGACGGCGACGACCCGCTCGAGCCCGAGTGGGTCGACCTCGCGAGCGACGGGGGCCCGACGCTCGCCTTCCAGCGCGTCGCCCACTACGTCGCCCCCACCTGGCCCGACGGCCCGGTGCCCCAGCAGCTCCACCTCGACTTCCTCGTCGACGACCTCCTCGACGGCGAGGCCCGAGCGATCGCCCTGGGGGCGACGCTCGCCGCCCACCAGCCCGGTCGGGACTTCCGCGTCTTCCTCGACCCCGCGGGTCACCCCTTCTGCCTGGTGCGCGCGGGCGCCGCGGCCGAGGGGTCCCCACCCCACCCCTAGGGTGGCCCGGTGACCATCCGACTGCTCGGCACCACCTGGTGCGGCGACTGCGCGCGCTCGCGCCGGCTCCTCGACCGCCTCGAGGTCCCCTACCAGTGGATCGACATCGAGACCGACGACGACGCCGCGGCCGAGGTCGAGCGCCTCAACGACGGCCATCGGGTCGTCCCGACGATCCTCCTCGAGGACGGTCGGGTGCTGGTGGAGCCCTCCGACGACGCCCTCCGCGCGGCGCTCGGGATCCCCCCGACGGCGGGGTCGGGCGAGCCCGTGTAGACTGGCCCTCCGTGCCCGGACTCGTCCGGGTCCGTGGACCTGTGGTGCAGCTCGGAGTGCACGCCGCCCTGTCAAGGCGGAGGTCGCGGGTTCAAATCCCGTCAGGTCCGCTCGACACCCTCGGGTGGCGACAACGGTCGAGTAGCTCAGTTGGTAGAGCGCACGCCTGAAAAGCGTGAGGTCACCGGATCGACGCCGGTCTCGACCACCAGCACGAGACGGGGGGTCCACGTGCCACTGCCCGAGATCGAGCCGCGCTACGCGCCCGCCGCCGGGTCGCCGTGGCCCGGGACCACCTGGCCCACCGCCCCGACCCCCGCCCGGGTCGACGCCGCGTGCGACGCCGCCTTCGGCGACGTCCCCCTCGCCGAGACCTACGCGACCGTCGTCGTCCAGGGCGGCCGGATCCTCGCCGAGCGCTACGGGGGCGCCCTCCCCCGCTTCGACGGCCCACCGACGCCGGTCGGACCCGAGACGCCCCTCCTCAGCTGGTCGATGGCGAAGTCGATGATCCACGCCCTGGTGGGCCAGCTCGTCGACGAGGGCCGCCTCGACCCGTGGGTGCCCGCCCCCGTCGCCGAGTGGGGGCCGGGCGACCCCCGCGCCGACATCCGCCTCGCCGACCTGCTGGCGATGCGCGACGGCCTCTCGTGGTCCGAGGTCTACTCCGTCGACGAGCCCAGCCACGTGGTCGACATGCTCTTCGGCGACGGACGGGCCGACATGGGCGCCTACGCGGCCGCCCGCCCCCTCGCCGCGGCGCCCGACACCGTCTTCAACTACTCGAGTGGCACCACCAACATCCTCAGCCGCATCGTCGCCGACCACCTGGGGCGCCACGACGACTACCGCTCGGCGATGGAGCACCGCCTCTTCGCCCCCCTCGGCATGACGAGCGCCCGGCCGGGCCTCGACGAGGCGGGCGTCGTCGTCGGGTCCAGTTACGTCCACGCGACGGCCCGCGACTACGCGCGCTTCGGCCTCCTCTACCTGCGCGGGGGCGAGGTCGACGGACGTCGCGTCGTGAGCCGCTCCTGGTGCGACACGGCCCAGGTCCCCCACAGCGTCGACCCCGACAGCGACCTGTTCTACTCGTGGCAGTGGTGGGTGACCGGCGACCGCTACGGCACCTACTGCGCCCTCGGCTACGAGGGCCAGATGATCGCCGTGGTGCCGGCCCTCGACGCCGTCGTCGTCCGGCTGGGCCGCACACCCGAGGAGCAGGCCGGGCCGGCCCTCGCCGACTGGCGCCGCGCCGTCCTCGCGGCCCTCGACGCCGGATGAGCCACCCGTAGAGTGGGGGCGATGGCCCGCCGCGCGAACCGCCTGCGCTTCGTCCTCGCCCTCAACCTGGCCCTCGTGGCGGCGCTCGTGGGCGTGGGGCTCGCCACCCACTCGCTCGGCGTCCTCTCGGCCGGCGCCGAGTACCTGGCCGACGCGGCCGGCGTCGCCCTCACCCTCCTCGCCCACCGCCTCGCGCAGCGCCGCCCGACGCCGCGGTGGTCCTTCGGGTACGGACGCTCCAGCGTGCTCGCCGCGCTCGTCAACGCCGGGGTCCTCGTCGCCGTCACCCTCGTCATCGCCGGGGAGGCCATCGCGCGCCTGGTGAGCGGTCCCCCGCCGGTCCACGGCGGGCCGGTCGTCGCCGTCAGCCTCGTCGCGGCCCTCGCGATGGGCGCCGGCGCCCTCGCCCTGCGCGGCGACGGGGAGATCGGCGTGCGAGCCGTCCTCCTCGACACGGCCGGCGACGCCCTCGCGGCCCTCGGCGTCGCCGGCAGCGCCGCGGTGATGGCCCTCGCCCACGGCCTCTACTGGCTCGACCCGGTGGTGGCCCTCGCCATCGGGGCCCTCGTGGCCGTCCACGCGGGGCGGCTCGTACGCGAGGCCGGAGGGCTCCTCATGGAGGCGACGCCGCCCTGGATCGACCTCTCGACGGTGGCGACGACGGTCTGCGAGGACGAGCGGGTCCTCTCGGTCCACGACCTCCACGTGTGGGGGCTCTCGAGCGAGGACGCACTGCTCTCCGCCCACCTCGTGCTGCGCGAGAGCCCCTCCCTCGAGGCGGCCCAGGCGGTCGTCGCCGGGGTGAAGGGTCGTCTGGCCGAGCGCTTCGGGCTGACGCACGCGACCCTCGAGGCCGAGTGCGAGCCCTGCGCCGGTCCTCACCCCTAGAGGGACCCCGCGCCCCCCTCGAAGGGGAACCCCAGGTCGGGGGCGTCGAAGACGGCGCGGAAGGCGAGGCCCTCGGCCGCGGCCATCGCCCCGACGGTCCCGCCCCGGTCCACCAGCGCCACCAGCAGGACGGGCTCGGCGCCGGCGTCGCGGATCGCGTGGGCCGCCTCGAGCAGGCTCGTGCCGCGCGTGACGGTGTCCTCGGTGACGACGACCCGGTCGCCGGGCAGGAGGACCCCGGCGATCCGCCCCCCGGCCCCGTGGTCCTTCGTCTCCTTGCGCACCGAGAAGGCCCGCAGGCGTCGCCCGCGGGTCGCGGCCACCGCGGCCGTCACGAAGCTGAGGCCGTCGGCGCCCATGGTGAGGCCCCCGATGGCCGTCGCCTCCTGCGGGACGCGCGCGAGCACGAGGTCGGCGACGTCGACCATCACCTCGGGGGCGAGGATCGTCTGCTTCGAGTCGATGAACCACGTCGAGGTCCGTCCGGACTTCAGGGTGAAGGCCCCCCGGCGCACCGAGTGCTCGAGGAGGTGCTGGCGCACGCGCTCGTAGCTCACGCGAGCCGCACCCCCGACCCCGGCTCGAGGGCGCCGGCGACGCTCGCCCCGAGCCCGGCCGCGCGGGCCCCCTCGGCGAGCGCCTCGGCGGCGTCGGCGTCGGCGACGAGCACCATCCCGACCCCGCAGTTGAAGACCCGCAGCATCTCGTCGCTCGCCACCCGACCCCGGCGCTGGATCTCGAGGAAGATCTCGGGCGTCTCGATCGCGGCCGTCTCGAGCACGGCGCCGAGTCCGGCCGGCAGGACCCGCGGCAGGTTGCCGACGACGCCGCCGCCGGTCACGTGGGCGGCGGCGTGGAGGGCGCCCGGGTGGGCCGCCGCGAGGGCGCGCACCACGGGCGCGTAGATGACCGAGGGGCGCAGGAGCTCCTCCCCGAGGCTGACCGAGGCCCCGGGCCAGGCCGGCGCGTCGAGGTCGCCGTCGGGCTCGAGCAGGACGCGCCGGGCGAGGGAGTAGCCGTTGGAGCGCAGGCCCGGCGACGCCAGGGCCACCAGGCGGTCGCCCGGGCGCACCCGGTCGGGGCCCCACTGCTCGTCGCGCTCGACCACCCCGACCGCGAAGCCCGCGAGGTCGAGCTCGTCGGGCGCCATGACCCCGCCGTGCTCGGCCGTCTCGCCGCCGAGCAGCGCGGCGCCGGCGATCCGGCACCCCTCGGCGACGCCCTCGACGAGCTCGGCGAGGCGGGCCGGGACGAGGTCGCCGACGGCCACGTAGTCGAGGACGAAGAGGGGCTCGGCCCCCACGCAGACGAGGTCGTCGACGAGCATGGCCACGAGGTCGTGACCGACGGTGCGGTAGTTCTGCGCCCGGCGAGCCACCTCGAGCTTGGTCCCGACCCCGTCGGCCGAGGCGACGAGCACGGGGTCGCGGTAGCGGGCGACGTCGAGGGCGAAGCGCCCGGCGAATCCCCCCACGCCCCCGAGGACCTCGGGCCGGCGCGTGGCGTCGACGAGGTCGGTGATCCGCTCGACGGCCTCGTCGCCCGCGGCGAGGGAGACCCCCGCGGCGGCGTAGGTGAGCCCGCCCGGTCCGAGGTCGGCGAGGCGCCTCACCAGCGGCCCCGGGCTCCGTCGAGGGTCACCGGGATCGGCGCCGGGTACTCCCCGGTGAGGCAGGCGTCGCAGCAGCCCTCCGCGAGGCCGATGGCGTCGCGCAGGTCGGCGAGCGAGATGAAGGCCAGCGAGTCGCAGCCGATGAAGTCGCGCATCCCCGCGAGGTCGTAGCGGGCGGCGAGCAGCTCGTCGCGCGTCGGCGTGTCGATCCCGTAGTAGCAGGGCCAGGCGAAGGGCGGCGAGGAGATCCGCAGGTGCACCTCGGCGGCCCCGGCCTCGCGCAGCATGGCGACGAGGGCCCGCGTGGTCGTGCCGCGCACGATCGAGTCGTCGACGACGACCAGCCGCCGCCCGGCGATCGTCTCGCGCAGGGCGTTCAGCTTGCGCCGCACCCCGGCGGCCCGCTGGGCCGGGTCGGGGGCGATGAAGGTCCGGCCGATGTAGCGGTTCTTCACCAGGCCCTGTCCGAAGGGGATCCCCGAGGCCTGGGCGTAGCCCTCGGCGGCGGGGACCCCGGAGTCGGGCACGCCCACGACGAGGTCGGCCTCGACCGGGGCGGCGTGGGCCAGCCGCTCGCCCATGCGCCGACGGGCCGAGTGGACCTGGTGCCCGAGCAGGTAGGCGTCGGGGCGGGCGAAGTAGACGAACTCGAAGATGCAAAGGCGCTGGGGCCCGGTCGCCGTGGCGAGCAGGCGCGTCGAGGTGACCCCGCTCGCGGTGAGGGTGACCATCTCCCCGGGCTCGACCTCGCGCACGAGCGTCGCGCCCACGACGTCGAGGGCCGGCGACTCGGAGGCGGCGACCCAGCCGGTCGGCGCCTCGGGCGGGCCCAGGCGGCCGAGGCAGAGGGGGCGGAAGCCGTGGGGGTCCCGCACGGCGTGCAGCGCACCGGCCTCGAGGACGACCATCGAGAAGGCGCCCTCGGCGCGCGCGAGGACCTCGGCGAGGGCGCCGGGCAGCGTCGCCCCGCGCTCGATCTCCCGGGCGAGCAGCTCGGCCACCAGGTCCGAGTCGGACAGGTAGTGGGAGGTCTCGAGGCCCGCCGCGGCGGCCAGGGCGACCGTGTTGGTCAGGTTCCCGTTGTGGGCGAGGGCGAACCCCGCCGACCCGGCGGCCCGGTAGACGGGCTGGGCGGCCGTCCAGTTGGCGCTGCCGGAGGTCGAGTACCGGGTGTGGCCGATGACCAGGTCGCCGCCGAGCGCGCTGAGGGCCGCGTCGGCGAAGACGTGGCTCACGAGCCCGTTGTCCTTGGTGACGGTGATCCGGCCGTCCTGGTACGCGGCCATCCCGGCCGACTCCTGGCCCCGGTGCTGGAGGGCGTAGAGGGCGTCGTAGCACGACCCGGCCGCGTCGCGCCCGGGCGTCACCACGCCGACGACCCCGCAGGCCTCCTTCACGGCCGCGACGTCACCGAACTGCGCACCCGGTCAGTCTCGCACACCGGGTCCGGAGGTCGCCGAGGGTTATGGCTACGCTTCCGGTGTGATCGACCTGCACACCCACTCGACCTTCTCGGACGGGTCCGATCGCCCGGCGGCCCTCGCCCGCCGGGCCGCCGAGGTGGGGCTGCGGGCGATCGCCCTCACCGACCACGACTCGACCGCCGGCGCCGGGGAGATGACCCGCGCCTGCGCCGAGGAGGGCGTCGAGCTGGTCATGGGCGTCGAGGTCTCCCTGCGCGACGAGCTGCTCACGAAGGCCCGGCCCGACGGGACCGTCGGGCCGCGCAACGTCCACGTCCTCGGCTACTTCGTCCCCACCGACCTCGACCACCCGCTCCAGGAGCGCCTGGCCGAGCTGCGCTACGACCGCGACGTGCGCAACGAGGCGCTGGTCGCGA
This sequence comes from Acidimicrobiaceae bacterium, assembly GCA_027449885.1. Lineage (GTDB taxonomy): Bacteria > Actinomycetota > Acidimicrobiia > Acidimicrobiales > RAAP-2 > RAAP-2. Next base: position 33,733 of record DAIDKS010000014.1, read on the forward strand.
CCCTCGTCGAGCGGGGCTTCACCCGGGTCAGCCTGGAGTACCTGACGGCCCTCGCCGGCAACCTCCACTCGATCGGTCGCCCCCACTTCGCTCGGGCGATGTTCGAGCTGCACCCCGAGATCGTCGGCGAGCGCACCCCCGACAGCTGGAACCGGGTCTTCGCAGAGTGGCTCGGCACGGCGGGCCGGGCCTACGTCCCCAAGGCCTCGATGACGATCGAGCACTTCCTCGAGGCGACCGCTGGCTCGGGCGTCGTCGTCTCGGTAGCCCACCCCCTCGACAACTACCTCGACGAGGGCGACGACCCGGCCCGGGTCCTGCCGCGCGTCTTCGCCTCGCTGCGCGAGCGCGGCGTCGACGGCGTCGAGGCCCACTACGGCTCCTACGACGCGGCGACGCGCGAGAGCGTCGCGGCGATGGCCCGCGACGCCGGGCTCATCCCGACGGGCGGGTCCGACTACCACGGCTCCTACAAGAGCGACGTCCAGCTCGGCCGGGGACGTGTCGGCGACCTGGCCGTGCCCGACGAGGTCCTCGACGAGCTCCGGGCGGCCCGGCGCACGACGCGGTAGGCGACCGGCCCTAGTGGAGGGCCGGCATCCCCAGGGCGTCGGCCAGCGAGTGACGGCGACGGGTGACGACCTCCTCGAGGGAGAGGTCGACGGGGCCCACGACGACGCGGTCGCCGCCCACCGCCCCGATCACGGCCGCCTCGACGCCGGCCGCGCGGGCCGCCGCGAGCAGGCCCCGCGGGTCGTCGGTCGCGACGACGAACCGGGCGGGCATCTCGGCGACCACCTCGCGCGGGTCGAGCACGTCGACGCGCACGCCGTGCCCGGCGGCGTGGGCCATCTCGCAGAGGGCGACGCCGAGGCCGCCCGCCGCGAGGTCGTGGACGCCGTGCAGCGCGCTCGCGCCCCCGGCGCAGACCTCGGCCACGAGACCCGCCACGAAGGCGCTGGTGCGGGCGGCGGCCGCGTAGTCGACGGGTGGGACCGCGCCGCCGCGTCGCCCGCGACGGGCGGCGAAGAGCCCTCCGGCGAGGGGGAAGGGGCGACCCTCCTCGCCCCGGCGCCGTCCGACGAGGACGACGGCGTCCCCGTCGCGCCACGCCCAGGCGGGCGGCGGGGCCACCAGGTGGTCGACCAGGCCCAGCAGGCCGATCACCGGCGTCGGGTCGATGTCCCGTCCGCCGCTCTCGTTGTAGAGCGAGACGTTGCCGCCGATCACCGGGAGCCCCAGGGCCCGGCAGGCCTCGGCCAGGCCGTCGATCGCCTCCGAGAGTTGCCACATCACCTCGGGGTGCTCGGGGTTGCCGAAGTTCAGGCAGTTGACGACGGCGGCCGGGGTGGCGCCGACGCAGGCCAGGTTGGCGACCCCCTCGATCACCGTGAGGGCCGTGCCGGCCCGCGGGTCGAGGGCGCACCAGCGGGGGTTGGAGTCCGTGGTGAGGGCCATCCCCCGCGACGAGGTCGGCAGGCCCGGTCCCGCGAGGCGCAGCAGCGCCGCGTCGCGCCCGGGCCCGACGACCGTGTTGAGGAAGAGCTGCGAGTCGTACTGGCGGTAGACCCAGGCCGGGTCGTAGAGCATGTCGAGCAGGTCGTGCGCGAGGTCGTCGAGCGGCTCGTCGTCGGTCGGGTCGTCGGCGAGGCGGTCGTCGAGGTCGGCCGGCCGACGACGGGGCCGGTCGTAGAGGGGGGCGTCCTCGGCGAGCGAGACCGCGGGCATCCGCGCGAGGACCGGTCCGTCGATCCCGTCGCGCACGCGCAGGTAGCCGACGGGCTCCCCGTCCGGTCCCGCCTCGGCGGGGGTCACCCGGCCGACGACGCTCGCCCGCACCTCCCAGCGCGCGCAGAGCTCGGCGACGGCCGGCCAGCTCTCCGGGGTGACGATGGCGAGCATGCGCTCCTGGCTCTCCGAGGTCATCACCTCGTAGTCGGCCATGCCCTCCTCGCGCCGCGGCACGGCCGCCACGTCGACGTCCATCCCGACCCCGCCGCGGGCGGCCGTCTCGCTCGTCGCGCAGATCAGCCCGGCGCCACCGAGGTCCTGGATGCCGACCACCAGGCCGGCGTCGAGCAGGGCCAGGCAGGCCTCGATGAGGCGCTTCTCCTCGTAGGGGTCCCCGACCTGGACGCTGGGGCGCTTCGCCTCGTCGACCGGGGCCTCCCCGCCGGCGAAGCCGGCCGAGGCGAGGACCGACACGCCGCCGATCCCGTCGCGGCCGGTCGTCGAACCGAGCAGGACGGCCAGGTTGCCCGGGCCCGACGCGCGCCCGAGGATGAGGCGCTCCCGCGGCAGCGCGCCCACGCACAGCACGTTCACCAGGGGGTTGCCGACGTAGGTGGGGTCGAAGGTCAGCTCGCCGCCGATCGTCGGCACGCCCACGGAGTTCCCGTAGCCCGAGATCCCGGCGACCACGCCCTCGACGAGCCAGCGCTGACGGGCCTCGTCGAGCGGGCCGAAGAAGAGCGGGTCCATCACCGCGAGGGGCCGCGCGCCCATCGTGAAGACGTCGCGCAGGATGCCCCCCACGCCGGTCGCCGCCCCCTGGTAGGGCTCGATCGCCGAGGGGTGGTTGTGGCTCTCGATGCGGATCGCGACGGCGATCCCGTCGCCGGCGTCGATGACCCCGGCGTTCTCGCCCGGCCCCACCAGCACGTGGGGGGCCGTCGTCGGCAGGCGGCGGAGGTGGAGGCGCGACGACTTGTAGGAGCAGTGCTCGCTCCACATCACCCCGTAGCAGGCGAGCTCGAGGTGATTCGGGTCCCGGCCGAGGACGGTGCGGATGTCCTCGTACTCGCCGTCGGTCAGCCCGAGGGCCTGGTGCAGGGGTTCGCTCACCTCACCAAACTACCGAGCCGCTCCCGGCCGCCCCGCCCGCGACCGTGGGGACCCCGCGCCACCCGCGAGGTCGCCGCGCGGCCCGGCCGTCGGTGTCGGAATTCCTGGTCAAAGCGGGCCACGACGCAAAATCTTTTCTATCAATGCGAGCGTGGTACTTCCGTATGAAAAGCCATTAAGATACGTGGCGTAATTCAGTGATGACGTTCGGAGAGAACCATGCCCGCAGCCACGAAGAAGGCCCCGGCGAAGAAGCCGGTTAAGCGCACCATGAGTGCGGATCACAAGGCCAAATTGGCGCAGGGTCGCGCCGAGTCGCGCGTGGTGAGCCGCTACCTCGACGCCCTGGCGGCGGGCAAGGGCAAGCGTGGTCGCAAGCGCACCCCCGAGTCGGTCAACATGCAGATCGCGCGCATCGACAAGGAGATCGCCGAGGCCGCCCCGCTGCGCCGCCTGGAGCTGGTGCAGCGCCGCATGGACCTGGTGAGCGAGCGCGACCGCCTCGCCCAGCGCGTGGACCTCGAGGGCGTCGAGCGCGAGTTCATCAAGGTCGCGAAGTCCTACGCCGAGCGCAACGCAATCTCCTACGTCGCCTTCCGCGAGCTGGGGGTGCCGGCCGAGGTGCTGAAGCGCGCGGGGATCAGCCGCGCGCAGCGCTGAGCTCGAGGCCGAGGAAGCCCTCGAGGAGCACGCGACCGTCGGCCGAGCCGACGAGTGTGGACATGGCCCGCTCCGGGTGCGGCATGAGACCGACCACGTTGCCGGCCTCGTTCGACACGCCGGCGATGTCGTCGCGCGAGCCGTTGGGGTTCTCGCGGTAGCGCAACACCACCTGGTCGCCCTCGAGGAGTCGCTGGAGGGTGTCGTCGTCGCAGGTGTAGGCGCCCGAGAAGTGGTTGATCGGCACGACGAGCTCCTGGCCGACCCGGGCGCGGCGGGTGAGGACCGAGCGGGTCGAGGCGACGACCAGGGTGGTCGGCTCGCTGATGAAGGTGAGGCCCCGGTTCTTCTGCAGGGCGCCCGGCAGGAGGCCGGCCTCGGTCAGGACCTGGAAGCCGTTGCAGATGCCGAGCACCGGCCCGCCGCCCGCCGCGAAGTCGGCGATCGCCGCCATGACCGGGGAGAAGCGGGCGATCGCCCCGGGGCGTAGGTAGTCCCCGTGGGCGAAGCCCCCGGGGAGCACCAGGTGGTCGTAGGCCGAGAGGTCGGTCGCCGTGTGCCAAACGAGGTCGACGTGGGCGCCGAGCTCGCTGAGGGCCGCCTGGGCGTCGTACTCGCAGTTCGACCCGGGGAAGACGACGACGCCGACCCGGGTCACCGGGACTCCACCCGCACCGCCGCGTCCTCGATCACCGGGTTGGAGAGCAGCCGCTCGGCGAGCGACCGGGCGACGGCGAGGGCCCCCGTCTCGTCGTCGGCCTCCACCTCGAGGCGGAACGTCTTGCCGGCGCGCACGTGGCGCACGCCCGCGAAGCCGAGGGCCGGCAGCGCGCGCTCGATCGTCGCCCCCTCGGGGTCGGCGATGCCGGGCCGGAGGGTGACGTCGACGACCACGGGGTAGTTCACGATCCCGAACCGTACCAGTCGGCGAGCGAGTGGCCCGTCACGCGCTCGTAGGCCTCGACGTAGCGCGCCGAGGTCGCCGCGACGACCTCGGGCGGCACGGTGGGCGGTGGCGGGGTGCGGTCCCAGCCCTCGGCGTCGAGCCAGTCCCGGAAGGGCTGCTTGTCGAACGACGGGGGCGTCGCGCCCGGGCGGATCGACGCGGCCGGCCACAGGCGCGACGAGTCGGGGGTGACGACCTCGTCGCAGACGACGAGCTCCCCGTCGACGTAGCCGAGCTCGAACTTGGTGTCGGCGAGCACGATGCCCCGCTCCTCGAGGATCCGCGCGGCGCGCGCGAAGAGCGACAGGCAGATCTCCCGCGCCTGCTCGAGGACGTCGGCCCCGACGATCTCGGCCGCCTCGGCGAGCGAGACGTTGCGGTCGTGTCCGGTCGACTCCTTCGTCGAGGGCGTGAAGCGCGGCTCGGGAAAGGGGTCCGTGAGCCGCAGGCCCGACGGGGCCGGCTCGCCGTGGACGGTCCCGCGCGCCGCGTACTCCTCGTAGGCCTGTCCGGCGAGGCGCCCGCGCACGATGCACTCGAGCGGCAGCATCTCGGCCCGGCGGGCGAGCATGGCGCGCCCGGCCCACTCGGGGCGGTCGGCCCCGGGGGCGTAGGCGGCGATCGCGGCGGGGTCACAGGTGAGGAGCGCCCGTGGCACGTCGGGCGCCACCACGGTGAGCCAGTGGTCGGTCAGGCCGGTGAGCACGCGGCCCTTCTGCGGGATCGTCTCGCGCATCACCACGTCGAAGGCGCTGAGACGGTCGGAGGCCACGAGCAGGAGGTGGTCGTCGTCGAGGACGTAGAGGTCGCGGACCTTGCCCGCGTAGGTCGGCCGGCTCAGCTCCGCCACGTGAGGGCCTCCAGGAATCGGTGCCGGTGGGCGAGGAGCCGCTCGGCGTCGAAGACGCGCTCCAGGCTCGTCGCGTCGAGCCGGCCGGTCTCGGCGACGACGTCGCGGAAGGTCAGGTCCTCCGCGACCGTGCGCCGGGCCGCCTCCTGGACGACGCGGTAGGCCTCGTCGCGCGCGAGCCCGGACTCGACGAGGGCGAGCAGGACCGACTGGGAGAAGACGAGCCCGCGCGAGCCCCTCGTCAAGTTGTCGAGGGCCCGCTCGGGGTGCAGCACGAGCCCGTCGGCGAGCCCGGTCGCCCGGCGGAGCATGTAGACGGTGAGCGTGAGGGCGTCGGGCAGGACGACGCGCTCGACGCTCGAGTGGCTGATGTCGCGCTCGTGCCACAGGGCCACGTCCTCGAGGCCCGCCTGGAGGTAGCCGCGCAGCACCCGCGCGAGGCCGCAGAGCCGCTCGGCGAGCACCGGGTTGCGCTTGTGGGGCATCGCCGACGACCCCTTCGCCCCCGGGGCGAAGGGCTCCTCGGCCTCGCCGACCTCGCTGCGCGCCAGGTGGCGCACCTCCAGGGCGAAGGACTCGACGCCCGTCCCGAGCGCGGCGCAGGCGTAGAGGACCTCGGCGTGACGGTCGCGCCCGACGACCTGGGTCGCCGGCACCGGGCGCAGGCCCAGGCGCTCGCAGACCTCGGCCTCGACGGCCGGGTCGATGTTCGAGTAGGTCCCCACCGCGCCCGAGAGCTTGCCGACGGCGATCCCCTCGCGGGCGCGCCGCGCCCGCTCGAGGTCCCGCTCGACGGCGAGGGCGAAGAGGGCGAACTTGGCCCCGTAGGTCGTGGGCTCGGCGTGCATGCCGTGGGTGCGTCCGGTGATGGGCCAGTCGATCGTCTCGACGGCGCGGCGCGTCAGGGCGTCGCGCAGCTCGGTCGCCGCCACGATCACGAGGTCCATCGCCCTCACCAGCACGGCGCACAGGGCCGTGTCCACCACGTCCGACGAGGTCAGCCCGTAGTGGATCCAGGCCCCCGCCGGCATGCCGATCCGGTCCTGGACGACGTCGACGAAGGCGGCGGTGTCGTGGTTGGTGACCGCCTCGCGCTCCCCGACCGCCGCGACGAAGTCGGCGTCGACGACCGGGCGCCGCTCGCGCAGGGCGCGCGCGTCGACGACGGGGACGACGCCCCGGGCCGCCAGGGCCTCGGCGGCGAGGATCTCGACCTCGAGCATCGTGTCGAACCGGGTCTCGTCGCTGAAGAGCGCGGCCACGTCACGGGGGGCGTAGCGCGGGATCACGCGATCCCCGCCGCGATGTCCCGCCGCCACACCATGCCGTCGAAGGCGAGGCGCGCGACCCCGAGGTAGGCGCGCTCGCGGGCCTGGGACACGCTCTCGCCCACGGCGCTCACCGAGAGCACCCGGCCCCCGGCCGTCTCGAAGCGTCCGTCGCGACGGCGCCGCGTGCCGGCGTGGTAGACGGTCACGCCCTCGACCGGGTCGACGAGCTGGCCGTCGGGCCCGAGCCCCTCGATGACGTCGCCCCGGCGGGGGAAGGAGGGGTAGCCGTGGGCGGCGAGCACCACGGTCACCGAGGCGCCCCGCGGCCGGGCGACGACGCCGACGAGCTCGCCGGTGGCGGTGCGGGTGAGCAGGTCGCCCCAGTCGTCGTAGAGCCCGACGAGCGACTGGGCCTCGGGGTCGCCGAAGCGCACGTTGTACTCGAGGAGCATCGGACCGCGCTCGCCGATCATGAGACCGGCGTAGAGGACGCCCCGGTAGTCGATGCCGCGGGCCCTCAGGACCTCGAGGGTCGGTCGCACGATGGTCTCGATGGCCGTCTCGCAGCTCGTCGGGTCGTACGCGTTCGGCGCGTAGGCCCCCATGCCGCCGGTGTTGGCCCCCCGGTCGCCGTCGCCGACCCGCTTGAAGTCCTGGGCCGGGGCGAGGGGCACGACGTCGCGCCCGTCGCAGAGGACGAGCAGGGAGCACTCGACGCCCGCGAGCCCCTCCTCGATCACGATGCGCCGTCCGGCATCGCCGAAGGCCTCGCCCGAGAGCTTCGCGCGCACGTCGGCGCGGGCCTCGGCCAGGTCGTCGGTCACGAGCACGCCCTTGCCGGCGGCGAGGCCGTCGGTCTTCACCACGTAGGGCGGGCGCATCAGGGCGAGGGCCGCCTCGGCCTCGGCCTCGGTCGCGCAGACGTGGAAGCCCGCCGTCGGCACCCCGGCCTCGGCGAGGAACTCCTTCAGGAAGACCTTCGACCCCTCGAGCCGCGCCCCGCGCCGGCCCGGGCCCACGACCGGGATGCCCTCCTCGCGCAGGGCGTCGGCCAGCCCGTCGACCAGGGGCTGCTCCGGGCCGACGACGACGAGGTCGGGGGCGAGCGAGCTCACCGAGGCGTCGGCGACCGCGAGGCCCTCGGCGGCCATGCCGTCGTTGCCGGGCACCGCGACGACGTCGTGCTGGCGCGCGAGGGCGTGGGTGAGGGCGTGCTCGCGCGCGCCCGACCCGACGACGACGACCCGGCTCACGACGGTCGCACGAACTGGTCGCGCTGCGGCCCGACGCCCACGGTGGCGATGCGCACGCCGATGACGTCGGCGAGGAAGGCCACGTAGTCGCGCGCCGCTCGGGGCAGGTCCTCGAAGGACGTCCGGGTGCTCAGGTCCTCGCCCCACCCGGGGAGGGTCTCGTAGATCGGGGTCACGTCGTGCAGGACCGACTGGTGGTACGGCGGGTAGTCGTAGCGCTCGCCGTCCATCTCGTAGCCCACGCACACCCTCACCTCGTCGAGGGTGTCGAGGACGTCGAGCTTGGTGAGGGCGATCTCGGTCAGCGAGTTGAGCCGCACCGCCTGACGGGCCATCACCGCGTCGAACCACCCGACGCGGCGGCGGCGCCCCGTGTTGGTCCCGAACTCGGCGCCGCGGGTGACGAGCAGGTCGCCCAACTCGCCGTCGAGCTCGGTCGGGAAGGGCCCGGCCCCGACCCGGGTCACGTAGGCCTTGGCGATGCCGACGATGCGCGTGAGGTCGCGGGGCCCGAGGCCCGAGCCCGTCGCGGCGCCCCCGGCCACCGGGTTCGACGAGGTGACGAAGGGGTAGGTGCCGTGGTCGAGGTCGAGGAAGGTCGCCTGGGCCCCCTCGAGGAGGATCCGCTCCCCGCGCGCCAGGGCGTCGTGGACCACGCCCACGGCGTCGACGATCATCGGGGCGAGGCGCGGGGCGTACTCGTCGAGGTAGCGCGCCGAGATCTCGGCGGCCGACATCGGCAGGCGGTTGTAGACCTTGGTGAGCACGAGGTTCTTCTCGTGCAGCACCACGTCGAGCTTCTGGCGGAAGATCTTGGGGTCGAGCAGGTCCTGGACCCGCAGGCCCACGCGGGCCGCCTTGTCGGCGTAGGCCGGGCCGATGCCGCGCTTGGTGGTGCCCAGGGCGTTCTTGCCGAGGAAGCGCTCGGTCAGCCGGTCGAGCTCCTGGTGGTACGGCATGATCAGGTGGGCGTTGCCCGACACGAGCAGGCGGCTGACGTCGACGCCCTTCGCGCTGAGGGCGTCGAGCTCGGCCACGAGCACGCCCGGGTCGACGACGACGCCGTTGCCGATGACCGGGGTGATGTGAGGGTAGAGCACCCCCGAGGGCACGAGCTGGAGGGCGAAGGCCTCGCCGCCGACCACGATGCGGTGCCCGGCGTTGTGACCGCCCTGGTAGCGCACGACCATGTCCATCTCGCCCGCGAGGAGGTCGGTCAGCTTGCCCTTGCCCTCATCCCCCCACTGCGTTCCGACGACGACGGTTGCGGGCACGGCACCCCCCGGGGACTAGGCGGCTAAAGGTCAATGGTACCGGAGGGACGGGTCGGGGGCCGGCTGGTCGACGGCGGCGAACCACGCCGCGACCGCGTCCCGGTCGGCGCCCGCCGAGAGGAGGAGCCGCAGGGCGACCCGGGCGTGACGGGCGTCGAGGGACCCCGCCGCGACGAGGCCCCGGCCGAGCAGGTCGACCTCGCCCCCCGGGTAGCCGTAGGTCGCGCCGAGGACGGGCCCCGACCCCGTGCGCGACGCCAGGACGACCGGGACGCGCCGGGCGAGGTCCGCGAGGACCGGGACGTGACGGGCGGGGACGTGGCCCCCGCCGGGCGCCTCGACCACGAGACCGCCGACCCTGAGGGCGCCGAGGGCCCCGAGCACCAGGCCGTCGTCGTCGAGGGCGACCGTGACGAGGGGCACCGGGGGGAAGGGGGGCCGCGCGGCGATCGGCGCCAGCGCGCTGACCCGGGTGCGCAGGCGGACGCGGCCCTCGACGACGTCGCCGAGCGGGCCGGCGACCGGCGAGGCGAAGGCGGCGGGACTCGCGGTGTGGGTCTTGCGCACGAAGCGGGCGGCGTGGACCTCGTCGTTCATGACGACGAGGGCGCCGAGGTCCCGCGCCGCGGGATCGGCGGCGACCCGCAGGGCGGCCGCCAGGTTGGCCGGACCGTCGGCCCCGAGGGCCCCCGGGGGGCGCATGGCGCCCGTCACGACGACCGGGCCCGCGCCGAGCAGCTCGAGGGCGAAGGCCGCCTCCTCGAGGGTGTCGGTGCCCTGGGTCACGACGAGCCCGACCGCGCCCTCGCGGCGCGCGTCGCGGGCGACCCTCGCGACCTCGGCGAGGTCCTCGAGGGTGACCTCGACCGAGGCCGCGCGACGCAGGTCGTGGACCTCGACCTCGGGCAGGTCGCCGTCGCCGACGAGGGGACCGAGCAGCTCGGCCGGGCCGAGCGACGGGCTCACCGCGCCCTCCCCGGTCGAGGCGATGGTGCCGCCGAGGCTGACGAGGAGGACGCGGGGACGGCTCACCGGCCCACGCTACCCACCTAGTGGAAGGCGAGGGCTCCCTCGACGACCTCGAGGGTCACGGTGTCGCCGTCGTGGTAGACGCCCTGGAGGACGGCGAGGGCCAGGGGGTCCTCGACGCGGCGCTGGATCACCCGCTTGAGGGGTCGCGCCCCGAAGGCCGGGTCGTAGCCCTCGTGCGCGAGCAGGGCCGCGGCGTCCGGGGTCACCTCGAGGGCCAGGCGACGCTCGGCGAGCCGCGCGCGCAGACGGCCGAGCTGGATCTCCACGATGACCGCGAGGTCGGCCTCGCCGAGGGGGCGGAAACGGATGATCTCGTCGATGCGGTTGACGAACTCGGGCCGGAAGGTGTCGAGGGGGTCACCGGGCAGGTTGCTCGTCATGATGAAGACCACGTTGGTGAAGTCGACGGTCCGGCCCTGCCCGTCGGTCAGGCGGCCGTCGTCGAGCACCTGCAGCAGGATGTTGAAGACGTCGGGGTGGGCCTTCTCGATCTCGTCGAGCAGGACGACGGCGTAGGGCCGACGACGGACCGCCTCGGTGAGCTGGCCGCCCTCCTCGTAGCCGACGTAGCCGGGAGGGGCGCCGATGAGCCGGCTGACCGCGAACTTCTCCATGTACTCCGACATGTCGATGCGCACCATGGCGTGCTCGTCGTCGAAGAGGAACTCGGCGAGGGCCCGCGCCAGCTCGGTCTTGCCGACGCCGGTCGGGCCGAGGAAGAGGAACGAGCCGATCGGCCGGTGGGGGTCGCCGAGCCCGGCCCGCGAGCGACGTATCGCGTTCGCGACCGCGGTGACGGCCTCGTCCTGGCCGACGACCCGGCTGTGGAGGAGCTCCTCCATGCGCACGAGCTTCTCGACCTCGCCCTCCAGGAGCTTCGTGACCGGCACCCCGGTCCACCGGCTCACCACCCCGGCCACGTCCTCGGCGTCGACCTCCTCCTTCAGGAAGGCGCCGTGGGCCTGGAGGTCGGCGAGCTCGCCCGTCGCGACCTCGATCTCGCGCTCGAGGCCCGGCACGACCCCGTAGCGCAGCTCGGCGGCGCGCTCGAGGTCGCCGGAGCGCTCCAGCCGATCGGCCTCGGCGCGGCGGTCCTCGAGCTCCTGCTTCGCCGACTGGATGCGCGTGATGGCCTGCTTCTCCGCCTGCCAGCGCGCCGCCAGGGCGTCGGAGGCCTCACGCTGGGCGGCGAGCTCCTCGTCGAGGCTCGCGAGGCGCTCGCGCGAGGCCGGGTCGGTCTCCTTCGCGAGCGCGACCCGCTCGATCTCGAGCTGGCGGATGCGCCGGATCACGACGTCGAGCTCGGTGGGCATCGAGTCGATCTCGATCCGCAGTCGGCTGGCCGCCTCGTCCATGAGGTCGATCGCCTTGTCGGGCAGGAAGCGGTTCGGGACGTAGCGGGCCGAGAGCGTCGCCGCCGCGACCAGGGCGGCGTCCTGGATCCGCACGCCGTGGTGGACCTCGTAGCGCTCCTTCAGCCCCCGCAGGATGGCGATGGTGTCGGCGACCGAGGGCTCGCCCACGACGACCTGCTGGAATCTCCGCTCGAGGGCCGCGTCCTTCTCGATGTACTGGCGGTACTCGTCGAGGGTGGTCGCCCCGATGAGGCGCAGCTCGCCGCGCGCGAGGAGGGGCTTGATCATGTTGCCGGCGTCCATCGCGCCCTCGCTGGCCCCGGCGCCGACGATGGTGTGCAGCTCGTCGATGAAGGTGATCACCTCGCCCTGGGCGTCCTGGATCTCGCGCAGGACGGCCTTCAGGCGCTCCTCGAACTCCCCGCGGTACTTGGCGCCCGCGACCATCGCCGCGAGGTCGAGGGCGATCACCCGGCGGTCCCGCAGCGACTCGGGCACGTCGCCCTCGGCGATCCGCAGGGCCAGGCCCTCGACGATCGCCGTCTTGCCGACGCCCGGCTCGCCGATCAGGACCGGGTTGTTCTTCGTGCGCCGCGAGAGGACCTGGATGACCCGGCGGATCTCCTCGTCGCGCCCGATGACGGGGTCGAGCCAGCCGGCGCGCGCGAGGGCCGTGAGGTCCCGGCCGTACTTCTCGAGCGACTGGAAGGTGCCCTCGGGGTCCTCGGTCGTGATGCGGGCCGAGCCGCGAATGGTGCGCAGCGCACCGAGCAGGGCCTCGCGGGTCGTCCCGAGTCGGGCGGCCTCGGCGACGATGACGTGATCGACCGAGAGGTACTCGTCGCCCATCTCCGCGCGCAGGGCGTCGGCGGCCTCGAGGCCCTGACGGGCCTCGGCCGACAGGCCGGGCTGGGAGCCCCCGACCGTGCGGGGCTCGTTGGCGACCGAGGCGTTGAGGTCGGCGGCGACCGCGATCGGATCGAGGCCGGCCGCGACGAGGAGGGGTCGCGCCACGCCCTCGGACTGGTTGAGCAGGCCGAGGAGGAGGTGGGCCGGGGTCACGTAGGGGTTGCCGGCCGCCGCGGCCTGGGTGGTCGCGGCCTGGAAGGCCTCGCGGGTCTTCACCGTCCAGCGCTGGGGGTCGAGCGTCATCGGGCACCCCGGTTCTGGCGGGTCGCGTCGACGAAGAGGGCGATCGCGTTCTGGACCGGCACCAGGTCCCGCCGGTACTGGCGGTGCGCCTCGCGCACCGCCGCGTCGCGAGCGTCGAGCAGGGCGTCGCGCTCGGCCCGCAGGTGGGCGACCTCGTGCTCGAGCGCGAGGATGCGCTTCACGCCCTCGAGGTTGACGCCCTCGGTGGTGAGCTCCTGGATGCGCCGAAGGGTCGCGAGGTCCTCGTCGGAGAAGCGTCGACTCCCCCCGGCGGTGCGCTGCGGGCTGAGCAGCCCGGTGCGCTCGTAGTTGCGCAGGGTCTGGGGGTGGACGCCGGCCAACTCGGCGACGACCGAGATGACGTAGACGGCGCGGGCGCGCTCGGACATCACTCCTCCTCGTGCAGGACGTGGGCCAGGCGCTCGACGGCGGCGCGCTGGTCGCGGGTCAGTTCGGTGGGCAGGGTCACGGCGATCGTGACGAGCAGGTCGCCGGCGGCGTGCTTGCCGGCGGCCGGGACGCCCCGGGCCCGCACGCGCATCGTCGTGCCGGGCTGGGTCCCGGCCGGGACCTTCAGCGTGACGGGCTCGTCGAGCGTCGGGACGCTCACCGTGGTGCCGAGGATCGCCTCGGTGACCCCGATCGACACGGTCGTCGTGAGGTGGCGGCCGCGACGGCCGAAGCGGGGATCGGCCGCCACGTGGACGTCGACGAAGAGGTCCCCGGTCGGCCCGCCCTGCTGACCGGGAGCCCCCTTGCCCTTCAGGCGAATGCGCTGGCCGTCGACGACCCCGGCCGGCACGCGCACGTTCACGCGCCGGCTCGAGGGCTCGCGGCCCGTGCCGTGGCAGGTCGAGCAGGGCGTCACGATCCGACTCCCCCGCCCGTGACAGACCGGGCAAACGCTCGACATGGCGAAGGGGCCCTGGTCGTCGTTGAGCACACCCCGCCCGCCGCAGCGCTCGCAGGTGGCGACGCCGGTCCCCCGGGCGGCGCCGCTCCCGCGACAGACCCGGCAGGCCTCGTCGCTCGGCAGCGTCACCGAGGTCGTGACGCCGCGCACGGCGTCGGCGAAGTTGAGGTGCAGCGCTGCCTCGAGGTCCGCGCCGCGCTGGGCGCGGGGACGTCGTCCCCCGAAGAGCCCGCCGAAGAGGTCGCCGAGGTCGCCGACGTCGCCGCTGAAGCGAAAGCCGCCCGGTGCCCCGGTGCCCCCGAAGGCGCCGGCCGCCGGCCCGAGGCGACGGACCTCGTCGTACTCCTTGCGCTTGGCGGCGTCGCCGAGGACGTCGTAGGCGGCCGAGACCTCCTTGAAGCGCTCCTCCGAGCCCGGGTTGGTGTCGGGGTGGAGCTCCTTCGCGAGCTTGCGGTAGGCGCGGGTGACCTCCTTGTCGGTGGCCGACTCGGCCACCCCGAGGACCTTGTAGTAGTCCTTCTCGAACCACTCCCGCTCGGCCATCTAGCCCGTCACCCTCACCATCGCCGGGCGCAGGACGGCGCCGCGCCAGCGGTACCCGGCGCGCAGCACCTCGGCGACGACCGGCTCGCCGGACTCGTCCGAGGGCTCGTGGGCCACCGCGTCGTGGACCGTCGGGTCGAAGGGGACCGTGGCGGCGTCGATGCGCTCGAGCCCCTCCTTCGCCAGGGTCGCGACGAGCAGGGAGCGGGCCTGGCGCAGCGCGCCGCCCTCCCCCTCCTCGCTCTGGGCGAAGTGGGCCTCGGCGAGGTCGAGGGCGTCGAGGACCGGCAGCAGCGTCGCCGCCAGGGCCCCGGTCGCCCGGTCGGCGGCCTCCTCGCTCGCTCGCGCCACGCGCTTGCGGTAGTTCTCGAAGTCGGCCTGGACGCGCCGGAGCGTGTCGAGGTACTCGTCGCGCTCCCGCTCGGCCGCGCTGCGCTCGTCGGCCGCCTCGGCGATCACCTCGGCGAACTCGCTCGCGATCGTGGCGTCGTCGACGACCGGCTCCTCGAAGGGCTGCTCGACGTCGCTCACTTCTCGTCCACGATCTCGGCGTCGACGATCTCGTCGTCGTTGGTCGCCCCCGACGTCGTCGCGCCACCGCCGGCGGTGGCCTTCGAGGCCTCCTCGTAGAGGCGCTGGCTGAAGCTCTGCGAGACGCTGAGCAGCTTCTCGGTCGCCGCCGTGATGGCCGCGGTGTCGGTGCCGGCGAGGGCCGTCTTGAGGGCCGCCAGCTCGCGCTCGACGTCGTCGCGCTCGCTGCCCTGGAACGACTCGGCCTGCTCCTTCAGCAGCTTCTCGGTCTGGTAGACGAGCCCGTCGGCGTTGTTGCGGACCTCGGCCTCCTCGCGGCGCTTCTGGTCGTCGGCCGCGTGGGCCTCGGCGTCGCGGACCATGCGCTCGATCTCCTCCTTGGAGAGGCTCGAGCCGCCGGTGATCGTCATCGACTGGGTCTTGCCCGTCGCGAGGTCCTTCGCCGAGACGTGGACGATGCCGTTCGCGTCGATGTCGAAGGTGACCTCGATCTGGGGCACGCCACGGGGCGCCGGGGGGATGCCGACCAGCTGGAACTTGCCCAGCGTCTGGTTGTAGCTCGCCATCTCCCGCTCGCCCTGGAGGACGTGGACCTCGACCGAGGGCTGGTTGTCGTCGGCCGTGGTGAAGGTCTGGCTCTTCTTGGTGGGGATCGTCGTGTTGCGCTCGATGATCCGGGTCATCACGCCACCCTTGGTCTCGATGCCGAGGCTGAGCGGGGTGACGTCGAGCAGCAGGATGTCCTTCACCTCGCCCTTCAGGACGCCGGCCTGGACGGCGGCACCGACGGCGACCACCTCGTCGGGGTTGACGCCCTTGTGGGGGTCCTTGCCGGTGAGGCTGCGCACCAGGTCCTGGACGGCCGGGATGCGCGTCGAGCCGCCCACCAGGATGACGTGGTCGAGCTGGGACACGGTCAGCCCGGCGTCGGCGATGGCCTGGTCGAAGGGCTTACGGCACCGCTCGACGAGGGCGGCCGTGAGCTCGTTGAACTTGGCCCGGGTCAGCTTGAGGTCGAGGTGCTTCGGGCCCTCGGCCGTCGCGGTGATGAAGGGGAGGTTGATCTGGGTCTCCTGGACCGAGGAGAGCTCGATCTTCGCCTTCTCGGCCGCCTCCTTCAGGCGCTGGACGGCCATCTTGTCGGCCGAGAGGTCGACGCCCTCGGTGTCCTTGAAGGTCTTGATGAGCCACTGCATCACGGCGTCGTCCCAGTCGTCGCCACCGAGCTGGGTGTCACCGTGGGTCGACTTGACCTCGAAGACGCCGTCGGCGATCTCGAGGACCGAGACGTCGAAGGTCCCGCCGCCCAGGTCGAAGACGAGGACCGTCTGCTCGGCCGGTCCCTTCTCCAGCCCGTAGGCGAGGGCCGCCGCGGTCGGCTCGTTCACGATGCGCAGCACCTCGAGCCCGGCGATCTGGCCGGCCTCCTTGGTGGCGGTGCGCTGGGCGTCGTTGAAGTAGGCGGGCACCGTGATGACCGCCTGGGTCACGGTGTCGCCCAGGTAGGCCTCGGCGTCGCGCTTCAGCTTCATGAGGATGCGGGCGCTGATCTCCTGGGCCGTGTACTTCGTGCCGTCGATGTCGATGCCCCAGGCGTTCTCGCCCATGTGGCGCTTCACCGAGCGGATCGTCCGGTCGGGGTTGGTGATGGCCTGGCGCTTCGCGACCTCGCCGACCAGGACCTCACCGGTCTTCGAGAACCCGACGACCGACGGGGTCGTGCGACCGCCCTCGGCGTTGGGGATGACGATCGGTTCGCCCGCCTCGAGGACGCTCACCACCGAGTTGGTCGTCCCGAGGTCGATGCCGACTGCCTTTGCCATGTCTCTCCTTCGAACCGCGGCTCGGGCCTCGTGGCCCGCGCCGTGAATGCCCACCAGTATACAAACTTGAGTGGCCTCGTATCAAGAAAATGGCTATGACTGAACTAAGAAATCCCTATGGGCCCTTCCACCAGGTAGGACATCTCAGGGGAGGCGGCGGGCGAGGAGGACCCCCTTGCCGATCGGGAGGGTCACCGCGTCGACCCGGGGGTCCCCGTCGACCCGGGCGACGAAGTCCGCCAGCTCCTCGGCGTGGCTCAGGACGTTGTCGGCGAGCAGCAGGGCGCCGGGCTGGAGGCGGTCGATCAGGCGCTCGTAGGCGGCGAGGTAGACGTCCTTCTCCGCGTCGACGAAGGCGAACGCGACGGCCCCGGGCTCGTCGAGGAGGACGAAGTCACCCTCGACGAGGTCGACGACGTCCTCGACCCCGGCCGCGGCGAAGGTCGCGCGGGCGAGGGCGGCCTTCGCGGGCAGGATCTCGTAGGTCGTGAGTCGCCGCCCCGAGGCCCGACACCCGAGGGCCAGCCACAGGGCCGAGTACCCGGCGCTCGTGCCGACCTCGACGGCCGGACCCGGTGGCGCCGAGGCGACGGTGAGGGCGAGGAGGCGCCCGGTGTCGCGGGGCACCTGGCGCAGTCGCTCGAGCCGGGGCGTGCCGTCGGCGCGGTCGCGGGCGTCGCGCCCCTCGAGGTCGGCCATGACGGTCGTGATGGGGTCGGGGATGTCGTGGAACACGACCGCAGTCTCGCACCGGACCCGCGGGTCCGCCCGGTCCCTCCCGTCACTACAGTTGGCCCGTGCCCGACCTCATCCTCCTGCGCCACGGCCAGTCCGAATGGAACCTGAAGAACCTCTTCACGGGGTGGCAGGACGTGGACCTCACCGCGACCGGCGAGGCCGAGGCGGCCGCCGCCGGCCGCCTCCTCGCGGCCGAGGCCGACCTCGACCTGCGGATCGTGCACACCTCCCTCCTCACCCGGGCGATCCGCACCGCCGAGATCGCCCTGCACGAGGCCGGTCGCTCCTGGCTGCCGGTGCGGCGCAGCTGGCGCCTCAACGAGCGCCACTACGGCGACCTCACCGGCAAGGACAAGAAGGAGACGGCCGAGCGCTTCGGACGAGAGCAGCTGATCGCGTGGCGCCGCAGCTACGACGTACCGCCGCCCCCGATGCCCGAGGGCGACGCGCGCGACGTGACGACCGACCCCCGTTACCGCGACGTGCCGGCCGAGTACCTGCCGCGCACTGAGTGCCTGAAGGACGTCGTCGCGCGCGCGACCCCCTACTTCCGCGACGTGATCGCCGAGGACCTCCAACGCGAGTCGGTGCGGGGCGGGGCCGTCCTCGTCGCCGCCCACGGCAACTCGATCCGGGCCCTGCGGATGATGCTCGAGCACATCGGCGAGGACGAGATCGCCGAGCTGGAGATCCCGACGGGCATCCCCTACCGGGTGCGGCTCGACCACGAGCTGACCGTGGTGGGGGCCCGCTACCTCGGGGACCCCGCCGCGGCGGCCGCGGCCGCCGCCGCCGTCGCCCGCCAGGCCGGGTAGGTCACATACCGACACCTGTGTCGGTATGCTGCGCCAGGTGACCGACCCCACCCCCCGCACCACCGCAGCGGAGCGACGTCGCTGGCTCGCGATGCCCTTCATCGCCCTCGGCGTGGCGATGATCATCGTCGACGCGACCATCGTCAACGTCGCCGTCCCCTCGATCATCCGGACCCTCCACCTCACCGCCACGACGGCCGAGTGGCTGAACTCCATCTACGCGCTGGTCTTCGCCGCCCTGCTCATCTCGGCCGGACGGCTCGGCGACCGCTGGGGACGCCGCCGGCTCTTCCTCGTCGGGACGGTGGTCTTCGTGGCGGCGAGCCTCGTCGCGGCGACGGCCGGGAGCGGGTCGGTCCTCATCCTCGGACGACTCCTCCAGGGGATCGGTGGGGCGATGGTCCTGCCGGCCACCCTCTCGACGGTGAACGCGCTCTTCACCGGTCACGAGCGCGCCGTCGCCTTCGCCATCTGGGGATCGACGATCGGGGGCGTGGCGGCCCTCGGGCCCCTCGTCGGAGGCTGGCTCACCACCGACTTCTCCTGGCGCTGGGCCTTCTTCGTCAACGTCCCGGTCGGGGTCCTCATCGTGGTCGGCATCGCGCTCTTCATCCCCGAGACGTCCCAGCCGGAGG
This sequence comes from Acidimicrobiaceae bacterium, assembly GCA_027449885.1. GTDB lineage: Bacteria > Actinomycetota > Acidimicrobiia > Acidimicrobiales > RAAP-2 > RAAP-2. Next base: position 52,368 of record DAIDKS010000014.1, read on the forward strand.
CCGCGCGCGGCGCCGACCTCGCGGGCAACGCGCTCGTCACTCTCGGCTTCGCCGCCCTGGTCGCCGCCCTCATCGAGGGGGCCCGCTACGGGTGGTGGACGGCGCTCACCCCGCTAAGCCTCGGCGCCCTGCACTGGCCGAGCGGCTGGATCTCGCCCATCCCGGTCGCCACCGTGGTCGGTTTCGCGAGCCTCGCCGCCTTCGTCGTCGTCGAGCGCGGCCGCCGACGGGCCGGACGGCCGGTCCTCGTCGACCTCTCCCTCTTCTCCATCCGCAGCTTCTCCGCCGGCAACCTCGCGGCCCTCGTCGTCTCGCTCGGCGAGTTCGGCGTCCTCTTCGTCTTCCCCCTCTTCCTCCAGGGGGTTCGCGGCTACAGCGCGCTCGGCACCGGTACGATCCTCCTGGCGCTCGCGAGCGGGACCCTCGTCGCTGGCGGGCTCACGCCCCAGCTGGCCCGACGGATCTCGGCGCGCGGCGTCGCCCGCCTCGGGCTCGCCCTCGAGGCCGTCGGGCTCTCCCTCATCGCCGTCGTGATCGGGCCGCGCGTCGGGGGCTGGTCCCTCGTGCCGGGCCTCCTCGTCTACGGGCTGGGCGTCGGCATGGCGACGGCCCAGCTGACCGGCGTCATCCTCACCGACGTGCCCGTCGCCCAGAGCGGCTCGGCCTCGGGCGTCCAGAGCACCGTGCGCCAGGTGGGCTCGGCCCTCGGCATCGCCATCCTCGGCACCGTCTACGTGGTCGACATCGGGCGGCGCACCCTCGCGGGGCTCGCCCGCGTCCCCGGTCTCGCGGCCCCCGCCCGCGACGCCGTCGCGGCGGC
>DAIDKS010000015.1 GCA_027449885.1 Acidimicrobiaceae bacterium
GCGCTTCTCTCCGGCCGAGAGGCCCTTGTCCTTGTCGCGGATCGAGAGGTTTCGGACGACCTCGGCCACCTGGTAGATGTCGCCGGAGCGCAGCTTCTCGGAGTGGTTCTTGAACCGGCGCGACCAGTTGGTCGGCATGCGCGCTTCCTTCTTGCGCAGCACCGCGAAGACCTCTTCGACCTCTTCGTCGTTGATCACGTCGCGCAGCCCCACGGCCTCGGCGTTGGCGACCGGGACCATGAGGACGAGGTCCGAGTAGGCCACCTTCAGCTTCAGGTAGTCCTGCTTGACCTCGAAGGCCGTGATCTTCTCCACCTTCTCCACCACGCAGGCCCCGTGGTGGGGGTACACCAGACGGTCGCCCTTCTTGTACTTGCGGGTCGTGGTCGTCATCGCACACTCCTACCCCGACCGAACCGCGGCCTGGGGATTGACCATTCTACCAGACGGCTACGGGTTATCGACCAGCCCCAGCCCCTCGAGGACCTCGTCGAGGCGGCGGGCGACCGTCACCTCCAGCCCCGGGGGGCCGTCGGTCGCCCCGGAGGGGACGATGACGCGCTGGACCCCCCGGCGACGCAGCGCGTCGAGGCGCCGGTCGAGACCGGCGACCGGACGCACCTCGCCCGCGAGGCCCACCTCGCCCACGACGGCGAGGTCGCGCGGGACCCGCACCCCCGAGCGGGCCGAGGCCACGGCCACGGCCAGCGCGACGTCGACCCCGGGCTCGGTCGCCGGGAGGGCCCCGGCGGTCGTGGCGAAGACGTCGCGACCGGCCAGTCCCGTGGCGCAGCGCGCCTCGAGGACGGCGAGCATGAGCGAGAGGCGCGGCCCCGACACCTGGTGGGCGACCCGACGGGGCGTCCCGTCGGCCGCCGTGACGAGGGCCTGGACCTCGACGGGCCAGGCCCGCGTGCCGTCGAGCGTGGCCGTCCAGACGACGCCCGGGACGTCGAGGGCCGGTCCGGGCCCCGCGCCGAGCCCGTCGGGATCCTCGCGCATCCCGTCCTCCCCGAGCACGAAGAGGCCCACCTCGCCGGTCGGCCCGAAGCGGTGCTTGAGGGCCCGGACCACCCGGGACGGACCGTAGCGATCGCCCTCGACGCGCACCACCGTGTCGACCAAGTGCTCCAGGGCCCGCGGCCCGGCGAGGTCGCCGTCCTTCGTGACGTGTCCGACGAGGAGCAGAGCCGTCCCGGTCTCCCGGGCGGCCGCGCAGAGACGCTCCGCGACCTGGCGCACCTGACCCACCGACCCGGTCGCCCCGGCCAAGGCGTCGTCCCGGGTCGCCGAGATCGAGTCGACGACGCAGAGCGTCGGGCGGTGCGAGCGCAGGACGCGCTCGACGTCCTCGACCGAGGAGCTCGCGACGACCGCGAGGTGCTCGGGCACGGGCCCGAGGCGCCGGGCCCGGCCCGCCACCTGGGCGGCCGACTCCTCCGCGGCGACGAGGATGACCGGGACTCCCGTGAGGGCCACCTGGCGCAGGACGCCGAGGGCGAGGGTCGACTTGCCGACGCCGGGCTCCCCGAAGAGGAGGGTCGAGGAGCCCGCGACCAGTCCCCCGCCGAGGACGCGATCGAGCTCGCCGATGCCCGTCGAGCGCGGCGGCTCGAGGGCGACCTCCGCCGCCCGCAGGGGCGTCGGCGACGACGCCACGACGTCAGCCTCCGAGGTCTCGACGAGCGTGTTCCAGGCCTGGCAGGACGGGCACCGCCCCGCCCACTTGAGCGACGGCGCGCCACACGCGCCGCACCGATGAGTCACTCGCGTTCGCACGCGCCGCACGCTAGGCGGCGGGTGTGTCAGGCGTTCGGCGTCAGGTCCTCGAAGTCGACCGACGGCGGCAGGCCCTCGACGCCCTCGAAGGTGAGGTGGTCGCCCTCGGGCCCCTCCTCGACGTCGACGACGATGGTCTGGCCGGCGTGGAACTCCTTGTAGAGGATCTTCTCGCTGAGCACGTCCTCGATGTACTGCTGGACGGCGCGACGCAGCGGTCGCGCCCCCAGCTCGGGGTCGTAGCCCTTGTCGGCGAGGAATCCCTGGGCGGCGGCCGAGAGCTCGAGACCGAGTCCCTGGACCGCCAGCTGCTCGCGCAGCCGTCCGATGAACAGGTCGGCGATGGCGATGACCTCGGGCTTGGTGAGCTCGTGGAAGACGATCGTCTCGTCGATGCGGTTCAGGAACTCCGGACGGAAGTGAGCCTTCAGCGCCTGGGAGACCTTCTCCTTCATCCGCTCGTGGGTCACCAGGTCGGATCCCTTGCTGAAGCCGATCGAGGCCCGACGCAGGTCGGCGGTGCCGAGGTTCGACGTCATGATCAGGATCGTGTTCTTGAAGTCCACGACCCGGCCCTGGGAGTCGGTCAGGCGGCCGTCCTCGAGGATCTGCAGCAGCGTGTTGAAGACGTCCGGGTGGGCCTTCTCGACCTCGTCGAAGAGTACCACCGAGAAGGGCTTGCGACGCACCGCCTCGGTGAGCTGGCCGCCCTCGTCGTAGCCGACGTAGCCCGGGGGCGATCCCACGAGTCGGCTGACCGAGTGCTTCTCCATGTACTCGGACATGTCGAGCTGGATGAGGGCGTCCTCGTCGTCGAAGAGGAACTCGGCGAGGGTCTTCGCGAGCTCGGTCTTGCCGACGCCGGTCGGGCCGAGGAAGATGAACGACCCTCCGGGGCGCTTCGGGTCCTTGAGACCGGCGCGGGTGCGACGGATCGCCCGGCTCAGCGCCGAGATGGCCTCGTCCTGACCGATGATGCGCTTGTGGAGCTCGTCCTCCATGCGCAGCAGCTTGGAGGTCTCCTCCTCGGTCAAGCGGTAGACGGGGATGCCGGTCCAGTTGGCCAGGACCTCGGCGATGGTCTCCTCGTCCACGAGGTCGAAGGTCGTGCCGCCGGAGGCCGCGACGGTCGCGTCGAGCTCCTCCTTCTTCGCCACGAGCTCGCGCTCCTGCTCCTCGAGGGCCTTCGCCTGCTCGAGGGCCCCGCGCTCCATCGCCGTCTCCTTGTCGGCCCGGACCCGCGCCAGGTCCTCGTCGACCTTGCGGGAGGCCGGCGGGGCGTCCATGCGGCGGATCCGCAGCCGGCTGCCCGCCTCGTCGATCAGGTCGATGGCCTTGTCGGGTAGGAACCGGTCGGCGATGTAGCGGTCGGCCAGGTTGGCCGCGGCCACCAGCGCCTGGTCGGTGATCTTGACGGCGTGGAACTCCTCGTAGACCTCGCGCAGGCCCTTCAGGATCTCGATCGTCATCGCCACGGAGGGCTGGTCGACCTTGACCGGCTGGAACCGGCGCTCGAGGGCCGCGTCCTTCTCGATGTGCTTGCGGTACTCGTCGATGGTCGTCGCCCCGACGGTCTGCAACTCGCCGCGCGCCAGCATCGGCTTGAGGATCGAGGCCGCGTCGATCGCGCCCTCGGCCGCCCCGGCGCCGACCAGCGTGTGGATCTCGTCGATGAAGAGGATGATGTCCCCGCGGGTGCGGATCTCCTTCAGCACCTTCTTCAGCCGCTCCTCGAAGTCACCGCGGTAGCGGCTGCCCGCGACCAGGGCTCCGAGGTCGAGGGTGTAGAGCTGCTTGTCGGCCAGGGTCACGGGGACCTGGTTCGCCACGATGCGCTGGGCCAGTCCCTCGACGATGGCCGTCTTGCCGACGCCGGGCTCGCCGATGAGGACCGGGTTGTTCTTCGTGCGCCGCGAGAGGACCTGCATGACCCTCTCGACTTCCTTCTCCCGTCCGACGAGCGGGTCGAGCTTGCCCTCGCGGGCGTACTGGGTGAGGTTGCGGCCGAACTGGTCGAGGACGGCCGACCCGCCCGAGCCCTCGGCGTCGCCGGCCTTCTGGCCGCTCGAGGAGACCGACGCGCCGGCCTCCTTGCCGCCCTGGCCCGACATCATCTGGATGACCTGGTTGCGCACCCGCGCCATGTCGGCCCCGAGGTCGTTGAGGACCTGGGCGGCGACGCCGTCGCCCTCACGGACGAGACCGAGCAGCATGTGCTCGGTGCCGATGTAGGAGTGCCCCAGCTGGAGGGCCTCGCGCAGGGAGAGCTCGAGGACCTTCTTCGCGCGGGGCGTGAAGGGGGGCGAGCCGGGTGACGGGTTCGGGTTGGTCCCGATGGCCTCCTCGACCTTCTCGCGCACGACGTCGAAGGTGACCCCCAGGGCGTCCAGGGCCTTGGCGGCCACACCTTCGCCCTCGCGGATCAGGCCGAGCAGGATGTGCTCGGTCCCGATGAAGGCGTGGTTGAGCTCACGAGCCTCCTCCTGGGCGAGTACGAGAACCCGCCGGGCCCGGTCAGTGAAGCGTTCGAACAACGGTCGTCCTTTGTGCGGTGATGAGTAGGAGTGTACCGGTGGTCCCGCCCCACCGGGTCCTCCCCCTCGGCCCCCCGCGACCCCCCTCTATTGTGTTGGTTGTGAATCCGCACGAGCGCCTCCAGTTGCCCCTGGTCGAACGGGACCTGGTGCGGTTGGAGCGCCTGCTCGCCGAGTCCGTCGTCGTGGGTGACGAGTACCTCGACCAGGTGACGACGCACCTGATCTACGCGGGAGGCAAGCGGCTGCGTCCGCTCCTCGCCCTGGCGTCGGCGACCTTCGGCGAGCGCGAGGCGTCCGACGAGGACCTCCTCGGCGGCGTCTCGCTCGAGCTGATGCACCTGGCCTCCCTCTACCACGACGACGTCATGGACGAGGCCGAGGTGCGTCGCAACGTCGACAGCGTCAACGCTCGCTACGGCAACCTCGTGGCCATCGTGGCCGGCGACTACCTCATGGCGCGATCGGCCGGCATCGCCGCCGACCTCGGCACCGACGTGGCCGGGCTCATGGCCCGCACCCTCGCCTGGCTGACCCGCGGCCAGGTGTCCGAGGTCCGCACCGCCTTCTCGGTCGAGCGCACCGAGGACGACTACTTCGAGGCCATCGAGGGCAAGACCGGCTCGCTCATGTCGGCCAGCTGCCGCATCGGGGGCCTCACCGGCGGCCACGACGCGGCGGTCACCGACGCCCTCACCGAGTTCGGCCGCTGCTTCGGCATGGTCTACCAGCTGCGTGACGACATCCTCGACGTGGTCGACGTCGACAACGAGCTGGGCAAGCCGGCCGGCCAGGACCTCGCCGAGGGGATCTACAACCTCCCCACCCTCTACGCCCTGGCCGACGCGCGCGTGGGCGACGAGCTGCGCTCGATGCTCGGGCGGGCCCTCGACGACGACGACCGCGAGCGGGCCCGCAAGCTGGTCGTGGCGACCGACGGGGTGGCCCGCACGATGGAGGCGGCCGACCACTACTTCTCGCTGGCCCGCGACGCCCTCGACGTGGTGCCGAGCGACGGGCTGCGTCGCGGCTTCACCGCGCTGATCGAGTCGCTCCTCGCCGACCTGCCGCGTCCCTAGCCGCGCAGCGGCTTGAGCGTCGGGAAGGCGATCACCTCGCGGATGTTGGACTCGTCCGCGAGCACCATGGCCAGGCGGTCGACGCCGACGCCGAGCCCGGCGGTCGGTGGCAGCCCCCACTCGAGCGCCCGGATGTAGTCCTCGTCGATCCGCATGGCCTCCTCGTCACCCGAGGCGGCCAGGCGGGCCTGCTCCTCGAAGCGCTCCCGCTGGTCCTCGGGGTCGTTCAACTCGCTGAAGCCGTTGGAGAGCTCGCGCCCGACGAGGTAGGACTCGAAGCGCTCGGTGAGGGCCGGGTCGTCGCGGTGACGACGCGCGAGCGGCGAGACCTCGACGGGGAACTCGGTCACGAAGGTCGGCGACCAGAGGGACTCCTCGGCGCTCACCTCGAAGAGTTCGGCGAGGCAGCGCCCGGCTCCCCACGAGGGCTGGACCTCGACGTCGCGCTCGTCGAGCAGCGCCACGAGGCGCTCGCGGGGCGTGTGAGCCGAGACGTCCTCGCCCACCGCCTCGCTGGCGAGCTCGGCCATAGTGCGCCGGGGCCACGGCGCGGCGAGCGAGACCGTACGCTCCTGGTAGACGAGGTCGGTGGTGCCGAGGACGTCGAGGGCGACGCCGGCGACGAGCTCCTCGGTGAAGCTCATCATGTCCTGGTAGTCCCAGTAGGCCGCGTACAGCTCGAGCATCGTGAACTCGGGGTTGTGTCGCGGGCTGACGCCCTCGTTGCGAAAGACGCGTCCCAGCTCGAAGACGCGCTCGAAGCCCCCCACCACGAGACGCTTCAACCAGAGCTCGGGCGCGATGCGCAGGAAGAACTCGCTGTCGAGGGCGTTGTGGTGGGTGACGAAGGGCCGGGCCGCCGCGCCGGTGGGGATGGGGTTGAGGATGGGGGTCTCGACCTCGACGAAGCCGGCCGCCCAGCAGCGCTCGCGCAGGGCGCGCACCACCTCGCTGCGCCGCGCCAGCGAGGCGCGCGACTTCTCGTTGGCCCACAGGTCGGCCTCGCGGTGGCGGTAGCGCAGGTCGAAGTCGGCGATGCCCGCCCACTTGTCGCCGAAGTTGTGGCGGGCGCTCGCGAGCACCTCCCACGTCGCCACCTTCACCGACAGCTCCCCGCGCTTGGTCCGCACGACCTCGCCCCGGACCCCGACCCAGTCGCCGAGGTGGAGGTGGGCGAACTCCTCGAAACGCTCGGTCGCGTCGGCCAGCGCGAAGAGCTGGATCTCGCCGCTCGAGTCGCGCATCGTGGCGAAGGCCAGCCGGCCCTGGGTGCGCAGGAGCATGACCCGGCCCGCCACGGCCACGTTGGTGGCCGACTCCTCGCCGGGGGCCAGGTGCTCCCAGGCGCGCTGCAGGTCGGCCGCGTAGGCGCTGTGGGGGAAGTTGTAGGGCACGGTCACGTCGCGTCTCCCGAGTGATTTCGCTCATGAACGATACGCAATCCGTGGAGCGTCAGCCACGGCTCGACGGCGTCGACGTAGGTGGTGTGGGGGGCGATGAGTCCGGCGAGGCCCCCGGTCGCGATCACCGTGGCCTCCCCGACCTCCTCCAGGATCCGGGCCGTGAGCCCGTCGACCTGGGCCGCGAAGCCGTAGAGGACCCCCGACTGGATCGACTCGATGGTGGAGCGACCGATGACCGAGCGCGGCTCGACGAGCTCGACCGAACGCAGCGCGGCGGCGTGGCGGTAGAGGGCCTCCAGCGAGATGGCGACGCCCGGGGCGATCGCGCCCCCCAGGTACTCGCCGCGCGCGCTGATGACGTCGAAGGTCGTGGCCGTCCCCATGTCGACCACCACGCAGGCCCCCGGGTAGAGGTCGTAGGCGCCGACGGCGTCGGCGATGCGGTCGGCGCCGACCTCGCGGGGGTTCTCGTAGAGGATCGACATGCCCGTCCGGGTCCCGGGCCCGAGGACGGTGAGGGGCAGGTCGGCGAACCACCGCCCGGCCATCCGTCGCAGCTGCGTCGTCGCGGCGGGGACCGAGGAGGACACGGCGATGGCGCTGACGGCGGCCCGCAGGTCGAGGCCCTCGAGGTCGAGCAGCTGCGTCAGCATCATCGCGTGCTCGTCGGGAGTGCGCTCGGCCGCCGTCGTGAGTCGCCAGTGGTAGGCGAGTCCGCGCTCGTCCGCGGCCCGGGCGAAGCCCAGACCGTCACCACCCGGCGCCACGTCCCCGAAGAGCCCGATCACCGTCTCGGTGTTGCCCACGTCGATGGCCAGCAGCACGCCTACCCCCCTATCTCGATCGGTGCGTTGTCGATCAGTCGGACGCCCTCGACCACTCCGGCGACGAGGGCCCGGGCCGGGCCCCGCTCGTCGTCGCGCAGGGGCCGCAGCGTCGTCGACGCGACGACCTCGGCGTAGGCCACCTCCACGCCCGCGGACGCGAGGGTGGCGCGCAGCGTGGCGCGAGCGACGTCGGGACTCGCGACGCGCGCGACGTCGGCGAGCGCGCGGGAGAGGGCGAGCGCCCGCTCCCGCCCGGCGGGGCTGAGACGGGCGTTGCGGCTCGAGAGCGCCAGCCCGTCGTCGTCGCGCACGATCCCCACCCCGACGATCTCGTTGTCGAGCGCGAGGTCGCGCACCATCTGGCGCACGACGGCCAGCTGCTGGAAGTCCTTCTCCCCGAAGTAGGCGCGGCCCGGTCCGTGCACGCTGAGGAGCTTCGCGACGACGCTCGCGACGCCGTCGAAGTGACCCGGACGATCGGCGCCCTCCAGCCCCTCGCTCACGCCGGCGACGTGGACCGTGGTCGGGGTCGGGGCCGGGTAGTCCGGCCACATCTCCGCGACCTCCGGCGCCACGAGGACGTCGACGCCCCAGGCGGCGGCGAGCTCGGCGTCGCGCTCGAGATCGCGGGGGTAGCGCGCGAGGTCGTCCGCGTCGTTGAACTGCCGGGGGTTCACGAAGACGCTCATCACCACGACGTCGTCGCGATCACGGGCCGCCGCGACGAGGGCCCGGTGGCCGCGGTGCAGTGCCCCCATCGTGGGCACGAGTCCGACGCGGCCCCCCGTCGCCCGGGCCGACGTCGTCGTCGCCCGCCAGGCGGCGAGGGTCGTCAGGCGCTCCACGAGGCCGCGGTCCGGTCGCGCCGCTCGGCGAGATCGAGGGCCTCGCGCGCCAGCGCCACGTAGGTGGACCGCTCCCCCGGCGGGATCGCCGCGAGGTGGGCGTCGATGGTGGCGACGTCCCCGCGCGAGGCCGGGCCGGTGAGGGCCGACGCCGGCCCCCGGCGCGCGACGTCCTCGACGGCCTGGTGCACCAGGGGCAGCACGTCCTCGAGGGCGAGGCCCGCGGCCTCGGCCAGGCGCTCCACGTGGCCGAGGAGGGCCACCACGTGGTTGGCGGCGACGGCGGCCGTCGCGTGGTAGACGGTGCGCACGGCGTCGGGCACGTGACGGGAGCGGCCGTCGAGGGAGGCGACGAGGTCCTCCACGAGGGGGTCGCCCGCCACCGCGTAGGTCGCGCCGATCAGACGCTCGGCCCCGACCTCGGCCGAGGGCAGCGCCGCCAGGGGGTGCAGCGACGCCCGCCGAGGGTGGGGGGCGAGGACGTCAAGCGTGCGCGAGCCCGCCACGTGGGCGACGACGCGGGACCGGCTCGCCGGCAGGGTGGCGGCGAGCGCCGCCAGGGCGTCGTCGGGGACGGTGAGGATCACCAGGTCGACGCCGACCAGGGAGGGAGTCGCGTCGTGGTGGACGAGGCTCACGTGGTGACCCCGGCTCGCGAGAGCCCGAGCGAAGGAGGTGCCGGCTCGGCCGGCCCCGATGAGGGTGACGCGCATGTCGACTCCGTTCCGGCCCCGAGGGTGCCGTTCGGTTAGAGCACTTCGCTCAGTGTACCCAGCGCGCTCACCTCGCCACCGGCCGCGGCGACCCGCTCGGGCGTGGCGACGTCGGGCGCGATCTCGGCCAGGGGCACCACGACGAAGGCCCGCTCCCACATCCTCGGGTGGGGCACCGTGAGCTCGGGGTCGTCGCTCGCGTAGCCGTCGATCCAGAGGATGTCGACGTCGAGGGTGCGCGGGCCCCAGCGGACCGTGCGCACGCGCCGCGCCGCCGACTCGGCGGCGCGCGCGCGCTCGAGCAGGGCGACCGGCGAGGCCTCCGTCTCGAGCGCCAGGGCGAGGTTCCAGAAGTCGTCCTGTTCGACGCCGCCCACGGGGGCGGTGCGGTAGACGCGCGAGATCCGGTGGGGCTCCTCGCCGGCGACGATCGCCACGCCGAGGCGCAGGTGCTCGCCGCGGTCGCCGAGGTTGGAGCCGAGCGAGAGCAGGGCCCGCGTCACGACCGGGTGACGGTGAGGCGGACGCCGGTCGTGGCGACGTCCTGGTCGACCGGCGGACGGGTCTTGCGGACCGCGACGGTGACGGCGCTCACCTGGTCGTCGAGCTCGAGCAGGGCCCGCCCCACGCGCTCGGCCAGGGTCTCGAGCAACACGAAGCGGCCGTCCACCGCGACGGACTCGGCCCGCGCCAGGACCGCGGCGTAGTTGGTCGTGTCGGCGAGGTCGTCGCTGCGCGCCGCGGCGTCGAAGGGCCGATCGAGGTCGAGGTCGATCTCGAGGGGCTGGGTCCGTCGGCGCTCCTCGGGTAGGGCGCCCACGATGGCCATCACGCGCAGCCCGCGCAACTCGATGCGTCCGGTCACGACGCCGCTCCGGGTGTCGGGAGGTCGAGGACGATGGCTCGTCCCTCGGGCCCGATCGAACGGCGCAGGAGGCGCTCGACGGCCGCGAGGGCGCTCGGGCGGCTCGTCACGCGACCGCTCCAGACGAGGTAGCCGGCGAGCACGCCGAGCACGCGGTCCGAGACCTCGTCGTCGTGCAGGAGGACGACCTCCCCGGCCGCGGTCGCCGAGGCGATGTCGCGGTAGCAGGCGTCGAGGACCTCTCGGTGGGTGGGGCCGGATCGCAGGGCGTAGCTGGCGACGCTGAGGCCCTGGTCGGCGTAGCCCGCGGGGCCCTGGGGCAGGGGCATGATCGACACCACGCGAGTGAAGCCCTGGTGGCGCAGCCAGAGGACCTCCTCGTCGCGCCGCACGCGGCGGTGCGCGGCCGTGGCGCCCCCCGGACGTTCGGAGATGGCGAGCGAGCCCCGGAAGACCCAGGCGAACTGGCGCGGCTCGATCCCGACGGCCCACTTGCCCTTCACGAGCCCACCTCCTCCAGGGGACGCGCGACGAGATCGCGCAGCTGGAGGGTGGCCTCGACGTCGTGCACCCGCACCAGGTCGACCCCGGCGCTCATGGCCCAGGCGGCGGTGGCGAGGGAGCCCTCGAGCCGCTCCTCGACGGGGAGCGGGTGGGCCGCGAGATCGCTGAGGAAGCGCTTGCGACTCGTGCCGACGAGGACCGCGGCGCGGTGATCCCCGGCGAGGGCGACGAGTCGCGGCAGCGCGACGAGGAGCGCGACGTTGTGGGCCGTCGTCTTGGCGAAGCCGATGCCCGGGTCGAGCCAGAGTCGCGTGATCCCGGCCCGTCGCGCCCGTCGCGCCGCAGCGTCGAGGTGGTCGAGCACCTCGGCGACCACGTCGTCGTAGCGCGGGTCGTCCTGCATCGTCGCGGGCGTCCCCCGCGAGTGCATGGCGACGTACCCGACGCCGAGCTCGGCGGCCACCTCGAGGAGGCCGCCCCCGACGTCGTTGATCACGTCGGCGCCGGCCGCGACCGCGGCGCGAGCGACCACGGGCTTGGTCGTGTCGACCGAGACGGGACCCTCGAGGGCCAAGGCCTCGACGACGGGGATGACGCGCTCCAGCTCGACGTCCTCGGCGACCGGCTGCGACCCCGGACGCGTCGACTCGCCGCCCACGTCGACGATGTCGCAGCCCTTCGCGAAGAGGTCCCGTCCGCGCTCGACGGCCGCGGCGGCATCGGCCGTGCGCGAGAGGGGGAAGAAGGAGTCGGGCGTGACGTTGACCACGCCCATCACCCCGGGGATCAGCGCCACGTCGACCTGCGCTGGTGGATGTACTGGAGCGCCTCGGCGCGGTAGGCGGGGTCGTCGCGGAAGATGCCCCGCACGGCCGACGTGACCGTGGTGGCCCCGGCTTTCTTCACGCCCCGCATCGACATGCAGAAGTGCTCGGCCTCGAGGACCACGATCGAGCCCCGCGGGGCGAGCTCGCGTTCCATGGCCTCGACGATCTGCGTCGTCATCCGCTCCTGGACCTGGAGGCGACGGGCGAAGCCCTCGACCAGGCGGGCCATCTTGGAGAGACCGGTGATGCGCCCGTCGGGACCGGGCAGGTAGGCGACGTGCGCCTGGCCCACGAAGGGGATGAGGTGGTGCTCGCACAGCGAGGTGAAGGGGATGTCGCGCACCATCACCATCTCGTCGTGCCCCGCCTCGAAGGTCACCCGCAGGTGCTCTCCGGGATCGGCCTCGAGCCCCTCGAAGAGCTCGACGTACATCTCGGCGACGCGTCGCGGGGTCTCGACGAGGCCGTCGCGCGTCGGGTCCTCGCCGATCGCGGCCAGCAGCTCGCGCACCAGCTCCTCGACCCGGGGTCGATCGACCATCAGGGCTCCCCCACGAAGGTGTAGATGGCGTCCAGGTTGCGGTAGCGCTCGTTCACGTCGAGTCCGTAGCCGACGACGAAGGACGGGCCGATGGTGAAGCCGACGTACTTGAGCGGCTGGGTGACGCGCTGCTCGCCCTCCTTGAGCAGGAGGGCGCACACCTCGAGGCTGACGGGGTGGCGGGCCCCCAGGTACTGGCGCAGGTAGTTGAGCGTGAGGCCCGAGTCCACGACGTCCTCGATGATGATCACGTCGCGGCCGGCCAGGTCGACGTCCAGGTCCTTCACGATGCGCACGACGCCGCTCGTCTTGGTGGCCGCTCCGTAGGAGGAGACCGCCATGAAGTCGACCTCGATGGGCAGCTCGATCGCGCGCATCAGGTCGGCCATGAAGTTGAGGGCGCCCTTCAGCACGCCGACCAGCAGCGGCGGACGACCGGCGTAGTCGCGAGTGATCGCGGCCCCGATCTCGCCCACGCGCGCGAGCAGCGCGTCACGGCCGACGACCACGTCACCGAGGTCCGACGCGGCCCAGTGGCCCGCGCTCTCCGTGCCCTCACCCATGCTGGGTCAGCGTAGTGGCATCACTCGAGGCGCACGGTCTGGTGCCGCCGCGCCAGTCGACGTCCCCCGGAGAGCTCGGTCGCGCGGGCCTCGCCCCGCACCACGGCGGCCGCCCGCTCGAGCTCGCCGGCGCTCGGCGGGTGACCCTGGTCGTCGCGCAGTCGCTCGCGCAGCCACCGCGCGAGTCGAGCCGGCGACCACGCGGCGAGCTCGCGGCAGTCGACCTCGCCGAGGGCGCGGTCGTCGCTCACGACCTCGTCGAGCAGCCGTCGCTCCTCGGCGAGGACCCGCGCGGTGCGCGCGAGGAGGGGGACGACGTCACGCTCGGCGACCGCGTCGAGGAGGGGCAGGACGTCGGCGCGCACGCGGTTGCGGCGGAAGCGGGAGTCGTCGTTGGTCGTGTCGTGACGGGCGACGAGGCCGCGACCGGCGACCAGCGCGGCGACGTCGCGACGGCGCAGCGCGAGCAGCGGCTTCGTGGGGTCGCCGACCATCGGCGAGAGCCCGTCGAGCCCGGCCCCGCGCAGGAGGTTGAGCAGGACCGTCTCGGCGAGGTCGTCCATCGTGTGACCCGTCAACGTCCCCGGCGGCAAGACGGCACGACGCGCCGTGCGGGCCCGCTCCTCGAGGTTGGGGCCGGGGGCGACCACGACGTCGTGCACGGTCGCCGGAACGCCGAGGTCGCGCGCCAGCGCCGCGACGAAGTCGGCGTCACTCGCGCTCTCGGACCGGAGGTGGTGGTCGACGTGGTGGACGCGCACCTCGAGGCCCGCGGCGCGGGCGAGGAGGAGCAGGCCCGTCGAGTCGGGCCCGCCGGAGACCGCCAGGTCGACGGGGCCCGGTGGCGGGGGGAACCGGCACTGCGCGAGCAGGGCGGTCGCGAGGTCGTCCACGTCCTCAGGTTAAGCAGCGACCCGCCGACCGCGCTCCCGCAGCGCGGCGACGACCCGCGCCACGAGATAGAGCGTCGAGGCGAGGCCGGTGATCCAGAAGCTCACGGGTCCCCCGATCCAGACGGCGAGGAAGAGCCCGAGCCACGACGAGCCGAGGGCCACCAGCGTCGCGACGACGACGGCCCGGCCCGGGTGGCGCGTCAGTACCTCGGCCGACGCGGCCGGCGCCACGAGGAGGGAGAAGACGAGGAGCACCCCGACGATCTGGATCGCCACCACGGTCGTCAGCGCGAGCAGCGACATGAAGACGATCGACATGGCCCGCACCGAGAGGCCCCGCGCCGCCGCCGACTGGCCGTCGACCGAGGCGAAGAGGAGCGGCCGGAAGACGCCGGAGCTCGCCAGCACGACCGCGGCCGAGAGGGCGGCGACGAGCCACACGTCGCTGACGCTCACCCCGAGGATCTGCCCGAAGAGGATCGAGTACGTCGCGTTGGCGTAGCCGCTGTAGAGCGAGATGAAGAGCACCCCGAGTCCGAGGGCGGCCGTGAGGGTCACCCCGACGACCGCGTCGCGGTCGTCGAGGTCGGTCCCGGCGAACCCGATGACCAGGCCCGCCCCGAGACAGAAGGCGAGCAGCCCCCAGACCGGCGAGAGGCCGATGAGGACGGCGCCGGCCGCACCGGCGAATCCGATGTGGCCGATGGCGTGGGCGGCGAAGGCCTGGCGCCGCAGCACGACGAAGTAGCCGACGACGCCGGCGGCGAGCGAGACGGCCGTCACCGCGTAGAAGGCGTTCTGGACGAACGAGGTCTGCAGGAGCTGCCACACGCTCATCGGGTCACCTCGTCGTAGACCTCGGCGAAGTGCTCGTGGGCGTCCTCGTGCCGGTGATCGGTGCCGTGGGGGTGGGGGTGGGCGAACTCCTCCTCGAGCCCGACGATCACGCGCCGTCCCCGGGGCGTCACGATGATCTCGATCGGGTGGCCGTAGAGGGCGCTCAGCGTCGTCTCGTTGACGACCTCGTCGAGCGGGCCGCTGCGCACCTGGCGCCGAGCGACCCAGATCACCTGGTCCACCACGTGGGCGAGGGGGTTGAGGTCGTGGGCGACCACCATCACCGCGGCCCCCGTCGTGTCCCGGATCAGGTTGATGAGGTCGACGATCTCGGCCTGGGCCGCGATGTCGAGCCCGGCGAGGGGCTCGTCGAGCAGCAGCAGCTGGGGTCGGAAGACCGTCGCGTGGGCGAGCGCGAGACGCTGGCGCTGGCCGCCCGAGAGGGTGCGCAGCGGCTGATCGGCGAAGGGTCGCGCCCCGGTCAACTCGAGCGCCCGCTCGACGACCTCGACCTTGTCCCGCGACCGTCGCCAGCCGAAGCGCCGGCCGTCGTAGCCGAGCCCCACGTAGTCGCGGCCCGTGAGCGAGGTCAGCGAGTCGGCCTCCCGCGACTGGGCCATGTACCCGACGCGCGCGTCGCCGCGGTGCGGGGCGTCGCCGAGGACCTCGAGGGTGCCACCGCTCAGGCCCACCAGGCCGACCACCGACTTGAGCAGCGTCGACTTGCCGGCGCCGTTCGGGCCCAGGATCACCGCGATGCTCCCGCCCTCCACGTCGAAGGAGGCGTCCTGCCAGATCGGCCGACCGGAGAGGTCGACCCGCCCGTCGCGCATCGTGACGGCGCTCACTTGAGGCAGCCCTTCGTGACGAGCGCCGCGCGAATCTGGGAGACGACGCCCCGCATCCACGTGACGTAGCTGGTGCCGGTCATGGTCTCGGTGACCTTGATGACCGGCACGTGCGAGCTGCGCGCCTGGGCGACCATCTGGTTGGTGAGCGGGGTCGCGGTCTGGACGTTGTCGATGAGGAAGGCCGGGTGGGCCTTCAGCTGGTTGAGGGCGGTCGCCAGGTCCTGGATCGACGGGTCGACGCCGTTGCCGACCGCGAGACGCAGGGACTCGGGCGTCACCACGTTGAGCTTCATCGCGCCGAGCAGGTAGCCCGCCACGTCCTCGGTCGCCGCGACCTTGACGTTGTGGCAGCTGGTGGCCACCTGGGTCACGCTCGCCTGCAGGCCGCGCAGCTGGGCGAGGAGGGCGTTCGAGCGCGTCACGACACCGGGGTAGTGACCGGCCTTCGTGAGCGTCCTCTCGAGAGCCGAGACGAAGGTGATCGCGTTGGCGACGCTGTAGAAGAGGTGGGGGTTCTTACCCGTCGCGACGTGCACCAGCTTCGCCACGTCGATGGTCGTCACCTTCCCCGAGCGCGCCGACACGAGCTTGGAGAGCCAGGTGTCGTAGCCGGCGCCGTTCACGATGACGATCCGGGCACGAGCGACGTTCGCGGCGTCGGAGGTGGTCGCCTCGTGGTTGTGGGGGTCGGCGTTCGGGTCCGTGAGCAGCGACACGACCGTCGCGTCGGGTCCGGCGACGGCCCGGGCCAGGGCGCCCCACTGGGAGACGCCCGCGACGATGACGGGCTTGGTCGCCGCGCCGGCGGGCGACGACATCGGTACGGTGACCAGGGCGCCACCGAGGGCCAGGCTCGCCACCGCGGCGGCGAGGGAGCGGAGTGAACGTGGAATCATTCCAAGTACTATATCTGGAATGATTCCAGTCTGCAACGTCCCCCGCGGTAGGATGACCTCGTGACCGTGCGCAACACCGCCCAGCGTCGCGAGGTGATCGCCACCCTCGGCGCCGTGCAGGGCTTCATCAGCGCCCAGGAGCTCCACGGCCTCATCTGCCGCAACGGCGGGCGCATCGCGCTGGCGACCGTCTACACCCAGCTGCGGCGGCTCGCCGAGTCGGGCGACGTCGACGTCGTGATGACCGATCGGGGCGAGAGCCTCTACCGGCGCTGCGACGTCGACGTCCACCACCACCACCTGGCCTGCCGCCGCTGCGGAGCGACCGTCGAGGTCGAGATCCCCGCCCTCGAGGCGTGGGCGGCCGAGGTCGGCGCCCGCCACGGGTTCCGCGACGTCCGCCACGTCCTCGAGCTGAACGGCGTCTGCCCCGCGTGCCTGTCGACCTGAGCCCGCGGCCCACGCCGCGCGGCGAGATCGGGGTCTACCCCCTCGGACTCGACGACGTCGGCGTCGACGCCTTCGTCACGACCCGTTCGGGCGGGGTGAGCGAGGGACCCTACGCGTCCCTCAACCTCGGAGAGCACGTGGGGGACGACCCCGCGCGCGTGGCGGAGAACCGACGGCGGGTCGCCACCGCCGCGGGCGTCGGCCCCGGCGACCTCGTGACCCTCCGCCAGGTCCACGGGACCGACCTCGTCGAGGTCCGTGCGGCGAGCCCGCGCCCCCTCGAGGGCGACGGACTGGTCACGGAGGACCCCGACGTCGCGATCGCCGTCCTCAGCGCCGACTGCGTTCCCCTCGTCCTCGTCGATCCCGATCGCGGTCGGGTCGCCGTCGTCCACGCCGGCTGGCGGGGACTCGCCGCGGGGATGGTCGAACGGGCGGTCGCCTCGGTCGGCCCCGCGGCGCGCCTCGAGGTCGCCGTCGGGCCCGCCATCGCCGGCGCGGCCTACCAGGTCGGCCCGGAGGTCGCCGCCCACTTCGCCGACGTACCCGGGGCCGTGCGACCCGACGCGGGGGACCGCTCCCGCCTCGACCTCGTCACGGTGGTCCGCCACCGCCTCGTCGCGTGCGGGGTCGCCGACGCGTCACTCCGGATCCTGCGCACGTCGACCGACGCCGACCCCGCCCTCTTCAGCGACCGCGCCGAGCGACCCTGCGGCCGCCAGGCCCTCGTCGCGCGCCGTCGTACGATGGGACCCTCATGAGCGACGCCCCCGCCCCCCGCCGGGCCGAGGTCTTCCGCTACCGGGGGCTCTCGGTCGGCACGTCCCGACTCAGCGCCGCCTACGAGCTCGACGGTCGCGCCTTCGTCGAGGAGGTCACGCTCGACGGCGTCGGCGACCTCACGGCGCCCGCCGCGCGCGCCGTCGCCACGCTCTGGTACCTCGTCGCGGGACTCTCCTACTTCAAGGCCGGCGCCGCGCGCCGGGTCGACCTGGGCGACACCCCGGTGGGTCCCGCCGGGCGGCGCCTCCTCGCGGCCGCCCTGCACGACGGACTCGCGGAGTTCGCGCTGCGCAACGACCTCGACCTCGACGATGTCGTGATCGAGGGCGGCGCCGCGCTGGAGCCCGTCACCGCCCCCCTCGACCCCGAGCGCGTCCTCGTCCCCTTCGGCGGGGGCATCGACTCCGTCGTGACGGTGAGCGCCCTCCCCCGGCACCTCGACCGCGCGCTCTTCGTCGTGAGCCCGGCGAGCGGCCGCTTCGCCGCGCTCGAGGCGACGGCCGCGGTGACCGGTCTCGACGTCGTGCGCGCCACCCGCGTGCTCGACCCCGCCGTCGCGGCCGGCGATCCGGGGCTGTGGCGCGGCCACGTCCCGGTGACGGCCATGGTCACGCTGCTCGCCGCCCTCGCCGCCGTCGCCGACGGCCGGGGCGGGGTCGTCATGAGCAACGAGCGGTCGGCGTCGGTGCCCAACCTCGTGGTCGACGGCCGCGAGGTCAACCACCAGTGGAGCAAGTCGTGGGCCGCCGAGCGCGTCCTCGCCGACGCCCTCGCCGAGTCGGTGGGCCCGGCCCTCACGGTCGCGTCCCTCCTGCGCGACCGTTCCGAGATCTGGGTCGGGCGCGCCTTCGCCGAGCTCCCCCCGTACCACCACGTCTTTCGCAGCTGCAACCGGGCCTTCGCCCAGGATCCGGCGCGACGCCTCGATCGCTGGTGCAACGAGTGCGACAAGTGCCTCTTCGTCAACCTGGTCCTCGCCCCCTTCCTCGACCGTGACGCCCTGCGCGGCATCTTCGGCGGCGAGCCCCTGGCGGACCCGGCCCGTCTCGCCCAGCTGCGCACGCTGGTCGGCCGCGGCGCCACCCACAAGCCCTTCGAGTGCGTCGGGGACCCGGACGAGAGCGCCGTCGCGCTCCGCGCCGTCGCCGCCGACCCGGCGTGGGCCGACGCCGCCCACGTCGCCGCCCTGGCGGCCGAGCTCGACGCCCCCCCGCTCGACGAGCTGCTCGAGCCGCAAGGACCCACCGGTGTCCCGGCCCACTGGCTTCGCTGACCTCGCCGGACGCCGCGTCGGCGTCTTCGGCCTGGGCGTCGAGGGGCGGGCGACCGTCGCGCGCCTGCGCGGCCTCGCGGCCGACGTCGTCACCGTCGACGACGACTCGTCGGTCGGGGCCGACCTCGCGACGCGCTCCGGCGGCCTCGCCGCGCTCGAGCGCTGCGACGTGGTGATCAAGGGCCCGGGCATCCCCCGGCGACGGGCCGACGTCCGGGGCCTCGAGGACGCCGGGGTGCCGGTGGTGAGCGCCCTCGACCTCTGGCTCCACGAGGTCGATCGCCGTCGGGTGATCGCCGTCACCGGGACCAAGGGGAAGTCGACGACCACCGCCCTCATCGACTTCGCGCTGCGGTGCCTCGGCGAGCGGGCCCAGCGCCTCGGGAACATCGGTCGCCCCCCCTACGACCCCACCCTCGACACCTCGAGCGGGTGGCTGGTCGTCGAGGTGTCGAGCTTCCAGAGCCTCGACCTCACGGTGGCGCCGGGCATCGTGGTGGTCACCTCCCTGGGCTCCGATCACCTCGACTGGCACGGCTCGCTCGCCCAGTACCACGCGGACAAGTTGCACGTGACCCGCACCCCGGGTGAGCACGTGACCCTGATCGCCGACGCTCGTCTGCGCGAGTCCCACGGCGACCTCCTCGGCGGGGACGTCGAGGTCGCCGAGCCCGACGCCAGCGGACTGGCCGACGCCCTCCACCTGCTCGGACACCACAACGACGCCAACGTCGGGCTGGCCCTTGCCGCGGCGTCGCGGGCCACCGGGCGCGAGCTCGCCGTCGTGCGCACCGCCGTGCGGGCTCGTGCCTCGGAGTTCGTCCCCCTGCCCGGACGTCTCACGCTCGTCGCCGAGCTCGATCGACACGACTACCGGTGGCGCTTCGTCGACGACGGTCTGGCCACGGCCCCCCTACCGGTCGTCGCCGCCCTCGAGGTCGTGGCGCACGAGCCGGTCGCCCTCATCGTCGGCGGCCAGGACCGCGGCGTCGACTACGCGCCCCTCGCCCGAGCCGTCGCCGCGCGTCGTCCCCCGACGACCGTGCTCGTCACCGGACAGGCGGGCGGGCGCATCGGCGAGGCGGTCCGGGCGCTCGCCCCCCACGTCCCCGTCGTCGCCGCACGCGACCTCGCCGGGGCCGTGCGGGCGGGACGGGACGCCCTGCCCACCGGCGGCGTCGTCCTACTCTCTCCGGGGGCGCCGAGCTTCGACCAGTACGAGAACTGGGAGCACCGCAGCGCCGTCTTCGCGATGGCGGTGACGGCGCTCGTGGACGAGTGGAGCCTGGGAAGGGATTCGAACCCTTGACCTGCGCATTACGAATGCGCTGCTCTACCGACTGAGCTACCCAGGCGCGAGTGGACAGGTTAGCCCATCGGCCCTAGGGACTGCGCAGCGCGAGGGCGAGGTCGTAGAGGAGGAGCGACTCGTTCATCGAGGTGGTGACCCGCTCGCCCGCCGCGGCGATGGCGTCGAGGGCCGCCAGGGCGGCGCGGGCGCGGTCGGCCCCCCGCTCGTCGTCGAGGGCCTCGCGCAGGCGGTCCCGGTAGACCCGCGCCAGGGCCTGCAGGCCCGCCCGGATCTCCTCGACCCGGTAGCGACGCTGCTCGCGGCGGTGGGCCTCCTCGATCTCGCGCCGGCCCGTGAGGCGCCCGCCCGCGTCGCGGGCCGCGGCCTCGCGACGGGCCAGCTCCTCGGCCTGGAGGGCGACCAGGGGGGCGAGGGCCTCGTCGAGCGAGGCGTGCCAGCGCTCGGCGACGCGCGCGGCGGCGGCCGGGGTGCCGTTCAGCTCGCGTGGCGCCTCGCGCCAGGTCGCGAGCCGGGCCCCGACGTCGGGGTCGCGCCGCAGCACCCGGGCTCGCCGCAGGTCGCCGCCGGCCGCCTCCGCCGCGGATCGCGCCTCCTCCGGGGAGGCGCCGTCGGCGACGAGGGCCGCCGCCACCTCTTCGGGCCGCAGGGCCCGCAGGCGCACCTCGACGCAGCGCGAGACGATCGTGTCGAGCTCGGGCGGGAGGTCGTGGGCGGTGAGGATGAAGACGGTTCGGCGCGGCGGCTCCTCGAGGGTCTTCAGCAGCGCGGGCGTCGCGGGCGTCGCCGCGTCCAGGGCGCGCTCGATGTCCTCGAGCACCACCACCTGGCGACCCGCCCCCAGGGGGCGGCGCCGTCCGACGCGCTCGGCCTCGCGCAGCTCCTCGATGCGCCAGGCGATCCCGGAGCGAGCGACCAGGGTGACGTCGGGATCTCGCAGGTCGAGGACGCGTCGGCACCGGTCGCAGCGCCCGCACCCGTGCTCCTCGCACTGCAACGCGGCGGCGAGCGCCCGTGCGGCGCTGGCGAGGTCGGCGCCGGTGGGCCCGCTCAGCAGGTACGCGTGCACGGGACGGCGCGCGTGGTGACGAAGGGCCGCCGCGGCGTCCGGCTGGCCGACGAGAGCGTCGAAGACGTCGCTCACGGCCACACGAGCCGATCGAGGAGTCGATCGACCGCGGCGTCCACCTCCGCCTCCTCGCCGGTCGCGTCGATCACGGCCCAGGCCCCGGGGTCGGCCGCCGCCATCTCCAGGTAGCCCGCGCGCACCCGCTCGTGGAAGGCGAGGTCCGCCGACTCGAAGCGGTCCCGGTGGTCCCGCGCCCGGCGGTCGTTCGCGACGTCCAGGGGAACGTCCAGCAGCACGGTGAGGTCGGGACGGCAGTCGCCGATCGCGAGCTCGGTGGCGGCGCGCAGCAGGGCGAGGTCGGCCCCGCGACCGTAGCCCTGGTAGGCGAGCGTCGAGTGACTGAAACGGTCGGCCACCACGCTGCGCCCGGCGGCGAGGGTGGGCTCGATGACCGTCGCCACGTGATGCGAGCGGTCCGAGAGCATCAGGAGGGCCTCCGTGGGCGCCGACATGGGCACGTGGGCGTCGAGGAGGACGGTGCGCAGCTGGGCGCCGAGCGCGGTGTCGCCGGGCTCGAAGACGAATCGCGCGCCACGCGCCGCCGCGACCCGGCGGGCCTGCGTCGACTTGCCGCACGCGTCGACGCCCTCGAAGACGACGAAGAGCCCCCGCGCCATCAGTCGCCGTGGAGACGGTTCGTCAGCTCGGCGTTGCGGGCGCGACCCGCGGCGCCCGCGGCGCGACGCTCGCTCGCCGCCGGAGCGGCCGTCGACGTCGTCGCGCCACCCTTCGTCGCGCTGGCCTTCGTCGCGGCGCTCTTCTTCGCGGTGGCCTTCCTCGTAGCGCTCTTCTTCGTAGCGCTCTTCTTGGCGGGGGCCTTCGTCGCGGCGCTCTTCTTCGCGGTGGCCTTCCTCGCGGTCGAGGTCGTCGCCCCGCCGGCGCGGCGCGTACGCGGCTCGGCGTTGCGGCGTTCGGCCAGCAGTTCGCAGGCCCGGTCCAGCGTGATGGACTCGGGGGTGTCCCCGAGGCGCAAGGTGGCGTTCGACTCCCCGTCGGTCACGTAGGGGCCGAAGCGACCGGTCCGCACCACGACGGGACGGCCCGTGACCGGGTCGGCCCCCAACTCCCGCAGGGGGCCCGCCGCCGCCCGGCGTCCGCGGGTCTTGGGCTGGGCCAGCAGGGTGAGGGCGCCGGCGAGGTCGATGGTGAAGATCTCGTCCTCGCTCGCCAGGGAGCGCGACTCGCCGCCCCACGACACGTACGGGCCGTAGCGGCCGTTGGTCGCGAGGACGGGCTCCCCGTCGGACGGGTGTCGACCCACCTCGCGCGGCAGCGAGAGCAGCCGCTCGGCCTCCTCGAAGGTGAGGGCCTCCGGGGACATCGAGGAGAAGAGCGACGCGGTGCGGGGCTTCTCCACCCCCTCGCCCCCTTCGCCGAGCTGTACGTAGGGCCCGAACCGGCCCGACTTCACGAGCACGGGCAGGCCCGTCGCGACGTCGGTCCCGAGGACCCGGTCGCCGCTCGGGGCGGCCAGCAGCTCGAGCGCCCGCTCGACGCTGAGCGAGTCCGGCTCGGTCGCCTCGGGGATCGAGACCCGGTCCTCGCCGTGCACGAGGTAGGGGCCGTAGCGGCCCGAGCGCACGAGGACCGGCACCCCGTCGGGCGCCGTGCCCAGGGCGATCGAGTTGATGGCGGCGAAGTCGAACTCGTGGGGCTCGTGGGTCAGCCGGTGCAGCCCGACGCGGAAGAGCTCAGTGTCGGCCGACGGGTCGCCGTAGTAGAAGCGCTGGAGCCAGGGCTCGAGGTCCTGGCGACCGTTCGCGATCGCGTCGAGGTCGTCCTCCATCGCGGCGGTGAACTGGTAGTCGACCAGGTCGGCGAAGTAGGCCTGGAGGAGGTTGACCACGGCGAAGGCCCGGAAGGCCGGCACCAGGGCCTTGCCCTTCTTCCACACGTAGCCGCGTCGGTCGATCGTCTTCATGACCGACGCGTAGGTCGAGGGCCGACCGATGCCGAGGTCCTCGAGCTTCTTGATGAGCGTGGCCTCGGAGTAGCGGTCGGGCGGCTGGGTCTCGTGGCGGCGGGCCTCCGCGACCGCGACCGGGATCCGGTCGCCCTCCCGGAGCGGGGGCAGGATGCGCTCCTGGTCCGCGAGCTCGGCCTCGGGGTCGTCGGCGCCCTCGACGTAGGCGCGGCGGAAGCCGGCGAACTCGATGCGCTGGCCGCTCGCCGCCAGGATCGCCTCGCGGGGACCGTCGGACGTGGCGACCGTGGCGCGCAGGCGGACCCGGTCCTGGGTGAGTCGCGCGTCGACCATCTGCGACGCGATGGTGCGCTTCCAGATGAGCTCGTAGACGGCGCGCTCGTCGCCCGGGAGGCCCTGGGCCTCGTCGAGGGTGCGGAAGGACTCGCCGGCGGGGCGGATGGCCTCGTGCGCCTCCTGCGCGTTCTTCACGGTGCGGTCGTAGCGCCGCGGGGCACTCGCGACGAACTCGGGACCGAACATCTCCGAGGCCATGGCCCGCGCGGCGGTGATGGCCTCGTCGGAGAGGGTCGTCGAGTCGGTGCGCATGTAGGTGATCCAGCCCTCCTCGTAGAGGCGCTGGGCGGCGCGCATGGTGCGCTCCGGGTCGAAGCGGAGCTTGCGGCTGGCCTCGATCTGCAGGGACGAGGTCATGAAGGGCGGCTGGGGACGCTGCGTGCGCGGACTCGAGGTGACCGCGACGACCTCGACGTCGTGCCCGGTGAGTCCGACGGCCAGCCGCTCCGCCTCGGCCTCCCCGAGGACGACCACGCCGTCGGCCTCGTTCAGTCGGCCCCGCGCGTCGAAGTTCTTGCCCGCGGCGAGGGCCGCGCCGTCGAGGGACTCGACGACGGCCTCGACCACCGACCCGCTCGCGTCGAGACGCGCCAGCACGTCGAACCAGGCGGCCGAGCGAAAGGCCATCCGCTCGCGCTCGCGCTCGCACACCAGCCGAATGGCGACCGACTGGACGCGACCCGCCGAGCGGGCCTTGTCGACCGCTCGCCACAGGACGGGCGAGACCTCATAGCCCACCAGCCGGTCGAGGATCCGGCGCCCCTCCTGGGCGTCGACCAGGCGCACGTCGAGGTCGCGCGTCTCGCTGACCGCGCGGGCGATGGCCGCGGGGGTGATCTCGTGGAAGACCATGCGCTTGACCGGGACGCGGGGGCTGAGCACCTCCTTCAGGTGCCAGGCGATCGCCTCTCCCTCGCGGTCCTCGTCGGTCGCGAGGTAGAGCTCCTCGGCGTCCTTCAGGGCGCTCCTCAGCTCGGCGACCACCTTCTTGCGATCCGCGGAGACGACGTAGACGGGCTTGAAGTGGTCGTTGACGTTGATGCCGAGTCGGGCCCAGGGCTCGCCCTTCACGCTCACCGGGATCTCGGCGGCGCTCTCGGGCAGGTCGCGGATGTGGCCGACCGACGGCTTGACCACGTAGTCGGGTCCGAGCATCCCCTGGATGCGGGTGGCCTTGGCCACCGACTCCACGATCACCAGGGCTCGGGCCACGACACCTCCATTTCGCCCACCGACTTGTCGGCCCCCAAACTAGACAGGCGACCGGAACCGTCGGGTGACCGGCCGCAGGGCCGCCCCAGGCTAGCCCCGGTGCCCCTCCGGCGCGTCGTCCGACTGCGGGGCCGCCACGATCTCGTACTGGGGGTTGAGGATCACGGCCTCGCGCCGCAGCGACGTCACGGTCCCGCGCACCAATAGGCGCGTGCCCCGCTCGATGCCGGGGACGTGCGAACGGCCCTGGAAGACCAGGGTGACCGAGCCCGACGGATCGGCGATGACGCACCGGAGCTCGTGGCTCGCCCCCTCGTGGGTCATGGACATCGCGCGCACCCGTCCGGCGATCTCGGCGAACTGCCGCTCGCGCAGCTGGCCGATGGGGAAGGCACCGCCCGATCGCTCCGCCAGCTTGACGTCGGCCTCGAGTCGGGTCTCCTCGCCGCGCACGCCACCGCGGACCACCTCGTCGCTCGCCGTGGTGGGGGGCTCGGTCCGGCGCTCGGCGCGGCCGTGGCGAGGTGCCATGCGGTACGGGATGATCGTGGCGGCCGTACGCGGCACGTGCATCACGGCGCCGGCGATGGAGTCCGCCGTGCGGTCGTGCAGCAGGCGCTGCAGTCGCGACGAGAAGCCCCGGCGCGGCAGGATGACCATGCAGAAGACGTCCGGGTCCCGCACGACGTCGGCCACCAGCTCGAGGGCGGCCCGGTCGACGCGACGGTCCTCGCACTCGACGACCTCGAGCGAGATGCCCGCGGAGGCCGAGTTGGGGGCGCCCCACGTCCGCTCGAGGGTGCGCGTGATCATGGGGTCGATGTCGAAGTGCACCGCCCGGATCGAGTAGGCGTTGAGCGTGGCGCAGTACTGGAGCGCGCGCTCGGTCACCAGGTCGTAGCTGTCGACGAAGACGACGACCCGGTTCATCTTGATGCTCGGCAGCCCGCGCGCCTGACGCGCCGCGAAGGCCCGCTCCTCGCGCTCGTACTGACGGTTGAAGCGGATCAGCCCGTAGTACATGATCGGGCCGATGACGACCACGACCCAGGCGCCCTCGGTGAACTTGGCGATGGCGAAGACGAGGACCACGATCGCCGTCACGGTCGCCGAGGTCGCGTTGACGACGACCCCGAAGCGCCACCGCCCGGTGCGCTCGCGCAGGTGGCGCGCGACCATGCCGGTCCCGGCCATCGTGAAGCCCGTGAACACCCCGATCGCGTAGAGGGAGACCAGTCCGTTGACCTGGGCGCGGAACACGATGATCAGCGTCAGCGAGACGATGCCCAGGACGATGATCCCGTTGGAGAAGGCCAGCCGGTGTCCGCGCTTGGTGAGCTGGCGCGGCAGGTACTTGTCCGTCGCCACGTAGTTGGCGAGGAAGGGGAACCCGTTGAAGGAGGTGTTGCCGCCGGTGTAGAGGATGAGCAGGGTCGCGAACTGCACGGCGTAGAAGATCGCGTTCCCGACACCGTGCGAGCCGAAGACCGCGCGCACCTCCTGGCTGACGACGGTCGGGCTGCCGATCGCGTAGGGCATCGCGTGGGTCCAGGCCGCGAGCAGCGTCACCCCGAGGAGGAGGAAGCCCAGCACGCTCGACATGACGACGAGGGTCTGGCGGGCGTGGACCGACTCGGGGCGCCGGAAGGAGGCGACCCCGTTGGAGATGGCCTCGAGGCCGGTGAGCGACGACCCGCCGTTCGCGTAGGCGCGCAGCAGGGTGAGGAAGGCGAGCCCGTAGATGATCCCCGATCCCGGGTGTCCCAAGCGGTGCTCGACGAGCTGCGACGTCGCCGGCATGGCCACCGTGTGCAGCGTCCCCATGGCCTTCTTCACGTAGCCGACGATGATCGTCGTCGACATGGCGGTGACGAAGAGGTACGTGGGGAGGGCGAAGTAGCTGCCGGCCTCGCGCAGTCCGCGCAGGTTGCCGTAGATGAGCACCAGCACGACTCCCACGGTGATCTCGACCGTGTACGGCGTCAGCGACGGGAAGGCGCTGGTGAGCGCGGCGGTCCCCGCCGAGCACTGGACGGCCACCGTGACGATGTAGTCGATGAGGAGGGCGACGGCCGCGATCTGGGCGATCCGGGGCCCGAAGTTGTCGCGCGCCACGACGTAGGAGCCGCCGGCCGTGGTGTAGTACTTGATGACGTCCCAGTAGGACGTCGTGACGAAGAACAGCACGCCGAGGATCACGAACATGATCGGCACGACGAGGCTGAACGCGGCGAGTCCGATGTAGGGCGTCAGCTGGATCAGGATCTCCTCGGTGCCGTACGCCGAGGACGAGATGCAGTCCGGAGCGAGCACCCCGAGGGCGATGCCCCGTCCGAGGCGCTCGCCGCTCAGCTGCTCGGTGACGTAGGGCCGTCCGAGGAAGATGCGCTTGAGGCGGTATCCGAGACTCTCCGGGTAGACCGTCGAGACGTTGGCGTGCGAGGTCAGGACGGGGGTATTGCTCTTGATCTGCTTGTCGGCCTCGGACACCGGCGACCACACTAGGCGAGTCACCCCGGCGACGTGAGTTGCGGCATCTTCGCCGTTATGGTCGAATGGCGCCGTGCACATCGTCGTGGTCGGCTGCGGCCGAGTGGGCTCGGAGCTGGCCATGCAGCTGTCCGAAGAGGGCCACTCGGTCGTCATCATCGACAAGAACCGCGACAGTTTCCGGCGCCTGACCCGCTACTCGGGCACCAGCCTGGTCGGATCGGGCTTCGACCGCGACGTCCTGCGCCAGGCCGACGCGCCGCGAGCCGACGCCCTGGCCGCCGTCACCAGCGGGGACAACACGAACATCCTCTGCGCGCGCATCGCCCGCGACCTCTTCCACATCCCGAACGTCGTCGCCCGCATCTACGACCCCCAGCGAGCCGAGATCTACATGAAGCTCGGGATCCCCACCGTGGCGACCTCCCTGTGGACGACCCAGCAGGTGCGCCGCTGGCTGCTGCCCTCGGACGAGTCGATCGAGTGGACCGACGGGGCCGGCACGCTCCACCTCGTCGAGCGCATCGTGCCGGACGCGCTCGCCGGCCAGCCCCTCTCCCACTTCAACCGCGGCGACACGGTCCGGGTCGTCGGGCTCATCCGGGGCGGGACGGGTCGAGTGAACATCGAGGGCCTCTTCGCCCAGGAGGACGACGTCCTCGAGTTCCTGGTCACCCCCGGGGGACTCGAGGACCTCAACGAGCTGCTCACGGGGGCGTCGTCGTGAGGGTCATGATCGCCGGGGGTGGGTCGGTCGGCACCGCCATCGCCCTCGACCTCGCCGATCGCCACCACGACGTCACCCTCCTCGAGCAGAT
Organism: Acidimicrobiaceae bacterium; assembly: GCA_027449885.1. GTDB lineage: Bacteria > Actinomycetota > Acidimicrobiia > Acidimicrobiales > RAAP-2 > RAAP-2. The sequence continues at coordinate 27,682 of DAIDKS010000015.1, forward strand.
GAGCTCGCACGCCGAGCGGCTGCGCTCGCTCCTGCCCGGTGTCAACGTGGTGGCGGCCGACGCTTGCGAGTACGTGTCGCTGGTCGCGGTCGACCTGCGCAGCGCGGACGTCGTGATCGCCGCGACCGGGGACGACGAGGACAACCTCGTGGTGAGCTGGCTCGCCAAGCAGGAGTTCGGCGTGCCGCGCGTGATCGCGCGCATCAACAACTCGCGCAACGAGTGGCTGTTCAACGAGTCCTGGGGCGTCGACATCGCCGTGTCGACGCCGGCCCTCATCACCTCGCTCGTCGACGAGGCGGTCGAGGTGGGGTCGATCATCAAGCTGCTGGACTTGGCGAACGGACGCATGAAGCTCATCGAGGTGACCCTCGCCGCCTCGGCCCCCGCGGTCGCCAACGAGCTGACCCTCGACGAGCTCCACCTCAGCGACGGCGTGCGGGTCGTCACCGTGGTTCGGCGCGAGCAGCCGCTCTCCCCGACGCCGACGATGCGCTTCTACGAGCACGACCACGTGGTGCTCATCACGCGCGAGGGCGCCCAGCAGGACTGCGCCGACGCCTTCATCGGCTGACCCCCGGCGCCGCGGACCTCGGGGCGTACCATGACGAGAGTGCGGGCGGCCTTCTTCGACCTCGACAAGACCGTGATCGCGAAGTCCTCCCTGGTGGCCTTCGGTCCGGAGTTCCACGCCCGCGGCCTGCTGCACCGGCGGACCCTGGTGAGGGCCGTCGTCACCCAGATCCTCTTCCTGCGCTTCGGGGCCGACGAGGACCGTCTCGACAAGATGCGCCAGGCCGTCCTCAAGGTGACCCGGGGCTGGGACCGGGACGAGGTGCGCGAGCTGGTCGCGAGCACGCTCGACGAGGTCATCGAGCCCCTCATCTACGCCGAGGCCCTCGCCCTGATCGACCACCACCGCGAGCGCGGCGACGAGGTCTGGCTGATCTCGTCGGCCCCCACCGAGATCGTCGAGCCCTTCGCCGAGCTGCTCGGCCTCACCGGAGCCGTCGCCTCGCGCGCCCGCGTCGACGAGGAGGGCAAGTTCACCGGCGAGATGGAGTTCTTCAACCAGGGCGAGAACAAGGCCCGGGCGATCGCCGAGCTGGCGCGGGAGCGGGGGATCGACCTCGCCGAGTGCTACGCGTACTCGGACTCCGAGACCGACGTGCCGATGCTCGAGGTCGTCGGCCACCCCTACGCGGTGAACCCCGACCGGGCCCTCGCGCGCGTCGCCCGCGACCGCTCGTGGCCCATCCTCAGCTTCACCCACCCGGTGCGCGTGCACGACCACGAGCGCTCCCGCACGCCCTACTTCGTGAGCGCCCTGGTGATCGGGGCGGCCGCCCTGCTCGGGCGACTCGGCGGACGGCGCTGACCTAGAGGGTCAGCAGGTCCCGCGCGCCGGTGTCCGACGACGGATGGCGCAGCTTGCTCATGGCGCGCGCCTCGATCTGACGGATGCGCTCACGGGTGAGGTTCATCTCGGCGCCGACGTCCTCCAGGGTGCGGATCTCGCCCGCCCCGTCGAGGCCGAAGCGCATGCGCAGGATCTTCTGCTCGCGCTCGTCGAGGGGCTGCAGGAGCTTCTCGATCGCCTCGGGCATCATCTTCACGGCCGCGACGTCGAAGGGCGACTCCGCCGAGCGGTCCTCGACGACGTCCCCGAGCTCGGCGTCGCCGTCCTCGCGCAGGGGCTCGGAGAGCGAGATCGGCTCGGAGCGGAAGCGCAGGGCCTCGATGAGCTTGTCCTCGGGCATCTCGCACTCCTCGCAGAGCTCCTTGATGGTCGGCGGGCGACCGAACTTGAGCTCGAGGCGGGACTGGGCCTTCTGGACGCGCGCCAGCGTGTCGCCGGCGTGCACCGGCAGGCGGATGGTGCGCCCCGTGTTGGCGATGCCGCGGGTGATCGCCTGACGGATCCACCAGGTGGCGTAGGTCGAGAACTTGAAGCCCTTGCGCCAGTCGAACTTCTCGACGGCGTGCATCAGGCCGAGGTTGCCCTCCTGGATGAGGTCGAGCAGCGGCAGGCCCGACGCCTGGTACTTCTTCGCGATCGAGACGACCAGGCGCAGGTTCGACTGGACGAAGTCACGCTCCGCGGTGTCGCCGCGGTGGATCGCCCGCTTGAGCGCCTGCTTGCGCGCCGGGGTCAGCTTGACCTTCTTGTCCGCCTCGGCGGCCTCGAGCTCGGCGCGCGCCTCGCGCCCCTCCTCGATGGCCTGGGCCAGCTGGACCTCGTCGTCCTTGGTCAACAGGCTGTACTGTCCGATGTCGGACAGGTACAGGCGGACCAAATCCTCGTCGTCGCGGTCCACGCGGTCCTTCGCCATGCGCACTCCCTTGCCTCGGCTACCCGGTACCTCTAGTTATACGGGGGGCCGCAACCCTACCGGCCGGGCGGGAAGCTCTCGGCCGCTCCGGCGTCGTCGAGCCGTGTGATCAGGGATCTCGCGCGATCGCCCCACTCGGGGTCGTCGGAGTCGCCCGCGGGGGCGACGGCCGCCAGCCCGTAGAGGGCGCCGACCAGCCCCTCGGCACAGGCTCCGAGCCGAGGGTCGTCGTCGAGAGCCCGGGCGTCGACGATGCTGACGAGCAGCCGCGGGACGACCAGCATCGTCACCGCGTAGCGCAGCAGGAGTCCGCCGGGGTCCCCCTCGCGGGCCTCGGCGAGGACCGAGACGACGAGAGGGTCCGGCTCGGGCGGCGTCGCGCCCGCGACGAGCGCCGTGAGCTCGGCGCAGTGGGCGGCGAAGGCGGTGATCCCCTCCGGTGCGCCGTCGGCCGCCGCGGGACGCGACTCGGTGGCGAGGGCCGCGAGGACCGCCGCGACGCGCTCGCTCACCGCCGGCGGCCGAAGCCGTTGGTGATCGGCATGCGACGGTCGCGCCCGAAGGCCTTGCTCGAGATCCGCACGCCGGGCGGCATCTGGCGCCGCTTGTACTCGCTCCCGTCGACCAGGCGCACGATGCGCTGGACGAGCTCGGGGTCGTGCCCGAGCTCGATCATCTCCATCGCCGTGGCGTCGCGCTCGACGTAGAGCTCGAGCAACGGGTCGAGCTCGTCGTAGGGCGGAAGCGACTGGTCGTCGCGCTGCCCCGGGCGCAGCTCGGCCGACGGTGGCTTCTCGAGCACGCTCACCGGGATCGGCGGCTCGTCGCCCGCGAGGATCGCCGCGGCGTTGCGGTAGTGGCAGAGCTCGTAGACGAGCGTCTTCGGGACGTCCTTGATGACCGCGAAGCCACCGGCCGAGTCGCCGTAGAGGGTCGAGTAGCCGGTCGCCATCTCGGACTTGTTCCCCGTCGTGAGCACGATGGCGCCGGTCGCGTTGGAGAGCGCCATCAGCAGGACGCCGCGGACGCGCGACTGGAGGTTCTCGTCGGTGAGTCCGGCGGGCTCGCCACCGAGCACCGGCTCGAGCATCGCGCGCAGCGTGGCGTGGGCGGCCTCGATGGGGATCTCGGAGAGCTCGATGTCCAGTCGTCGCGCGAGCTCCGCCGCGTCGTCGAGCGAGTGGGACGAGGAGTAGCGACTCGGCATGGCGACGCCGCGCACCGCGCGCGCCCCGACGGCGTCGACGGCGATCGTCGCCACGAGCGAGGAGTCCACCCCGCCCGACAGTCCGAGGATGGCGCGACGAAAGCCATTCTTGATCAGGTAGTCGCGCGTGCCGGTGACGAGGGCCCGGTAGATCTCCTCGACCTCGTCGGGAGGGATGGCCACCACGTTGTGGGTGACGCCACTCGAGTGCGTCACCGGGCGTCCGACCGGGACGCCGCCGGGCGCCTCGGGGACCTCGAGGTCCACGACCACCAGGGCCTCGTCGAAGGCCGCCGCGCTGGCCACCACCTCGCCCGTCGCGTCGACGACCATCGACTGGCCGTCGAAGACGAGCTCGTCCTGGCCCCCCACGAGGTTGACGTAGGCGATGGCGCACCCCGTCTCCCGGGCCCGCGCCTCGAGCATCGCGCGGCGCTCCTCGCGTCGCCCCCGCGCGAAGGGCGAGGCGTTGGCCACCACGAGCAGTCGCGCGCCCTGGTCCGCGAGGGCCCGGGCCGGACCGCCCGGCAGCCAGACGTCCTCGCAGATGAGCAGGCCGATCGGGATGCCGGCCACGTTGATCAGGGTGTGGGGTCCGACGCCCGGGTGGAAGTAGCGGCGCTCGTCGAAGACGTCGTAGTTGGGCAGGTGGCGCTTGGTCGCGGTGGCGACCACCTCCCCCGCGTCGACGACCGCGAGGGCGTTCGCCACGTGGGCGCGGCGGCCGTCGTCGCCGGCCTGGTCGCGGCCGTCGCCCGAGGCGGCCAGCCGCACGCCGCGGGACCCCTCGGCGAGCACCGTTCCCACGAGGATCGGTGGCCCGGCGGACTCGGCGACGAGGACGTCGAGGGCGGCGTCGGCCGCCTCGACGAACCCCTCCTTCAGGAGCAGGTCCTCCGGGGGGTAGCCGGTGAGGGCGAGCTCGGGGGTGACGACGAGGTCGGCGCCCACGCCCTGGGCCTGCGTCCGCAGGCGCGCGATCGTCTCCAGGTTGGCCGTGAGGTCGCCGACGACCGCGTTCAACTGGGCGAGGGCGAGGCGCACGACCGGCACGCTGGAAGCCTACCGGCGCCCCGGAAGCGGCCCCCGGGTCGCCCGCCGTCACGTTTCACACGCGGTTAACACAACACGGCTGATCGGCGCGCGGGGCCCACCAGACTGGTCTCGGTCGCGGGGAGTCCGCGCGCACCTTCGAAGGAGTGACGGTGGCGTATCAGGCTGAGTACATCTGGATCGACGGCACGGAGCCGACGCGCAAGCTGCGCAGCAAGACCCGCATCGTCCACGACGGCGCGAAGCCACCGATCTGGGGCTTCGACGGCTCGAGCACGAACCAGGCGACCGGCCACTTCTCGGACTGCGTGCTGCGGCCCGTCTTCACGTGCCCCGACCCCCTGCGCGGGCCGAACGACGTCCTCGTGATGTGCGAGGTCCTCAACCCCGACATGACGCCCCACCCCACGAACACCCGCGCCGCCTGCGTCACGGTGGCCGAGAAGTTCAAGTCGTTCGAGCCGATGTTCGGCATCGAGCAGGAGTACACCTTCTTCCAGGACGGCCGGCCCTACGGCTGGCCCGAGGTCGGCTTCCCCGCCCCCCAGGGCCCCTACTACTGCGGCGTCGGCGGGACGAAGCTGCCCGGTCGCGACATCGTCGAGGCGCACACCCTGGCGTGCCTGCGCGCCGGGCTCGCCATCGAGGGCACCAACGCCGAGGTGATGATGGGCCAGTGGGAGTTCCAGGTCGGCGTGCTCGGCACCGTCGAGATCGGTGACCAGCTCTGGACCATGCGCTGGCTGCTCGAGCGCATCGCCGAGGACTTCGGCGTCGACGTCAGCTTCGACGCGAAGCCCATCAAGGGCGACTGGAACGGGGCGGGCGCCCACACCAACTTCTCGACCAAGCAGATGCGCGCGCCCGGTGGCTGGGACGCCATCATCGCCGGCTGCGAGGCGCTCGGGACGCGCGTGCCCGAGCACATCGAGAACTACGGCGACGGCATCACGGACCGTCTGACCGGCGCCCACGAGACGGCTCACTGGTCCACGTACTCCTACGGCGTCTCGGACCGCGGCTCGTCGGTGCGCATCCCCGGAGGAGTGGCGCGCGACCGGCGTGGCTACCTCGAGGACCGTCGCCCGAACGCGAACGTCGACCCCTACGTCGTCAGCCGACTGATGGTCGAGACGATCTGCGGGGCCGCCGCGGCCAGCGCGGCCCCGGCGAAGAAGGCCGTCGCCGCGGCGCCCGCGACGAAGGCGGCGGTGAAGAAGGCCCCGGTGAAGAAGGCGACGACCAAGGCCCCCGCGAAGAAGGCGTCGGCCCGGCGCTAGCCGGGCCCGGCGGATCGGTCCCGCCAGGTGCGAGAATGAACGGCGTGCAGAGCCAGGCGCAGTACGTGCTGCGGACCGTGGAGGAGCGCGGCGTGCGCTTCGTCCAACTGTGGTTTACGGACGTCCTCGGGCGCCACAAGGCCTTCCACGTCACCCCGGCCGAGCTCGAGGACGCGCTCGACCAGGGGATGACCTTCGACGGCTCGGCGATCGACGGCTTCTCGCGCACCAACGAGGCCGACGTCCTGGCCCGCCCCGACCTCACCACCTTCCAGCTCCTGCCCTGGTTCGAGGAGGGTGCCGGCGTCGCGCGCGTCTTCTGCGACATCGCGAACATCGACGGGACGCCCTTCGCCGGGTGCCCCCGCCAGCAGCTGCGCCGCGTCCTCAGCGAGGCGCGCGCCGCCGGCTACACCTTCTACGTCGCCCCCGAGGTGGAGTACTTCTACTTCGCCGACCTCGACGGGGGCGCCCCGCGGCCCCTCGACAACGGGAGCTACTTCGACCTGCTGCCGGACGACCCGGGCAGCCAGCTGCGCCGACGCACCGTGCTCGTCCTCGAGGAGATGGGCATCGGGGTGGAGCACGCCCAGCACGAGGACGCCCCCGGCCAGCACGAGATCGACCTTCGCTACACCGACGCCCTCACGATGGCCGACACCGTGATGTCGGTACGCTACGTCGTCAAGGAGCTCGCCCGCCAAGCCGGGGTCTGGGCGAGCTTCATGCCCAAGCCCCTCGCCAACGTCCAGGGCTCGGGCATGCACACCCACCTGTCGCTCTGGCGCGACGACGCCAACGCCTTCATCGGCGACGGTCCCTACGGTCTCTCGGAGGTGGCGACCCGCTTCGTCGCGGGCCTCGTCCACCACGCCCCCGAGATCACGGCCATCACGAACCAGTGGGTCAACTCCTACAAGCGCCTCGTGCCCGGCCTCGAGGCGCCCATTGGCGCCGGGTGGGCCCGCTACGACCGCAACGCCCTGATCCGGGTGCCCTCCGTCAAGCCCGAGCGCGTCGACTCGACCCGCGTCGAGTTCCGCTCGCCCGACCCCGCCGCCAACCCCTACCTCGCCTTCGCCGTGATCCTGGCGGCCGGCCTGCGGGGGGTCACCGGCGACTACGAGCTGCCGCCCGAGGGAGCGACCGCGGCCCGCCTGCCCCAGTCGCTCGCCGAGGCCGTCGACCTCATGGAGCGCTCGACGCTCCTCCACGAGACCCTCGGGGAGCATCAGGTGGAGTGGTTCCTGCGCAACAAGCGCGCCGAGTGGGACGCCTATCGCGGGCAGGTGACCCCCTTCGAGCTCGACCGGTACCTGCCACTGCTGTGATCGACGTCGTCCTCTGCGTCCCCTCGTGCGACGGGCCAATCCGCAAGGCCTTCGAGGTGACCGGGGTGACGCCGGCCGTGGCGACGACGGGCCGACTGAACGAGGTCGTCGCCCTGGAGCCGGCCGACGGCTTCGCCGGCGCCGTCATCAACGCGGCCGGCTTCCCGTTCACCGAGGCGATGAACCTCTGCCGCCAACTGCGCCACCGGGACCGACCCGTCTCACCCATCATCCTGCTGCTCGACCACTACCAGCTCGACGACCTGACCTTCCGCGAAGACCTCTTCGACGACTTCGTCGTCGGGCCCTTCGACGTGAGCGAAGTGGCCACCCGCCTGCGTCACCGTCTACGTCGAGCCGGCAACGAGACGGTCGCCGCACGGGTCGAGCACGGCGGACTCGCCATGAACCTCGAGACCTACCAGGCGACCATCGCCGGTCGGGTCATGGACCTCACGTACATGGAGTACGAGCTCCTCCGCTTCCTCGCGACGAACCCCTACCGGGTCTTCACCCGCGAGACGCTGCTCAGCCGGGTCTGGGGCTACGAGTACTACGGCGGAGCCCGTACGGTGGACGTCCACGTCCGACGGCTGCGCGCGAAGCTCGGCGAGGAGTACGCGCACCTGATCCAGACGGTGCGCTCGGTCGGCTACCGGTTCGGCGCGCCGACGGAGGGCGAGCCCGACGAGGACTAGTGGTGCGCCGGGGCGTGGGCCCAGAGCTCGACCTCGGCCCGAGCGCCGAGGGGCAGTTGGGCGACCGCCACGGCCGAGCGGGTCGGCCGGGGGTCGGTGAAGAACTCCATCCAGACCTCGTTGCACGACGCGAAGTCGTCCATGTCGACGAGGAAGAGCGTCCCCTTGATGACCTGCTCGAGCGTGGCGCCCGCCTCGCCCAGCACGGAGCGGGCGTTGGTCAGGGCCTGACGCAGCTGGCCGGCAGCGGTGGCGTCCGCGAAGCCGGGTGCCGGGGCGCCGGCCACGACGCCCAGCTGACCCGAGATCACGACGAGGTCGCCGGCGCGACGCCAGGGCGAGTAGGGACCGACGGTGACGGCCACGTCAGCAGAAGGAGTTGCCGCAGCCACAGGTGCGCGTGGCGTTGGGGTTGGTGATGTGGAACCCGGCGCCCTGGAGCCCGTCGCTGAAGTCGAGGGTCGCCCCGGTCAGCAGCTCGGCGCTCTCGGCGTCGACCACGACGGTCACCTCGCCGAAGGTCCGCACGACGTCGTCGGCGGCGCGCTCGGTGTCGAAGTACATGTCGTACTGGAAGCCCGAGCAGCCCCCGGACTTCACGGCGACGCGCAGCGCGAGCTCCTCCTCCGCGGCCTCGGCCGCGATGAGCTCGGCCACCTTCGCGGCGGCGCTAGCGGTGAGGGTGATGGGCTCGACGGGGACGATCTCGAGGTTGGCGGTGGCGAGGTCGGTCATGGAGGCTCCTTCGCGTGGACTGGGCCCATGGTAGTGGCCGGGTCGGCTCCTGTCGACGGCGCCGGGGGGCCGAGCGGGCCCGGTAGCCTGCCGATCGTGAGCCTGGTCGAGCGTGTGCGCGAGCGCCTCGCCGCCGTCCGGGACCCCGAGCTCGACGCCTCCATCGTCGAGCTCGGCATGGTCCGCGACGTCGCGGTCGAGGGCGACGGGGACCTCGTGGTCACGGTCGCCCTGACGACGATGGGCTGTCCGCTGCGGAGCCGCATCGAGCGCGACGTGCGCGACGCCGGCTTCGCCGTCGACGGCGTGCGGTCCGTGGAGGTCCGCGTCGTCGCGATGGACGCCGAGGAGCGGGGGGCGGCCCTGCGCACCGCCCGCGCCCGCGCCCAGGCCCAGGCCCCCACCACGACGCTGCGCCCCGGCGTCCCGGCCGTGGCGATCGCCTCGGGCAAGGGCGGCGTGGGCAAGTCCTCGGTGACGGCCAACCTCGCCGCCGCGCTCGCCCGACGAGGTCGGCGCGTCGGCGTCCTCGACGCCGACGTCTGGGGCTTCTCGCTGAGCCGCCTGCTCGGGGTGCGCGGCCCGGTCGAGGCCGTGGACGGCCGCATGGTCCCCCTCGAGCGGGCCGTGGGCGCCGGGTCCCTGCACGTCCTCTCCATGGGGCTGCTCGCCGAGGAGGGCGCGGCCCTCCTGTGGCGCGGGCTCGTCGTCCAGAAGGCCGTCGCCCAGTTCCTGGAGGACGCCGACTGGTCCGGTGTCGACATCCTGCTCGTCGACACCCCTCCCGGCACCGGCGACATCCCCATGACCCTCTCCCGACTGCTCCCCTCACTCGGCGTCGTCGTCGTCACGACGCCCCACCCCGCGGCCCAGGGGGTGGCGGCGCGCACCGGGGACTTCGCCCGCAAGTCGAACCTGCGCCTCCTCGGGGTGGTGGAGAACATGGCGCCGGTCGTCTGCGAGGCCGGCGTCCGCCACGCGTACTTCGGTGAGGGCGGCGGCGCCCTCCTCGCCGAGAGCCTCCACACGGAGCTGCTCGCCTCGATCCCGCTGCGCGAGGACGTCGCCGCGGCGGGCGACGCGGGGCGGCCCGTCGCCAGCGCCCCCGACGCCGACTTCGACGCCCTCGTCGACCGCCTCGTCGAGCTAGCCCCGCCCGGTGGTGCGGCCGGCTGCAGCGCGCGCCTGCTCGACGCCGTCGCGCGCGCCGTCGCGGAGGCCCCGCTCGGATGAGCCCTCTCGGGCTGATCGTCACGATCGCCGCCGTCGCCGGCGCCGGCGCCTGGATCGCCTCGCTCCTCACGCGGGACACGTCGTGGATCGACCGACTCTGGTCGATCCTGCCCGAGACCTACGTGTGGGTCGTCGCGGCGAGTGAGCACCTGCGCGACGCGCGTCTCGACGTGCTCGCCGTGCTCACCACCCTGTGGGGGGTCCGGCTCACCTACAACTTCGCTCGCAAGGGCGGATATCGCGGCGTCGAGGACTACCGCTGGGCCGAGGTGCGACGGACCATGTCCCCGGCCCTCTTCCAGGTCGTCAACCTCGTCTTCATCGTGGCGATCCAGAGCGCCCTCCTCGTCGCGATCGCCCTGCCGGCCCTCGTCGCCCGCGACCACCCGCGCCCCTGGGGCCCGCTCGACACGGTGCTCGCCGCCCTCTTCCTCGCCGCCCTGGTCGGCGAGACCGTCGCCGACGAGCAGCAGTGGCGCTTCCACCAGCGCAAGCACCGGGGCGAGACCGAGCGGGGATTCCTCGCGGAGGGGCTCTTTCGCTACGCGCGCCACCCGAACTACTTCTTCGAGCTCGCCCAGTGGTGGCTCGTCTACCTGCTGGGGGCGAGCGGCGCGGGAACGGCCGGCCGGTGGGCGCTGGTGGGACCGGTGGCCCTCACGGCGCTCTTCGTCGGCTCGACCCGATTCACCGAGTCCCTCAGCTCGGCGAAGTACCCCGACTACGCCGCGTACCAACGCACGACGTCACCGGTCATCCCCTGGCGACCGCGCGGTCAGTCGTCGTAGCCCGGATCGCCGGGTACCACGATGTGCACGGCCCCGTCTCGCTCGACCATCCGCGGCTCGATGCGCGGCACCGACTCCTGAGCGTGAGCGAAGGCGACCACGTCGGCCGCGCGGGCGAAGTCGGCGATGGCGGCGAGGTTGCGCAGGGTCGGCAGGATGACGGTCATCTCACCGCGCTCGGCCGCGAGCAGGGCGTCACCGGGACGGATCCACCGGTGGGCCACGGTCTCGCCCTCGTCGTGTCCGGCCACCTGGTCGACCGGTGCGGCCACCACGAAGAAGCGCGTGTCGTAACGACGGGGCTGCCCGAGCGGCGTGACCCAGTGGGAGAGGTACCCGAGACCTCGCAGGTCGACGACGAGTCCGGCCCGGGCGAGCACCGCGTCGAAGTCGTCCTCGTGGGCGTTGAGGCGGGTGCGCGCCGCGTTCAGCGCGTCGCGCTGGCGCACGACGGCCTCGGTCGCCCCGTCCGGGGTCGCGGCGAGGAGGAGGCCGGCCTCCTCGAAGAGCTCGCGGACGGCGGCGTGGAAGTAGGCGAGGCCCCCGGCGGCGAGGCCGAGCCGACGCGAGGCCGTCGCGTCGTCCGGACCGAGGGCCGCGCGGATCGCGTCGGCCGCGTCGAGCGCCCCGCCCGGGAAGACGTAGGCGCCACCGACGAAGTCGCTCTTGAGATTGCGCCGGACCATCAGGACCTCGACGCCCGACGCCCCGTCGCGCAGCGGGAGAATGGTTGCGGCCGGTCGCGGGGCCGGTACGTCGGGCATACCCGCCAACCTACCGACCGGCGAGGGACGAGGACCGGCCGGGGGACGCACTCCACTAGATTTGGGCCGACCATCGCGAAGGAGCACCGTGGCGAAGAACCCCCCCTCTCAGCGCCCGAAGAGTTCGGGTCCGAGCCGCACGGCCGCCCGCCCCGGCACCAAGCCCCCCGCCGGCCGGCCGGCCGGCCTGTTCACCTGGGTCGCGATCGGGCTCGTCGTCGTCGTGGTGGCGGCCCTCGTCATCATCAAGGTCACGACCACGTCGAACGGGGCCACGTCGAACGCCTTCCAGCCGACGAGCGCCACCGTCGCCCAGGAGGTGACGAGCGTGCCCGCCTCGGTCTTCAACGCGGTGGGCGTGACCTCGACGGCCGTCCCCGTCACGCCCCCGATCCCCCTCTCGAAGCAGCCCGCCCTGGTCGACGCGGCGACCGGAAAGCCGGAGCTCTTCTACCTGGGCGCCGAGTACTGCCCCTTCTGCGCCGCCGAGCGCTGGCCGCTCATCCTCGCCCTCAGCCGCTTCGGCACGTTCAAGAACCTCGGGGACATGGAGAGCTCCACCAAGACCGGCGAGGTCTACCCCGGCACCCCGACCTTCACGTTCGTGAAGTCGACCTACACCTCGCCCTACCTCTCCTTCAAGTCGATCGAGCAGTTCACGAACGTCTGGGACAACGCGACGAACTACTACACGCCGCTCCAGACCCCCTCGAAGCCCGAGGAGGCCGTCTTCACCAAGTACGACACGTCCAAGTACATCCCCGGCATCACCTCGGCCCAGGACGGCTCGATCCCCTTCATCACGATCGGTAACCAGTACCTCGTCGCCGGCGCCAGCTACACGCCCCAGCTCCTCGCGGGCATCTCGCGCGAGACGATCGCCGGCGGGCTCAGCAACGCGACGAACCCGGTGACGGTGGCGATCGTGGCGACGGCCAACTACCTCACGGCCTCGATCTGCTCCATCACCAAGGACCACCCGGGTTCGGTCTGCTCCAGCAAGGGTGTCGTCGCCGCCAAGAAGGTCCTCGGCATCAAGTGAGCCGACCGCTCGAGCCGGTGTCGCGAGGCGTCGTCGTCGCGACGTTCCTCCTGAGCCTCGTCGGTCTGGGGATCTCGGGCTACCTGACGTTCACGCACTTCGAGGGCACCCGCTACCTCGCGTGCTCGACGTCGGGCATCCTCAACTGCTCCACGGTGACCACCTCCCCCGAGTCCTACTTCCTCGGGATCCCGGTCGCCGTGCTGGGACTGGTCGGCTACGTGGCGATGGCCGCCCTCAACTCCCCGTGGGGATGGCGCTCGGCGCACCGGATCGTCCACGTCGCCCGCGCCGTCCTGGTGGCGGGCTCGATGGCCTTCGTCCTGTGGCTGATCACGGCCGAGCTCCTCTACATCAACCACATCTGCGAGTGGTGCAGCGGCGTGCACCTCGTCACGTTCGTCCTCTTCGTCATCATGGCCCGGGTCGCCCCGCGCCAGTTCGGGTGGGGCTCAGGCGCGCAGTAGGACGCGGCGCTCGACCTCGTTGAGGCCGCCCCAGATCCCGTGGCTCTCGTGACGGTCGAGGGCGGCGGCCAGACACTCCTCGCGAACGTCGCACGACTGGCAGATCCGCTTCGCGGCCTGCTCGCGCAGCTGGCGCTGCTCCTTGCGCTCCCCCGACTCGGGCGGGAAGAAGAGTCCCTGCTCGTGGCTGCGACAGGCCCCGAGCTCGACCCACGTGGCCGGTGTGATGGCCATCTCTCCCCCCTGGTTCGACTGCGGAGCGAACACTACTCACCCGTCTGCGCCCCGGCAAGGGGCGACGGACCAAGGTCCCGGACGGGGCTCCGCTACGCTACGGACGTGGCCACCGTCCTCCTCGCCAGCGACCAGCCCGCCCTGCGCGCCGACCTGCGCGCCACCATCGAGGGCCCCGACATCGAGGTGGAGGAGGTCGAGTCGGGACCGGCCGTCCTCCGGCGCGTCAAGGAGGGGGGCGTCGACCTGGTCGTCCTCGACCTCCAGATCGGGTCGATGGGGGCCATGGCCATCACGCTCGACCTGCGCAACGAGGAGTCCTACGGCGCCGCCGAGCCGGTCGCCGTCCTGATGCTGCTCGACCGGCGTCCCGACGTCTTCCTGGCGCGCCGCTCGACGGCCGAGGGCTTCCTCGTGAAGCCCCTCGACCCCCAGCGCGTACGGGTCGCGATCCGGGCCCTGCTCGCCGACGAGTCCTACGAGGACGAGTCCTGGCGGCCGGCGACGGTCCGCGTCGGCGGCGAATGAGCGAACCTCCGCCATCGCGACCCCCCCGGGGCCGCTGGCGTGACCGCTTCGGGAGTCGACCGACGCCCGAGTCCCGTAGCCCCGAAGCCGACGCGATCCACGCCCGGGTCGACCAGCTGCACGACCTCGAGCTGCGCGACGTGATGACCCCGCGGGTCGACGTCGCCTACCTCCGGGTCCCGGTGACGCCGGAGGCCGTCGCCGAGGCCGTGCGCGACACAGGCCACTCCTGCTTCCCGGTCGTGAGTGGCGACCTCGACGACGTCGAGGGCGTCCTGCTGGTGAACGACCTCTTCCGCTCGACGACCGTTCGGCGCGCCATCGGGGTGAGCCTGCCCGACGCCACCGAGATCGCCCGCAAGATACGTCGTCCGCTCCTGCTTCCCGAGACCCTCGACCTGCTCGAGAGCCTCACCGAGATGCGCCGCCAGCGCCGCACCTTCGCCGTCGTCCTCGACGAGCACGGCGGCGTCGCCGGCGTCGTCTCGGTGCGCGACATCCTCGAGCAGCTCGTGGGCGACCTCGCTGACGAGTTCGACGAGGACGACGAGCCGACCATCCTGCGCATCCGTGAGGAGCGCTGGCTGGTGGACGGCCAGACCCACGTCGACGAGGTCGCCGAGCGTCTCGGGCTCGAGATCCCCGAGGGCGAGTACGTGACGATCGCGGGCTTCATCCTCGACCTCGCGGGCGAGATCCCGAGCCCCGGTGCCACCTACTCCTTCGGCGACTGGACCTTCCGGGTCCAGTCCGTCGAGCGGCGCCGGATCAGCGAGATCGTCGCGGAGCACCACACGCCCGAGCCCGGTGACGACGACGGGGGCGTTTAGGCCCCCACTACGGCGCGGTGTCGTCCGAGACGACCTTCCAGCCCGTGGGCAGCTGGGCGACCGTGGCCCACGTCGTCGCCGAACCGACCACCGGGTAGGGCTTGTGGCGCACCTGGACGAGCACGGCCGCCTTGGCGGTCTTCGGCACCACGCCCACGTAGCCGGCGCGGCCGCCCCCCTCGTTGAGGCACCAGTGGACCCCGGTGCGTTCGAGGACGACGTTGAGGATCCGCATCCGATTGCCGACGACTGTCATCGGGGTGAGGTGGCGCGCCGCGTAGTACTTCGTGAGCGTGGACTTCACGATCGGGCTCACCGGCTTCACCGGCCAGGATGCGAGCGTCGGGCAGCGCGGCAGGGTGGACGCCGCCGCCGGGGCGCCGCCGGAGGGCAGGGCGAGCGGCAGGGCGAGTACGGCTCCGGCGAGGGCGACGGCGGGGATGGCCCGACGACGCGGGGACCGGGTGAGGGACAGTGCACCGGACATGGCGCCTCCTCGGTGACGAGGCCCCGGGCGGACTTTCCGTCTCGACCTCACCCTACGCCCCGAGGGGAACCGGGCCAAATCGGCTGCGAACGCCCACCACGGGGGCGCGATAGGCTTTCCGGGCTGCGGGGTTCGCCCCGCAACGGGCTGTAGCGCAGTTTGGTTAGCGCGCTGCGTTCGGGACGCAGAGGTCCCCGGTTCAAATCCGGGCAGCCCGACCAACCACGGTCGTCCGTGGCACCCCAGGCCCCCATCGTCTAGCGGCCTAGGACACCACCCTTTCAAGGTGGCGGCACGGGTTCGAATCCCGTTGGGGGTGCTCATCGTCCTGCTTGGTCAGAGCCCGCATCTCCGCCCGCGCGTCAGACGCCCACGACCACTTCCATAGCTTCTTCCATAATTTCGCCGTGCCCGGAGCGTCCCAGGAGGTCCCATAACTGCGGCGAGTGCGCTCGAGCGCGCGGGGCGGACCGGTCCTGTCCATGAACACGACAGCCACCACCCGCCACGCCGATCCCGACCGGTTCCTCACGGTGCCCGAGCTCATCGAGCGCTGGCCGATCGGGCGCAACTCGACCTACGCGCTCATCAAGAGCCCCGACTTCCCCCGGGCCCTGGTCCTCCTGCGCCAGGCCAACGGCCAGCCGCGCTCCATGGGCTACCGCGAGGCCGACATCCGGGCCTTCGAGGAGGCCCACATGGTGCACGCGAGCGAGCTCGAGCTCGAGCCCGACGAGGACGCCCCGGCCAGCCTGCCGCCGGCCAAGCGCGCCCAGCCCCACCGGAGGGCCCGCTGATGCCGGCCAGGGGATCATCCGGCACCACGCGGCGCCCGCCGCTGCGCAGCGACCGCGGCGTCAAGCTCTACGCGCCCACGATGGCGAAGCCCTACTTCCGCGTCGTCGCGGCCGGCCAGGTCGAGCGCACCAGCGCACCCGTGCCGCGCGAGCGCCTCGCCGCGAGTGAGGCCGTCAAGTTCACGGGCCGTGGACTCGACCCCGAGACGGCCCGCTCGCGACGCGAGGCCGACGAGCTCTTCGACCAGATGGTGCGCTGGGCCAAGCACCAGACGAGCCCGACGCGACGGGGCGAGCGCACGATGAACGCGCTGTGCGACCGGCGGCTCGAGGACCTGCGCGGCAAGGGGCGGGCACGCTCGACCATCGACCTGAACGAGAGCCTGATGCGCCTCTACGTGCGTCCGGTCGTCGGCGACGTCGAGGTCGCGGACTGGAGCCCCGAGCACTCCCTCGCCGTGCTGAACCGCGCTCGCGAGACCTGCGGGGCCGAGCGCGTGGCCGACCTCGGCAGTCTCCTGCGCAGCCTCGTCACCCTGGCGCACCGCAAGCCCCTGTGGCTCTCGCGCGACGAGGACCCCCTGGAGGGTGTGGAGTTCCGGGTGCGCGCCGCGAGGCAGGGCGAGAGCGTCCACTACGTGCCCGCCAAGGAACGCCCCTCGACCGAGCAGGTGGAGTCCCTGGCCGACGCCATGCAGGAGGTCGGGTGCTCGGCCCAGAGCTACCACGACAGCCGACCGACGACGAGCGTCACCGTCGACCGACAGTGGGGCTGGCTGCTCACCCAGACCATGGGCAAGGCCGGGCCCCGCTTCGGCGAGGCGATCGCCCTCACCGTGACGAGCGTGGCGCGCCCGCTCGCCGAGGTCCTCTCGGCAATCGAGGGCGACCTCACGCTCAGCCCCGCCGGTCGGGCGGCGCGGCGCGGGGCCGTCATCGACCTGCCCCACGGCTACGCCCTCGATCCCGGGCGCCGCCTCATCCACATCGACGAGACCGTCGAGTGGGAGGGCTCGAGGCCCCACATCGCCCCGTGCGAGGAGCGCCCCTCGGGCAAGGCGCCCAAGTCCAAGAAGGAGCGCTGGACGATCTACCCGGCGAGCCTCGTGGAGGCGATGGCCGCACGCTGTGCTGAGCTGCTCCAGCGCTTCGGGCCCGAGCGGGGTCCCCACGCGCTGCTCTTTCCCGCCGGCGACCACCGCTTCGTCCAGGTTCCCCGGGACCCGCGACGGCCCTCACGGGGCACGCGCTGGCAGGACCAGGACTGGTGGAGCCGCGGCCACTTCCGCAAGACCATGTACCTCAACGCCGTCGCCCGGGCGGAGGGGTGGCCGGACACCCCCGAGTTCCCCTTCGAGAACCTGCGGCACCACTTCGCCACCTGGGCCAAGCGCAACGAGTACTCCGACGAGCTCATCAGCCACTGCATGGGCCACGCCACGGTCGACTACACCCAGCGGCGCTACTTCCGTACGGGGGCCGACACTATTCCCGACGGCATGGCGGCCTCGAATAATCTCTGAGTCTCCACCGGCTTCGGCAGCTCCCACCAACATCGCACCCACAGAGAGGTGTACGCGGCGGCGAAGGCAGCGGATTCTGCCAACCCATGATGATCAGAGACGCGGGGCAACAGCGTTACCCCACTCGTCACCCCTCAGAGTCGGGCAGAGTCTCGGGACGACTACGTGAGAAAGTCAGCCACAGCGATGTCTCCTCGTCAGTGTCCTCATTTCGCACGACAGCAATCTCTGCTTCAAACGCCCGCGCCAGGTCGACGCAGCTCCAAGTGTCGGTCACCTGATTGACGGTGACGAACGCGCCGTCGCCGTCAATCAGGTGTAACCAGCGTTTCCATCCACCTTGTTGCGCGTAAGGGGATCGGGGGGACCGTCAAGACTCGCCCCCCGAAGGTCGGGGACGGCAAGAACCTGGAGGTCCCCGTCGCCACGCCTGTCTGCCCCGCTGCGGAGATCCGCCAGTGCGAGGGCGTTCTCATCCAGAACGTCCTGCACGCTCGTCAACTGCGTGACGCACTCAGCGTCCTCGCCGCATGGGAGGTGCACTGATGGCAACCAAACGTGGCACCCGAGCGAAGGCCGAGAAGGTTCTCTCTCTTCGTCTCGAACGCGAGACCGCGACGATCGACCCGCTCACCACGCTTGTGGTCGTACGAGAGTCCGACGCGTCGGACCTCGTCCTCTTCGAGAACATGGCCCACAAGACCATCTCGGGTCTCCTTCCCAGGATGCCCGAGCTCGCACCGCTCCTCGAGGATCCGCTGGGACCGATCCTCACTCCGGCCAAGTACGGGGCGGTCATCGAGAGAAGTCGGCAGTCCAAGTCGATCAAGTTCCTCTTCGCCGACGTGCTCTTCCTCTACCACCTCGGCTCGGCCGCTCACATCGATGACGACCAGGATCTCAACTTCTTCACGCAGCAGCTCCTCGGAATGCTCGAGGAACCTTCGATCCATGAGCTCTGCGCCTTCGCGGTCAACCGGGTGGTGCGAGACGAGCCCAACGGCAACGACCTGGGCAAGGTCTTCTCGTTGCGCAGCATCAAGGTCATCGTCGAGGGCCAGGAGTTCGACTTCACCAAGCCCTACGCGGGGATGTTGTGGAGTCTGGCCGTGATCCTCGCGGCCCAAGAGAGGA
The DNA here is from genome assembly GCA_027449885.1 of Acidimicrobiaceae bacterium. GTDB lineage: Bacteria > Actinomycetota > Acidimicrobiia > Acidimicrobiales > RAAP-2 > RAAP-2. Next base: position 46,146 of record DAIDKS010000015.1, read on the forward strand.
ACGGCATCGTCGAGCGCAACCGACTCGGCAAGGTCGCCGCCGCGCGTCGCACGTACTGGCCCCACGGTCCGAAGGCCATCCCCCTCGGCTATCGGCTGGAGGGCAAGACTCTCGTCCCGGTCGAAGAGGAGCGGGACCGAGTGCGAAGGGTCCTCGACCTCCTCGCAGCCCCGGATCTCTCCACCCGGCAGTTCGTGGAGGAACTGGGGATGATGCACGTGACTCGGCCCGGGGTGAAGGAGCGATACGGCGAGCACGCGACGCTGGCCGCGGTGCGTCATCCCAAGGACATCCAACAGAGCTTCCTCAACATGATGTCCCTCTACGAGACGGGGGTCTACGAGATGCCCCTGCCGAATCCGACGAAGGGGGCCAAGGTCTTCGGCGGTCTGGCCGTCCACCGCAGCGACGACTCCGATCCGATGGACTACGGCTTCGTCATCCTTCGCTACGACTTTGGTCTGCCCGAGGGTGGATGGGCCCCACCAGAGACCTTCGAGGCCATCAGGGCCAAGCAGCAGGCGAATCGGGCCTTCGTCAACGGGAACCGCCAGCGTCGGGCCTTCGGGGGGCGTCCGCCCTACGAGGTCGGCGGAGTCGTCTACCAGTTCGAGAGCAGCGGCATGAATCGATATCGACTCTGTCGTCTGGAGGGGTCCGACCTCCTGGCACCCGACGAGTCTCGAAGCGACGCCCGACAAGACCCGCGGATCACGGGCAAGGAGAGCATCGCCACGCTGGACGCCGAGGAGTTCCACCGAGTGCTCATCTCGACGATCGTCGAGGCGCTCTCGACGATCGGGTCCGAGGGAGAGTTGCGAGCGAGCGCGCTGAAGGCCGTGGTCGACCCGACGACGTCCCTGCGTCTCACCATCGAGTTCCATCAGCGTCGAGCCGATCGCGCACGAGAGGAGGCGCTGCGCACGGACGACGCCGCCACGGCGGCGGCGTTTCGACGCGAGGCCGAGACCGAGGAGAGGGCGATCGCGGATCTCCGGGTACACGGCGCCGACGAACCCGTGGCCTCCCAGGTCGTGGATCATGTCAGGGTCGACGTCGGCCAGTTCGTGACTCTCCTCGCCAAGGTCGTGAAGTCCGACCTGAAGGTGCCAGGTGCGGTGGCGACCGCCATCCAGCGACTCATTCCCGAGCTGAAGGTCCACCCGACGAGTGAACGGGGTGTGCTGGGCTGGGTGGTGACGGTCCATCTGCCCACGGAAGGTGGCGGCGTCCTCGCCCTCGGGCCGATTCGCGGGCGAGTGGAGTGCAACGTGGTCCACCGTGCCACTCGACGTGATGGGTCGGTGGATCCCATCGCCCTGGCCGCCTTCGCTCGCGGCGAGACGCTCGAGGCGATCGCCGCCGAGCTCGAGGTCTCGCGGACCACGGCGTGGCAGAGGGTGCGGTCCGGTCTCAGCGAGGGGGGCCTTCCGGAGGCGGCGATGTCACGGCTCGTCCGTGCACCCGTGCGGGAGCTGCGGATGCTCTTCGGTGCCCTGGCCCTCAAGCACCTCGGCGGCGACGTGGAGGCCGTGCGCGGGGATCCGGGGATGCTCACCGAGTTGCTGGTGTCGGCGGACGTCGTGCCGGCGGGCGCCGATCCGGCGTGGGCCGCTGCGACCGTCGCGCTGTACTTCAGCGAACTCTCGGTCCGCGGCTCGTGGGAGGCACGGGATCCCATCGGTCAGACCGCAGTCGACTTCGTCGTGAGCCGAGGGGGGAGCTGCACCGTAGAGGAGTTGCTCGGCCGCATCGGACCCTTGGCCCTCAACGCGTCGGCGGCCATCTCACGCGTCCTCGGCCGGTTGGGGAAGTACCCCTCGGCGGTGCTCGAGAGCGCGCTGCCCCTCGACAAGGACCACGATGGTCGGCTGAACCGCGAGGAGACGATCCGACTGGTGACGTGCCCTCACTGCGGCGAGCCCTTGACGATGGTCGTGAGGGCGACGGAGGTGCCGTCGCACATGCTCTGCGCCCAGTGTCGAAGGAGTCCATCGGCCGAGCACCCCTTCCCACCCGGCTACTTCGAACGCGACGCCTCGGACTCACCAGACGGTGCCACCGAGGGCGACGTGGTGGTGCCCAAGAAAAAGACTGGTGGACCGCCGGTCGCGCTCGGAGCGCAGCAGGCACAGGCGATCATCGAGGACTATCGCAGTGGGCGGATCATCGGGGGGCGAGACGGGATCCTCGCCCGACACGGGATCACGAGTGGTCGTCTCTACACGACGCTGCGCGAGCATGACGTGGCCCTACGCCAGCCGTTTCGACCGCGGACGAGGTGATCGTCGCCCAGGGGACTGGCACCGTCAAAGTCTTCACCCGTCGCGGCCGGCCCGCAGGGGCATCCAAGTCCGCCCCAGAACTCACACAAGCACCGACTCCGATTCGGGAATAGTCGGCGACATCTCGCCGTTTCCAAGTCCGTGATTGCCGGCGGCACAAGAACGGGCGCAACGACCGACGTAGACATCGGTTCTCTCTACGAGTCCTCGACCACGCCGAAGCTCGCGCGCGACCAACTCCCATTCGTCAAGACGGTGGCACTGTCAGTGGGCATCCAGGGACCGGTCGCGGGCGTGATTGTCGGTCCAGCCATCCTGGCCAGCCTGGTAGGAGGTTCGGGGGCGCTCGCCTACCTACTCGGCCTGGTGGCGATGGCCTTCGTCGCCTACGCGTTCATCGTCTTCGCCCGCTCCTTCAACTCCGCGGGCTCGATCTACGCCTTCAACTCCGCAGCCCTCGGCCCGACCTACGGGTTCGTCTCTGCGTGGATCCTGCTGCTCGTGTACCTCTCCTTCGCCGCCGCGGTATACGCGAGCACCGCTGACATCGCCCAGACGCTCTTCTCGAGCTGGGGGATCCACTTGGGGTGGGTGTGGTTCGCCCTCGGCGGGTTCGCTCTCACCATGCTGTTCGCCCATCGCTCGATTCGACTCACAACTGGCGTGATCTTCGCGGTGGAGGGCATTGCGGTGATGCTCCTCGGCGTGGTTGGCGTCGCAGTCATCGCGCACCGCGGAGTCACCCACTCGTTCTCTCCGACGCCCTTCACCATTCACGGGATAGGTTTCGGAGCCCTCGCACTCGGAGTCGTCAACGCCTTCGGAGCGTTCAGCGGCTTCGAAGGGGCCGCGACGCTGGGCGAGGAGTCAAGCGACGCCACCCGCACGATCCCCCGGGCGATCGGCTGGTCGCTCGCCGGCTCCGCGCTGGTCTACATCGTCTTCACGTGGATCGCTGACAACGCCTACGCCTCGCCACACGCCCTAGCGAGCGATCCCGCTCCATTCGTGCACTTGGCCGACCTCTACGTCGGCTCCGCCATGGGGTCCGTGGTTAACGCCGCTGGAGTGGTGAGCGCCTTCGGGGCGCAGCTGGCGTGCGTCGTCGCGGCCAACCGGCTGATCTACGCACTCGGTCGAGACGTGGCGCCGGAGGGCGGTGCGATGAGGGGCTTCCTGACCCGGATTCACCCGAAGTTCCGCTCGCCCACCGGGGCACTGGCCGTGACCGCGGTAGTGACCCTGGTGGCGCTCCTGGCGTTCTCGGGTGAGCCAAGCGCAGTGAGGGCGCTCACACTGATCGTCGAGCTCGGGGCGTACCTCATCATCGTGGCCTACCTCCTCACGGTCGTCGCGGCCGGCGTCTGGGTCGCCCGGCGCGATCGGCGCCCCGCGCCTCTGCTAGCGCTGGTCCTGGGCACCGCAGTGCTCGGCGTCGTTCTCTACGACACCCTGCACCCGTTCCCACCCGCTCCCTTCAACTGGATCGTCACATCAGCCGGCGCGGCGGTGGCACTCGGGGTCGCTGTCGCGTTGATGCCGAGAGTGCGCCGCCGCCTCGACGCCTCGCCGCTGCTGTCGGCGGCCCGGCGCACACCTCGACGGTCCGCGCTGGGCGCTCAGCGCGGCTGAGCCAAGGAGCCGTCAGGCCGCACCCCGGGCGACCGCAGCACGCGCACCACGCGGACGACTCTCTGCAGAGCGGTGACGCCGACCAGGGCGGCGAATGCCCACTCGATCGCCGGCGCCTCGCTGGGCCAGGCGAGCAGGACCGAGTAGGCAACCACCGTCTCCGCGCCTTCGGCCAGTCCACCGAGCAGGCGCAGCGAGCGCTCGTCACGCGCCACCCGCCTTCGGTCGAGAATCGCCGATCCGCCGAGCAGCGCCGTCCCGGAGAGGTAGTAGGTCACGAGCAGGGCAGCCGTCGCGAGCCGGGCGCCCGGCTCGACGACGGCCACGGCGAGGGGCAGACCCGAGTAGATCGAGAAGTCCGCGATCAGGTCGAGGAAGCCGCCTAGCTCGGTGGCGCCTCGACGTCGTGCGAGCGCCCCGTCGAGGCCGTCGAGGACGCGGTTGGCCCACCAGGCGCCCAAGGCCCAGAGCCACTGGTGCGCGAGGACCGCGCCGATCGCCCCAATCCCGGCGAGCCAGCCGGCCACGGTCAGCGAGCTGGCGCGCCAGCCTCGGTGCGCCAGGGCGGCCCCGACCCGGTCGAGTGACGGTGCGAGGGCCCGACGCAGCGCTGGGTCGAACATCAGGTGGCCGGCGCGGCGCGCCGGCGTGGCAGGGGCAGCAGTTCTGCCAGCGCGGCGTTCTCGGCGGGGTCGAGGACACCGTGCTGGACGCAGGCCGGAACGCACCGCCCGTCCTCAGGGTGAGCCATCAGGTACGAGCAGGCGGACAGGCGCTCTTGGACCGCGCGGACGTCCGGGTCCGGCGACACCTGGCCGGACTCGAGCAGAGCCCACGCCGGAGCCACCTCGGACGCGTCCATGAAGCGGTGCATCACGAAGGTGGTCAGACGCGGGCGCTCGGCGAGGACCCGGCGCCACCCCCCGGCGCGGCGCACGGTACGTCGGGCCCAGGCGAGGGCGGTTCCGACGAGACGCGGGTGAGCCAATGCCACTCGCGTCAGGCGCAGCGCGACCAGCGGCTCGGGGGCCGAGAAGTGGAAGCCGCCGAGGTAAGTGAAGAGAGTGTCGCGCACCGCCAGGTCCCTCGGGTCGTCCTCGTCGAGCAGGCTGACCCATCGGTCCCCGGTGTAGAAGCCCCAGGCCGTTCGGTTGCAGCGAAGGTCGCCGACCTGCAGCACGCGGTAGGGCAGTCTCGCCCCGGCGCCCTGCTCGATGCGCTCCCATATCCGGTCGGGATCTAGGGCCGAGTAGTCCGATCGCCAGCGCCGCTCGTCTCCGACGAAGGCCGCGGGCTGGAAGGAGAACATCCCGTAGCCGAGACCCCGAGCCCCCGCCAGCAACTCGGGGATCTGGTCGACGTTCTCGGGGGTGACCGTGACGTTGTGAGCGAGGAAGGTGCGCACGCCACGCTCCGTGCGCAGTCGCGCGAACATGGCGGCCACTCGGGCGCGCTCGGCGGTCAGGTCAACCTCGCGCGCAACGCGGCGCAACCCGCGCCGTCCACGCATCGTCGTGTCGATGTGCACCGCGAAGGAGACGCGCCTCAGGCGGCGCCGTCCATCGGGCCCGGTCACGAGGCGATCGAGGTAGTCGAAGTCGACGTCCCCGTGGGAGAAGCTCATCGGCTCGCGGCCGTGCCGGCGCATCGCCGCGAGTGTCGCGGCGTGGTCATCGGGGTCGAGCAGCGTCACCTCGCCCCCGATGAGCTGGGCGTGCGCGTGCGGCGCTCGCCGGGCGAGGTAGGCCATCTGGGCCTCGACCTCGGCGACCGTATGGGCTCCGTCGACGCGCACCCGATTGGCGTCGGCCGAGTGGTAGCAAGGGGTGCACGTGAAGTTGCAGCGCGGGAACACCCCGTGGGTCCCCTCACACTCCACGCCGAACTGCCCGAGGGTCTGGGCCGGCGTGCGCACGTGCTCGGGCAGCTCCTGCCAGCGACGTTCCAGCGCGCGCCGCGCGGCCGGGCTCACGGGACGCGTCGCCTCCACGAGCCAGGCGAGGAGACCGGCAACCTTGCGGCTCACCGTGCTACTCCTGGTCGGTGTCGGCCAGGTGCGCGGCGAAGGCGCGGAGTCGATCGACAGCCTCCGCGTCGCCGATGACGATGGGCTCATGGTCGGGCGCGTCGTGCAGCACGTCGACGATGCGCCGGTACGTGTCGAACTCCATCCCGCAGCGAACACAGGTCTTCAGGTGCTGGCGTACCTGCTCGGCCGTCGCCTCGTCGATCTCTCCGTCGAGATAGTGCTGAAGCCAGCGGCCCATCTCGTGGCAGGTGCGCATCTCGCTCACCATCTCCCGCATCTCATGCAGCCTCTTCATCGCCTCACGCCTTTCGTCGGGGCCAGTCCGGCCCGAATGAGTTCCTCGCGCACGCTGCGCCGGGCCCGATGCAAACGGCTCATGACCGTGCCGACCGGCACGCCGAGCGCCGCCGCGGCCTCGACGTAGCTCAATCCGTCGACATCGACGAGCTGCATAACGCGCCGGCGCGCCTCGGGCAGGTCCGTCATCGCCACGCGCACCGCCGCGCCGAAGGCATTCGACTCGGCGAGCTCCGCCGGGTCGCTCGTCTGAGCCTCGGGAACCGACTCGGCGTCCTCAGCACGCGGTAGCTGCTCGGGGCGACGCCGCCGGTACCGGTTGGCGTTGGTGTTGCGCGCGATGGTGAAGAGCCACGCGCGCGGGTGCGCGCCGTCGAACGAGGACATCGCCCGGTAGGCCCGTAGCAGGGTCTCCTGAACGAGGTCTTCGGCCTCGTGAGGGTCGGCGGTGAGCGAGCGGGCGACCCGCAGCAGCGCCGGGATCTCGGGCACGACGTAGCGCGTGAAGCGGTCCTCGCTGCGCGCAGGCGCGCGGTCAGACCCGGGGCGGCCCTCGGCGTTCATCACGTCTGTAACCCTGCCACGCACGCGGCTATTCCCGGCTCGCCGGCCGGGCCCGACGACCCCCGAACTCCCCGAACAGCTGAGCCGCGGCCTGCTGGACCGCGATCGACCAGCTGGGGTATGGATGCGCCGTGAGGGCAAGGCGGGCCGGGACGATTCCGGCACGCATCGCCAGGGCCAGCTCGGCGATCATCTCGCCCGCGCGCGGAGCGACGATCGTCGCGCCCACCAGCCGCCCACCCAGGCGGTGACGGGTGATCGGTCGCGCCACCGTGATCAACTTCACGAACCCCGAGGTCTCGCCCGTGGCCCGCGCCCGGTCGACCTCGGCCAATGGAAGATAGGCGACCTTCGCCGAGGGACCGGAGACCTGGGCCTCGAGAGCTCCCACCCGGGCCACCTCGAGGGAACCGTAGACAACGGCCGGAGCCCACTCCGGGTGGGCACGCAGCGCGGCAACCGGACCCAGCGCGTTAAGGGCGGCGACGCGACCCATCTCGTAGGCGACGTGGGTGAGGTTCTGGGCAGTAGCGATGTCGCCCGCCGCGAAGACGTCTGGCGCACTGGTGCGCAGGCGTCCGTCGACGCGAACGTGACCCGTCGCGTCGAGCTCGATTCCGGCCGCCTCCAGTCCGAGCCCATTCGTGGACGGCGTCCGTCCGACGGCGACCAGAAGCCGGTCTCCCGTCACGCACCGACCGTCGGCCAAAGAGAGCTCGACGTGATCACCGTGTCGCACCTGGACTCCCGCCACTCCCGTCACGACCGAGACCCCCAGGCCCTCGAGGAAGGTCGTTATGGATGCGCTCGCCTCGGGCTCCTCACGCGGCAGAATCCGCGCGGCGCCCTCGATGAGCGTCACTCGACTACCGAGTCGGGCAAACGCCTCGGCCATCTCGACGCCGATGGGTCCGCCGCCGAGCACGACCAGGCGCTCGGGCAACGTCGCCAGCGCGAAGAGCCCTTCATTGGTCACCGTGCGGGGCCCGACCAGGCCAGGAATCGACGGCAGGGTGGCGTGGGCCCCTGCACAGAGGAGGACTCGGCGAGCGGTGAGAGTGCGACCGCCGACCTCGACGCTGCGTGGGCCCACGAAGAGGGCGCGCCCTTCAATGACGGTGACGCCCTGTGCGCCCAGCGCCTCGGCGGACTCGGTGGCGGCGATCTCGGTGACGACACGCGCGACGTCGCCCATGGACGCGTCGAATCCGCGGCCCGCGCGCGCCGAGGCCAGCAAAGTCTTGGACGGAACGCAACCCCGGAACGTGCAGTCACCTCCCAGGGGGCCGTCGTTGACCAGAGTGACGACCGCGCCGCGGCGCCGCGCGGCCCCGGCCGCCGACAGACCGGCCGCTCCACCGCCGATGATGAGGAGGTCTCGTCGCACCGCTGTGTAACCAGGTGCCCCCTCGTGCTATTCCCCGTCTCCCGGCTTCGGGAATGGTGCGCAGCCCGGACTCGTTACCTGGTGGTGATCGAGTCGTCTCCGTCAACCCCAGCGTCGCCCGCTCGCGACCACCTCGCCTGGTCCCGGCTGAGCGACGCGGGCTGGTTGATCCTGCGTGGGCGAACCGCTCGTCTCGCCGTACCTGTCGCCACCGTGGTGGGCACCGTGCTCTCGGCGGTCAACGAAGGCTCCGCCGTGGTTCACGGGCGCCTTGGAGTTGCTGGCGTGGCCCGCGTGATCGTCAATTACGCCGTCCCCTTCCTGGTCGCTAGTTGGGGGGTGCTCTCGACCCACCGCCAGCACCCCGGCGGGAATAGGTCGGGCGAGAACGACGTTCCTCGGGCATGAACAACATCACCCACGCCAACGATCAGTTCTCCTTTGAGCGCGACGTCATCAATTCCCCGGTCCCGGTCGTCGTCGACTTCTGGGCCGAATGGTGCGGACCGTGCCGGCTAGTGGCCCCCGAGCTCGAACTGGTCGCGGCTGCCCACGGCGACCGCGTCCGCGTGGTCAAGGTCGACGTCGACCAGAACCGCGAGATTGCGACCGAGTACGGCATCCAGACGATTCCCACGATCGCCCTGTTTCGCGGAGGTCGCTGGATCACCTCCACCGTTGGCGCGAAGCCGGCACGAGACATCGAACGCGATCTCGGTCTCGTCGCCGCCCAACCGTGAGCGCCGCACTCTCGACCGAGGTGTCAGAGGGCCTCGTCGTCGTCCCGAGCGTCTCGATCACTGAGATGCGCCGGATCGACGAGATCGCGGTCCGCCGGTTTCACGTCCGACTGATCCAGATGATGGAGAACGCCGGGCGTGCCCTGGCGGACCTCGTCGGCGAGCGGGTCGGCCCTCGGCGCGCGACGGTGCTCGCCGGGACGGGCCTCAATGGCGGTGGCGGCCTAGTGGCGGCTCGCCACCTCGCCAATCGCGGGGTCGAGGTGACCGTCGTGTCCGACGTGGCTGCGACACGCGCGCCGCTCACCGAGCACCACCTCCGAACTCTTCGCGCGAGCGGCATTGCGGCCTGCGCCGCACCGCGGCCAGGCGCTGACGTGGTGATCGACGCGCTGGTCGGCTACTCACTCTCGGGTCCCCTGCACGGGAGGGTCGCGGAGCTGGCGCGCTGGACCCGTCGCCAGGGTGCTCCCGTCGTCTCGCTGGACCTGCCAACCGGTCTAGATGCCACCACCGGAAGTGCGGACGCCGCGGTCGTCGTCGCGGATCTCACCGCCACGTTGGCTTTGCCCAAGCGGGGACTGATCGGGCGGCCCGAGACTGGCGAGGTACGTCTGGTCGACATCGGGATCCCCCGGGCCGCACTCGCCGCCGCTGGTATCGCCGCCCCCGCGCTCGTGAGCCGCTCGGGCACGATCACGCTCGTGCCAGTCGCCGGGGGCTTCGCCGCCGAGGCGCGATCGGACGAAGCATGAACGTCGATCTTCTGTACGACGAGGGCTGCCCCAACTGGCGCACGGTGGCGGACAACCTCTCTCAGCTCCTCGACGAGTTTGCCTTCACCCTGCAGTTTCGTGAGTCCTCGACGCTCGGCGCCGCACAGGCTGCCTTGTACCGAGGCTCGCCGACGATCCTCATCGACGGGCACGATCCTTTCGCGAGCGTCGATGCGCACGTCGACGCGGCGTGTCGGATCTATCTGACCCCCGAGGGGATGGCAGGTGCGCCAACCCTCGACCAACTGCGTGCCGCCATCAACACCAAGAGAAGTCCGACGTGACCGACGACCTGAGCTGGGACTCCGGCCGAGCACTCGCCCGTCCTGCCCCGATCCCCGACGAGCCGACGGTGGCGGTCACCCTGGGCGGCGGCGTCGCCGAGCTGGCCGCGTCCGAGGGTGGGGTCATCTACTTGAGCCTGCGCCAGTCGCGCTGCTGTTCGGGGACCCTCACCTTCCTCGACGCGAGTACCACGCTCCGTTCCCCGCGTCCGACGCTGCGCTCGTGGTCGGTCGAGGGCGTCGACGTGCGGCTGGTGACCCCCATGCGCAGATTCCCCCAGGAGATCACCATCGAGCAGCGTGGGCGTCGACGCCGCAAGCTGGCCGCCTACTTCGACGGCTGCGCGTATCGCCTCTAGGGCTCGGGCGCGACATGACGTCGGCCGGCTTCGAGGATGGGCCCGTGGGCACCTCAGTGCGCGTGGGGGGCCAGTCGCCCGATGGGCTCGGTGACCAAGCGGGGGTGGTCCAGCCACACGGCGGTCTGCTCTCGGGCCTGCTCGATGAGCTCACCAGTGTGGGAGAAGTCGAGCGGGGAGACGGCGAGCGGACAGACCGGGGGCATCACCCGCAGGTCCATTCGGCCGTTGTGGCGCTCGACGTCCTCGCGCAAGCGCCGCTGGATCAGAAGGGTCAGCGAGTGCATCGCCACACCGAGCGCGCTCTGGGGTAGCCGTCCGAAGGCGCAGGCGTAACCGGTGGGCAGCACGTAGACGGTTGTCGCTCCCAGTTCGAGTGCGTGCGAGATCGGTGCGTTGTTGGCCACGCCGCCGTCGACGTAGGGACGCCCCTCGATCCACACCGGGGGGAAGATCCCGGGAATCGCCGAGCTGGCCATCACGGCCTCGACAATCGGCCCGGTGGTGAGGAGGGTCTCCACGCCCGAGTCCAAAGCGACGGCAACCACGCCGAGGGACACAGCGGTGCCTTCAAGACGCTCGGAGCCAAAGTGCCGAGCGAGAAGGTGGCGCAGCGCGTGAGGTGCCACGAGGTGGTCTGCCCGACCCGAGAGCCCACGCAGCCCGACGAGCGGTCGACTCGGGAAGATGTGCTCTCGGCGGACGTCGCGCCAGATCCGCGCGAGTTCGCTCGCACCCTCGAGACCGGGGTGCGTGGCGGCCCACGCCGCGTTGATCGCTCCGATCGAGGTGCCGAGCACGAGGTCGGGGAGGATCGACCGCTCCGCGAGGGCCTCGAGCATCCCGACCTGGACGGCCCCGAGGCTGCCGCCTCCAGAGAGGACGAAAGCGGTGCTCACAGGGACCGACCTGGCCCGAGATCGGAGCTAGCGCCTTCGCCGTCGGCGACGCAGCGCCGGGCGCAGGACTGCGACGATGAACGCCACGACGCCGTCGAAAGCCCACGAGACGCCAGGGTGACCTGCCGCCTCGAATGCCAGTGAGGCGAGGATTGCGAGCACGACGAGCACCCCGACAACGACCTTGCCGCGCCGGGATACGCGCGAGGACGGTCCGTGCTCCGCACCTAGGGCGCCAACCAGCTCTTCGAGTGACGGATTGACGAGAGCCCGGTCGCCGACCATGACCGTGGGGACCGTTTCGTTGCCGTGAGCGACCTGACGCACGAATGAGGCGGCGTCGGAGTCCTTCCAGATATCGACCGCGTCGTGCGTGACGCCGAGCCGAGCCAACCCGACCAGGAGCCGGGCACACGAGGGGCAGCCTGGACGCCAGTAGACGGTGACGTTCGGTGGAGCGAACGTCGAGCCATCGACGCGCCGGGGCTCTCCCGACGCGTCGATGGCGACCTCGTGGGGCCTCCGAACCTCATTGCCCATCGCCCTAGCGTGCCGAGCTCGCGCTGCTGCCGGCTAGAACCGGCGCGAGGATCATCCCGACGACCAGTCCGAACATCAGGTGTGCGATGAAGAACCACGACTGCGGGACGAAGGCCATCATCGAGTTGGTCGGGGGAAGCAACACCCAGCGCATGAGCACGTAGACGATCGCTCCCCCTAGCATCGACGCGCCGATGACGCCGGCCCGGGTGCGCAGCACGGAAATCCCCGCCCGTCGCGCTCCAAGGATGACGGCGGCGAAGGACACGCCCAGCAGCAGCGACATCATCATGTGCAGGACCAGCCCCACCACCACGCGACCGGAGCTGATGGGCATCGCCGCCATGACGGCGTTGCGAGCCGAGGACGGCATCCCCGCGAGCAGCTGACTCACCGTGGAGTTGGTGGCGTGGCCCATCATGAGTTGGCCCATGAGCTGGACCTTGGCGGCGGGCACGTGCATCGTCATCAGCATCGTCCCGAGCTGCTTGGCCATCGCCGAGCTGATGTGCCCGCTGGCAATGGCACCGCTCAACTGGCTCATGGTGGCGGCCGGCAAGGAGATCCCCATCGCGGCCATGAGCGAGGGCAGCATTGCCAGCGGAGGAGCGATGGTGTAGACGAACGCAGGGATTCCAAGGTTGAGTGGGCTCCAAAAGCCCTGGCCGTCGGCGGCCATGACGATCATCATGATCATCGCGAGCACGACGCCGCCGGCCAGGCCGGCCCCCATGGCGCGCCGTGCCCAGGCCTTAGCCGCGGGTGGCGACGCAGTTGCCGGGGGCTGGTACTTGGTTGTCTGGGTCATCGGTGTCCTCCCGTGTTGGGCCCTTAGTCAGTTCGACTACGCAGATGCAACCCAATCCGGGATGTCTCATTCCCGGTGATCGCCTGCGCGCAGCACAGAGCTCAGTGCCACGCTCTCTATCTCTCCCGACCTTGGCGGGCATGTGGCTCACCTGACGAGCTCAAGGACATCGAGCTCAAGCTCTGCATACAGCAGGTCCGACGATTGGCCGTCAGGTTTCGGCGTTCAGGGGCCTTCTGGGTTGATAGGCGCGCTTTAGCCGCCGGGGCAGCCCCAGCATGTGTTGACTTCTAACCTCGCGAGCATCCGCTCGCGTAGAGGAGCCAACATGCCCCGAGCCCACCCCGAGGAGTTCCGACGTGATGTCGTGGCACTCCCTCGTCGACACGAGATGACGAGGTCTCTCCCCTCACTAAAGCAGATCCGACGGGATCTGCTGTCGACATAGATGCCACACCGGCCCGGCCCGGAATCACCCGGCAGATGAAGGGATCCATTCGCATCGCCCGCAGATGCCGGACTATCGCGCGTGCATCTGGTGTCGTCACAGCCGCTCCGCTGCCCGGGGGATGAGGTGGCAAACGCCCTCTGGTGCGCAGTCCTCCTGCCGGAGATGTGCAGCCCGTGTTACGAGTGCGTCGAGCGCCTGTTCGGCCTCTTGCAGCTCTGCGATCCTTTTCGCGCAGTCCTCCCGATGGCGGCGCAACAGGTCAAGGACGTGAGCGCAGGGGACGTCCCCTCTGTCGCGGTAGGCCACGATCTCGCGAATTTCTCCAAGTGTGAAGCCAACTGACTGGCTCGCCCGGATGAAGCGCAACCGGTCGATGACCTCAGGGTCGTACTCCCGGTACCCGGAGGGCGCTCGCGATGGGTTGGGGAGCACGCCAATCTCCTCGTAGTACCGGATCGTCTTGATCGGCACCTCTGCCTGTCGTGCCACCTCACCGATGCGCATACCACTGTCCTACCACTTGACTCTCCACCTTACTGGAGGGTTTAGCCTCGATGTGTGGCTCAGCTGGGCTCGCGAGCGCGGTTGTGTCCTGCCAAGTCGGTCAGAGAGGAGCCAACGATGGAGTGTTGCACGACAGAAGCGAGTGAGGGTGGCGCGAGTACGTTGCGGCGCAAGGAGTACGACCTTGCGATCGTCGGGTCGGGAAGCGCCGCCTTTGGGACGGCAATCGCCGCGACGCGAGCTGGAGCATCGGTCGTCATGATCGAGCAAGGTCTCGTTGGTGGTACCTGCGTGAACGTCGGGTGCGTCCCGTCAAAGGCCCTGCTGGCAGCGGCCGAAGCGCGCCACGTCGCTCTCGCCGGGCAGTTTCCTGGCATCACCACGGATGCCCTCGGTGTGGACATGCCAGCGCTCATCGCGGGCAAGGACTCGCTTGTCAACATGCTGCGTCACGAGAAGTACGAGAACCTTGCCGAACTCTACGGCTTTGACATCCTCCACGGACACGGCCACTTCAGCGCAGACGACACCTTGACGGTAGACGGGGTCACGGTCGCTGCAGGTCACTACATCATTGCCACCGGCGCAGCACCCTGGGCACCCCCCATACCGGGCCTTGACAAGGCCAACTACCTGACCTCGACGACGGCGATGGAACTGGACCACGTACCGGAGTCGCTCATCGTCATCGGAGGTAACGCCATCGGCCTTGAGCAGGGGCAACTCTTCGCGCGCCTCGGTGCGCAGGTCACCATCGTCGAGGCACAGTCGCGAATCGCGCCGTTCGAGGAGCCCGAGGTGTCGGATGCGCTCACGAGCATCTTCGAAGACGACGGGCTTGCGGTTGAGGTGGGTGTGACCGTAACGAAGTTGTTCCAGGAAAACGGAACGGTTACCGTCGAGATCGACACTCCGCACGGGTCACGATCGCTTCGTGCTGAAGCCCTCCTCGTGGCGACCGGTCGCCGTCCGAACACGGAAGGTCTTGGACTCGACGTTGTGGGCGTCCGTGTCGGATCGCGTGGCGAGGTCATCGTGGACGACGAACTGCGTACGACGAATCCGCGCATCTTCGCAGCCGGGGACGTCACGGGACATCCCCAGTTTGTCTATGTGGCGGGCGTCCACGGCGGGATCGTCGCTGACAATGCCCTGACAGGCGCGAGTCGCCGCGTGGACTACCGGACGCTCCCGAGGGTCACCTTCACGTCGCCCCAGATCGCGTCCGTCGGCATGACGGACGAGGAGGCCGAGCGTAGTGGCATCTCCTGCGAATGCCGGGTGCTCCAGCTGACTCATGTGCCGCGAGCCATCGTCAACCGAGATACGCGAGGTGTCGCGAAGATCGTCGCCGAGCGGGGTACGGGTCGCGTCCTCGGCATCCACCTGCTCGCCGACGGCGCGGGGGACGCCATCCTGGCTGGTGTCTACGCCCTGGAGGCGAACTTCACCGTCGACCAGCTCGCTACCATGTGGACGCCTTACTTGACGATGTCGGAGGCGATCAAGCTCACCGCGCAGTCGTTTTCCAGGGACGTTGCTGCGCTGTCGTGTTGCGCGGCTTAAAGGAGCAACTTCTACACTCAGCAGACCAGCACAACGAACGGTTACGGACGTGGCCCGGTGCGTGAGCAAGTTGACAAGCACGATCGAAACGATGTCACCGTTCTGTTGCCCTGACCTTTTGAGATTCGCTACGCCGTCTACTTGTAACAACTCATTGGCACACTGCGGGAGTGGAGTCGTACTGCGGAGAGACTGGCTCAGCGCGCGAGCGCGGCGAGAGTCATGGGCTCTGAGTCTCAGGGAATCCGGCGTTGCTCGTACACTGGCATGTGCGACGGCAGTGTGTATGCGCTAGGACGTAGAGATTCATACCGCCTGACATCAATGGAGTGCCAGGTTGAATGGCCCCCCGCGACCTTCGTGCATCGCACCTCGACTTTGATTCTCGTCAGCGGATCCCGCGCTGCGATTCGCCCGGTGACCCTGAGGGGAACCCGTGAGCTGAGCCACCCACCATCCGAGTCCGACGGAACCTGTTGGACGACGGCGCCCGACTGGGCCGACTCAGCGGCACAGCACAGCACACCGCACGGGACCCTCCTTGTCGCAGCCGGGCGGAGCGATCCGTCCAATTCGGTCGAGGACCGAACTCTGATGATGTCAGTACTCTCCCTAGGCGGGGCGGGTTGTCGGAGTGCTCGCGACGCATGGCGTGATGTTCCTGAGGGCCGAGTTCTCTGGACAGGGGCGATCAAGCAGCTCGAAGGCGACCCGCATCGGTCTGGTTCCTAGTGGTGGACCGTGGCCAGCTCGACAACGCGCACCACGACGAGCCCGAAGGCCACCAAGAGGTAGCCGCGCAGCACGACCAGGCCCACGCGCACGCCAGGAGTGAGCTGGGCCCGCTCGAGCAGCGTTGAGCGCGGCATGCGCCACGTGAGTCTCTCTTCGCGCGTGGAGTCAGCGGCGGGTCCCCGCGCCTTGGGTCGGGCGACGAGCGTGACGCCGAAGCCCGCCAGAACGCCCAGCGCGCCACCGCCGAGCAGGATATCCAGGATCTGCGCGCTCGAGAGGTGGCTGAAGAGCACGCTGGCGGTCAGGATCAGCGAGAGGGTGATGAGGATCCAGATGACCCCGGCCGTGAAGACGTTCTTGGCGCGCGAGTTGACCCAGGGACCCAGCACGTCGCGATCGTTGCACAAGAGCAGGAGGAACACCGTCGCGCTGGGAAGCAGGACGCCGGCCAGGGTCTGCACCCCCTCGGTCAGCAGGCCCAGGGGCATGTGGGGCGCGAGCACCAGCGCCGCGGAGAGCGCGATAAGGGCCCCATAGGTGGCGTAGAAGCCCTTGGCGCTGCCAACCGAGCGGTGCAGCGAGTGGTTCTGGCCCGTCACGTCAGCGGCCGCGTAGGCGGTGGACAGTCCCACGGCGGCCGCACCGATCATCGAGGCGTCCAGCAGGGCGATGGCAAAGAGGACGCCCACCAGGTGCCCGGCGTGGCGGGCCAGCCCGGCCGCGACGTCGGCTGCGTTGGTGAAGTGGCCCTGTGCGCCCGTGTGGGCGAACGCGGCCGCGGTGAAGCCGAACATCG
Source organism: Acidimicrobiaceae bacterium (assembly GCA_027449885.1). Classification (GTDB taxonomy): domain Bacteria; phylum Actinomycetota; class Acidimicrobiia; order Acidimicrobiales; family RAAP-2; genus RAAP-2. The sequence goes on from DAIDKS010000015.1 coordinate 62,798, forward strand.
CCGCGGCGCCCACCACGACGATCACGATTCCCAGCCAGAGGTCGACGCGCTCGTAGCGCATGAAGGCCGGCGTGATGCGCTTGTCGATGACGTAGGACTGCTGGAAGAACAGCTGCCAGGGGGCGACGGTCGTGCCCACGATGGCAATGATGAGAAGCATCGCGCTGGAGAGCGGCGCGTGCGCGGGCATGCCGGGCACGAGCAGTCCGTGCAGCACCGTCGAGGCTCGCGGGTGCACGAGCAGGAAGATGGGGATCAGCAGGAGTGAACCGGCCACGAGCGCCATGGCGATGCGCTCGAAACGGCGAAACGAGCCAGTGGAGGCCGAGCCGATGATCACCGCGGCGGCCAGCGCCACCGTCAGTATCTTGGGGATCCCGAGGTACCCGGCCGCCAGGGACACGCCGATGAACTCGGTGACGATCGTGAGCGCATTGAGGACGAAGAGGTCGATGACGCTGAAGGATCCCCAGAAGCGCCCGAAGCGCTCGAGGATGAGCCGGGCGTGCCCGACACCCGTGACGGCGCCCAGGCGCAGCACCATCTCCTGGTTGACGTAGAGCACAGGCACCAGGAGCAAGAGCGTCCACAGCAGGCGCACGCCGTAGTTCTGACCGGCTTGGGTGTAGGTGGAAAAGGCGCCGGCGTCGTTGTCGCCGACCATGACGATGAGCCCGGGCCCGATCACCGCCAGCAGTGTCTTGAGGTGGCTGGACCAGGTACGCGGCCCCGGTGACTCGTGCGCGGGGATCGTGCCGAAGGCGCCCTTGATGTCGCCGAGGTGGGCCGGGTCGAGCACGGCCGACTCGCGTGTCGGGGCGTGCTCGCCCGAGGCCGGGCAGGTCGAAGAGGAGTGTGCGCGGTTGGGGCGAGCGGGGCTGAGCACGCGCGCGTCGGTGCGGTTACGGGCCATTGGAGTGTCCTTGGGGTGGGGTGCGTGGGGCTGGTCGGTACGTGACTCAGCGCCGGCAGACCCAAGGGAATCGGGCTCGTCGAGGACTAGAGCAGACGGGATTCCGGGGTCATCATGCCGACGCTCCATCTACTCGGGGGCTCAGTGCGCATGATCACCTCCTTAGCGTTTCCACAATGCATGCTACCAAACAGGATCCGTCCTGTCGCAGCGGGGCAGTACGGTCGACGCGATGTCCCCATTCATGCCGACCTGCGACGCTCGAGCCAAGTGCGCCCGCGGGCGATGCGCTGCTCGCAGGTCTGACCGCGCCGGAGCGTTCTTCCATAACCCCGCCATAACTCTGCTCGTGTTACGACGGTTGAGAGCGTCCCATCAGGTCCTTCGCTTTTCGGCGCGAAGGGACCGCGACGTTGACGCCGAACAGCGACCAAAGGCCAAGTCACGCCTGCCTTTTCCCGCCAAAGCCCAACGCACGACTGGCGATTGGAAGAGGTCGCAGCCCCGCCCAACTTCTCGCTGTGGGCCAGCCCTGAGGTCAGGTCATCGACCCTTTCAAGGTGGCGGCACGGGTTCGAATCCCGTTGGGGGTGCTCAGAAGACTGATTCTGAAACTGGGTGGCATGAGGGGATTTGAAGTAACCGCCCTGGCCCGCTGCTGTCCACGGAGCACCACTGCTACGTGC
>DAIDKS010000016.1 GCA_027449885.1 Acidimicrobiaceae bacterium
CCCGGACCACAATCTGAGCTACCTCGGTGCCGCGGCGAAGGCCTTCGCCTCGGACACGGCGATGAGCGTGGCCACCGACGCGGTACAGCTGCTCGGCGGCTACGGGTTCACCAAGGACTTCCCGGTGGAGCGTTTCATGCGCGACGCGAAGATCACCCAGATCTACGAGGGCACCAACCAGATCCAGCGCGTCGTGGTCGCCAAGCACCTGCTGAAGTAGCCATTTCGTTACCATACATGGGTTCTGTGACCACTGCGGAGTCGGTGGTGCTCGGCTGGTCCCCACGATCCGGGGTCAGGAACCCAGTTTCTGGGGCCGTTTCTGGGGCCAACGCCTGAAGGTTCAAACGGCCCACTCGCAACGCCTGGGTACCGGCGGAACGACGTGTCACGTCATGAGGGACAGTCTCGCGGCACGGTCCACCAGCTCGTAACAGGCCCGCGATACCCTGGCACTCTCAGCGTTGGAGTGCCAGGTTGACTGGTAGTTCAGCGTTGAGAGAGAAAGACGGCGAGGGGCCGGCGGTAACCGGCCCCTCGCCCAGAAGAGATACCCGTACGTGCGGGCTCTCCACCAGATTGCGGTAGGAGCGTAGCGCACATACGGGCACAGAGAAAGGAAAGTGCCCCATGACAGCTATGAATCCACTTAATCCACCGGGGACGCCAACATCACCCGCGGTCCAAGCAGCCTTCGAGGATTTCGCTCGTGAACTGAACCTGGATGGCGATGAACGGCGCGACGCCAGGGAGCGCCTCACCGAGATCACGCAGCACCTTGTCGATGAAGGCGTCATCGCCGACTTCTTCCTGCAGGGGAGTCTGGCGCGGCGCACGATGATCTCGCCGTTGCGCGACATCGACGCGGTGGTCATCCTGAGCCCCGAGCATGAGCATCTTCGTCATGAGGGTGAAGGCGCACATAGAGCCGCAGGACTGGTCGGCGACGTTCTGCGCCGGCAATACCCCAACGCCGCCCATGATCGATCTCGTCACTCCGTCAAGCTTGACCTCGGTGAGGACACATTCAGCTTCGACGTCGTCCCCGCTTTCGAGTCGCTCGACGCATCCGATGACGTTGAGATCATGGATCTGGACCGCGGTGCGTGGTCCTCGTCGAACTCCCGTGAGTTGATTCGCGTGGTCGCCGAGCGAGACACGTGGTGTGACGGCGCCTTCGTCCAGCAGGTGCGATTCGTCAAGCACTTTGTGCGCCGGGAACTCGGCACCGACTTCCCGGGCCTGCACGTTGAGGCAATTGCCTACGGCAGTGTTACCGAGAGGCTCGGACACGCCGAGGCGGTGGAGATGATCATCTTGGCGGGCGCACGACTGCTAGGACCTCTCCAGTCCTACTCGGATCCGACGGGACGCGAACGCCTCGACGTGAAGCTTGACACCGGTGTCCGCGAGAGAGCTCGCCAGGTCTTCGAGGGGGCGGCTCGACGAGTGGGCGATGCGATGGATCAGGCTCTGGAAGGTCGCGACGAGCAGGCAATCAGCATTTTTGCCGGACTCTTCGGTGAGCCCTTTCCAAAGCGGACTGCCCCTCGGCCAGTGCGACGGCTTGCACCTGGAGCGGCGACGGCGGCGGCGCTGCGCGCGGTTGAGCCGCCCACGCCGACAGCTCGGGCCTGGCGGGCAACGTGATCGCCGGCTCACACCAGTACACGCTCCAGCGCGCGTCTGAGTGCGCTGCGTGGCTCACGGATGGGGGCGTCGTCAATGGCGCCTCCGTCCGTGTTCTGTCGGCTCGGGACAAGGAGGTGGTGTACGACGTGTGGTTCCGGCCCCTGCCCGCGATAGCTGACTTTGGCTATCCGCTTGAACACGTCCGCCTCCTCGTCCCCGCATTTGGCGACCCTGTGGCGGTGCCGTGTGGGCCAGAGCGGACCTGGATGCATCGCTACTCTTCTCCAGTCCTCGGACAACTTGGTCTCGGTGGGAGGATCAACAAGTCAGCCCCCATGGTGGCGCTCGTGGGTGGACTCTGTCTCTGGTTCCCGGGTGACCGGCCCGACCGTCGGTGGTCGTGGTCGTGGGGCTTTGACGCGTTTGTCCGCCTCGTGCGCGATCATCTTTGGCATGAGGAGGACGCGCGGCGTTTCGGAGTGTGGCCCGTTGAAGACGCACCGCACGGCTGGCCCGAAGTGCGCAGACTGTCCGAGACGGCGACGGGTGCCCTGCGGCGGACATCATGATCGCGATGACGACGGCGGTGCTGGCGGTGTCCATCTTGGTGCCGGTGGCCATCGCCGGTCTGATCGCCATCATCAATGCTCTGCTGGCGCAGGTCAGTCAGGCGACAAATCACCGGCGTGAGAGTTACGCGTCGGCGGTCCGCACGCTGGTGGCGTGGATCGAGTTCCCCTATCGCGTACGCCGGCGGGTCGATGACGAACCCGGGACTCTGAAGGATCTGGCAGATCAGGGCCACACGCTACAGGAGCAGTTGGAGTACAACCGCGCGTGGATCATCTCAGAGAGCCCACGGGTTGCTGTCGTTTACAGCGGCGTGCTGGAGCGAATCAACTCTGTAGTCGGGCCGGCGGTGAGTGACGCGTGGAAGAACGTGCCTGTTTCTAGTTCCTCAGGAATGGTTCTTGGGTCAGTGATGGATCGCAACTCGTGCACCGATGCCCTCGTTGAACTCGAAGCCGCCATCGCGCATCGATTTGGTTGGCGTCGGTTTCGCCTTCGGCGCCGTGACCGTCCTAGTGGCTGAGTACATGCGAGTTCAGAAGTCCTGGCGGCCAGCAATGAAGTGCTGCGAGCGCGTCACGAGGTTCCTCGCCGCCTAGCTCATCTCAGTGAGTGAGGGCACTTGACTGTCGCGGCGCTGTTGATACGAGAGGGAGGGCTGACGGCCGTTGAGCGCAGCGCCTTTCGTTCGCCTGGAGGTCGAGGCCGAGCAACGCGCTCGTCGTCTTGCGCTGCTCCTCAACCACGCAGCCCTTGACGATCTGGAGACACTGGTGGCGGGTCACCTTGGCAATGTCGGGGATGTCCGCCTTGCTCTGTGCGACCTGGGTGGCGATGCCGCGCTCACCGGAATGTGAGGAGAACGCCGCGATGCGAACCGACTCCATTTCGGCCCCGATGAGACACTCGCGCAACATGCCCGTCACCGCCGGACCAGCGGCCGCCGGGACTGGTCGCAGAGACCCGCCAGGCGTCTCTTCGAACAGGCAAAGGTTCTGGTGGCACTCGATCCGAGAGACGAGGGCGCTGTCGCCAAAGGGCCCGGCGGCCCATAGGGCCGCTACCCAACGCTCTACAGCGCTCGCCTCGTTCGTCTCGAAGTGCTCGCCCCAGGGCAGGAAGGCAGTCAGCCCCTGGCCGACTTGATCGGTCGTGGGGCATCGGTTGTCAGGTCTGGGCGGATCGCACCCGCTACGGGCATGTCGAGGCCATGTCATTCACCAGCTCGATCACTCTCACGGGTCGACCGGGGATCTCGTCGCGGCACACGGACGTCCCATCGGGGCCGGGCAACCACGGCCCTAGCGGTCGGAGTTGCTAGCGGGGGCTGAACCCGACGGTTGGTCAGGATGGCTCGGGCGCCCGCGGTGGTGTTGCGAGCTATCGCGGCAAGGTGTCGGCAGCTCAAGTTCCCAGTAATCGGGATACTTCAATTGCGTCTCGGCGATTGCGTGTTCGCGGCAAGGGCGGACGGTGATCAGCATGAAGAGAACCACGCCTCAAGCCAACTCGTCGAAGCACCAGGACATCGACAACTTCGCCGTGCTCATCGCGCTGCCTCAGGTGGAGCGCCTCCGTCTACTGCGAGAGCTACGAGGAGGCGCAGGAAGATCGGCGGTGATGATCCGGGCGCGAGTGCTCGTGAAGTCGATCGAGGTAACTGGTCCTGATCAGGACTGAGGATACCTGTGCACATCCACGGTGACCCTGTCTCTACTCTTCCCTCAGCCAGCTGAGAAGAACGTAATCGCCGGTGTGTGCGTGTGCAGCGCCTCTGAGCACCGTCCATGCCATGAGCACCAAGAACTCGTCCGTAGCGAAGCGCAGCGTTAGGGAACACGACTCCGGGCAGCGGTCCTCGCGGTCGGCGACCGACGCAGTGACGCACCCTCTCATCGCGCGGCTTCGTAGCGAACTAGGCCTCGACCCTCATCAGCGCTATCAGGTCGGTCTCATTCGCGTCTCTCAGAAGGGCAACCTGGACAAGCTGGATGACCAACGTGGCACCGGCGTCGCCGTGTACGAGGGAATGCCAGACTTTGCAGCCCTCAAGAACCTTCCAATGGACGTGGCGGCGCGCGAATGGATCGTAGTGCGCTACCGAGATCTCAACCCCGCAGGTGGCACAGGGACCTTCGGATGGGTGGGCCTCATTGGCGAGACGGTATTCGTTGCCGTGGCCGACTCGGCGGTCAAGGCCAATTTGCCGCCCGATCCGAACGACCCGGCCCAGATCGGGCGCAATGCCTACGTTGACTTGCTCACCGCGGCCGCTCTGGCCGCAAACGCCAGGTGCATCTACGTGCCCTTCCGTAATCGGTGGTGGCGCAATGATCTCTACGCCAACCAACTGATGACCGCCATCAATCGTCGATTGCCCTCTTGCCAGCTCATGGAGGGCGATCGCCTGGTGGCTACCAGCGGCGTCGAGAAGCTGGTCACCGACGTCATCGGACACGCCGAGGGCTCCGGCAACGCTGAGATCCTTGCTGAGCAGACCTTCACCAAGAGCATCGAGCACCTTGAGGCGGGCGGTCAGTGGGACCGCCGCGAGAGCGAGTTGCCTCTCGGTCTCGGGCGCGAACGATTGCCTGTCGCAGGGGGCACAACCCGCAAGGGCCTCAAGGTCGTCGAGAACGAGTTCTGGGAGGTCGCCGCGAGGGCCCTGGAATTGCGAGCAGAAGGTGAGAGCTGGCAGGCCGTCGGTGACTACCTCGCTGAGAAGCGCGTCCCCATGACTGGCACGAAGGCTCGCGGACGCACCTTCGCGGCCTACACCAAGGCGCATGAGCGCACGAGCGCCGCGCGATCTCTCCTCCTGCGCTACGTCGACTGGTACCGCACTGGAGATCTGGTTGTTCGCCGCTACACCAAGCTCCAGCGTGACCAAGTCCGTGGCCACGCCCTGAACTTCGATGCCGCAACGGGTCAGCGCTACTGCGACGTGACTGTGAGGCTTCCGTGGCGACCCTTGCTGTCCGAGAGTCAGTGGGCCTCCTTCGACCGTCACGAAGCTGAAGACGTGGCCTGCCGAGCGGCGAGTCGCCAGACGGGGGGTGCTACCCACAAACACTCTCGAGGTGGAGCAGCCTTTCAGGGCGTCCCTCGGTGGGGAGAGGACCAGACTCTGGCTCCCGAGACGCCCACGGCCTACCGCTGGCGGCGCAATGGGCGTATCGAGGCCACTCTCCGAAGAACCCTCGTGCACCGTGGTGCCGGGATTGCGCTTCTCGAGGCCCTTCGCCATCTGGATCAACCCATGGGAGCCGCCACATTGCGCCGGGGCGACAACGATCCATTCAGCGAGAGAGAATCTCGCATCGCCGCGATGGAACAGGAGATCATCGATCTACGGTCGAGTTCGGAGGCCGCCGACGCAGAGTTGCTGCGATCGCGTACCCTCGGAAAGCCAGAACGTGAAATCGAGCACTGGAGATCACAGGGCACGGCGATTCGAGAAAGGCTCTGGCGCGTGGAAGAAGCACGCGACAGCGCTCTAGAGGAACTTGCGCGTGCGCGCGAGCGGGTCGTTGACCTCATCGATGAGCGCGACGCGGACATCACTGAACCATTGCTCCTGGCGTCGCTGCTCGCTGATGGGGACCAGCGAGTCGACCCCAGCGTGACGGAGCTCTGCGAACGCTGCGGAATCACCACAACGCTCCGCGCCACCTGGGACGACGGCGGCGATGAACGACGTGTGGACCAGGAGCCCGGTCGATTCGTGCGCCTCAACGCCGTGGCGAGAGTTGCCCTACTCGACGGAGAGACGGTTGAGTTGGACCTTGCCTGGAACGTCGGTGACAGCTTCGAGGCCCCCGGCGATGTCGCTCTTACGCCGGTCATGCTTCGCCAATGGGCGGGCGGGGCCGGTTACGAAGAGATCGCCAATGCGCTGCCCGACTACGACGCGACCCGCGTCCGACGTTGCATCGGCCGGACTCTTCTCAAGGCGGGTGTGGTGGATCGCTCACTGCGTCGCTCACTTCTTGAGGCGCCCGTTGCGACTCCACGTGCGATCGTGGCCGCCGTTGCACTCAACGATCATGATCTTGCGCGGCCTTTCGCTCGAGTCCTGCGCGACGAGATCGCGGCCACCTACTTCGGCAAGACCGCCTCCTTCAAGGGGCTCTGGTGTGACAGTGCCAACCTCGCAGAGTATCGACGAGTACTCGAAGTTCTGGCGGATGTCAACATCGGGGAGGACGGCATCGATCACACGGCACTCGTTCGTGGCGCTGGTGTTTCACACGATGTGCTTCGGCTGATGGCTCGAGGGCGCCTCTTTGACAAAGTGTCGGCCTACGCCGCGCGCGCACGTCGCTGCACCTTTCAAGACCCGACGCTGAGCGCGGTGTGCGGAGGGCGAATGACCATCTACACACCGGCTCCCGAGGCTGGTCTGATCTGCTCCAAGTGCTGGCGCCCAGATGGGCGTCATGGCCAACTGGGAGAGGAGTACACCCGACACTGGATTCGTGATGGCGAAGGACGGCTCGTCGCCGCGTCCTCGCCATCGGTGGCGCCCGTGTCTCGTCAGCGAGATCGCATGCTCACAGTCTCCGAGGTCGCCGAGCGACTGAGGATTTCGTCGAGCGCTGTGCGCCGACTCGATCTCGAAGGACAACTCGTTCCGGAGAGTCGTGACGGCATCAACCGTGGCCGCCTCTATTCGAACCGCCAGGTCGACGAACTGACCCCTAGGACGATTGAAGGCTGGCAGTCGCGCTTTGGTACTGATACCGAGGTCGAGCTCTTGAGCACTGGCGATGTAGTCACGCTTCTGGGCGTGACCACGTCGCATGTGCGTGACTTCGTCGATTCGGGGCAACTGAAAGTGGCTCGCGTATCGGCTGGCGGGCGTCTCCACTTTCGCAGGGAGGACGTGGACCAGCTCAATCCGAACTTGCTCGATGCTTACTCGCACGTGGCGATCAGCGATGCCGCGACAGCCGTAGGACTTTCGCCGGACATGCTCCGTAGGCTCTCAGATGACGGGAGAATCCACTCGTTTCGCACCGCGGGGCGGCGTCGCCACTTCGACCTCGCTGTCCTACGTGAGGAACTTGATGCTCTCGGCATCTACGTCGATGCCGACGGGAGGCCCTCCTCGAACGGAGGGATTGAGACCGCCGGTGCACCTCGCACGGAGCCTGAGGCGCCGGAGGTCTAGTCGTACGTCACTCTCAAGGGCGGCGTGTGAGTTGAAAGGTCGCCCTGGGCGCGCCACCATCGTGCCTGAATGGCCCAGGCGCGATGAGGGCAGGAACGGCATGTAGGAGTTCGGCCTCAATGTGAGCCGGGGCCCAATTACTGAGGTAGCAGGTTCCTGCGTCGCGGCAAGCGGCCAGAGAGTCCGACAGCGTGGCGAAGGTGGGCACGTCGTGTGGCAGCGTTTGGGCTGTCTTCGGGGCATTCCAGGAATCCTTGTCGGGGCGGAGAATCCATGTGCACGGCGTCGCGTCGGCGGCACGGTGGTGTTCGATGAGGAACCCAGACAGACCGGTCGGAGTCCTACGAGGCGTAGATTCCTCGCAGTCCTCAGACGCCTCTGTCGCCGCGGCGGCCCTGCATCGTCCGAGTGGACCTCTCGTCATTGTGAGTGCCGCCGTTGGCCCGCGCTCTGGATCCTGTCGGGCTTCCCGCCGCTACGCCACGGACAACGCCCCTTCACCCAGCACCAACCAAGGAGGAACATGACCATTCAGCACCCGAGCCTCGAGGAGAGCCTGCGCACCGAGCTGCACAGCTGGCTCTGCTGTGCGCTGGCCGACGTGATCGCCCTGCCCACGGAGACCTCGCTCGTCACCAAGGACCGAGAGGGCCTCCTGCTCGTCGTGGCTCGGACGTGTCGCAGCATCGACGCAGTCCAGCTCTACGCCTCGGAGTGCCGAGAGGTGGCCCAGTCCCAGGCGATCTCGTCCCTCACACTCGCCTTCGCAGAACTCGCGGTGGCGATGTGCCGACTGCTGGAAGAGGAGGTGCAGATCGTTCAAGACCACGTTCTGACAATCGCCTGCTGACACGAACGCCAGCAGGCTCTCAACTCGCCGGCGTCACACTTTGCGATGGCCGGTATGTCTGATTCCCATCTAGACCCGAAAGTAGGACTACTCATGCATGTCATACCCGTATCCGAGGTGGAGCTCAATCGCTCGGCTCAGCTCTACCGACGGCTGGGCGAGCTCAGCGCTGAGATGTCGCAATTACCCACGGAGCGATCCGTCAAGTTGTGCACGCAGAGCGAGGCGCGCGACGCAGTGAGCCGCTGCAAGGATGCTCTCATCGACGCCCTCTACAGTGCCATTCGGCTCGCCCAGTTGAACGATATCGACGAGACGTCGCGCGGGTGGGTCGAGGAGGCCCTTCGTTTTGCCGAAGAAGATCGGGCGATTCTTGAGCACGTGGAAGGAAGCCTCGTGGGGAAGTGCCTTGTGAATCTGACGTAGAAGAGCCCCTGCGGCGGTGCGCGGACTGACGAGTCGATGGTTGAGCCCCGCTCAGCCGCTTCCTAACAGCGTCTCGTGCGCCAGTGCCAGTCTTCATAAATTCGAATGAATTCTCCGAAGGTGGAGGTGTGGCTCCAATGTACTAAGCACGTAGTGTCGCAATGCCGAAGTACGTTCTTTAGGTTGTCGGTTTGCCGCACCAACGCGAAGAGAGGGCAAGCAAGGGGATGAACGTCTTTGAGTTGCGGCGTCACCAGGTAAGCGACTACGAGCACTACGTGCGCAGCTTCATGTCCATGCGCGACGACCGGCTGCGAGACGAAGTGGAGACCCAGCTGTCGGGGGGCCTGCTGTGGCCGCATCCGCGCATGGGACTGAACCCGTCCTTCGCTCCTGGCGGGTGGATCGATCAGCTCGTCTCCGACGGCACTTTGCATCCCGAATGTGGGCGGATCTTCCGGATCAAGCCTGATGGAACTACAGAGCGCGGGCTCCACCTTCACCGCCATCAGGTCGAAGCGATCGAAGCCGCCCAGCGCGGCGGCAGCTACGTGCTCACGACAGGCACTGGATCGGGCAAGAGCCTCGCCTATCTCATCCCCATTGTGGACGCCATCCTGCGCGAGGGTCCGGGGAAGGGCATCAAGGCGATCGTCGTCTACCCGATGAACGCCCTCGCCAACTCACAGGCGGGAGAGCTGGAGAAGTTCCTCTATCGGGGCTATCCCGACTTTCGAGGACCCGTGAGCTTTCGTCGCTACACCGGTCAGGAGAGCGACGAGGAGCGCCGACAGATCTGGGCCGATCCCCCGGACATCATCCTCACGAACTACGTCATGCTCGAACTCGTCCTGTCTCGGGTCGACGAACAGGCACTGGTTAAGGGGGCGCAGGGCCTGCGGTTCCTCGTCCTCGACGAGTTGCACACTTACCGGGGACGCCAGGGGGCGGACGTGGCCCTGCTCTGTCGGCGCGTGCGCGACGCCTGTCGAGCCGAGCGACTACAGATCGTGGGGACGTCCGCGACGCTCGCGAGTGGTGGATCCTGGGGGGAGCAGCGAGTCGAGATCGCTCGCGTGGCGACGCGCCTGTTCGGCCTACCCGTCGCCGCTGGTGACGTGATCGGAGAGACCCTGACGCGGGCGACCGCTGGCTTTGAGGATGATGACCCGAGTGCCGTCGCCCAGCTGCGCGAGCGAGTGGTGTCAGGTATTCCCGTCCCTTACGACTACAAGGCCTTCGTGGCCGACCCCCTCTCTGCGTGGATCGAGTCACGCCTGGGCATCGCGACAGAGGAGGGCTCGGCGCGTCTGGTGCGCGTGCGACCTCGGACCATCGGACTACCTGACGGTGTCGCCACTGAGCTCGCGGCGCTGATCGGCGCCGATCTTGCTCTCTGCGAGCAGCTCATCGAGGATCAGCTGCTCGCGGGGGGCAATGTGTATCACCCGGACACGGGCGTTCCGGTCTTCGCCTTCCGACTCCACCAGTTCTTCTCTCGAGGTGACACGGTGTACGCCTCCCTCGAGGACCCAGCCACCCGTTACATCACGACGAGTCCGCAGGAGTACGTGCCCGGCGACCGCTCGCGCGTGCTGCGACCGCTCGCTTTTTGTCGCGAATGCGGCCAGGAGTACTACCCGGGGTCGGTAGCGGATCGGCGAGGCAAGGAGTTCGATCCTCGTCCCCTGAACGAGCGTCTGGCCGACGCCCCGCCGTCCTACCTCGTGATCGGCACCGACTGGCCGGAGTCGACGGATCCAACGCTCTTCGATCGCCTGCCGGAGGACTGGGTGGAGGAGACGGCGAACGGGCCCCGGGTGAAGTCCGATCACCGGCGGCACCTGCCTGAGGCTGTGACGGTCGCGCCTGACGGACGTCTCTTCGAGGGTGGCGTACGGGCCTGGCTGATCAGCGCCCCGTTGCGCTTCTGCCTGAACTGCGGGGTGACCTACGGCTCTCGTCAGAACTCCGACGCCACCAAGCTCGCGACCCTGGGATCTGGCGGACGTAGCTCAGCCACGACGATCCTCTCGCTGGCGGCGGTGCGGTACATGCGCGAGGACTCGTCACTCCCCGAGGAAGCCCGCAAGCTACTCGCCTTCACGGACAATCGCCAGGACGCCTCCCTGCAGGCGGGACACTTCAACGACTTCGTCGAGGTCGGCCTCATTCGCTCGGCCCTGTGGCGCGCCGTTGACGCGGCGGGCGAGGCGGGCCTCTCGCACGACGAGTTGACAACCAGGGTCTTCGAGGCACTCGCCCTGCCCAAGCACGACTACGCGCTCAATCCTGACCTGCGGGGCGTCGCCGCCATCGAGACAGACCGGGCCCTGCGCGACGTCCTGGGCTATCGGCTGTATCTCGACCTACGGCGGGGCTGGCGCATCACCTCACCCAACCTCGAGCAGGTCGGACTGCTGAAGGTCGACTATCTGGCCCTCGAGGATGCCGCGGCGGATGGGGAGATGTGGGCGACCTTCGGGGCGGTGGTGGCTGGCTCGCCGGTCCAACTCCGTCTCGAGCTGCTGCACACGTTGCTCGATTTCCTGCGTCGCGGTCTCGCCATTCGAGTCGACTACTTGGACAAGGAGCGCCTCGAACAGATCGGACAGAACTCGCGACAGCGCCTCGTGACACCGTGGGTGCTGGAGGAGGACGAACAGGAGTTCGCGGCGATCGCCTTCGCCCGCCCGCGACGTCCCGGGGACTTCCGTGGTGCCGTCTACGTCTCGGCGCGAGGAGGCTTCGGTCAGCACCTGCGCCGTCGCCTGCGCGCGACGACCGGTCACGATCTCACGCTCAGGGATACGGACGACGTCATCATCGATCTCTTCCGGGGCCTCGAGCAGTATGGGCTCGTGACGACGGTGAGGGAGGGCACCGACGGGGCTGAGGCGGGCTTTCAGATCCCGGCGGCCGCCCTGCGCTGGCGCGCAGGAGACGGTGAGCCCGCCGTCGACCCGATCCGCATTCCGCGCCCGCCTGAGACGGGTCGACGGGCCAACGAGTTCTTCACCGACTTCTACCGCACCGTGGCAGCAACGGGAGCTGGTCTCGAGGCACGAGAGCACACGGCTCAGGTACCCGCGCAGATCCGCGAGGAGCGCGAGGAGGAGTTCCGGAGCGCTCGACTCCCGGTGCTCTTCTGCAGCCCGACCATGGAGCTCGGCGTGGACATCGCCTCGCTAAACGCCGTCGGGATGCGCAACGTGCCACCGACGCCCGCGAACTACGCCCAGCGTTCTGGCCGCGCGGGCCGGTCAGGCCAGGCGGCCCTCGTCTTCACGTACTGCTCTACCGGCTCACCGCACGATCGTTACTTCTTCCGCCACCAGGAGCAGATGATTGCTGGCCAGGTGACCCCACCGCGTCTGGACGTGGCCAACGAGGACCTGGTGCGCGCCCACGTGCACGCAATCTGGCTCGCCGAGGCGGGCCTGAGCCTGGGGGCCTCGCTGACGGACGTGCTCGACGTGGCCGGAGACGAGCCGTCACTCGCGCTCCTCGCGCACGTCGCTGACGCGCTCGAGGCACGAGAGCCCCGACGCCGGGCGGCCGTTCGCGCGAGGGAGGTCCTGGCCGATCTCGAGGCAGACCTCGCTGCCTCGGGATGGTGGCACGACGGGTGGGTCGACGCCACGCTGGCCGAGGTGCGCCTGCGCTTCGAAACGGCGGCCGAGCGCTGGCGCGACCTCTACCGCGGCGCCCTCGCCCAGGCGCGTGCTCAGACGCGCATCATCAACGACGCGAGGCGCTCGACGCAAGAGCGCAAGCGGGCCCAGCAGCTACGACGCGAGGCCGACGCCCAGGCCGAGCTCTTGCGAAGCGAGGGGACCCGCCAGTTCCAGAGCGACTTCTACTCGTACCGCTACTTCGCCTCGGAAGGCTTCCTGCCCGGCTACTCCTTCCCGCGTCTACCCCTCTCCGCATTCATACCCGGGCGTCGAGGGGTGAAGGGTGACGACGAGTACGTCTCGCGCCCGCGCTTTCTCGCGATCTCGGAGTTCGGTCCGGGCAACTTCATCTACCACGAAGGGGCGCGCTACCAGATCACGCGCGTGATCTTGCCCGTGGCGGATGCCGTGGGCGATGAAGCCTCGCCACTGACCATCTCGGCCAAGATCTGCAGCTCGTGCGGTTACCTGCACCTGGGCGTCGAACAGGACGTCTGCGAGGCGTGCGGCGCGGCGCTACCCGTTGCGCGCACGAATCTGCTGCGTCTGCAGAACGTGGTGACCCGGCGTCGCCAGCGCATCAACTCTGACGAAGAGGAGCGCCAGCGACAGGGCTACCAGATCCTGACCACCATGCGCTTCGGGCCTGAGGGTCCACGGCGGGCTCGGGTGGTCGCCGTGGGCGAGGAGCTCGTCCGCTTGGCCTACGGACAGGCGGCCAGCATCTGGCGCTTCAACGTGGGCTGGCGTCGCCGCCGACCCGAGGATCCAGAGGGTTTCGTGCTTGACACCGAGCGTGGCACGTGGGAGAAGAACCCCGCCGACGCCGACGAGGTGACGGACGACGCGGACAGTGTCGGGCGACGCCACCAGCGGGTCATCCCCTTCGTCGACGACACGCGCAACTGCCTCGTTGTCGAGGTGGCGGGTCTGCCCTCGGACGGCGATGAAGCGACGAATCTTCTTGCGTCATTGCAGTCGGCCCTCAAGACCGCCATCCAAGTCCAGTACCAGTTAGAGGACAGCGAGCTCGCCGCCGAACCACTCCCGAGCGCCGACGAGCGCCGCCAGCTCCTGTTCTACGAGGCGGCCGAAGGCGGGGCGGGCGTGCTGCGTCGCCTCGTGGAAGACGCGGGCGCCTGGAGCGCGGTGACGCGCCGGGCTCTCGAGCTTTGTCACTTCGACCCCGAGAACGGAGATGACCTGCGGCACGCGTCGGGGGCGAGCGAGGACTGCGAGGCGGCGTGCTACGACTGCCTGATGTCCTACACCAACCAGCTCGATCATCGCCGCCTGGACCGAATGGCGGTGCGCGAGACGCTGATCACTTGGTCGCAGGCGGAGCTCGAGGTGGGAGCACTCGGGGAGAATCGTGCCGACCACCTCGAGCGACTCCTGCGCCTGTGCGGGAGTGATCTCGAGCGTCGGTGGCTCCATTGGGTCGATGAGCAGGGCCTGCATCTGCCGAGCGACGCCCAACGACTCTTCCCCGATGAGGGCACGCGCCCGGACTTCACCTACGACGACGCCTACGTCGCCGTCTATATCGACGGACCGCCCCACGACTACCCCGAGCGCCAGTCGCGTGACGGGGCCCAGGAGAGCGCGCTGCGCCAGGCGGGTTGGTCGGTGCTGCGCTTTCGCTACGACGAGGAGTGGACGCCCATGGTTGCCTCGCGACCCGACGCCTTCGGTGAGGTTCGTCGATGAGCTTCAGCGTCGGCAGCCTGGTGCGCGCCCGCGGGCGCGACTGGGTGGTATTGCCCGACTCGAGTGATGAGCTCCTCCTCCTTCGACCCCTGGGTGGCGCCGAGAGTGAGGTGGCGGGAGTCCTCACGTCCCTAGAGACGGTCGAGGAGGCCACGTTCGCTCTCCCTGGCCCTGAGGATCTGGGCGACGACCGCTCCGCGAGACTGCTGCGGGATGCGCTGCGCCTCGGCTTCCGTTCGAGCGCCGGTCCTTTCCGGTGCTTCGGTGGTCTCAATTTCGAGCCTCGGCCCTACCAGATCGTGCCCCTTCTGATGGCGTTGCGTCAAGAGACGACGCGGCTGCTAGTCGCTGACGACGTGGGCACCGGCAAGACGGCGTCGGCACTCCTGGTCGCGGCGGAGCTTCTCGCTCAGGGTGACGTCAGTGGTCTCGCAGTGCTCTGCCCGCCGCATCTGGCGACGCAGTGGCGCGAGGAGATGGTGGAGAAGTTCCACCTCGATCCGGTGATCATCCTCTCGTCGACTGCGCCTCGACTCGAACGCGAGTGCCGCCTCGGTGAGTCCATCTTCGATCGCTACCCGATGACGATCGTCTCCACTGACTTCATCAAGGCCGACCGTCGCCGTGACGAGTTCTTGCGCGCCGCACCCTCTCTCGTCATCGTGGACGAGGCGCACACCTGCACCCCTGACGGGGGTGTTCACGGCGGGCGCCACCAGCGCTATGAGCTCCTGCGGGGTCTGGCAGCCGACGCCAATCGTCACCTGATCCTCGTGACGGCGACGCCCCACGCGGGTAAGGGGGAGCCCTGGCGCGCCCTGCTTGCCATGCTGTCACCGACTCTCGAGCAGTTGCCCGAGGACCTCTCGGGCGAGTCCAACCGGCGCAGCCGCGAGGCTATCGCTCGTCACGTCGTCCAACGCACCCGCGGTGACCTACGTCGCTACCTCGAGGCGACGCAGTTCCCGGACGTGCAGTACGCCGCGCCGGAGCCGACCTATCAGCTCTCGGCGGAGTATCGGGCGCTGTTTGACGCGGCGTTCGCCTATGCCACCGAGACGGTGCGTGGCGGCCCCGAGGCTCACCGACTGCGCTGGTGGTCGGCGCTGGCCCTGCTGCGCTCGATCGGTTCGAGTCCGGCGGCCGCCGTCGCGACGCTGGAGAACCGCGCCGAGTCGCCAGTTCTCAGTGAGGAGATGGCTGATCACCCCGACCTCTTCGACTACTCGATCGACGACGACGAGGAGGGGACCGGCGACGCGGTGCCCGTCGGGAACCTCGGTGAGTCACACGGGGAACGCGCGCGTCGCCAGCTGAAGGAACTTCGCGAACTTGCCCAGGTCTGCTTCGGCGCAGCGGACACCAAGTTGGCGGGCGCCGTGAAGATCTGCACGGAACTCGTCGAGGCGGGCTATCGGCCGATCGTCTTCTGTCGCTACATCCCCACTGCCAACTACCTCGCTCGCGAGCTCGCCAGCCGACTGCCGGACGTTGAGGTGCGAGCGGTCACCGGGGAGATCCCGGGACCGAAGCGGCCCGAGCAGGTGGCGGCGCTCGGAGCGTACGAGCGTCGCATCTTGGTGGCGACGGACTGCTTGGCCGAGGGGATCAACCTTCAGTCCCTCTTCGATGCGGTGGTCCACTACGACCTGCTCTGGAATCCTTCGAAGATGGCCCAGCGCGAGGGCCGCGTCAGCCGGCTCAATCAGCCGAGCCCGACGGTACGCGTCGTCACGTACTACGGCGCGGACAACTTCATCGATCAGCTCGTGCTCGAGGTCCTCCAGCGCCGCCACGTCACGATCCGCACCGACACCGGCGTGGCCGTCCCGGTGCCGGGGGACCCTAACGCCCTCATCGAAGCCTTCGCTCGCCGTCTGCTGAGTGGCAGCGGCACGCTCTCACACACGCAGCTCTCGTTCACGGGCATGGACGAGGAGGCCGAGCAGATCGCCCAGTGGGAACAGGCGGCCGAGAAGGAGAAGCGCAGCCGCACGCTCTTCGCTCAAGAGGGCATCAAGGTCGACGAGGTCGCCGCTGAGCTCGACCGCGTTCGCGAGGCCATCGGAGCGGGCGCCGACGTGCAGCGCTTCCTCATAGACGCCGCCACGTCGCTCGGCGGAGCGGTGCACGAGCGACGGGGCGCGATCCGTGTGGACCTGACTGAGGCCCCGGTCGCCGTGCGCGAGCTCGTCCCCGATGGAGAGGTGACGGCGCGCTTTGAGCCTCCGGCGGGTGAGGGCGAGACGCTGCTTACGCGTACCCACCCGGTGATCGCGGGACTCGCCAAGTACACGCTCGACAGCGCGCTCGACATGCGCGAGGCGGGCGTCGCCCGACGAGCGGGCGTGATGCGCACGGATGCCGTCACCACTCGAACTGTGCTCATCCTGGCTCGCTACCGCCTGCACATCCTCGAGGGGGAGGCGGCGAGCCGTCGTCAACTCCTGGCCGAGGAATGCGCCGTGCTCGCCTTCTCGGGAGACCCGAAGAGTCCCCAGTGGCTCTCCTCTGGCGAGGCGGAGGAGCTCCTTCGAGCTCGACCGTCGGGCAACGTCGCCGGCGAACAGGCGCGCGAGGTCCTCTCCGAGATCGTGGCGGCGGAAGGTGGCTGGCGAGGGGGCGTGGAGGACGACGCCAGGACGCGCGCAAACGAGCTCCTCGCTGATCATCGTCGGGTGCGCCAGAGCTCACAGCGTCGAGTGCGGGGTCTCTTCGTGGAGGCTCAGCTGCCCGTCGACGTGATCGGCTGCTACGTTCTCCTGCCGGGGTCAAGGGGGGCGTCGTGAGCTCGACCAGCGGCTTCAGCGCCATTCGTACCGAAGGGGGACTGCTACCGGCCGATCTCCTCAGTCGGCTGGCCGGACCCGACGCGGCACTTCCGGGTCTGAGCTCGGCGGACTACCACTTGGCCCCGGGGGAGAGACCCACCGAGGCGATCACGCGCTCGTGGAACCGCCTAGTGCCCCTCTGGCGACGCTTCGCGACGGTTTTGGAAGGTCTGAGTGAGGGCGACCCGGCGGCCGGAGCGACTCGTGACGCCTGGCTCTATCCACTCCTCGACGAGCTTGGCTTCGGCCGGCCATCTCCGACGAAGGCGCTCGACATCGAGGGCAAGTCCTACCCGATCTCACACCTGCGTGGTCGCCTCCCGCTGCACCTGGTGGGCGCCGGCACCTCGCTCGAGAGACGCCAGGCGGGCGTGCGCGGGGCGGCGAGCGCCAGTCCCCACAGCATGGTTCAGGAGCTCCTGAACCGCTCCGACGAGTACCTGTGGGCGTTGCTCAGTAACGGACGGCAACTGCGGATCCTGCGCGACAACGTGAGCATGACTCGTCAGGCCTTCGTGGAGTTCGACCTCGAGGCGGTCTTCGCCAACGAGCTCTACGAGGAGTTCGTCGTCCTCTGGCTGGTGTGCCACGAGAGTCGCTTCGACACCGAGAGTCCGGAGGCTTCGTGGCTCGAGCGCTGGCGCGAGGAGGCCGAGAGCACGGGGGCTCGGGCTCTCGATGCGCTGCGAGGTCAGGTTGAGCGGGCCATCACCCTCCTCGGGCGAGGATTTCTCCGCTTCAGTGACAACCGCGAGTTGCGCCGTCGTATCCGATCCGGTGAGCTCAACCGTCTCGACTACTACCGTCAGCTGCTGCGCCTCGTCTACCGGCTGATCTTTCTGTTGGTGGCCGAGGACCGCGGGCTGCTACTCGTGCCCGCAGCGGACGAGCTCGCGCGACAGCGCTACCGCGACCACTACGGCGTGGGTCGACTTCGCACCCTCGCCGCCGGTCGCTCGTCTCGCGGACCCCACCCTGACCTCTGGCGCTCTTTGCTCGTGGTCATGCGGGGGCTCTCCTCGCCCGAGGGTGTGGCAGCGCTCGGGCTCCCGGCACTGGGGTCATTCCTGTGGTCCGATGAGGCGACACCCGACCTCGACAGCGCGGACATCTCCGATACGGATCTGCTCGCCGCGCTGCGCTCCATCACGTTCCTCGTGGACCGCGATGCGCGAATCCTGCGCCCGATCGACTACCGCAATCTCGGCGCGGATGAGCTGGGCGGCATCTACGAGGGCCTCTTGGAGCTACACCCTGTGCTCGAGGAGGACGGCAGTCACTTCGCCCTCGAGACCTTCGCCGGGAGTGAGCGCAAGAGCACCGGCAGTTACTACACGCCGGACTCGCTGATCGTGGCGCTCCTCGATTCGGCTCTTAGCCCGCTCCTCGACGAAGCGACGCGAGCGCGCGAGCCGGAGGAGGCCCTCCTGGCATTGCGGGTCCTCGATCCGGCGGCGGGGTCGGGCCACTTCCTCGTCGCCGCAGGGCGTCGAATCGCTCACCGCCTCGCCGCCGTGCGCACAGGGGACGACGAGCCCTCCCCGGACGCCGTGCGCCACGCCCTTCGTGACGTGGTGGGAAAGTGCCTCTACGGCATTGACCTCAACCCGATGGCGCTTGAGCTCGCGAAGATCAGCCTCTGGCTGGAGGCCATCGAGCCGGGCCGACCCCTCTCGTTCCTCGATCATCACCTCGTTGAGGGCAACGCCCTGCTCGGCACCACGGCGGCCCTGGTAGAGAAGCCCATTCCGGCCGACGCTTTCAAGGCGCTCACGGACGACGACAAGACCGTGGCGAGCGCCTGGCGTAAGTCGAATGCGGGCGAGTCCAAGTTGGCGCAGGCGGGCCACGGCCAATTCGCGCTGGGATCTCCCGTCGAGCACTTGGTGGAGAGCCTCGTGAGGGGCTCGCGCGCCGTGGAGGCAATCGGGGACGAGACCGTCGCCGAGGTCGAGCGGAAGAAGGCCGCCCACGAAGCGCTGGCCCACTCCAGCGACATGACGCGGGCGCGCCTGATGGCCGACGCGTGGTGCGCGGCCTTCTTCGCCCCGAAGCGAGCGGGGATCCCGCGAGTGACCACCGCGACCGTCAACACGCTGGCCGAGGGGGCGGTGGACTCTGCGGTCCTGGATGTGATCGAGACGAGCCGGACGCGTCACCGCCTCCTGCACTGGCACCTCGCCTTCCCTGACGTGTTCGCCCAGGGGGGCTTCTCCCTAGTCGTGGGCAACCCGCCGTGGGAGAAGGTGAAGCTGTCGGAGAAGGAATTCTTCGCGGCGCGTTACCCAGAGATCGCCGAGGCAGCCGGCGCTACGCGCAAGGCGCTGATCGCGCGTCTCGAGGCCGAAGATCCGGTCCTCTGGGCCGAGTACCGCCAGGCGCTGCGCGACGCCGAGGCGGAGAGTCTCTTTTTGCGCACCTCAGGTTGTTACCCGCTCTGCGGTCGAGGGGACATCAACACCTACGCCGTCTTCGCGGAGGCCATGCGCGAGGCGCTGGCGCCCGGTGGACGCCTGGGGGTCATCGTGCCGACGGGCATCGCCACCGACGACACCACCAAGGAGTTCTTCGGCGACTGCGTCTCTAGTGGGCGGCTCGTGAGCCTCTTCGACTTCGAGAACGGCGCCCCGCTCTTCCCGGACGTTGACCGTCGCTTCAAGTTCTGTCTGCTCACTCTCACCGGTCCCGGCGGCGGAGCGAGCGAAGCGCAGTTCTCCTTCTTCGCGCGCGAGACGCGCGACCTCGCTGACCCGGATCGGCGCTTCACTCTCAGTCCTGAAGACATCGCGTTGCTCAACCCCAACACGAAGACGGCCCCGGTCTTTCGCTCGCGGGTCGACGCCGAGCTTACGACCAAGATCTACCGGCGGGTGCCCGTGCTGGTGCGCGAGGACGACCCCGAGGGCAATCCCTGGGGAATCTAGTTCAGCACGATGTTCCACATGACCAACGACTCGGGGCTCTTCCGCACGGCGGCGGAGCTCGAGGCGCTGGGTGCGCAGCTGGAAGGGAACGTGTGGCGCAAAGGTGCCGAGGCGTGGCTGCCGCTATACGAGGGAAAGATGGCTCATCATTTCAATCATCGGTGGGCCGACGCTTCCAGGAGCGCAAGTGAGGATAGTGAGGCAAGACCGTCTCACATCCGTGATTCTGAACTTGCCGACTCAGAATACGTGGTTAGTCCTAGGTACTGGGTCGAGGAGCGCGAAGTTCAGGAGAGGCTGCCTAGGGGTGCTCGTTGGCTACTCGGATTCCGTAAGGTCTGCCGCCCAACCGACGAGCGAACGTTGATCATTGCCGCGCTTCCGTTGTGTGGCACAGGGGATAGTGAGCAACTTGTGTGGTCAGACAAGCCGACTCCTCTTAGAGCCAGTCTGATTGCCTTGCTGTCGAGTTTCGTCGTAGATTACGCAGCACGGCAGAAGCTGGGCGGAAGTAACCTGAACTACTTCGTTGCGAAGCAGCTACCTGTGCTGCCCTCCGATGTCCTGGAGGCGCCCGCTCCTTGGTCCCCATCTGAGTCGGTGGCCGCATGGATGATGTCGTGCGTATTCGAGTTGACATACACGGCAGTAGACATGGCGGGGCTTGCGGTGGATCTTGGCTACGACGGCCCGCCATTCCGTTGGGATCCTGAGCGACGCCGGCGACTCCGTGCCGAGCTTGATGCAGCCTGCTTTCACCTCTACGGCCTTGATCGCGACGAGGTGTCGTACATTATGGACACGTTTCCAATCGTGAAGCGCAAGGACGAGGTTGCTTACGGCGAGTTTCGGACGAAGCGCGAGATATTAGAGCAATACGATGTTCTTTCGTCGGCCATTTAGAGAGACTGACGCTGCCGTGACAGCTGGCATTGGAGACGAATTCGCCGTGTCACAGTGATGCTGTAAGGTTCCGCACGTGTGATCAGGGGCAGGGGCCGAAAGGGGAAACATGATGCCAGTAGAGGTCTCCGAGGATCAAGTGGTCATTCGAGACTTTCAAGTCGATGATCCCGGAGTAATAGCCGAGTTCCGCTCTGCTCAGGACTCCGGGGTGGATGCGGTTGAACTGTGCAGGAAGATCTTGGTGCTCGGAGCACAGGTAGTGGCCCTAGGTTCTCATGCCGCAAGTGTGGAGAAACTCGATGCGAGCATCGGCAGCGCCAAGGTCGCCATCCAGGATGCCGTTGGCGACGTGAGCGCGAACTTGAAAAAGCAGCTGAGTGAACTCGTCTCCGAGGACGGTTCTCTTGTGCGGAACGTGAACCAAGTCGTCGGCGAGCTTCGCCAGAGCCTGGAAGCTCTGACAACTGGGGAAGACTCCCCGCTGCGCCAAGCAATACTCAAGAGCCTTGACGACGCGCAAGTGAAGATTCAGACCGACATCTCTCGCCAGGTTGGCCAACAGCGCAGTGACCTCGCTGAACTGCTCGACGCTGAGAAGCCGACGTCCCCGTTGCGCGTGTTATCCCTCAAGCTAGACGCCCTGTCCTCTTCTATCGAGGATCTGCGCGATGAGCGCTCCCGCGAGATTGCCGTGGCAGAGGTCGTCGAGGCTGGAGTGATTGGGGGGCTGCAGTACGAGGACGTGGCGGTGTCGTATGTGCAGCGCCTAGCCAACTTGGCCGGTGACGAGTGTGAGAAGACAGGGAACGTCACCGGGCGGGTCTCCAAGTCCAAGAAGGGTGACGGGCTGGTGCACCTGATGGTGGGCGGTGTGGATCAGGCCCGTATAGTCATCGAGGCGAAGAACCAGGCGCTCTCGCGACTCGACTGGGAGCGAGAAGCGAAGGGGGCGAAGGAGAATCGTGCTGCGGGGAGCTTCCTCGGTCTGTGTAAGCACGTCGAGGACATGCCTACCGCAGGCCGACTCATGGTGCTTTCACCCAACGAGATCGTGATCGCATTCGACCCAGATGTGGACGATGTCGAGCTCCTAGCCCTTACCTACCAGTTACTGAAGCTCAACGCTGTTCGGGGTTTCGGCTCGCTCGACGAGGTCAGTGTGGTCGAGGTCAACCACGCGCTGGTCGAGGCTCTCGCCGCACTGGAGCGCTTCGATGGCATCAACAAGCAGGTCTCGGCCATCAGGAACTCGGCGGACAAGATCAAGCAGGAGGCCGATGCCATCAGGGATTTGGTACATCAGAGTCTTCACAAGGCCGAGGCAGCGATGCGGCCGAACGCCACTGTTGAGTCTCTCAACGACGCCGAAACCCTTTCGCTGGACAGCGGACCGACCTCAGACGGCGAAGCTTGATCCAATGGCACGTGGCATGACGTCCTACGGAGAAGGGAACAATGGTGCGAGGTCGGACGAACCTTTGGCCGACACCGATTGGTTCACCACACTTGAGGCTGCCGCGGCAGTCCTCGCCCCAGGCGAGCGGTATCACATCCTGGCCCGCCGATACTTCCCCGCGATTAGTGGAGAGCCACCGATGGAGCGCTTGGTATCGCAGTCGCTCCTCGTGAGAATCCACGGACTCCATCGCGGGATCTGGCTCGGCCTTGTTGACGACAACCCGTGGCAGGTGTGGCCCCTGATGCGCGCGATGTTCGAGCTCGAGGTGGTCATGCTTTTCATTGCGCAGGCGCCTCATTACCTCGACGCTCTTTCGGCGAGGCCCTCGTTGGAGCGCCGCGATCACCCGGTGCTACCCAGCATGGCCAAGATGCTTCACCGCGTGCGTGACGAGATTCCACCTGGGGTGCGCGCCTACGAGGAGTTGTCGGATGTGACGCACGCTGGACCTAGGGCAACCTGGATGGCACATGAGGTTCAGCATGCGGACGACGCGCTGGTCCCGACGTGGAGTTCACAGCCAAGGTTTCGTGCCGAACAGGTCCCGATCGCAGCTTCCCAGCTGCGTGAACTAATCGACGGCTGCACGCTCGCCTTCGAGCGACTAGCGACTGCCGTTCGCTTAGTGGAAGTTGGAGCGCCCGGGGAGGCGTTGTGAGCATCAGCGATCTCGTTCAAGTTGTGGGTACGTTGACCATCGGCGGCCGTCGAACGAAGGTTCAATCGGACCAGCCCGGTGGGGGAGGTGGACTGTGACGCTCTTGTATCGCGCTATATGGGAGGAAGATCGCCAGAAGTTGGACGAAGTGGCCGCTGCGGCGTTTCTGGCGTGGCTCCGCTCCAAAGGCATTGAGCTGGAGCAGTTGCCTGATGGAGAGTCATCTGGCGACGTCCACAAGCCTCGAACTTCCTCGCTGAGTCTGGATCAATACGAGCTCTTCGTGGCCCGGGCCGAGAGCGAAGGAGTCCATGGTCTTCGCGCTCGTCTCACGGAGCAGCGACAAGGCGGCAGCGAGAGTTGGACCACGAAGCTGACGGTGCTGCAGGGATCCGAAGCAGGCGGAACTCTCTGGGTGGACGTGGAGCGCGAGAGTGAGGACCCTTTCGCACGACTCGTCTTCAAGGCACCGCGACTCGTCAAGACCCTGCTGGAAACGGGCTGCGATCCAAGGGTGGGAGGGGTTCGGTTGGGAAGCGGTCCGCTCGCAATCGATGCGGCGGGCCTAGCGGGGCTGATCGCCAATCCGAATCGACGTCTCCCACTCGTGGTGTTCTCGCACGATTGGGCGGGCGTGGCGGAGACCAGTGCGAGGGCCAGGGCCGCTTACGACCAGCTCGCCGGCGTCGTGCAGGTCTACGTGCTTGCCCCGGAGGACGTAGAGGATCTCAAGGCTCTCGTTGGAGACGACCTCGCCGTCTGGGGAGGCGGGGCACGACTCTACCTA
Organism: Acidimicrobiaceae bacterium; assembly: GCA_027449885.1. GTDB lineage: Bacteria > Actinomycetota > Acidimicrobiia > Acidimicrobiales > RAAP-2 > RAAP-2. Next base: position 23,604 of record DAIDKS010000016.1, read on the forward strand.
CCGAACAGAGGTGACAGCGGTCTGAGCCCAAGCCGCCACCGCTACGTCAGTGGGCAGGTCGCGTCGCGTTTTCCGGCCGCCGCCGCGGAGAGATTCGCCGAGATGTTGGTGACAACAGTCACCGCCACGCGACCGCCCGAGCTCTTCGGTGCGGTTCGTCGACAGTTGAGGGAGGGCGTGGATCGTGACAACCATGATCTCATTGCTCTGGCCGACGAGGAAGCCCAGGCGTTGCGAGAGAAGCTCGCCGCACTAGAAGACGATCTGCTCGACGCCGCCGCTGACAACGAGGAGCTTGCAGGTCAGGTCAACGTCCTGATCGAGCGCTTCGACGAGGTCGCTCGACACACCCAGTTGAAGGATCCAGATGACTCCGCTGAGGTGGGGTTACCCGAGGACGTCGATAGCATTGGCGATGCCATAGAGTTCGCGAATCTCTTGCCATTCATAGTGATCCACGAGCTTGCACCGGTCGACATCGAGAAGATGGAGTCGGACCTCAGGAGTGGTTCGTGGGCTAAGCAGACATGGCTTGGCTTACGCGCTCTGAACGAGTACGCCGCGACCAGAGGCAAGCATGACGGGGGTTTCTACGAATGGTGCAAGAGTTCCGGTTCTCCCCGAACGTGGAACCCATCGGAGAAGAAGCTGTCCATGACGGAGAGCGCGGGGGTGCTCAATAATGACCGCCTTCGCGCACGAAGGCAGCTCCCCGTTGACACCCAAGTGAATGCATCAGGCCGAGTTGAGATGCTTGCTCATCTCAAGATCGCCCAGGGTGGCGGGCCTTTGATCCCTCGGGTCTACTTCTACGACGACACACGTGGCAGCACGGGGAAGGTTCACGTTGGATTCATCGGACCCCATGAGCACATGCCCAATCTGTCCACCAACTGATCACGGGTACTCGCTGTATGGCGAGGTCGATGAGCGGCAGACTCTGCACGGTGTCAACCCTCGAAGGTCTGTGGAGCGGGTCTGTCCGCGGGGTCGAAGCGAGGCTCGAAGGTCTGTCTATTCCCGGGCGCCCGATGGCTCTGTCGGTGCTGCGGGCTATGGTGAGAAGCACCACCCGAAGGGGACCACGATGACCGAGCGTCAGAGTGGATTCCTTCCCACTGGGCCGACGCGGAGTCCCGCCGCCGACACCTTCGCGAATCAATGGGCGGGAAGCGCATGGGTGCATGCGAGGTTTGTCATCAGGTACCGTACGTTCCTTCGAGAACTCTCAAAGGCCGGGCCATTGGATGGTTGCCGTACGAACATGTCGGAACTCTTCGTTGGTGACGTGGCGGTAGATGGCGAGCGTCGTGCGCTCGTCGGCGTGACCCATCGACATCTGGACCGCCTTGGTACTCCATCCAAGGCCACCACTCTGCACGGGAGCCAAGCTGTAGGAGCCGTAGGTGTGGCGTGTGTAGTGGGGGCGCCATATCCAGACTGCGGGGGCGTCGTCCGGCGCGACGCCACTGTCGAGTGCACGTTGGCGGAGTGTGCCCATGTAGTGAATTGCCCGCTTCCACTCGGACTCCCGGGCCTTCGTCCGCCAGAGTTGGCGTGACGGGGCGGGAAAGAGCCAGCCACCGGAGTGCTCGTCGGCGTACTCCACGAGCTGGCGCAGCACTGGTTCGAAGAAGGGCCACACATTGACCCTGCGGGGCCGGTCGTTCTTCGGCGGGACCATCGGTGGGGCGTCGCCCGGGTACCAAGGCCGGTAGACGTCGATTTGGCGGTCGACGCCGATGGTCATGTCGTCGAGGTCGATGCGGCTCGTGTGGACGACTAGCGTTTCACCGAGACGCATGCCCGTGGCCACTTGGAACATCGGCTGCTGGGACGTCTGCGAGGCCGCTTCGGGGCTTAGTAGGCGATGATGCGCGCGGAGTCCTTCGATCCCCAGCGTCTCTACGGCGTAGATCGCGTCGCGCAGCTGGCTCACCACGCTGAGACTCGGAACGTCCTTGAGGCCAATGCCGCGCTCGTCATCGCCATCTCCCGAGTAAGTCTCACTCGCGAGTTTTTCGTAGGCGCGAACCCGAATGCGCGCGCGCCGCGCGGCCGCTTTCGTGGCGATGTCTTCGTCCATGAAGCCGAAGGGGTCCTCTATGGCGTAGCCCTGGTCGATGAGCCAGCGTCCAAAGGTGCGCAGCGAGCTCTCGGCGCGGCTCTGGGTGTTGAGGGCCTTGGGTCTCCCATCGCGGGTAAGCGCAGTGGAGATGGAGGCGACGACGTCTTTCGCCATCGGGCCCACCAGGTCTCTTACGCGCGGGGCGCTGCGCTGCGTCAGTGGCCCGAGGTGAAGTCTCACGTCACTGAAGCGGCAGTCAGCCGTGCCCTGGGGCATCGTGTGGGCCGCGACGGCCTCGTCGAGGAACCGCTGGTACACGTTGATGGCGTCGGCGAGGAGGATCCGAGTGTGGTCGCCGCGGGTGCCGTGGACGTCGCGATGTTCGAGAAGTCTCTGACGCAAGAGGGCGGCCGCCTCGAGGGCGGTATCTCTCGAGGAGTACGTCGAGGGGAGCTCCTTGCGGTCCTTCGGGTCGGTGATCTCGCCGGTGGGGTAGTAGCGCACGCGGAAGCGCTCGCCCTTGCGGCACACGCTGACCGGGTCTCCGTAGGGGTTCTTGGGCCTAGCCACGGCGATCCTCTCGCAGGAGATGGGCGATGGAGCCCACATCGAATTCTGGCGTCCTGGTCAGGGCCGCCTGGGTGGGTTGGGCGGCCTCCTCGGCGCCGGCGCAGAGCCGGTCGATCCAGGCGACCACGTCACCCGGGCGCCAGCGCCGTCCCTGCATCGCGAGGGGCACCGTCGCAGGGAACGACGGGTGGCGTGCCACCAGCTCGTCGATGGAGCGAAAGCCCACGAAGGCGGCGACGTCATGTTCGTCCCAGAGACGGTTGGTCGGAGGTCCCGGCACGGGTTCGTAATTGGAGTTCCACACGACGGCAGACGGTCGGGCCCGACCTGGGGCATGCACTCGGCACTTTTTTCGTGGGGCCTCAGCGCCGCCTCGTCCTACACTGGCGGGCTGTGACCGAGATTCTGTGGGAACCGACATCGCGAAAGACCAGTCGTCCCTTGGCCTTTCGAGGTCTACGGCCTGCCACCCAGATCTACGAGGGAACGAACCAGATCCAGCGCGTCGTCGTCGCCAAGCAGCTGCTCGGATAGCGCGCTCCGATCCCGCGGGGATCGTGCGTCGTGGCGACGGGCGACCCGGGATGGAGGACGCAGCGAACGGAACGCTTCGCGCGGCGCGCCGGTGATTCGTCACGAGCCCACTCTCGATGATCCTTGCTCGTTCCCGTCGCGAACGGCGACGGGCCGACCCGTGTCGGGTGGGCGACTCCTCTCGGTCGCGTAGCGAACGGGAGGAGATGCGTTGCTCGCGAGGTGAGGGAACGTCGTCAGTGGGGTCGAGTGGCCGGCGTTCGCTCCGAACGACGCGCTCGAGCGATCAGTCACGGAGGGTAGCCCGCCAACGGCGCGGCGAGCGCCGCGTCCCCCCGATCGTGGGGCGCGGTCGAGCACCGTCACGTCGCGCCTCGGTCGGCCCGCACGACCTCGGATCGTTGATTGATCACAGCGTGACATTCCGGGTGACGTGATAACGTCCGTCAATCGCTCTGGGGGGAGAGTGGCGCCGATGCCGTCGATCGTGGCCGTTCGCGGCCCGAATGTGACTCAGTACTACTCAGGTGCGAGACGCGCGACGTGCGGCGGACGGACCACCTCCAAGCGAGCCGGCCGAGCGAGTCGGCCGTGCCGCCTCCTCCGGTGACGACATGGTGACTCGTTCCGTCGCATTCGTCGGCCGCCTCCGCCGGGCCTCGTTGACCGACTCTCGGAGCATCCTGCTGGCGATGCTCGTCTCGCTGCTCCTGATCGGCGCCGGCCGTCACGGAGAGGTCCTCGAGGTCTCCGATCGGGTGATCTTCGCCGGAGTCATCGCCCTCCTCTCCGTCCCCGTGGTGCGCCGTCTCCGCGCGAGCGAGTTCCGACGCCTCGCGTGGGGGCTGCTCCTGGTGGCGGAGGGCCTCACGGCGACGGCCGGTCTGCTGTTCGGCTCCCTGCCGAGGGGCGTGAACCCCTTCGCCCCGCCCACCGCCAACCTCGAGTTCGCGGTCATGATCAGCGTCTGCGGCGTCGCGTTCGTTCTGGCCCTCGCGTACTCCTCACTCCGCACGCTGACCCTGTCGCTGCAGATCGACGCGGTCGCCGGTGGGCTGGCGCTGTCCGCCGCACTCAGTTGGCTCTATCTCAACCGTGTGTTGGGGCAGGTGTCCGAGGTCTTCACCCGCCTGAATCATCGTGAGCACTGGGTCATCGGCATGGCCCTCGTCGCCATCATCGTCATCGCCGCGACGGCCACGACGATGGTCGACGTGACGAGAGATCACGTCGTTCCCTACGTCGGTGGCGCCGCGCTGGTGATCTCGGTGGGCATGGTCCTCGCGCAGCGCGACGCGGTCCACAACACCGCCCACTGGGGCGTGCTCATCGACCTCAGCTGGATCGCGGCGTACGCCCTCGGTGGCTGGGCGGCCTCCATCGACGTCGACCGGCCCACGACGCGGAACGTGTTCCACGAGTCGGTGTCGGGCTACGTGCAAGCTCGCAAGATCGCGGCGTTCGGCCTCCTGGCGATGATCGTGACCTCACTCGCCGCGCTCTTTCGCGATCCACCGGTCGTGGGGGGTCTCGCCCTCGCCGCCATCCTGGTTCTCCTCGTCCGGCTCCTCATGTCCCTTCGGATCGAGCGAGTCCAGTCGGATGCGTTCAAGGCTCTCGCTGAGACGGACGCGCTCACGGGTCTCGCCAACCGGCGAGGCCTGGCGCGCGTCGAGAACGGCGGAGCCGCGGACGGGGCGAGTGGGGTCGGCGGCGTGATCCTCGTCGATCTCGACAACTTCAAGGAGGTCAACGACTCACTCGGCCATCGAGCGGGCGATCTGGTGCTGGTGCAGTTGGCCCATCGCCTGAAGGGGGGGCTTGACGCCCCGGGGGTCCTCGCGCGTCTCGGTGGCGATGAGTTCGCGATGTACCTGCCGCACGCGTCGCACGACGAGCTGACGGAGGTGGCCCATCGCATCGAGCGACTGGTCCGTGAGCCCACGGTGGTGGACGAACTGTCCCTACAGCTGAGCGCCAGTGTGGGAGTCGCCGTTCGTGCGGTCGATGGTGAGTCGCAGGACGAGCTGATCCGCAAGGCGGACATTGCGATGTACCGCGCCAAGGGAGATCGCTCGGGGGTGAGACACTACGACTTCGAGCACGATCGGGGCGACCCGAGTCGTCTCGTGCTCTTCGGGCGGGTGAGTCAGGCCGTGCGCGATCGGAGCATCGGAGTCCACTTCCAACCCGTGGTCCACGTCGGCACCGCGTCCATCGTGGGGTGCGAGGCGCTGGCTCGGTGGAGTCCGGAGGGCTATGGCCCGATACCGCCCGATCGCTTCGTGCCCATGATCGAGCTGCAGGGACTGATGGTCCCCTTCACCGAACACGTCGTGCGCCGTTCCATCGAGCAGGTCCAGAGCCTGGGTGAGGCACACGGGCCCCACCGACTCAGCGTGAACGTGTCCGAGCGAGACTTCGTCAACGGCGACTTTCCCCAACTGCTTCGCCGCATCCTCGACGAGAGTGGTTTCTCTCCGACACGGCTCACGATCGAGATCACCGAGAGCATCCTGGCCAACGACAACGAGAAGGTGGGTCGGGGCATCGAGTCGCTTCGCCGTTCGGGTGTGCGCATCTCGGTCGACGACTTCGGAACGGGGTTCTCGGCACTCTCCAAACTGGTCGACTTCTCGGTCGACGAGCTGAAGATCGACAAGGCCTTCACGAGTCGACTCCTCACCAACGACAAGGCTCTCGCGGTCGTGAAGGCCGCCGTCGAGCTGGGAAGGGCCATGAGCCTCGACGTGGTCGCGGAGGGCGTCGAGACGGCCGACGTCTACGACGCGCTCGCCAACCTGAACGTCGACCTCGTCCAGGGGTACCACGTCGCCCGCCCCATGCCGGTGGAGGAGTGCCACGGATTCCTCGCGGCGTACGGCGGGAGCCGCCGGGTCCCCGCCTGAGACCCGTCGACCTTGAGTACGCTGGCTCGGTCATGAGCGACGATCCGACCCCCACCGAGAGCGCGAGCGACGGTCGCGGCGACGCGCCGGCCGTGATGGCGCGGCGCGGCCTCGCCCGCCTCGACGCGACGGCCGTGCTCGAGGTGGTCGACTCGCTCGACCTCCGCCCCAGCGCCCGCCTGTCGCCGGCCGTCGCGGTCCCGCTGCGGGGACTCCATCAGCGACGCGACCTCTCCGTGTTCGTCGCCGGTGCGCCGATCGTCGCCGTGCGCGCCCTGCTCGAGTTGATGGTCGCCGGTGCGCTCGATCGCGTCGTCACCGCGCTCGGGGACCACGCGGACCATCCCTCCTACGAGCAGCTGGCCCGAGCCGTCGACACCCTCGCCTCCGACGGCGTCACGGCCGACGAGATCGCGGCCCTCCTCGCCTTCGCCGTCTCGGAGTCGTTCCCCGCCGCTCCCCACTGTCGCCGGCTGCTCGGTGAGCGTTCCGAGTGGGAGCTTCCGGCGGTGGCGGTGGTCCCGGCCCGCTCGGTGCTCTCGCCCCGCGAGGTCGATCCCGAGGTACGGGCACGACGTCAGGCGCGCAAGGAGGCGGAGAAGGCCCAGCGTCGCACGACCACCCGCCCCGTCTCCCGCGGTCCGAAGACGAAGGGCCCGACGGGCGCCCCCGCGGCGGCGACGCCTTCGACGGCGACGCCGAGTCCCGACGTCGCGATCGAGGTCGTCCGTCGTCGAGCCCGCCTCACCCCGGCGGAGGCACGGCGTGTCGACCTCGCCCATCCGCTCGCCGGAGCGGTCGTGCACGTGGAGATGCCCTTCAGCGAGCCGGACCCCGCACAGCCGGAGATCCGCAGCAAGGAGCGTCCGGCCCTCGTCGTCGCGGCGTCCACGGACGCGGTCCTGGTGCGGGGCGTGTACTCGAATCCGGGACCGGGCCGTCAGGTCTTCGGCCCCTGGAGGCGGCTCGGTCTCGACCACGTCTCCTACGTGGCCGACGAGCACGTCCTGATCGAGGCGGCGCCGAGCGACGTGCGCGAGGTCGGGCGGCTGAGCGACGAGGAGTGGAACAGCCTCCAGTAGGCGCCTCGCTCGACCGACCTACGATCGGGTCATGGACCACCAGTTTCGCACGATCATCGAGCCGTTCCGCATCCATTCGGTGGAGCCCCTGAGGATGACGACGGCGTCGGAGCGCGCGGTCGCGATCCGCGCGGCCGGCTACAACCTGTTCAGCCTGCGCGCCGAGGACGTGCTGATCGACCTCCTGACCGACTCGGGGACCGGTGCGATGTCGCGTGACCAGTGGGCGGCGATCCAGCACGGCGACGAGAGCTACGCGGGATCCCCGTCGTGGTTCCGTTTCGAGGCGGCGGTGAAGGATCTCTTCCCGTTCCGCCACATCATCCCCACTCACCAGGGCCGGGCCGCGGAGAAGATCCTCTTCACCGCGCTCGGTGGTCCGGGCAAGGTCGTCCCGAACAACACGCACTTCGATACGACGCGAGCGAACGTCGAGGCGAGTGGCGCCGAGGCTCTCGACCTCGTGATCGAGGAGGGACGCGATCCGGCGCTGGATCACCCCTTCAAGGGCAACATGGACCTCGCCGCCCTCGAACGGGTCCTCGAGGAGCGGGGGAGTGACGTCCCGGTGGTGATGCTCACGGTGACCAACAACTCCGGGGGTGGCCAGCCCGTCTCTCTGGAGAACATTCGCGGTGTGAGTGAGATCTGTCACCGACGTGGCGTGCCCTTCTTCCTCGACGCCTGTCGCTTCGCCGAGAACGCCTGGTTCATCCACGAGCGCGAGCCCGGTCAGGGCGACCGCCAGGTCGCGGACATCGTCCGCGAGATGGCATCCCTCGCCGACGGAATGACCATGTCAGCGAAGAAGGACCCCTTCGGGAACATCGGGGGCTGGCTGGCCCTCAACGACGACGCCCTCGCCGAATCCTGTCGCAACCTGCTCATCCTCACCGAGGGATTCCCCACGTACGGGGGGCTCGCGGGGCGCGACCTCGAGGCGCTGGCGCAGGGCCTCTCGGAGGCAGTGCACCACGACTACCTGCGCTACCGGATTCGCTCCACCGCCTATCTCGGCGAGGCGTTGCGCGACGCGGGGGTTCCGGTCGTCTGGCCCATCGGGGGCCACGCCGTCTATCTCGACGCAAAGGCGCTCCTACCCCACATCGACCCCTTGGCCTATCCGGGTCAGGCGCTCTCCGTCGCCCTCTACGAACTAGGCGGGGTGCGCAGCGTGGAGATCGGCACCGTGATGTTCGGTCGTCACCCCGACGGCACCGAGCAGCCCGCGGCGATGGAGCTGGTGCGGCTGGCCATCCCGCGGCGCACCTACACCCAGAGTCACATCGACTACGTGGTCGAGGTGGTGACGGCGGTCGCCGAGCGCGCCGGCGATCTCCGGGGCTATCGCATGGTCCACGAGCCGCCGGCGCTGCGCCACTTCACGGCGCGGTTCGAGCCTCTTCCCTAGGGCGACGCAGGGACCAGACGACGAGGGCGAGACCGGCCGCGGCGAGTGCCAGGCCGGCGAGCTGGACGCCCACCGAACCGGAGTGGGAGTTCTGCCCGAGCAGCAGGCGTTCGTCGGTCGAGCGCACGAGGCCCCACACGGTCATGGCCCAACCCGCGATGAGTCCGGGTCGGCGCCCGAGACCGCGTCGCTCCAGCCCGAGGAGGACGACCCAGAGCGTTCCGTCCTCCGCCCCCTGGATCAGAGGAACGGGAACGCGCTTGCCGACCTGGCCGTGGTAGCGCAGGCCGAACCACTGGTGGGTGAGGTGGCCGCCCCCCGCGACCATGAACTGCGGTCCGAGCACGCGCCCGAGCGCCCACCCCGCGACCAGGGCGGGGACGACGGCGTCGGCGAAGGTGGCGAGGGAGACGCCCGGCCACCAGCGCCGTACCAGGTAGACGGCGACCGGGACGGCCGCGGCGATGCCGCCGAAGCTGGCGAGGCCCCCCTCCCACACCGCGAACCATCGTGCGGGATCGTGAGCGTAGATCGACCAGTTGGTCGCCACGTGGGCGACGCGAGCGCCGACGAGGGCGGCCACCACGATCCATCCGGCGAAGGCGCCCACCCGACTTACGTCGAGGCCGCGACGAGCGAGGCGACGGCCGAGGTACAGGTAGGTGACGTAGGCGGCGACGGCGAGGCCCAGCCCGTAGAGGTGGAAGACGAGGGGGCCGAGGTGGATCGCGGTGGGAACGCCGGACACGGGGGCGGACTAGGCGCGCGGACGACCGGCGCCGGCGAATCCGTAGCCGAGGCGCACGGGCGTGATGTGGACCGTGTAGCCGGTGCTCGGCGCCTCGATCATCATTCCGTGACCGAGGTACATGGCGACGTGCTCGTCACCGTTGTAGCCGTAGAAGAGCAGGTCGCCCGGCTGGAGGTCCCAGAGGGGGACGCGTACCGTGTCGGCGAACTGGGCACCCGAGTAGTGGGGGAGGTAGATCCCGGCCGCCTCGTAGGCGAGCATCACGAGTCCGGAGCAGTCGACGCCGGAGCGCGACGCCCCTCCCCAGACGTACGGGACCCCCAGGAAGCTGAGGGCGGCCCGAATCGCGATGTCGGCGCGCGAGTTGGGGGGTGGGGCCGGGAATCCCGCGACCGGCTTCGCGTTGCTGAGCGCGCTCGCCGAGGCCGCGTTGGCCGCGGCCTGCTGCTGATTGATGTAGTAGGCGATCTGCCCCTTGACCTTGCTGAGCGTGTTCTGGAGCGACGCCTGCAGCAGCTTCGCCTCGTGGAAGGCCTTGGCGGCGGTGCGCGCGGCGTCGGCCGCCTTGCGGTCCTCGGCGGCGAGGATGGAGCGTTCCTGGGTCAGCTTGATCTTGTAGTTCTTGAGGTTCGCGATCTGGGTGCTGATGTTGCCCTGGGCGAACTGCCCGTAGACCTGCGTCGCACCGATCTGCGTGGCGTTCGCCGAGAAGAGCGGATTGTTGCTCGCCGCGGCTCCGGCCATCACGTAGGCGAAGACGGCGTCCTGACGCAGCTGGGTGTTGCCGTGAGCCACCTGGCGCTCGATCTGGGCGACGATGTTCTTCGTGTTGACGATGACGTTGTTGATGTGGTGGAGGTTGATGAGCGTCGCGTCGTACTTCTGGCCGAAGTAGCCCACTCGATTGTTGATCGTCTGGATCTGCTTGTAGAGGGTGGCCGCTTCCGCCCGGGCGTTGGTGAGCCCCGTCGCTCCCGCCGTCGCCGTGGGCGCGACCAGCGTTCCGAGCGCGGCCGCGACGGCGAGCGCCGACCCGATGAGTCGGCGTCCACGCAGCCAGTGCGGCGGCTGGAGCGTCGAGAAGCGCGTCACGCGCCCGACGGCAGTCACGGGTGCCAGGCTAGTTCTGCCGGTCCGCCCGCCGGTCGGCCCAAAGGTAAGTTTTGATTAAAGTACCTGATGAGAACGTATGCAATACGTCGGCTCCGCCGTGGAGAACGGGCCACGTAGGCTCGGCGCATGTCCGAGCGCTCCCGTGACCTGCCCCGTCGTTCCTGTCTCTCCACCCCGGGATCGTCGGACCGATTCCTGGCGAAGGCCCCCCAGACGTCCGCCGACATGACCTTCCTCGACCTCGAGGACTCGGTCGCACCGGGCGAGAAGGTCGCGGCGCGCGCGAAGGTGGTTCGAGCGATCCGGGACAACGACTGGGGCGAGCGCGTCCTCTGCGTGCGCGTCAACGCCTGGGACACGCCGTGGACCTACGGTGACGTGATCGAGGTCGTCGGCGGCGCCGGGCCCCGCCTCGACGAGGTCATGCTGCCCAAGGTCGAGTCCGCCGCCCAGGTCGTGGCCCTCGACCTGCTCCTCACCCAGGTCGAGCGCAACGCGGGACTGCCGGTCGGGCACATCGGGATCGAGGCCCAGATCGAGACCGCCCGGGGGCTGATCAACGTCGACGAGATCTGTGCCGCGTCGCCCCGACTCGAGACGATCATCTTCGGGCCGGCCGACTTCGCCGCCTCGATCGAGATGCCGGTCCTCACGGGAGGGGTCGCGATCCCCGAGTACCCCGGCGACCACTTCAACTACGTCTTCTCGCGGATCCTGATGGCGGGACGCGCCAACGGGCTCCAAGTGATCGACGGGCCGTTCCTCAAGGTCCGCGACCTCGACGCCCTGCGCGAGTTCGCCCAGCGCACTCGCGTGCTGGGCTACGACGGCAAGTGGGCCCTCACCCCGGATCAGGCGGCCGTCCTGAACGACGTCTACTCACCGACCCAGGAGCAGTTCGACCGGGCCTGGGACATCCTGGAGGCCTACCGGACGGCGACGGACCAGGGATCGGGAGCCGTGATGTTCGGCGACGAGATGATCGACGAGGCCAGTCGCAAGATGGCGATCAAGTTCGTCACTCGAGGGACCCGCGCCGGACGGAGCCGCTCCGCCAGCTGACCTGACGGAGGCGTTCGCTACTAGGACTCCCTCCTATTAGGGTGGCGTCGTGAGCACCCCCGCGACCTCGACGCGCCCCGCGCGGTCCCGCGTCCTCGACGCCTTCAGTCCGCGCGAACGCCGCTCCCTCGGGGGCATGTTCGCCTTCATCATTGCCCTCCACGTCATCGGGTGGGGTCTGCTGATCCTCGCGGCGACGCGGCACTACGCGGTGGGTTCGGGCAAGGTCCTGGGCATCGGCACGGGCGTCCTCGCCTACACCCTGGGCATGCGCCACGCCTTCGACGCCGACCACATCGCGGCGATCGACAACACGACCCGGAAGTTCATGACCGAGGGCAAGCGCCCCATGTCGGTGGGCTTCTTCTTCTCGTTGGGGCACTCATCGGTGGTGACGGCCCTGACGATCCTGCTCGGCCTCGGCGCCCGCGCCCTCGGTGGCCAGGTCCGCAATGCCAACTCGCCCCTGCACCACTACGGCGGCCTCATCGGCACGATCGTCTCGGGCGGGTTCCTCTATCTCATCGCGATCCTCAACCTCATCGTCCTGCTCGGGATCGTGCGCCTCTTCATCCAGATGCGCCAGGGACGGTTCGACGACTCCGAGCTCGAGAAGCACCTCAACTCCCGGGGCTTCATGATGCGGTTCTTCGGACCGGTCGCGAGGTCGATCGACGCCCCGTGGAAGATGTACCCGCTGGGCGTCCTCTTCGGACTGGGGTTCGACACCGCGACCGAGGTGGCCTTCCTCGTGCTCGCCGGAACGTCGGTCGCGGCCGGTCTGCCCTTCTGGGCGATCCTCAGCCTGCCGATCCTCTTCGCGGCGGGGATGAGCCTCCTCGACACGATCGATGGCTCCTTCATGAACTTCGCCTACGGGTGGGCCTTCTCCAAGCCGGTCCGCAAGGTGTACTACAACATCACCATCACCGGGCTGAGCGTGGTGGTCGCGCTCTACATCGGGACCCTGGAGCTGGCCCAGGTCCTCGCCTCCCAGCTCCACCTCACGGGTGGTCTCTGGAACTACGCGGCCGGGTTCAACATCAACCAGGCCGGCTTCGTGATCGTCGGGCTCTTCGTGGCGGTGTGGGCCGGAGCCCTCACGTTCTGGCGCTACGGGCGGGTCGAGGAGCGCTGGGAGCGAGCGGCCATGAGGGCCCAGCGTGCGCGGGGGGAGCGCGTCAACCTCCACTCGGCGGGCATCACCCTCGGCGACATCCACCGACCGTTCACCATCGACGAGGAGTGATCACTCCTCGAGGAGCCGTCGCGCCACGACCTTGAGGGCGAGGGTCTCGTCGGCGCCCTCGAAGATCGAGAGCACTCGCGCGTCGACGAAGTAGCGGCTGACGGGGTACTCCTCGGCGTACCCCATGCCCCCGTGGATCTGCATCGCCTCCCGGGTGACCCACTCGGCCGCCCGGCAGACGTAGGCCTTGGCCATCGAGGCCTCGGTCGTCCCCTGGCCCCGACCCATCTGGCGCGCCACCGCGAGACTGAACTGTCGGGCCGCCTGGATGATGGTGGCCATCGTCCCCAGCTTCACCCGGGTGAGCTCGTACTCGATGATGGGTCGTCCGAAGACGTGGCGCTCTCGGGCGTAGGCGAGGGCCGCCTCGTAGGCCGCCTGCATGACCCCGACCGCGCGCGCCGCGGTCTGGATGCGCCCGTTCTCGAAGCCGGCCATCTGGTAGTAGAAGCCACGTCCGAGTCCCGCCTCGCCGCCCACGAGGTCGGCGTCGGGGACGAACCAGTTGTCGAAGGCGAGCTCGTAGGAGTGCATGCCGCGATACCCGAGGGTGTCGATCGGGCGTCCCTCCAGGCGGCCGTCGGGTCCCGACCGGCCGGCGGCGGAGGCCGACTGGGTCAGCACGAAGCCGTGGCCGTCAGCGCGCTCCTTCTCGACGAGGAAGAGCGAGAGGCCCCGGTGAGCCCGGGAGCGGTCCGGGTCGGTGCGTGCCAGCACGACGAGCACGTCGGCGCGGGCCGCGAAGGTGCACCACGTCTTCGTGCCGCTGATGAGCCAGCCCCCCTCGGTCCGCGCGGCACTCGTCGTGATCCCGGCGACGTCACTGCCGTAGTCGGGCTCGGTCACGGCGATGGCCGCGAGCACGGAGGCCGTGGCGACGCGGGGCAGCCACCGCGCCCGCTGCTCCTCGGTGCCCCCGGTGAGGAGAGCCCGGGTCAGGATCTCCGGCCGCGTGATCAGCGAGCCGCCGATGCCGAGGCTGCCCCACGACAGCTCCTCGGTCGCCACGACCATGGCGAGGTACTCGGACTCGTCGCCCGTGGCGTCGCCCCCGAAGGCCGTCGGAATCGAGAGGCCGAAGCCGCCGAGCTCGGCGAGGCCCCGAATGATCGACTCGGGGATGTCGGCGTTCTCCCGGTGGACGTGATCCGCGTGCGGGCGCACCTGCTCCTCCGCGAAGCGGTGGAAGACCTCGCGCACCATCTCGTAGTCCTCGTCGAGGTGGCGGGGTCCGGGCGTCTCGGCGAGGGAGGCGAGGACCGAGGGATCGCGTTGGGCGTCGACGAACGTGGCGAACGGGCTGAACCAGTCCGCGCCCACCCCCCAACGCGCCTCACGCCCCAGCACGCGCTGGGCGAGGTCGGCGAGGGCGAGTCCGACGAAGGCTCCGGCGAGGCGCGCCTCGTCGTCGCCCCGTCGCGCGTAGTCGAGTGACGCGCGTGCGGTCGCGACGGCGCTCGCCGCGTGGGCCAGGTCGTAGGCGAGTACCTGGTCGGCGTCGACGCCTCCCCGAGATCGCAGGGCGGCCACGGCGCCGTCGACGACGTGCTGGGCGTCGTCGACGAGACGGGCGAGGAGGTCGGGGTCGGGCGCGGTCGTCATGGCACGAAACTACCGACTTCTCACGCCCCGTGACCTCCTCGGTAGGCTCGTGCCGTGAACGTCGTAATGCTTCTCGCGGACGCGGCCCAGGTGGCCGACGGAAAGTTGTACATCCTGGGAGGGGGGTGGTCGGTCACCGGCCCGGATCCCGTACCGTCGGCCGTCGCGGTCAAGGTCTCCGTCGACACTCCCGAGTTCGACCGCCCTCACCACTGGGAGCTCTTCCTCGAGGACGCCGACGGGGCCGTCGTCCAGTTCGACACGCCCGAGGGACCCCAGGCCATCGAGGTCCGAGGCGACTTCTCCGCGAGCGAGCCCCCCGGGGCGCCCGTGGGCACCCCCGTGGACGTGCCGATCGCGGTGAACTTCGGCCCGATCCCCCTGCCGCCGGGGGCTCGGTACACGTGGCGGATGGTGGTGGACGGCGAGTCCCTGCCGGGGGCCCTCTGCTCCTTCACCACGCGACCACTGCCGGCTCCCGGGGTGATGGAGTGAGCATTCACGATCGCCCCTTCGGGCGTTACCTGGAGGACTTCGTTCCCGGGGACGTCTACCGGCACTGGCCGGGCAAGACGATCACCGAGGCCGACGACCACCTCTTCTGCATGATCACGATGAACCACCACCCCCTGCACACCAACGAGTGGTTCGCGCAGCACGAGACGATCCACGGGCGCAACGTGGTGGTGGGGAATCTGGTGTACTCGTTGGTCCTGGGGATGAGCGTCCCCGACGTCTCGGGGGCGGCCATCGCGAACCTCGAGGTCGAGTCCCTCATTCACCGGCACCCGACCTTTCACGGCGACACGATCTACGCCGAAACGCGCGTGATCGCGGTGGCGCCGTCGTCGTCGAAGCCCGATCGGGGCATCGTCACGGTCGAGACGAAGGGCTTCAATCAGGAGGGCCTCGAGGTCTGCTACTTCCGGCGCAAGGTGATGGTCTGGACCCGCGCCGCCGCTCCGGCGCGCCGCCGCCCCTACGGTGACGACGTCTGGGACTGACGACCTCGCCACCCTTCGACGCCTCGTCCTAAGGGCGGCACCTCGCCTGCGCCGCGACCTCCCCTGGGTCGGGTCGACCGACGGCTGGGCCGTCCTCGTGAGCGAGATCATGCTCCAGCAGACGCCCGCGTCGCGAGTGATCGGTCCGTGGGAGCGGTTCGTGGCGCGACACCCGACCCCGGCCGCACTCGCGGATCGACCGCTCGCGGACGTCCTGCGCGAGTGGCGGGGTCTCGGCTACCCCCGTCGGGCACGCGACCTCCAGGCGGCCGCACGCGTGATCGTCGAGCGTCACGGTGGCGAGGTACCCCGCGACCCGGAGGTCCTGCGGACCCTCCCGGGCGTGGGTCCGTACACGGCGGCCGCCGTGGCGAGCTTCGCCTTCGGGCGACGGGTCGCGGTGATCGATACCAACGTGGGGCGGATCCTCGCTCGGGCGGTCGCCGGTCGGCCGTTGCGTCCCGCCGAGGCCCGCGACCTGGCCGAGCGACTCCTCGCTCCCCGTTCGCCGGCGCGATTCAACCAGGCGCTCCTCGACCTCGGCGCGCAGCACTGCCGGTCGGTACCCCGGTGCGACGGGTGCCCACTGGCGTCGCGGTGCCGCTGGCTCGGCGACGGCGGGCCCGACCCGGCGACGCGCAGCGCGGGGGTGTCGCGGGCGCAGGCCCCGTACCGGGGCTCGCGGCGCGAGCTGCGCGGACGCATCCTCGACGCCCTCGGCGCGGGACCGCACACGGAGTCCCAGCTGCACGCGTCGCTCTCCGACCCCGACGCCGAGCGCGTCGGGGCTGCCCTGCGCGGGCTCGTCGACGACGGTCTCGTCGAGTGGCGCGATGGGGGCGTCGCCCTCCGGGGGGAGACCCGCTGAGGCCGTCCTCGGGGCGGCCGCGCGACCTGCGGTCGACGGACGGGACGGCGAGAGAACGCACGCGGCGGCCGCCCCGGTAGGGTTCGCCGGGTGAGCGACCCCAGCACGAGCGAGTACCGACACGTCGCGAGTCACTTCGCCACGGGCGTCGCGGTCGTCAGCGCCGAGGGGCCGACGGGTCCGGTGGGCTTCACCTGCCAGAGCTTCAGCTCCCTCTCGCTCGATCCCATGCTCCTCAGCTTCGCGGCCACGAGCGGGGGCCGGAGCTGGTCCACGGTGCGTGACGCGCAGCGAGTGGGCGTGAGCATCCTGTCGGCGACCCAGGCCGAGGTGGCTCGGCGCTTCTCCCTCTCGGGGGTGGAGCGGTTCGCCGTCACCCCGTGGCACCCGGCGCCCGAGGGGTCGCCCCTCGTCGACGGGGCGATCGCCTACTTCGAGGGACGACTGATCGGGGTCACGACGCACGGGGACCACGACGTGGCCGTGGTGTCCGTGGAGTGGGTGTCGGCGCCCGGGGGTGACCCCCTGATCTACTTCCGGCGCGACTTCACCCGTCTGGTCTGAGCCCGGCATGCTCGGTACGCTGGCCCCGAGGCCTTCGGGCCCGGACGGAGCTTGAGGATCGTGATGGGTCTCTACATTGCGGGTGTCGTGATCGCCGTGGTCGTGGTGGCGATCGCGGCGCTGCGGTGGCGCAAGGTCCGACGCGACGCGATGCGCGCTGATCCGGTCGGCCCGGGACGCGCGGCTCCGCCGCCCTCTCCCTACAGTTCTCGTCGGGGCTTTCGGCTCCTCGAGACCGACGGGCCGTCACCGGAGCCGGCGCCGCCGCCGCGCCCGCGCCTCGAGGAGCACGACTACGTCTTCTCCGACGCCCAGCTGCTCCCGCCCGCCGACCCGTCGACCCTCGCCCATCGCCACGACGTCTCCTGGGCGCTCGAGCGGGCGGGTCACCGCTCGCCTCTCGCGGGGCGGCGCCTGCGCCGCGCGATCATCGCCGGCGCCATCGTCGTCGCGGTCGTCGTCGCGGGAACGGTTCTCTATCGCCACCACCGATCGTGGTTCGGGGCTCGGGCCCACGGCGCCCCGGTCGTGGTGATCTGGACACAGGGGGCACCATGACCACACTGACCGATCGCCCGGCGACGGCCCTGCTCGTCGTCGACGTCCAAGAGGGGGTGGTCGCCGCTGCCTACGAGCGCGACCGAGTGGTCGCCAACGTCCGCACCCTGGTCGAGCGGGCCCGCTCCGCCCACGTGCCGGTCGTCTGGGTCCAGCACTCCGACGAGGGCCTCGTCGAGGGGACCGCCCCCTGGCGCTACGTGGCCGAGTTGGAACGGCGCGACGAGGAGCCGCTCGTCCCCAAGAGCTACGGGGACTCCTTTGAGGACACCGTGCTCGAGGACGTCCTCGCCGAACGCCGCGTGGGTCGTCTCATCGTGGTCGGCGCCCAGACCGACGCCTGCATTCGATCGACCCTCCACGGAGCCATCACTCGGGGCTACGACGCGATTCTCGTGGGCGACGCCCACACGACGGAGGACATCTCGTCCTACGGTGCCCCGACGCCCGATCTCGTCATCGCGCACACCAACCTCTACTGGTCGGAGCACCGAGCCCCGGGGCGAACGGGCGGGGTGGTCACGACCGACGAGGTCGTCTTCGACCCGCCGACGAACTAGGCCGCCGGCGGTGCGCTGTCGGGCGCGATCTCGCTGATCACGAAGGCGAGGACCTGGGCCTCGTCGCGCCACGCGTCGTAGCGCCCCGAGGGTCCTCCGTGGCCGGCACCCATCTCGGTCTTGAGGTAGGCGACGTTCTCGGGGTGGAGGTCGCGCAGGCGGGCCACCCACTTGGCCGGCTCCCAGAAGCCCACGCGAGAGTCGTTCAGGCCCCCGGTGGCGTAGACGTGCGGGTAGACGAGGGGCGAGCCGTCCTCGTGTCGATCCCGCAGGTTGTCGTACGGGGAGTAGTGGCGCATGATGCGGTAGGTCGTCGCGCTGGCGTCGGGGTCTCCCCACTCCTCCCACTCGCCCACCGTGAGGGGCAGCGTGGCGTCGAGCATCGTCGTGAGGGCGTCGACGAAGGGGACCTCGGCGACCACGCAGCGAAAGAGGTCGGGCGCGAGGTTCATGACGGCACCCATGAGGAGCCCTCCGGCCGACCCACCGCGGGCGGCGAGCTGGTCGGGCGTCGTCCAGCCGCGCCGGACCACGTCGCGCGCGACGGCGACGAAGTCGCTGAAGGTCGTCGGCTTCTGCGCCAGTCGACCCATCTCGTACCACGACCGGCCCATCTCACCCCCACCGCGTACGTGGGCGATGGCGAAGAGCACGCCCCGGTCGAGCAGGGAGAGCCGCAGCGACGAGAAGGCCGGGTCGATGGAGATCTCGTAGCTGCCGTAGCCGTAGAGCAGCATCGGCGCCGGGGCGGCGACGGTCCACTCGCCGCCGTCGCCGGCGACGAGGACGTCGCGACGACCGACGACCGAGACCGGAATCCGCGCGCCGTCGCTCGCGGTCACCCAGAGCCGGCACGTGGCGTAGGCGCTCGGGTCGTACCCGTGAACCACCTGGCGCTTGCGCACGACGCGACGTCGCGTCGGGACGTCGATGTCGACGACCTCTCGTGGGGAGACGAGCGAGGTGGTCACCACGCGCAGTGACGGTGACGCGTGCATCGGGTTCGCTCCGAGACCGACCGTCGAGGGGTCGTCGGGCCCGTCGATCGCCCACGACCGATCCATCAGGTCGTCACCGAAGGGGTCGTCGTCCCCGATCGAGGCGACCCGAACGGTGGCCACGCCGCCGTCGCGCAGCGAGATCACGAGGTGGTCGGCGAAGGCGTCCACGCCGTCGAGTCGGCGCCCCGCCACCTCGGCGATGACCTCCCGCCAGGGGCCGTCGTCGTCCACGCGACGCACGCGCAGGGCGAAGTCGGTGGCCCCCTCGTTCGTGATCATGAGCCACCAGCGACGTCCCCGCCGGTCGATCAGGTGCTCGATCCCGTACTCGACGCCGGTACGGCGCGGCTGGAGGGTGGTGAAGTCGCCGATGGGCTCGTGGGCGGGGCGGGTGCGGATCTCCGAGGTGGTCGACGAGGCGACGACGATCATCAGTACCTCGTCGTCGCGAGTGCGCCCGACGCTCACGGTGAAGAGGGCGTCGGGCTCCTCGAAGACGAGGACGTCCTCGGCGCTCGGGGACCCGAGGCGGTGTCGCCAGACCTGCCACGGGCGCATGGCCTCGTCGACCCGGGTGTAGAAGACGTAGCGGCTGTCGGCCGACCAGGTGAACCCGTAGTAGACGTCGTGCAGTTCGTCGGCGACGGCCGCCTGGCCCGCGAGGGGCCGGAACGTGACGGTGTGGCGCTCGTCGCCATCGAAGTCGACGCCCACCGCGACCCAGTCGTCGTCCGGGCTCACCTCGAAGACGCCGACCGACAAGAAGTCGTGTCCCGCGGCCTCGACGTTCTCGTCGAGGATCACCTGCTCACCCGGGAGGGTCGCGTGCGCGTCGACGGTCGGCGGCTCGTCCTCGGCGTGCGCGGGGACGCGACAGGCGATCGGGTAGTTGAGCCCCTCGCGCGTCCGCTCAAAGTACCACCACGCCCCCCGACGCACCGGCACCGAGATGTCCGTCTCCTCGATGCGGCTCTTGATCTCCTCGAAGATCCGCTCCTCCAGGGGGCGAATCGCCGCGAGCGACGCGGCCAGGTACTCGTTCTCCGCGCGCAGGTGGGCGAGGACGGCCGGATCGTCACGGTCGCGGAGCCAGAAGTAGGGATCCACTCGGGAGTCCCCGTGATGGGTCAGGGTCGTGGGGCGCTGGTCGGGGCGGGGTGGTACGGGCACCGCTCTACTCTGCCAGTATGTGACCGGTCGGTCGGCCCGCGTAATTAGTACTATGGGCGTAGTAAGAACGGCCGAGGAGAGAGATGGCGATCGACAACCTGGACTTCAGCCGCTACCAGCTCGGGTGGTCGGACGAACAGACGCCGGTGTTCAAGCCCAAGAAGGGGCTCAACGAGGCGATCGTCCGGGAGATGTCGGGCATCAAGAACGAGGAAGGGTGGATGCGGGACTTCCGCCTCGCCGCCCTCAAGCGATTCGAGAAGAAGCCGATGCTGCCGTGGTTCGCCGAGAGGATGCCGGACCTCGACTTCGACGACATCTACTACTACATCAAGCCGACCGAGAACCGCGTCGAGCGCTGGGAGGACCTCCCCGACGCCATCAAGAACACCTACGAGCGACTGGGGATCCCCGAGGCCGAGCGCAAGTACCTCGCGGGCGTCACGGCCCAGTACGAGTCGGAGGTCGTCTTCCATCGCAATCGGGCCGACCTCGAGCGCCTGGGCGTCCTGTTCTGCGACATGGACACCGCGGTGCGCGAGTATCCCGAGCTGGTGCGCAAGTACTTCGGGACGGTCATCCCGCCCAACGACAACAAGTTCGCGGCCCTGAACTCGGCCGTCTGGAGTGGGGGATCCTTCATCTACGTTCCGCCGGGGGTGAAGGTCGACCAGCCGCTGCAGGCCTACTTCCGCATCAACACCGAGAACATGGGTCAGTTCGAGCGAACGCTGATCATCGCCGACGAGGGCTCTCAGGTGCACTACGTCGAGGGCTGCTCGGCCCCGGTGTACTCGACCGACTCGCTGCACTCGGCCGTGGTGGAGCTCGTCGCGCTGCGCGGCTCCAGGATCACCTACACGACGATCCAAAACTGGTCGAACAACGTCTACAACCTCGTGACCAAGCGGGCCCGCGCCGAGGCCGAGGCCCACGTCGAGTGGATCGACGGCAACATCGGCAGCCGCCTGACCATGAAGTACCCGAGCGTCTACCTCATGGGTCCCAAGGCGTCGGGTGAGGTGCTGTCGGTCGCCTACGCCGGACCGGGCCAGGTGCAGGACGCCGGCGCGAAGATGGTGCACGTCGCTCCCGAGACCACCTCGACCATCGTGTCGAAGTCGATCTCGAAGGACGGGGGCCTCACGACCTACCGTGGACTGGTCAAGGTGGAGGAGGGCGCGACCGGGGCGAAGAGCTTCGTACGGTGCGACGCCCTGATCCTCGACGAGCAGTCCACGTCGGAGACGAAGCCCTACATGGAGGTCGGTGAGCGCGACGCGGCGATCGGTCACGAGGCGACCGTCTCGAAGATCGGCGACGACCAGCTCTTCTACCTGATGAGCCGGGGGCTCACCGAGAGCCAGGCGATGGGGATGATCGTCAACGGCTTCATCGAGCCGGTCACGCGCACCCTGCCCATGGAGTACGCGGTCGAGTGGTCGCGGCTGATCGAGCTCCAGATGGAGGGCTCGGTCGGCTGAGCCGGACCCGCGTTCGGGCGTGGAAGGATGTCACCGTGGCGATGCGTGAGGAGTGCAAGCACTTCCAGAGCCGAACCTACGCGTCGGGCGAGGTGGCCCGGTTCTGCGTTCTCGGGAACGCCCCCGACCAGCCGTGGTCGTGTCCGGAGGACTGCCTGACCTACGAGCGGCGGCTCGCCGACGTGGGGTGGTCGCACGGATCGCTCGCGAGCCGACCCGTCGAGCGGGAGCCGGAGACCTCGGTCCCCGACGAGGAGCGGCGACGACTGCTGGCCCAGGCCGAGGAGATCGTCGAGTCGGTGGCGCCCGGGCTGGTCGACGAACGGCGTCGGGCGACGGGTGACGCGTCTCGCCCCCGCCGCCGCTGGTGGCCCTTCAGCCGCTGATCAGTCGCCGCGAAACGACGGGGGACGCTTCTCGAGGAAGGCGGTGATCGCCTCGCTGAGGTCGTGGCTCTGCAGGTAGAGGGTGTTCCAGTGCGCGACGAACTCGAGCCCCTCGTCGACCGTGCGGCCGTCGTTGGCGCGCAGGACGGCCTTGGTCCCCCGCACCGCCATCGGGGAGTTCGCGGCGATCTCGTCGGCGAGCGCGTGGGCCGCGACCAGTACGTCGGCGCTCGAGGACCCCGCGACGCGGTTGACGAGCCCGATGCGGGCGGCCTCGGCCGCGTCGATGTCACGACCGGTGTAGGCCAGTTCCGCGACGTGGCCGGACCCGATGACCCTCGGCAGCCGCTGCAGCGTCCCGAGGTCCGCGACGATGGCCATCTTCGTCTCGCGAATCGAGAAGACGGCGTCGGCGGCGGCGAGGCGAACGTCGCACGCGGTGATCAGGTCGAGCCCGCCACCCAGGCAGTAGCCGTGAACCGCGGCGATCACCGGGACGGGCAACTCGGCGAGGGAGCTCACCGCCGCCTGCATCGTGCGCACGGCCCGCCAGCGAGCCTCGTTGGCCCTCGCCGGGGACGCGTCGCCGTCGGCGACGCCGTGGACGAGGTCGCCACCCAGGTCCTTCAGATCGAGTCCGACGGTGAAGTGATCCCCCCGGGCGGCGAGCACCAGCGCCCGGGCCCCCGACTCACGGACCGCGGCGCACGCTCGGGGCAGGTCCTGCCAGAGGGCGCGGCCCAGGGCGTTGCGCGCGTCGGCCCGATCGAGCCACAGCGTGGCGACCGGTCCCTCGATCTCCAGAGCGAGAACGTCGGACGAGAACGTCAGGGTCCCTCCTTGTCGGGGTCAGCCTAGGTCGGACCGTCGCGCGTACCCGGTACACTGCCGAGGCCTATGCCCTTCGCCCTCGACGTCGCCGACGCCCTGCCGACACTCGGCGACGCCGCCGCTCGCGAGTCGGCACTGCGCGCCTTCGAGGCCGCGGGACTCCCCACGACTCGCGACGAGGTCTGGCGCTACGCGCCTCTCGAGCGACTCGATCTCGACCGGGTACGTCCGGCCGTCTCCGCGGGCGTCGTCCCCCCGTCGCGGCTGGCCGACGCCATCGCGTCGGGGTCGTGCGCGGTGGTGCACACCGTCGACGGCTTCGTCGTGGAGCAGAGCACGGTCCCGGATGGGGTGCGAGTGACCGTGGCGCCCCCCGGGGCGACGCCCCTCGAAGGATCGTCGCAGGAGCGCTACGCGGCGGACGCGTTCGCGCTGGTGAACGCCGCGCTCGCGCCGGGCGCCCTCGAGATCCGCATCGAGCGCGACGTGGTCCTGGAGGCCCCGCTCGTCGTCGTCCACCACGTGTCACCGGGCCTCGCCGTGGCGCCCCGCACGCACATCGTGCTCGAGCGAGGGGCGGCGGCCACGGTCGTCGAGCTCCTCGTCGGTGGCGCGGGCTCCGTCGTGGTCCCCGTCGGCGAGTACCGACTCGAGGCCAACTCGTCACTCCGGCTCGTCGCCTACCAGCGGTTGGCGATGGACGCCTGGCACGTCGCGCGCACGACGGCCGTCATCGATCGCGACGCCCGGATGTCCCACTCGGTCCTCGGGCTCGGCGCCGTGTACGACCGGTCCCGCAACGACGCCGAGCTGATCGCGACCGGGGCGCGCAACGAGTTGCGCACCACGTACCTCGGCCGCGCCGACCAGGTGCACGACCTGCGCACTCGCCAGTTTCACCGAGCGGCCCGGACGACGTCGGTCCTGCTGTCGAAGGGCGCCGTGGACGACGCGTCGCGATCGATCTACACCGGGCTCATCGAGATCGAGCACGGTGCGCGCAAGACCGACGCCCGCCAGACGAATCACAACCTCCTGCTGTCACCCCACGCGCACGCCGACAGCGTGCCCAACCTCGACATCCGGGAGAACGACGTCGTCTGCGCGCACGCGTCCACCGTGGGCCCCCTCGACGAGCTGCAGCTCTGGTACCTGCAGTCGCGGGGCGTCTCGCGGGACGACGCTCAGCGACTCATGATCCAGGGCTTCTTCGCCGAGATGCTGGACGACCTGCCGAGTGGGGTGGCCACGAGCATGGAAGAGGACGTCGCCGCCCTGCTGGGCGGCGTGGAGGTGAGCGCGTGAGGGTGGACCTAGGCGGTCTCGACGAGTTCGCCGACGGCGTCCCCGTGCGGGCGACCGCGGCCCAGCGGGCCGTGGTCGTGGTCCGCTCGGGTGAGCGCGTCTACGCGCTGGAGGACCGGTGCAGCCACGAGGACTTCCCGCTCTCGGCCGGCGAGGTCGACCTCGAGACCGGCGAGATCGAGTGCGCCCGTCACGGGGCGATGTTCCGGTTGGAGGACGGGGCGCCGATGTCGCTGCCGGCCACGCGGGCGGTCGCGACCTACCCGGCCCAGGTGGCCGACGGGCGCGTGGTGGTGGAGCTGCCGTGAGCACCGGACTGGTCCTCGACGGGCTGTGCGTCCGCGTCGGCGAGAAGGACGTCCTTCGCGGCATCGACCTCCGTGTGGGCGCCGGCGAGGTCCACGTGATCATGGGGCCCAACGGCTCGGGCAAGTCCACCCTGGCCCACGCCCTCGCGGGTCACCCGGGCTACCAGGTGACGGCCGGGCGGGCGCTGCTCGACGGCGTCGACCTGCTCTCGCTCGATCCCACCGAGCGAGCGCGTCACGGGCTGTTCCTCGCCCTCCAGCAGCCACTCGACGTGCCCGGGGTCCGTCCGCGCGACATGCTCCTCGCGGCGGGGGCGGTCGCCGAGGGGCTGGAGACCCGTATTGAGGACGAGGCCCGTCGCGTGGGCCTACGACCCGACCTCCTCGAGCGCTTCGTGAACGTCGGGCTGTCCGGTGGGGAGCGCAAGCGCGCCGAGGTGGTCCAGTTCGGCGTCCTGCGGCCGACGATCGCCGTGCTCGACGAGATCGACTCGGGCCTCGACGTCGACGCCCTGGGCGCCGTGGCCCGGCGTCTCGCGGCGGCGACGAGCGAGTGGGGCTGCGGACTGCTCGCCATCACGCACTTCCGACGCCTGCTGAGCGAGTTGCGGCCCGACACGATTCACG
The DNA here is from genome assembly GCA_027449885.1 of Acidimicrobiaceae bacterium. Taxonomy (GTDB): domain Bacteria; phylum Actinomycetota; class Acidimicrobiia; order Acidimicrobiales; family RAAP-2; genus RAAP-2. Next base: position 48,621 of record DAIDKS010000016.1, read on the forward strand.
TCATCAGCGGGGGGCGCGTCGTGGCGACCGGGGGACCGGAGCTGGCCGAGACGCTCGAGCGCGAGGGCTACGAGCCCTTTCGCTCGCACTGAAGGTCCTCGAACCGACCGGTAGAATCGTCGGGTGCCGCCAACCAGCGATAGGCCGACGGGCCCCGACGGGGGACACCGTCGCATCGCCAACGAGGAGCGCCTGAAGGCCCTCGGTCAGGCCATCGACTCCCGGCAGAACCCGGGCGCCGCGCGTCGTCCGCGCCGATCGGGCCACCGGGGGCGGAACATCACCCTCGTCAGCCTGGCGGTCGTGGTCGTGCTGGCGCTCGTCGTCGTCGGTGGCGGCTACCTGTACGCGCAGTGGCGGTTCGGCCAGATCCCGAAGGTGCACGTGGCGGGTGAGCAGCCCACGGTCTCGGGGCAGCCGATCAACATCCTCGAGATCGGCTCCGACTCCCGTGCCGGCCTCACCGGGGCCCTCGCCAACCAGACGGGGGCGTCGACGGTCGCCGGCCAGCGCAGCGACGTCGTGAAGATCATGCGCGTGGACCCGGCCGCGGGCACCATCACCGTCCTGTCGATCCCCCGCGACACCGTGGTGACGCTGCTCGCGAACCAGTCCCTGTACGGGAAGTTCAACCGGATCAACGTCAACTACGGCAACGGCCCCTCGCTCCTCGCCCAGACGATCACGGCGAACCTCGGGATCCCGATCAACCACGTCGTCCAGGTGAGCTTCGGCGGCCTCATCAACGCGGCCGACGCCATCGGGGGCGTCTACCTCGACTTCCCCTACCCGGCCAAGGACGCCTACTCGGGCCTCAACATCCCCCACGCGGGCTGTCAACTGGTGACCGGGTTCCAGGCTCTGGCCGTCGCCCGCAGCCGCCACTACCAGTGGTACCAGAACGGCGTGTGGAACTACGACGGGACGAGCGACTTCGGTCGCATCGACCGTCAGAACGCCTTCATCCGAGCCCTGATCAGTCGTGCGAAGAGTGAGATCACGAACCCGATCGCCCTCAATGACTTCCTCTCGAAGATCCCGCAGGGGATCACCCTCGACAGCGGCTTCTCGCTGAATGAGCTGGTGGGGCTGGCCTGGAAGTTCCACAGCTTCAATCCGGCCAACATGCGCACCTACACGCTCCCGACGGTGGCGGCGACCGTCAATCCCCTCGGCGACGTCCTCTTCGTGGACCAGCCCGCCGCCCAGCAGCTGCTCGTCAACATCTTCGGTTCGTCGCTGATCACCCCGACGAACCCGCCGCCGAACGCCCAACTCCAGACGCCGCCGCCGCCCGTGGTGACGACCACCACCACGACGATTCCCGCGTCGACGACGACCACGCACCGCCCGGCCAGCTCGACGTCGGCCGGAGGGGCCACCACGACGACGATTCCCCAGACGTCGGGTCAGTACTTCGACCCGGTGCCCTGCCACCCCTAGGCCGACGGGGCCGCCTCGTCGAGCGCCTGGGTGAGGGTGTTCCAGGCCAGGGTGGCGCACTTGATGCGCACCGGGAACTGCGCGACCCCCTGGAGGGCCGCGAGCTCGCCCATGGTGCGCAGGTCGGCGACGCTCGGCGCCGCGTCGGCGCCCGTCTCCCCGACGGTCATCATGGCCTTGAAACGCTCGATGGTCGCGCGCACCTCCCCGAGGGGACGACCCTTCACGGCGACGCTCATGAGCGACGAGGACGCCTGGGAGATGGAGCAGCCGTGTCCCGAGAGTCGGATATCGGTCAGGACGCCGTCGTGCACCTCGACGTAGAGGGCGATCTCGTCGCCGCACAGCGGGTTGAAGCCCTCGACCCGGACGGCGGGGGGCACGGGCAGCTCACCGCGGTTGCGGGGGGTGCGGTAGTGGTCGAGGACGATCTCCCGGTAGAGCTCGTCGAGGTTGCCCAGGCTCACGAGAACATCGCCACCGCGTGTCGGAGGGCGTCGATGAGAACGTCCACGTCCTCGTCGATCGAGTAGGGGCCGAAGGAGGCTCGAGCCGTCGCGGCGAGGCCGAAGCGACGCATCAGGGGCTTGGCGCAGTGGTGTCCGGGCCGGACGCAGACGCCGAACTGGTCGAGGACCTGGGCGACGTCGTGGGGGTGGACGCCCGCCACGTCGAGACTGAGGACGCCCCCTCGATCGAGTGCCGTCGCGGGCCCGATCACCCGCACGCGGCCGGCGAACTCGCCGTCCAGTCGCGCCAGGGCCCGTTCGGTGAGCCCGTGCTCGTAGGCGGCGACGTCGGACAGGCCGAGCGACTCCAGATAGCGGATGGCCGCCCGCAGACCCGCCGTCTCGGCGATCGGGGGAGTGCCGGCCTCGAACTTGGCGGGGCCGTCGGCGGGGGTGAACCCGTCGCGGCGCACGTCGGCGATCATGCCGCCGCCACCGAGGAAGGGGGGCATCGCCTCGAGGAGCTCCCGGCGGGCCCACAGGACCCCGAGGCCCGTCGGGCCGAGCATCTTGTGAGCCGAGAAGCAGAGGAAGTCAGCCCCCAGCTGCGTCACGTCGGTGACGTCGTGGGCGACGCCTTGGGCGGCGTCGACGGCGACGAGGGCCCCCCGCTCGTGGGCTCGCGCCGCGAGCGCGGCGACGGGATTGCGCGTCCCGAGGACGTTGGACACCAGGGTGAGCGAGAGCAGACGCACGCCGTCGAGGAGCCGGTCGATCTCACTGAGGTCGAGGCGGAAGTCGTCGCCGACGGGGATGAAGCGCACCTCGATGCCGGTCGTCTCGCGCAGCTGGAACCACGGAACGATGTTCGCGTGGTGCTCCATCTCGGTCACCAGGACGACGTCGCCGGCGCGCAGGTTCGCTGCGCCCCAGGATCGAGCGATGAGGTTGAACGACTCGGTCGTGTTCTTGGTGAAGACGATCTCGTCGGCGCCTCCGGGCGCTCCGATGAAGCGCGCCACGTCGGCCCGCGTCCCCTCGTAGACGTCGGTCGCCTCGTTCGCCGTCTGGTAGACGCCCCGGTGAACGTTGGCGTGACGTAGGGAGTAGTAACGGTCCATCGCCTCGATGACCGCTCGCGGGGGAACCGTTGAGGAGGCCGAATCGAGGTAGGTGATGGGACGATCGTTGATCACGCGGCCGAGGAGGGGGACGTCCGCCCGGACCCGACGAGGGTTGAAGGAGGTCACGCCAGGACCCGCCAGGCGTCGTAGCCCTCGCGGTCGATCTGGGCCGCCACCTCGACGCCGCCACTGTGCACGATGCGTCCGTCGACCAGCACGTGGACGTGATCGGGTTCGATCTCCTCCAGCAGCTTCACGTAGTGGGTGACGACGATCGCTCCCATGGCGGGTCGCTCGGCTCGCACCGTCTGGACCCCTCGAGCCACCACGCGCAGGGCGTCGATGTCGAGACCCGAGTCCGTCTCGTCGAGGAGGGCGACGTCGGGCTCGAGGAGGGCCATCTGGAGGACCTCGTTGCGCTTGCGCTCGCCCCCCGAGAAGCCCTGGTTGAGGTGGCGCTCGGCGAAGGCGGGGTCCATGCCGAGTCGGTCCATCCACTCGGCGAGGGCGAGGCGCACTTCGAGGACGCTGAGCTCGCCGAGCCCCCGTCGCGCCACCATGGCCTGTCGCAGGAACTGGACGACCGAGACGCCGGCGATAGCCTCCGGGTACTGGAACGCGAGGAAGACCCCCGCGCGGGCCCGCTCGTCAGCCGACCAGCCCGTGACGTCCTGCCCCTTCAGGCGAATCTCGCCGTCGGTGAGCTGGTAGCCGGGGTGGCCCATGATCACGTTGGCGAGCGTCGACTTGCCCGCTCCGTTCGGCCCCATGATGGCGTGCACCTCACCGGACTCGACCGTGAGGTCGAGCCCCCGCAGGATGGGGACGTCATCGGCCACCGCGTGGACATTGACCAATTCGAGGAGGGGGCTCGACACGACCCGAGCCTACCGGCGGCGCGGCGGCGCGGATCGGGTCACCACCCCCGCGCGACCCACTCCGCCAGGTGGGGTCGCTCGGTGCCGATGGTGGTCTGCTCCCCGTGTCCGGGCCAGACGATCGTCGCGTCGGGGAGGACGAAGAGTCGTTCCTCGATCGACCGGATGATCGTCGGAAAGTCACCCCCGGGGAAGTGGGTCGCCCCCGGCCCACCCGGGAAGAGGGTGTCGCCGGCGAAGAGGAGCGGGCTGCCCGCGGCCGTGAGACACGTCGAGCCCGGCGTGTGCCCCGGGGTGTGGTGTGCCACGAGCCGGAGGGCGCCGACGGGGATCTCCACCCCGTCGTCCAGGTGGCGGGTGGGCGTGGACACCAGGGCCGCGTCGGCCCCGTTCATCCACGCGGGTCGTCCGGTGGGGGAGAGGCGCTCGAGCGCGCCGACGTGGTCCGCGTGGCCGTGCGTGACGACGACCGTGGTCACGCGGTGACGCGCGGCGAGGGAGGCGAGGCCGTCGGGATCGTCGGCCGGGTCGATCAGCACCGACTCGCCGGTCCGCCGACAGGTGATCACGTAGACGTTGGTCGACAGCGGGCCGACGACCGCGCGGCGGACCTCGAGGGCGCCGTCACTCCAGATGGGGGTCGCGTCCGTCACGGTCCCAGGCTGTCACAGCCCCGGACGGCGGTGGGCGCTTTGGCTAGTCTCCTGAGTGACACCGCCTACTGGCGGGTAGGGATCGAGGGTGGACGATGAACTTTGGCTTTACCGAAGAGCAGGAGGAGCTGCGGCGCATGGTGCGGCGATTCCTCGAGGAGAAGTCGCCCGAGACCGAGGTGCGCCGGTTGATGGCCACCGAGGAGGGCTACGACCCCCAGGTGTGGCGACAGATGGCCGACGAGCTCGCGCTGCAGGGCCTGGGCATCCCCGAGGCGTACGGCGGCCAGGGATTCGGACCGGTCGAGCTCTACGTCGTGTTCGAGGAGATGGGCGCGTCCCTCTACTGCGGCCCCTACTTCTCGACGGTGGCCCTCGCGGCGCCCGCCCTGGCACTGGTGGGAACCGAGGACGACCGTGCGACGTGGCTGCCCGGGATCGCCGACGGATCGACTATCGCGACCCTCGCCCTGACCGACGACATGGGGGCGTGGGACCTCGCCGCGACGTCGACCACGGCCCAGCGCGCGGGCGACGGGTGGACGGTGTCGGGAGTGCGCAACTACGTCACCGACGGAACGGTCGCGAACCTCATCCTCGTGCCGGCGATGACCCCAGCGGGCCTCTCCCTCTTCGCCGTGCGGGGCGACGCGCCGGGGCTATCGCGCGAGAGCCTGCCCACCATGGACCAGACGCGCAAGCAGGCGCGCCTCGTCCTCGAGCGCGTACCGGCGGAGCTCGTCGGGGTGGACGGTGCGGCGGCTCCGGGCTTGGAGACGACCGTTCAGACGGCGGCCGCGATGCTCGCCGCCGAGCAGGTCGGAGGCTCCCAGCGGGTCCTCGACAACGCCGTCGCCTACGCGAAGACGCGTGTCCAGTTCGGGCGTCCCATCGGGTCGTTCCAGGCCATCAAGCACAAGTGCGCCGACATGCTCCTGGACGTGGAGTCGGCCAAGTCGGCCGCGTACTACGCGGCCTGGGCGGCCCAGGAGCGCAACGACGAGCTGCCGGTCGCGGCGAGCCTCGCCAAGTCCTTCTGCTCCGAGGCGTACTTCCACTGCGCGGCGGAGAACATCCAGATCCACGGCGGCATCGGCTTCACCTGGGAACACCACGCGCACCTCTACTTCAAGCGAGCGAAGAGTTCCGAGCTGCTGCTCGGGGACCCGGCGTATCACCGCGAGTTGATCGCCCAGCGTTTGGGGATCTAAGCGCCCCGTGCTCGTCCACGAGCAACTCACCTCCGACCACGCCCACCTCGATCTGCGGATCGCGACGGCCGCGACGCGACCCGCCAGTGGTCACGTGCTGATCCTGGTGCACGGCCTGCCGCGAGCCACCGGCATGGGCCGCCAAGCCGCGGGACTGCTGCCGGAGCTCGCCGAGCACCTGGCCGCCGAGTCGGGCTGGACCGTGGCGACCGGCACGCTCTCGGGGGTCGGCACGAGCACCGGGACCTTCTCGGCGCGACAGTGGCGTCAGGACCTCGGGCGCATCATCGATCGGATGGACGACGGGACCCGGCGCATCTCACTCGCGGGCTTCGGCTTCGGGGGCTCGCTGTCGCTCGCCGTGGCGGCCGACGACGACCGCGTGCGCAGCGTGGCGACCTTCGCCGCACCCGCCCACCTCGAGCCGTGGTGCGGACCGGCCGCGACCTTCCGCGAGCGAGTGGTCGAGGCCGGGGTCGTCGGCGACGACCCCCCCCTCCCCGCCGAGCAGCTCTGGGCCGACGTCATGGACGTCAATCCGCTCTCGGCCGTGGGTCGAGTGGCGCCGCGTCGGCTGCTTATCGGCCACGGGACCGACGATGTCGAAGTCCCGCCGAGCGACGCCCGCGACCTGGTCGCCGCGGCGGACGGGCACGCCGAACTCCGTCTCATCCAGGGCGCGGGCCACCAGTTGCGCGCCGATCCCCGCATGGTCGCCACCCTCCTCGGATGGCTCGATCGACACCGTTAGGAGGGTGCGCGCGCCCCGAGTGGGGCAGAATGTCACCGTGCAGATTCCCGCGAAGGCCGAGTACGCCGTTCGAGCGCTCCTGACCCTGGCGGCCAGCGACAGTTCCGTGAGCGCCGAGAACCTCGCGGCCCAGCAGGCGCTGCCCGCCAAGTTCCTCGGGGCGATCCTCTCGGACCTCCGTCGCGGCGGACTGGTCACCAGCCAGCGTGGGCCTGACGGGGGCTTCCGGCTGGCCCGGGATCCCGACGCGATCTACATCGCCGACGTCCTGCGGGTCGTGACCGGCCCGATGGCGGGCGTGCGGGGAATGCGACCCGAGACCCTCCAGTACGAGGGCGAAGCCACCCACCTGCGTGACGTGTGGGTAGCCGTTCGGGCGGCTCTGCGGGAGGTCCTCGAGCACGTGACGCTCGGACAAGTCCTGCGCGGGGAGCTACCCGAGGCGGTGACCCGATTCACCGCCGACCCGGACGCGTGGATCACTCGCAAGATATGACCCGGGTCCATACGGACGGGTCCTGCCGTGGCAATCCGGGACCCGGAGGCTGGGCGTGGGCCCTCGACGGGGAGCACTACGCGAGTGGCGCCGCGGCGCACACGACGAATCAGCGCATGGAGATCACCGCGGTGCTCGAGGCCCTGCGCTCGCTCGACGGTGGCGACATCGAGGTCGTGAGCGACTCGACCTACGTCGTCAAGTGCTTCAACGATCGATGGCACGTCGGCTGGCGCCGGCGGGGGTGGAAGAACTCCCAGGGCCAGCCCGTGGCCAATCGCGACCTGTGGGAGCCGCTCCTCGACCTCGTGCTGGACTCGGGTCGACGGGTCCACTTCACGTGGGTGAAGGGTCATTCCGGTGATCCCATGAACGACTTCGTCGACGCGCTCGCGACTCGAGCCGCCGACCAGCAGCGAGGAGAGTCGCGGCGTCACCACGAGTGACGCCTCACGGTCCTCGAACATTAGGATTTCCCAGGTAATTGGTAATCAGGTGAAGGGACCGGCCGTGGCGAACGAGGTGCAGGAATTCGACGTAGTGATCGTCGGCGGCGGACCCGGAGGCTACGCCGCTGCCCTCTACGGCGCGGCGGCCGGACTGTCCATCGCCATGGTCGAGCGGGACAAGGTGGGCGGCACGTGCCTCCACCGCGGATGCGTGCCCGCGAAGGAGTTCCTGGAGACGGCCCACGTCCGGCGCACGCTGGAGCACGCGGGGGCGTTCGGATTCCAGACCGGTGACGTCGCGGTCGACTTCTCGGTCAGTCAGGCTCGCAAGAACGACGTGGTCGGACGCCTGCACAAGGGACTGAGCGGCCTTCTGAAGGGTCGCAAGGTGACGATCTTCGAGGGCACCGGCCGCCTCGAGGCCGACCTCACGGTCAGCGTCGCCGACGGCGCCGACGCGGGCGTCGTCGCGCGCGGCCGTCACGTGATCCTGGCCGCTGGCTCGGTGCCGCGCACGCTGCCCGGATTCGATGTCGACGGCCAGTTCGTCGTGACGTCGGACGAGTTCCTCGACCTCACGAGCCTGCCCGCTCGCGCGGTCGTGATCGGCGGCGGGGCCATCGGATGTGAGTTCGCGTCGATGCTGTCGGACATGGGCAGCGCGGTCACCATCCTCGAAGGTCTGCCGACGATCCTGGCCGGCTGCGACGCCGACGTCGTGAGCGTGGTGCAGCGCGCCTTCAAGAAGCGGGGCATCGAGGTCCGCACGGGCGTCACGGTGGCCGGGCACGCCCCGCAGGGCTCCTCGACCACCGTGCGCGTCGAGGGGGGCGACGACGTCGAGACCGACATGGTCGTCCTCGCCATCGGCCGACGCCCGCGCACCGAGGGCCTCCTCGCGGAGGGCACCGGGGTCGAGGTGAACGAGAAGGGCTTCGTCGTGGCCGACGCGATGATGCGTACCGCGAACCCGAAGGTGTTCGCGATCGGTGACGTGGTCGCCAACACGCCCCAACTGGCTCACGTCGGCTTCGCCGAGGCCATCGTCGCGATCAAGACCATCCTCGGTGAGCCCGTCGTACCGGTCGACTACGACCGAGTGCCGTGGGCGATCTACTCGAATCCCGAGGTGGCCTTCGTGGGACTCTCCGAGGCGGCCGCCAAGGAGCGGGGCTACGAGGTCGTGGTGAAGAAGGACCCCTTCGGCGGCAACAGTCGCGCCCAGATCATCGGCGACACCGATGGGGTCGTGAAGGTGATCGCGGAGAAGCGCCCCGACGGCTCGGCGGGCCAAATCCTCGGTGTCCACATGGCCGGTCCGTGGGTGACCGAGCAGCTGAGCGGGGGCTACTACGCGGTGAACTGGGAGGCGACGGCGGAAGAGGCCGCTGCGCTGATCCAGCCGCACCCGTCCCTGTCGGAGACCTTCGGCGAGACGCTGTTGGCCCTAGCTGGTCGGGGGCTCCACGTTGGCTGACGTCACCCTCCCGTCGCTCGGCGAGTCGGTGACCGAGGGAATCATCACGCGTTGGTTCAAGAAGGTCGGCGACGCCGTCGCTCGTGACGAGCCGCTCTTCGAGGTCTCGACGGACAAGGTGGACTCGGAGATGCCGTCGCCGGCCGCCGGCGTCCTCGTGGCGATCCTCGCGGACGAGGGCGACACGGTGGAGACGGGCTCGCGCGTCGCCGTCATCGACGAGGGGGCGACCGCCGCGGCCACCCCCGCGTCACCCGCAGCCGCGGCCGCTCCCGCTCCCGCTCCGGCGACCCCGGAGCGGCCCGCGGCTCCCACGCCGAGTGTCGCCGCATCGTCCGACGGGCCCGTCGGCGTCGTGATGTCGCCGGTCGTGCGTCGCATCCTGGCGGACGGTGGCGTCGACCCGTCCCGCGTGCGGGGGTCGGGGCCCGGTGGCGCCGTCACGCGACGCGACGCCGAGCGGGCGGTGGCACAAGGGCCCAGTGACGAGGTGGTCGTCGAGCTCACGCACGGTCAGCGGCGCATGGGGCAGCACATGGCCCTGTCGCTGCAGGTCGCGCCGCACGGCTTCGTCGCGATCGAGGTCGACGCGTCCGTGTTCGATCGACTCGACGGCGTCGGCCGTGTCTCTCGCGACGGTGTCCCGATCCCGGACGAGGTGGTCGTCGGCCTCGCGGCCGTTCGGGCCCTGGGTGAGTTCGAGGTCCTGAACGCGACCTACGCCGGGGACGAGCTGGTGATCCATCGCACGGTCAACCTCGGCTTCTTGCGCGAGGTCCCGCGCGACGGATTGCTGGTGCCCGTGGTGCACGCCGCGGCGGGACTGACCCTGCGGGCGCTCGCCCGCCGGTCGGCCGACCTCGCCGAGCGCGTCGCCACTCGGCAGCTGAACACCGACGACCTCATGGGGGGGACCTTCACCCTGGTGGGGCCGACGGGCGGTGCGACGCTCGTCCACGTGCCGATCATCATCCAGCCCCAGGTCGCGATCCTCGCGATGGGTGCCGTGCGTCGCGTCCCGGTCGTCGTCGAGCGCGACGGCCAGGTCATCGTGGAGCCCGGGCGTCGGGTCGTGCTGGGCCTCTCCTTCGATCAGCGAGTCTGCGAGCCGTTCGTCGCTACCGCCTATCTCGAGAGGGTGGCGGAGCTGCTCGCCGGACTCGACATCGAGAGCGAGCGCTAGATGCTGCGTCGTCGTCACGTGGGACGGGTGCCGTTCGCCGAGGCGAACGACTTCCAGCGAGCGTTGCTCAACGCCGCGGACGACTACGTCATCGTGATGGAGCACCCGCCGACGTACACGCGTGGCGTACGGGCCACCGACGACCACTTCCTCGTCCCCCTCGCGAGTCTCGACGCGGTGGTGGTGGACGCCGATCGCGGAGGTGACGTCACCTACCACGGACCCGGCCAGGTCGTGGCGTGGGCGGTCGTCACCGTGGCCGACGACCCCGGGGCGGGGCGCGAGCACGTGCGCCGACTCGAGGATGCCGTGATCGACACCGTCACGTCGTTCGACCCCGAGCGCCGGTTGGGGGAGGTCGGGCGTCTCGATGGGTATCCCGGTGTGTGGGTCCACCTCGACGGTCGACCCGCGAAGATCGCGGCCGTCGGCGTGCGCACCGAGCGTGATCGTGAGGGTCGACGCCGCACCCTGCACGGTGTGGCGCTAAACGTCGACGTCGACCTCGCGGCGTTCTCACTCATCGTGCCCTGCGGCATTCCCGACAAGCCGGTGACGTCACTGCAGCGCGAGGGCCTCGTCGTCACGTCGCGCGACGTGGAGGATCGACTCGGCCGGGCGCTCGAGGAGCGCCTCGGCGGGCCGGGCACGGTGGCGTCCGTCGATCGGGCTCCCGCCGAAGCCGGAACCGAGCGACCACTGATCCGGCGACTGCGTCGGGCCGGCGTCGACCCCGACGCCGGAATCGACGTGCGCAGCCGTAAGCCGGACTGGTTGCGCGTCGAGGCCCACATGGGCGAGCGCTACGGCGCGTTGCGACGCCTCACCGAGGACCTCCGCCTGGTCACGGTGTGCGAGGAGGCGGGCTGCCCCAACATCTTCGAGTGCTGGGACGCCGGCACCGCGACCTTCATGGTGAACGGCGAGCGGTGCACGCGGGCGTGCGGGTTCTGTCTCGTGGATACGCGCAAGCCCCTCGCCCTCGACCCCACCGAACCAGATCGAGTCGCGGAGGCGGTGGTCCGTCTCGGACTGCGCCACGCCGTCGTCACCTGCGTCGCCCGCGACGACCTGGCCGATGGCGGGGCCGGAGCCATCGCCCGCACGATCGCCGCGATCCGCGAGCGCTCGCCCGAGACGGCGGTCGAGGTGTTGATCAGCGACGTGAAGGGCGATCCCGACGCGCTCCAACTGATCCTCGACGCCCGACCCGACGTGCTCAATCACAACGTCGAGACCGTGGCGCGCCTACAGCGGGCGGTACGGCCGAGCGCCGGCTACCTTCGTTCGCTGACGGTGCTCGCCCGAGCCGGGGCTCAGGGGCTGACGACCAAGTCGGGGCTGATGGTCGGCCTTGGCGAGACCGCCGACGAGGTGGAAGAGACGTTGGCCGACCTCGCGGCCGTCGGGGTCTCGATCGCGACCATCGGCCAGTACGTGCGGCCGACCACGAACCACATCCCGGTCCAGCGCTGGTGGCGGCCGGAGGAGTTCGACGACCTCGCCGCGCGCGGACGGCGCCTGGGTCTGGCTCACGTCCAGTCGACGCCGCTGACCCGGTCGAGCTACCACGCCGGCGAGGCGCTGCGCGAGGCGACGCCGGTGGCGGCGCCGTCGCGTCGCTAGAGCCCTACCCGTACACCGTCGCGATATTGCCCGCCGATGGCTGGTGACGGCCCGCCGGGCCGGCGCCGAAGAGGGTGAGGATGTTCTGGGTCGCCCGCTGCAGGACCGGGGTGACGCCGGGGAGTGGGGCCGGAACCCAGAAGTTGCCGAGGCGCGGCGCGTCCGAGAGGTCGAAGACCCAGTGACCCGTCCCGCTCGCGAAGACGCCGCCCCGGCCCGGGGCCGCGACGTAGGTCACGTCGCTGACCCCCCCTCCGACGGGGGAGTGGCCCAGGATCTCCACGTTCGCGGGCGTCGGTCCACCGAGATTGAAGTGATTGAACTCGCCGCCGAGCGCACCCGGGAGGACGGATCCCGCGCGCACGCCGGTCCCGCGCCAGAGCCACGAGGTCGGATCGACCACGTGGAGGCTGCCCACACCGTCGACACCGCCGTAGATCGATCCGCTGAAGGTGCTCTCGGGCAGGTTGGAGGGCGGGGAGCTCCAGTTCACCGTGGCCGCGCCCGGGTCGGTCGCGGTGATGGGGTCGGCGGTCGAGCGATAGTTGATCATGAGCCGATCGGGGCCGTTGACGCCCGGCTCGAAACGAATCTTGCGATAGCAGAAGTTCGCGCCGAAGAGCGCCAGGTTGACCCCAGCGGCGACGCCGTCGACGAGGGCCGCCCGCATGGCGGGCGAGTAGTACTCGTCGTGTCCGAGGGAGAGCAGGGCGCGGTGCCGCTGGAGCGTTGGTCCCCGCTGGTGGAGGTCGAGATCGGTCCAGTAGGCGAGGTCGAGCCCGAGGCGCTCGACCTCGAAGAGCAGGGGGAACTCGTTGCCCACGAAGTCGGCCGCCCCGTTCGCGAACACTCGGTCGTAGGGTCGATTGAACGACACGCGTACGGCGCGGTTCGCGTTCGAGACCGTGACGCCACCGAGGGGGGTCGTCTGCCGGTAGAGGGAGAAGCCTCCCCAGGTGTTGTACGCCTGCCACGTGGTCACCGAGCTCTGGTAGACGAAGGCGGCGCGTGACGCGTCGTCACGCACGAGGAGCGGGACGAAGCGGAACTCGTGACGGTCATTGTCCAGGCGGATCAAGTACTGGCCCGGTCGATACCGCTGGTCGAGATCGAGGTGGAACGACGGCGACCAATGGCAGTCGACCGTGCCGTAGCGATCGGGTGCCGGCATGGCCTGGACACCACCCTTCAGGAAGGGACGGGACTCGACGAGCCGGGCGCCGAGTCCCTGGTAGTAGCCCATTCGAAAGACCCGAACGCGGTACGGGGTCGTCGAGGAGACGAAGACCGTCACCTTCTCCCCGAGGGCGGCGCTCGCGGCGCTGGCGTAGCCCTCGAGGGTCCCGGCGACGGCCGCGGGGCCGCGCAGCCAGCTGCCGTCACCCGTTCGCTCGTTCTCCTTGCGAACCCAGGTGCTCAGGGGCAGGGTCGCCGCACCGGCACCAGGGGGGAAGGCGGCGGCGAGGGCCGCGCCGGCCGCGGCGCTCGCGGCACCGCGCAGGAAGTCACGTCGAGAGAGGGAGGGCACAGGGCCACTGTAGACACGCGAACCGGAGGGGTCCCGTCGCCCCGGACTCCTAGGCGATGAAGTACTTGGCCTGGGGGTGGTGGCAGATGATGGCGTCGGTGGTCTGCTCGGGGTGGAGCTGGAACCCCTCGGAGACCTCGACACCGATGCGATCGGCGCCCAGGAGCTCGGCCACGGTGGCGTTGTCCGAGAGGTCGGGGCACGCGGGGTACCCCCACGAGTAGCGACCTCCCCGGTACTGCTGGCGGAACAGACCGGTCAGCGTGGGGCCGTCCTCGTCCACGTAGCCGAGCTCGGTGCGGATACGGGCGTGCCACAGCTCCGCGAGCGCCTCGGCCATCTCGACGCCGAGCCCGTGGAGCATCAGGTAGTCGGTGTAGCGGTCGGTGGCGAAGAGCTCCTGCGCGCGCTCGGAGACCCGTGGGCCCATAGTGACGAGCATGAACGACGCGTAGTCGTGGTCCGGGCTGTCGATCGGTCGGAAGAAGTCCGCGATGCACAGGCGTGGCTCGTCGACCTGACGAGGGAAGTGGAAGCGGGCGCGCTCGGTCGTTCGCTCGTCATCGGTGAAGACGACGAGATCGTTCCCGTCGGCCGCGGCCGGGAAGTGGCCCCAGACGACCTGGGGGACGAGCAGGTCGTCGCGCGTGGCGCGGTCCAGCTGCTCGCGAAGTACGGCGCGGACCCGCTCCTTGAAGGCGTCGTCGTCCTCGCCCTCGTCGGGTCGATATCCCCACTGATTGCGGAAGAGAGAGGTGAGGTTGAGGTAGCGCGCGACGTCGTCGACGGAGATCCCCTTGGCGACGCGACTGCCGAGGAACGGAGGGGGAAAGAGCGGGTTGTCGTCGGCGACCGCGTCACTGCGCCGCATGTCCGCGCGGGTGCCCGCGTCGTCGCGGAAGCGTCGCTGCACCCGCCGCGTCGACACGGCCCGCCCGTACTCGGGGTCGTCGGCTCCCTGGCGGATCTCGCCGAGTCGGTCGAGCACGCGCAGGCCCTCGAAGGCATCCTTGCCGTAGAAGACCCGTCCTCGGTAGGTCTCACGCAGATCTCGCTCCACGTAGGTCCGCGTGAGCGCGGCCCCGCCCAGGAGCACGGGCACGTGGTCGAAGCCCCGCTCGTTCATGATCTCCAGGTTCTCGCGCATGATGAGCGTCGACTTCACCAGCAGGCCGCTCATCCCGAGTGCGTCGGCCTGATGGCGTTCGACGGCGTCGAGCATCTCGTTGATGCCGATCTTGATGCCCAGGTTGATGACCTCGTAGCCGTTGTTCGTGAGGATGATGTCGACGAGGTTCTTGCCGATGTCGTGGACGTCGCCCTTGACGGTGGCGAGGACGACCCGTCCCCGTCCCGTCGCGTCCTGGCGCTCCATGTGGGGTTCGAGATGGGCAACGGCGGCCTTCATCGTCTCCGCACTCTGGAGCACGAAGGGCAACTGCATCTCACCCGACGCGAAGAGGTCACCGACCACCCGCATCCCGTCGAGCAGGATGTCGTTCACGATGCGCAGGGCCTCCAGCCCCTCGGCGAGGGCGGCGTCGAGGTCCTCCTCGAGCCCGCGTCGGGCGCCGTCGATGATCCGGCGACGGAGCCGCTCGTCCAGGGGGAGGTCGGCCAGGGCGTTCGCATTCCCGGCGTCGAGGGTGACGCCCTCGAAGTGCTCGAGCAGTGCGGCGAGCGGGTCGTAGTCCTCGGTCCGGCGATCGTAGATGAGGTCGAGACAGATTCGGCGAGCCTCGTCGTCGATCCGGGCGAGCGGCAGGATCTTCGACGCGTTGACGATCGCGGCGTCCAGGCCCGCGCTGGCGCACTCGTGCAGGAAGACGCTGTTGAGCGCCTGGCGGGCGGCGGGGCTCAGGCCGAAGGAGATGTTGGACACCCCGAGCACCGTGCGGACGGTGGGCAGGGTGCGGCGAATCTCTCGGATGGCCTCGATCGTCTCGATGCCGTCGCGACGCGATTCGGCCATTCCCGTCGACAGGGGCAGCGCGAGAGGGTCGATGAAGATGTCGGCGGCGTCGATGCCGTAGCGCTCGACGGCCAGCTCCACCACGCGACGGGCCACGCGCACCTTCCACTCGGCGGTGCGGGCCTGACCCTCCTCGTCGATGCAGGTGGCGACGACGGCCGCGCCGAACTCGGACGCCAGGGAGAGGAACGTGTCGAGACGCGTGCCGGGGGCGACACCTTCCTCCAGGTTGACGGAGTTGAGGATGGCCTTGCCCCCGAGGTGGGTGAGAGCCGCTCGGGCGACCGGACCCTCGGTGGTGTCGACCATGATCGGCACGGACGACTGCGTGGCGAGGCGGCCGATCAGCTCGTTCATGTCACGGACGCCGTCCGCGCCCGTGTAGTCGACGCACACGTCGAGGACGTGTGCCCCTTCGGCGATCTGATCGCGGCCGATCGCCACGCAGGTGTCCCAGTCGGCTCCGAGCATGGCCTCGCGGAACTTCTTCGACCCGTTGGCGTTGGTGCGCTCGCCGATGATCAGCACCGAGCGCTCCTGGTCGTACGGCGTGGCGCTGTAGATCGAGGCGACGGCGGGCTCGACGACCGGGTGACGCTCGGCGGGCGTCACCCCGCGCACGGCCTCGACGACCGCGGCCAGGTGGGCGGGGGTGGTGCCGCAGCAGCCACCTACGACGCCGACGCCGTACTCCCCAACGAAGTGCGACAGGTGCTCGGCGAGCTGCTCCGGCGACAGGTCGTAGTGCATGTGTCCGTCGACGACGCTGGGCAGGCCCGCGTTGGGGAGGCAGGAGACCGGGAGATCGCTGGCCGCCGTGAGTTGGCGGATCGGTTCGTACATCTCGACCGGCCCGGTCGCGCAGTTGATGCCGATGACGTCGACGCCGAGGGGACGCAGTGAGGTCAGCGCGGCGGTGATCTCGGTTCCCGGGAGCATGCGCCCCGTCAACTCGATCGTGACCTGCGCCTGAATCGGGACCGTGCGCCCGTGTCGCGCCATCGCGCGGCGGCAGGCGGCGATGGCGGCCTTGCCCGAGAGCAGGTCGAACATCGTCTCGACGAGGAGCAGGTCGACGCCGCCCTCGAGGAGACCGTAGGCCATCTCCTCGTAGGCCGCGCTGAGATCGTCGTACGAGATCTGCCCGAGGGTCGGGAACTTGGTCCCCGGTCCCATCGACCCCGCGACGAACCGCCGGGAGGTCGCGGTGCTGTACTCGTCGGCCACGCGCCGAGCCAAGCGGGCGGAGGCGTGGGCGAGCTCGAAGGAGCGCTCGGCGATGCCGTACTCCGCGAGGACCGGGGAGAAGGACCCGAAGGAGTCCGTCTCGATCACGTCGACCCCCACGTCGAGGAAGGACCGGTGCAGGTTCTCGATCACGTCGGGACGGGTCACCGTGAGGATCTCGTTGCAGCCTTCGAGGGACTCGCCCCCGAAGTCGTCCGCGGTGAGTCCGACGAGCTGGAGGTTGGTGCCCGTGGCGCCGTCGTAGATGAGGACTCGCTCGCGAAGGGCCGCCAGGTACGGATCGGTCGGGAGGGGTCGAGCGGCGCGGTCCATTGCGTCGAGGCTACCGGTCGTTGTCGGATCACTACGCTGGCGTCGTGCGCATCTACACCCGCGGCGGCGACGACGGGACGACCGGACTCTACTTCGGCGGCCGCGTCGCGAAGAGCTCCGATCCCATCGAGGTGAACGGGGCGGTCGACGAGGCCCAGGCGGCCCTGGGCTGGGCCCGTTCCCAGGCGACCGGGAGCCCCCGGTTGGCTGCACTGCTGCTCGACGTCCAGCGCGACCTGTGGGTGCTCATGGCCGAGGTGGCCACGCTCCCCGAGAATCGCCACAAGTTGACGCCGGGCCAGTCCTCGGTGACCCACGAGATGATCGACCGCCTCGAGCGCGAGATCGACGGGCTGAGCGCGGAGATCGAGATGCCCCGTGAGTTCATCGTCCCGGGGGAGAACCCGGTGTCCGCCGCGCTCGACGTCGCGAGGACGGTCGTGCGCCGCGCCGAGCGGACGGCCGTCGGCTACCCCCTCGAGGGCAGCCTCGTCGTGCCCTACCTGAATCGCCTCAGCGACCTGACGTGGACCATGGCCCGCTGGGCGGAGGGTCCCGAGCACCGCACCGCGCGGACCTCGCGATAGCCGTGCGCCGCGCCCGCGTCACCTCCCGCGACGGCCTGAGCCGGCCGACTCTCGTCGTCCCCGTCGTCGTCGATGCCGACGGAGCCCACCTGTCGTCATCGATTCCGGCGGATCTCGGCGGCCACTCGCTCGAGCGCCTCGTTCCGCCGGAGACGTGCCGTCGACACGGCCTCAGTGAGACGGCGGGGAGCACGCTGACCTGGGCGTCGCCGGGGCGGTCGACCGTCGTGCTCGTCTCCGTGGGCGCCGAGGCCGCCGATCTCGATCGCTGGCGCCGGGCCGGGGCGGCCGCTCTGCGGCTCGCGGGAACCGAGGACCTCTGTGCGGTGCTGCCCGTCGACGGGTTGGAGCACCCGGGTGACGTCGCGGCCGCGCTCGTCGAGGGGGCCCTCCTCGCCAGCTACCAGTTCCGGGAGCGAGACGATGAGGCCTGGTTCGACGTCCTCCCCGTCGCGGACGGGCTGCCCAGTGTCGAGGTCCACGACGAGGTCACGCGGGGAGTCGCTCGCGGTGAGACGATCGCCGACGGCGTCAACTGGGCGAAGCGCCTGATCGACACCCCGGCGCGGGACCTGCCACCGCGAGAGTTGGCGAGCCGTTTCGTGACGCGGTTGGGTGCGGACCCGCACGTGACCGTCGACGTGTGGACCGAATCGAGGATCCGCGAGGAGCGTCTCGGGGGCCTGCTCGGCGTCGGGGCGGGGTCGGCGCAGCCGACCCGTCTGGTCCGTGCGACCTACGACCCGGCTCCGGGCGAGTCGCTGCCCCACCTGGTGCTCGTGGGCAAGGGCGTGACGTTCGACTCGGGGGGACTCTCGCTGAAGCCGGCCGAGAGCATGATGCAGATGAAGACGGACATGACGGGGGCCGCGGTCGTCGCGGCGGCCCTGTCGGTCGCGAGCCGTCTCGGCGTCGCGGCCCGTATCACCGCGATCACCCCGATCACCGAGAACCTCCCGGGGGAACGGGCGATGCGGCCGGGCGACGTCCTCACGATGCGTGACGGGACGACCGTCGAAGTCCTCAACACCGACGCCGAGGGGCGTCTCATCCTCGCCGACGCCCTCTGCCTCGCGGTCGAGGCCGAACCCGACGCGATCATCGACGTGGCCACTCTGACCGGAGCCCAGCGCGTCGCCCTGGGCGACGAGATCGGGGCCCTCTTCTCCACCGCCGACGATCTGGCCGACGACATCCTGCGGGCCGCGGGTCGAGCCGGCGAGGGGATGTGGCGGCTGCCCCTCGCTGAGGCCTACGCCTCCCAGCTCGAATCCGACGTGGCCGACGTACGCAACATCGGACGTGGCCCCGGCGCCGGGGCGATCACGGCCGCCCTCGTCCTGAAGCGCTTCACCCAGGGTCGACCCTGGGCGCACCTCGACATCGCTGGACCGGGACGCTCGGACTCGGTGCGGGGCTACGTCACGCGCGGCGGAACCGCCTTCGGAACGCGCACCCTCGTCGAACTCCTTCGGGCGCGGGCACGTTAGGCGCCGCGGCGCCGCACCCGCTCGGCGGGCGCGGGCACCGCGCGTCGCAGGGAGGACGACGGAGGATCGAGCCGGTCGGGATGCCCGACGAAGACGGTCGCGAAGAGCGACTCCTCGGGTGCGCCCAGCCACTCGAGCACTCGGGCGTCGTGGCGGAAGTTCCCCCAGAGCGCCGTGCCGAGACCCGCGTCCTGGACGAGTAGGAGGAGTGCCATCGTCGCCATGCCCGCGTCGCCGTGCCAGTAGGGAACGGGCCACGCGGTGGGGTCCGCGAGCCCACTAGCGGCCTTGTCGGGCTCGGCGTAACGAGCGGCGTAGTCCGCGGGCCGCGAGGTCACGACGACGAGGGCGCCGGCTCGGGCGAGGCCCGCGACCCGCCGCGACGCCGCTCGCCACTCGGCATCGGTGGCGCGCTCCACGTAGTCGGCGATCGACTCGGACCCGACGATCGTCATTCGCACCCCGCCGCAGTTGCCCGCCGTCGGCGCTCGCAGGGCGAGCGCGCACGAGCGCGCCAGCGCGTCGAGGTCGACGGGGTCGCCCGTGAAGGAGCGCGTCATGCGGCGGTCGGTGAGCAGAGTGGGGAGGTCCACCTGAGGGGGTCTAGCAGGCGTTGCCCCCTTTGTCGACGTCCCCGGTAGGCTTTCCCCACCGCCCAAGGAGGTTCCGTGCCGACGCCCCGTGATCTGCTGAACGCCGCCAAGCAGTCGATCCGCGAGATCGAGCCCCACGAGGTGGCCGCGCGCCTCGACCACTATCGCCTCCTCGACGTGCGCGAGCCCGACGAGTTCGCCCAGGGCGCCGTTCCCGGCGCGGTGCACATCCCTCGGGGTCAGCTGGAGTTCGCCGTCGAGGGCCGTCTCCTCGACAAGAACGCGCCCATCGCCGTCTACTGCGCCGGCGGCGTGCGATCGGCGTTCGCGGCGAAGACCCTCCAGGAGCTGGGCTACACCGACGTCGTGTCGGTGATCGGTGGGTTCAATCGGTGGAAGGACGAAGGACTGACCTGGGCCGCCCCACGCTCACTCGACGCGGACCAGCGGGGCCGCTACCACCGCCATCTCCTCCTTCCCGAAGTCGGCGAAGAGGGCCAGATCACGTTGCTGGACTCCAAGGTGCTCCTGCTCGGTGCCGGCGGCCTGGGCTCGCCCGCGGCGCTGTACCTCGCGGCCGCCGGAGTGGGGACGATCGGGATCATCGACATGGACGTGGTCGACGAATCGAACCTGCAGCGCCAGGTCCTGCACAACATGGAGCGGGTGGGCATGCGCAAGGTCGACAGCGCCCGCCAGACTCTCACGGCGATGAACCCCGACCTCGTGGTGCGCACCTACGACACGCGGCTCGGGGCGGACAACATCCTCGACATCATCGACGGCTACGACGTCATCGTGGACGGGACCGACAACTTCCCGACGCGGTATCTGGTCAACGACGCGTCGCTCCTCAAGGGGATCCCGGTCGTCCACGGCTCGATCTTCCGCTTCGAGGGACAGGTCACCGTGTTCCACCCCTACGTCGGGCCCTGCTACCGCTGCATGATCCCCGAGCCGCCGCCGGCCGAGCTGGCGCCGAGCTGCGCCGAGGCGGGCGTGCTGGGCGTCCTGCCCGGCATCATCGGGTCGATCCAGGCGGTCGAGACGATCAAGATCCTGCTCGGTCTGGGCGAGCCGCTCGTCGGACGGCTGCTCACGTACGACTCGCTCGACCAGAGCTTCCGCACCTTCCGGGTGCGTCGTGACCCGACCTGCCCCGCGTGCGGGGAGACGGCCGGTCCGATCGTGATCGCCGAGTACGACGAGTTGTGCATGCCCCACGCCGTGCCGGCGGACGCGGTCAACGCCTAGACGCGAACCACGACCGTCGCGGCGATCCGGTCGTGGATCGTCTGGCGCTCCGCGTTCGCGAGCGGGAACAGCACGTCGAACAGGCCGATGCCACCCGCGAGGGCCGTCAGGAGCGGCCGGTTCGGCAACGTCAGCGCGCTGTAGGCGACGACGATGCCCCAGCGCCACGAGGCCTGGCGGACGGTGATGGGACCGTCGGTCGAGATGCTGCGTACGCGCGTTCCGGCGAGGCGGTTGCCCACGGTCTGACCCCGCGGGCCGGCGAGCAGCACGATCTGGTACGCGCCTTGGAGGGCGAGGGCCGCCAGGGTTCCGAGTGCCGAGGGCAGGAGCGCGAGGAGCGCCGTCGTCGGGATGAGGAGGAGGAGGTTGTCGACGACCGTGGCGGCGACCCGTCGCCACCAGCCGGAGCGTGGTGCGCGTTCGAGGACGGCGCCGCAGGCGCCGCAGTGAGTACCGGAGGCGATCGCCCCGCACGTCGGACAGTACATCCGTCCATTCTCGCGCGTGATCCGACTCACGGGGGGCCACGGGCGTCGGGAACCCACGACCTAGTGTGGGCGCGTGGATGAGCAGAGATTCACCGACTCCGGTATCGAGGTCCGTGCGGTCTATCGCCCCGAGGACCTGACCGACTTCGACCCCGCCCGCCGTCTGGGTGAGCCGGGCGAGTACCCCTTCACGCGGGGGGTGCATCCCACCATGTACCGCGGCCGACTGTGGACGATGCGCCAGTACGCCGGCTTCGGCACCGCCGAGGCCACGAACGAACGATTCAAGTTCCTCCTCGGTGCCGGGCAGACCGGGCTCTCGTGCGCCTTCGACCTGCCGACGCAGATGGGCTACGACGCGGATCACGCCCGCGCGGAGGGGGAGGTCGGCAAGGTGGGCGTGGCGATCTCCTCGATCGACGACATGCGCCTCCTGCTGAGGGATCTCCCACTCGATCAGGTCACCACCTCGATGACGATCAACGCGACGGCGTCGACGCTCCTTCTCCTCTACCAGTTGGTCGCCGAGGAACAGGGCGTTCGCGGTGACCAACTGCGAGGCACGATCCAGAACGACATCCTGAAGGAGTACATCGCGCGCGGCACGTACATCTACCCCCCGCGCCCCTCGATGCGGCTGATCGTCGACACCTTCGCCTACTGCGCGGCGGAGATGCCCCAGTGGAACACGATCTCCATCTCCGGCTACCACATTCGCGAGGCCGGCTCGACGGCGGTCCAGGAGGTCGCCTTCACCCTGGCCAACGGTGTCGCGTACGTCGAGGCGGCGCTCGCCGCCGGTTTGGACCTCGCGGAGTTCGCTCCGCGGCTGAGCTTCTTCTTCAACGCCCACAACAACCTCTTCGAGGAGGTCGCGAAGTTCCGCGCCGCCCGTCGGCTCTGGGCGTCGATCATGCGTGATCGCTTCGGGGCGACCGATCCCCGAGCGCAGACGTTGCGGTTCCACACCCAGACGGGCGGATCGACCCTGACCGCCCAACAGCCCGAGAACAACGTCGTGCGCGTCACCATCCAGGCGCTCGCGGCGGTGCTCGGGGGGACGCAGAGCCTCCACACGAACGGGTTCGACGAGGCCCTCGGGCTGCCGACCGAGCACGCCGCGCGCCTCGCGCTGCGGACCCAGCAGATCGTCGGCTACGAGTCCGGGGTGACTGAGTCCGTGGATCCCCTGGCCGGCTCGTACCTCGTCGAGAGCCTCACCGACGAGATCGAGCGCCGCGCGCGCGAGTACCTCTCCCGTATCGATGATCTCGGTGGCGCCGTCGCCGCCATCGAGGCGCGCTACCCGCAGGAGGAGATCGAGTCGGCGGCCTACGACTTCGCCCGCCGCGTCGAGCGGGGCGAGCGGGTCGTCGTCGGCGTGAACCGGTTCACCGAGGCCGCCACGGCGCCCACCGACGTCTTCCCGGTCGACGCGGCACAGCAGCGGGCTCAGGTCGAGCGCGTCCACGCCCTCAAGCGCGATCGTGACAACGGCGCGGTCCGCCAGGCCCTCGACGATCTCGAGCGAGCGGCGCGGGGGACGGCCAACGTGCTCTACCCGATGAAGACGGCGCTCGCCCACCGCGCGACCCTCGGCGAGGTCGCGGACGTCCTACGGAACGTCTTCGGGGTCTACGAGCCCCACTAGCGAGCGATCGGCTCGAGGTAGTGGGTGACCTCGGCGGGGCTCACGTAGTGCGGGTGGGTCAGGGCGCGCCACTGCGTGAAGAGCTCGGTGGCGCGAAACTCGAGGTGCGCGTCGACCGACTCCCACCGCACGAGCAGGAGGTACGTCGTGTCGTCCTCGTGCTGGCGGCGGAACTCGGCTCCGTGGCAGCCGGCGGCCGAGGTGATGAGCGGCAGGGCCGCCCGCGCGTCGGCCTCGAAGGACTCGCGGTCGGCGGGGTCGATGCGCACGAGCGCGTGTTCGATGATCACGGTGCCTCCTCGAGGAGTCGGGTACGCAGGGTGGGATCTTGAGCGACGGCGACGCCGGTCAACGCGAGGGCGGTCGCCCCGTCCCGCACGGCCCGGTCGGCACCCTCGCCGAGGCAGGCCGCGGTGAAGGCGGGCTGGTGGTTCACGGCGCCCCCGGTCGGGATCATGATCAGCGGGTGGATCGACGGCACGGCGAGCGAGACGTTCGCCATGTCCGTGGAGATCGTGGGCAGGGGCAGACCCGCGTCGTCGTCGTCGAAGTGCCGACCGAGGGACTCGGCGGCTCGGCGGTAGTGCGCCAGGATGTCGGGGTCCGACTCCATGTGGGAGAACTGGTGCCCGAGCTCGGTGATCGTGAGCCTCGCCCCGGTCGCGAGGGCACCCGCGCGAAAGCAGGCGTCGGTGCGTTCGCGCAGCTCGGCCAGCCGAGCGCTCGTCACGGAGCGGCACATGTACCGGGCGACGACGCGGCTCGGGATCACGTTGGCCGCCGAGCCCCCCTCCGCGATGATGCCGTGCACCTGGTCCCCCGGTCGCAGCTGCTGACGTAGGGCGCTGAGCGCGACGTGGGCCACCATGGCGGCGTCGAGGGCGTTCACGCCCTCCCAGGGAGCGGCGGACGCGTGAGCCTCCCGGCCCTCGTAGGCGACGTCGAAGTGGTCGACCGCGAGGCAGGCCGCGGCCAGTCGCTCGGTCGGCCACGGGTGGACCATCATCGCGGCGTGCACGTCGGCGAAGTGACCGGCCTCGAGGAGGTCGATCTTGCCCCCGCCTCCCTCCTCCGACGGCGTCCCGAACAGCGTGACGCGTAGGTCGAGGTCGTCGGCTACCGCCGCGAGGCCGATGGCGGCTCCCAGCGACGCGGCGGCGATGATGTTGTGCCCGCAGGCGTGCCCGACGTCGGGTAGGGCGTCGTACTCGGCGCAGAGGGCTAGGTGGAGCCGCCCCGAGCCGATGCGTGCCGCGAAGGCCGTGTCACGTCCGGCGATCCCCGTCTCGACCGTGAAGCCGTGGGCTCGGGCGGCGTCGGCGACGGCGGCGGCGCTCAGGTGCTCCTCGTAGCCGAGTTCGGGGTGGGCGTGGATGTAGTGACTCAGCGCGATGAGGTCCGCGTCGGCGGCCTCGATCGCTCGCGTGGCCCGCTCGCTGGTCATTCGATCGTGGCCACGACGTCGCCCGCGCTCACCGCGTCGCCGGGCGCCACGCGCACGGCGGTCACGGTTCCGGAGCGCTCGGCGACGACGGCGTTCTCCATCTTCATGGCCTCCAGGATGACGACGGTCTCGCCCGCCTCGATGGGCTGGCCCACCTCGGCCACGACCTTCACGATCGTCCCCTGCATGGGAACGGTCACGGAGCCCGAGCCGCTGCCGACGACGCCGGCGTGATGCTGACGTCGCGGCGGGGACGCCGTCGCGCCCGTGCTCGGCGCGCTCGCGCCCTCGGGCAGCCAGAGGGCCACCTGGACGCGCCGTCCGTCGACCTCCGCGAGGACGTCGTGGCGGACACGGCCCTCGGCGTCCGCGGGAAGGGTCGCGCCGACGGGAGCGATGTGCGCGAAGTCGAGGCGCTCCTCGACCCACTTCGTCGAGTGCGTGCCGCGAGCGAAGTCCTCGTCCGCGAGGATGACGGCGTCCGCGGGGAGGGTGGTGGCCACGCCCTCGATCCGGGTCTCCTCGATCGCGCGCAGCATGCGGTGGCGCGCCCGGTCCCGATCGGGCGCCCACACGACGAGCTTCGCGATGAGGTTGTCGTAGTACTGGGAGACGGTGTCGCCCTCGAGGTAACCCGCGTCCAGCCGAACACCGGGCCCCGCGGGCGCCGTGAAGTGCGTGATCGGGCCCGGGGAGGGGGTGAACTTCCCACCCGCGGGATCCTCGGCGTTGATGCGGATCTCGATGGCGTGGCCCTCACGGCGGATCGTGTCCTGGTGGAAGGGCAGGGCCTCACCCGCGGCGATGCGCAGCTGCCACTCCACGAGGTCGAGACCGGTCACGAGCTCGGTGACGGGGTGCTCGACCTGGAGGCGCGTGTTCATCTCGAGGAAGTAGAACTCTCCGTCTTGGTAGAGGAACTCGACCGTGCCGGCGTTCACGTACCCGCAGGCGCGGGCGATCTTGACGGCGGCCTCACCCATGGCGCGGCGTACGTCGTCGGGGAAGTTCGCCGCGGGGGACTCCTCGACGAGCTTCTGGTGGCGGCGCTGGGCCGAGCAGTCCCGCTCACCCAGCCACAGCGTCGTCCCGTGGGCGTCCGCCAGGATCTGCATCTCGATGTGTCGGGGCCACGTCAGATAGCGCTCGACGTAGCACTCGGGTCGACCGAAGTAGCTCTGGGCCTCGCGCTGGGCGCTCTCGAAGGCGGCCGCGGCCTCGTCGGGCGAGCCGACGACCTTCATGCCTCGTCCGCCACCCCCGTAGGCCGCCTTGATGGCGACGGGCCACCCCACCTCGTTGCCGAAGGCGACCACCTCGTCGGGGCCGCTCAGGGGCTCGCTGCGACCGGGGACGCCGGCGACGCCGGCCCTCTCCGCGGCCAGGCGAGAGGAGATCTTGTCGCCCATCACCTCGATCGCCTCGGGTGGCGGGCCGATGAACGTCACGCCCCGTGAGGTGATGGCGCGAGCGAAGTCCGTGTTCTCGGAGAAGAATCCGTAGCCCGGGTGCACCGCGTCGGCTCCCGACCGCTCGATCGCGTCGAGGATCGCCTCGGTGTTGAGGTAGCTCTCCGCCGCCGTGGACCCGCCCAGGGCGTAGGCCTCGTCCGCTAGGCGCACGTGCAGGGCGTCGCGATCGAGCTCCGAGTACACCGCGACGGTGGCGATCCCCATCTCTCGGCACGTGCGCATGACGCGCACGGCGATTTCTCCGCGGTTGGCGATCAGCACTTTCTTGAGCACGAGACCTCCGTCTGTCGCGGTCTTTTCTACCACTCGCTCCGCAAACCCTAATCTTTGGCGGTGGCCCCGATCGTCTGGCGACTGACCCACGTCGCGACCATCGACTCGACGAACTCGTGGGTCGCCGAACGTGCGCGCGAGGGCGCCCCGGAGGGGACGGCCGCCCTCGCGGACTACCAGGCAGCCGGACGGGGTCGCCGCGACCGCCGCTGGGAGGCGCCGCCCCACTCGGCGCTGCTCCTGTCCGTCCTCCTCCGACCCGCCGACCCCGCGCGGGGCGCCGCCTGGGCCGTGGCGGCGGTCGGGCTCAGCGCGCGCGCTGCCCTGACGCGCCTCTGCGGCCTGCAACCGAGTCTCAAGTGGCCCAACGACCTGATCGTCGGTGATCGCAAGCTCGGTGGCGTGCTCGCGGAGTACGTCCCGATGCCGCAGCCGGCCGTCGTCGTCGGGATCGGTCTCAACCTGACCGCCGGTCCCGACGGGGTTGGCGCGACCACCGTCCTCGCCGAAGCCGGAGTCACGCTGACCCCCCGCGCCCTGACCGACATCCTGCTCGAGGAGCTCGAGGCCCGAGTGCCGCTGGTCGACGACCCGTCGGGTCTCGAGCGCCTCCGTGCCGAGTACGCCGCCAGTCTCGCGACGCTCGGGCGCGCGGTGCGCGTCGTCCTCGAGGACGGTGAGTTCGAGGGACGCGCGATCGACGTGGACGAGAGCGGACGCCTGGTCGTCGACACCGGCGTCACGACGCGAGTCGTGAGCGCGGGTGACGTGGTCCATCTCCACGCCGCGGGCGGCGACGCGTGAGTCGTCCCGTGAGGGTCCTGGTGACGGGGTCCGCCGGACAGGTGGGCGTCGACGTCGTGGACTCGCTCGGGGGCCGTGTCCCCCCCGGAGGGCGGGACGGACTACCCCTGGACGGACGAGCCGTGGATCATGGCGAGTTCGAGGTCCTCGGGCTCACCCACCACGACCTCGACGTCAGCGATCGGGACGCCGTCCATCACGCCCTGGCGGCGAGTCGCCCCGACGTGGTCGTGCACCTCGCCGCCTACACGAAGGTCGACGCCGCGCAGCGCGACGTCCGTCGCTGCTTCGCCGTGAACGCCGACGGCGTCGGTCACGTGGTCGACGCCGCGAGCGCCGTCGGCGCCCACGTGATCACGATCTCGACCGACTACGTCTTCGACGGTCGCAAGGGGGCGGCCTACGTCGAGGACGACCTCACCAACCCCCAGTCCGTCTACGGTGCCTCGAAGCGAGCCGGCGAGGAGTGGTGTTCCCCGGAGGTCACCGTGGTGCGCGCCTCGTGGATCATGGGCGTGCGCGGGACGAGCGTGGTGCACACGATGGCCCGCCGGGCCCGCGACGGGCAGGAGGTCCGGTTCGTCACGGACCAGCGCGGAACCGTCACGGCGTCGGCCGATCTCGCGTCGGCGTTGGTCGCCCTGGTGCGAGCGCGCCCGGGAGGGCTGTGGCACGTGGCCAACGACGGTGACGCCACCTGGTTCGACGTAGCCCAGCACGTCGGACGCGTGCTGGGGAGGGGTGACGACTTCGCCCACCCGATCCGGACGTCGGATCTCGATCCCCTGCCGCTCGCCGCGCGGCCCGAGCGCAGCGATCTCGACACCACCAAGTGGCGGCAGCACTTCGCCCCGCTCGGACCTTGGCGCGAGAGCGTGGAGCGCCTCGTGACCTGGGAGGGCGCCGCGCGGTGACGGTCGCACACGACGTCGCCGCGGTCATCGTCGACTTCCACGCGGGCTCGGCCCTCGCGCGTTGCGTGACCACGCTGCGCGCCGACGGGGTCGCGAGGATCGTCGTCGTCGAGAACGGCGACCCGGGCACGGCCCGCGACGCGCTCGGCGAGGACCTCGCCGAGATCGTGGAGCCGGGCGTCAACCTCGGATACGGCCGAGCGGTCAACCGGGGGGCCGCGCGGGTCGGCGACTACGCGTTCCTCCTGGTGTCCAATCCCGATATCGAGGTTCACGCGGGTGCCGTGGCGACTCTCGTGGACTTCCTCGACGACCACCCCGACGTCGCCGTCGTCGGGCCCACGATCGAGCGACCGGACGGTACCGTCTACCCCTCGCACCGGATCTTCCCGAACGTGGCGCTGGCGGCACTCCACGCGCTCCTCGCCCCACTCTGGCCGTCGAACCCCGCGACGCGCCGCTATCGCTCGCCACGACCCGACGGAGCCGTCGACTGGATCTCCGGTGCCTTCTTCCTCGTGCGCCGGGACGTGTTCGAGACGGTCGGCGGATTCGACGAGCGCTACTTCATGTTCGCCGAGGACATGGCGCTCTGCTGGGCCGTGCGGGAAGCCGGATACTCCGTGGCCGCCGTGCCGGCGGCGCGCGTCACCCACCAGGAGGGCCTCTCCCGGGCCCGTGCGCCGCGGGCCATGGTGCGGGCCCACCACGCCAGCGCGCTGCGATTCGAGTGGCAGACCGCCCGCGGCGCCCGCCGCCTGTTCGCCCCCCTGGCCTCCCTGGTCCTCGGCGTGCGACTCGCGCTGATCCTGCTCCGCGAGGGGCGCTCCGGCTCG
Source organism: Acidimicrobiaceae bacterium (assembly GCA_027449885.1). Classification (GTDB taxonomy): domain Bacteria; phylum Actinomycetota; class Acidimicrobiia; order Acidimicrobiales; family RAAP-2; genus RAAP-2. The sequence goes on from DAIDKS010000016.1 coordinate 77,230, forward strand.
CGGGGCGCCTAGACTTCCCTCGGGCTGCGGGCGGCTCTGTGGTTGAAAGTCGATGCCAGCCGCGGGCGAAACGACCCACGTAAGGCGTCTTGTGGACGCTGAGCATGGCGCGGTTTAGACGTAAGACCTGCCTCGGGTCACTCATGGTGGGTGGCTCGGGAGACGGGGGAGAGCGCGGAAGCGCGACGGGAGAGACTCGTTCTGCTCGTCGGGCGCGCGGAACCTGCCGCAGGCGAGTGTGGGGTCAAAGACCAGGTCAGACGCCCGCAGCCCCCGAGACCACGTAGGACGACCGGTAGGGTTTTACTCAATGAGTGTGTTCAGCAAGATCCTGAGAGCGGGCGAGGGCAAGCGCGTCCGTCAGCTGGCCGAGCTGGTGGAGCCGATCAACCAGCTGTCGGACGAGATGGCGGCTCTCAGCGACGGCGACCTGCGCGCGAAGACGGACGAATTCCGTCAGCGCCTGGCCGATGGCGAGACGCTCGACGACCTGTTGATCGAGGCGTTCGCCGTGGTTCGGGAGGCGGCGACCCGGGTTCTCGGACAGCGGCACTACGACGTGCAGCTCATGGGCGGCATGGCCCTGCACTTCGGCTGGATCGCCGAGATGAAGACCGGCGAGGGCAAGACCCTGGTCTCGACGCTGCCGGTCTACCTGAACGCCCTGAGCGGCCGAGGGGTGCACGTCGTCACGGTGAACGACTACCTCGCGACGCGTGACGCGGCCTGGATGGGCCAGCTCCACCGATTCCTCGGCCTCAGCGTCGGCCGGGTGGGGCCGGACCTGCCCGACTTCGAGCAGAAGCGCGAGGCGTACGCGTCCGACATCACCTACGGGACCAACACCGAGTTCGGGTTCGACTACCTCCGCGACAACATGGCCCGTAGCCTGGAGCACATGGTCCAGCGGGGCCACCACTACGCCATCGTCGACGAGGTCGACTCCATCCTCATCGACGAGGCGCGTACGCCGCTGATCATCTCGGGCCCGGCCACCGACGTCACGAAGCTCTACTACCAGTTCGCCTCCATCGTGCGCACGCTCGTGCGGGACGTCGACTACGAGGTCGACGAAGAGAAGAAGACCGTCGTGCCGACCGAGTCCGGCATCGAGAAGGTCGAGCGCCAGCTCGGAGTCGCGAACCTCTACGACGCGGTCGCCACCAACTACGTGCACCAGTTGGGTCAGGCGCTGCGGGCGAAGGAGCTCTACCACCGCGACAAGGACTACATCGTCTCGGGCGGCGAGGTGAAGATCGTCGACGAGTTCACGGGTCGCACCCTCGAGGGGCGTCGCTGGTCCGACGGGCTGCACCAGGCCGTCGAGGCGAAGGAGCGCGTGAGGATCCAGGAGGAGAACCACACCTGGGCGACGGTGACGCTGCAGAACTACTTCCGTCTCTACGAGAAGCTCGCGGGCATGACCGGCACGGCCGAGACGGAGGCCAGCGAGTTCGGGAGCACCTACAACCTCACGGTCGTGCCGATCCCGACGCACCGTCCACCCCAGCGCGCCGACCAGCCCGACCTGGTGTTCAAGACCGAGGAGTCGAAGTTCGAGGCGATCGTGGCGGACGTACGCGAGCGCTTCGACCGCGGTCAGCCGGTGCTGCTCGGCACGGCGTCGGTCGAGAAGTCCGAGCTGCTTAGCCGCGCCCTCTCGAAGGCGGGCATTGCGCACGAGGTCCTGAACGCGAAGCAGCACTTCCGTGAAGCGGAGATCATCGCCCAGGCGGGCCGCAAGCACGGCGTCACCGTGGCGACCAACATGGCCGGTCGCGGGGTCGACATCATCCTGGGTGGCAACGCCGAGGGTCTGGCGCGGCGCGAGGCGGCGGCGCAGGGCTTCGTCCCCGGTGGCGACGGCTACGACGAGGCCTACCGAGCCGCCTTCGAGCGATTCCGTCCCGAGTGCGAGGCCGAGGGCAACGAGGTGCGTGAGCTGGGCGGCCTGTACGTGCTCGGCACCGAGCGGCACGAGTCTCGGCGTATCGACAACCAGCTGCGCGGTCGGTCCGGGCGCCAGGGCGACCCGGGGGAGAGCCGCTTCTACCTCTCGCTCGAGGACGAGTTGCTGCGGCTCTTCGCGACGGGAGCCGTCTCCTGGGTGATGGAGCGAGCGCTGCCCGAGGGAGAGGCCATCGAGGCCAAGATGGTGTCGCGGGCCATCGAGCGTGCCCAGAACACGGTCGAGGGCCGTAACGCCGAGATCCGCAAGGACGTCCTCAAGTACGACGAGGTCATGAACGAGCAGCGCAAGGTCATCTACCAGCGTCGGCTCCAGATCCTCGAGGGCGAGGACATGCACGAGCACAGCCTCGAGCTGATCGAGAGCCAGCTGAGCGACGCCGTCCTACGTCAGCTGGAGAGCGAGTTCCCCGAGGCGTGGGACATCAACGCGCTCGTGAACGAGATGCTGTCCTTCTACCCGACGAGGATCACGCGCGAGCAGTTCGAAGCCTTCGAGACGCGCGAGGACGTGATCGAGGCCGTCGTGCGCGACGCGATCGACCAGTACGTGGCGAAGTGCGACAGCTTCCCCGGTGGGGTCGAGACGGCGATCGAGATCGAGCGTGACGTGATGCTCCAGATCCTCGACCAGCGCTGGCGCGATCACTTGAGTGACATGGACTACCTACGCGACGGCATCTACCTGCGCCAGGTGGCTCAGCAAGACCCGCTCACCGCGTGGCAGCGCGAAGGCTACGAGATGTTCGAGCACCTGCTGGACGCCGTCGACGCCGACTTCGTCCGCTACATCACCCACGTGGAGGCGGTGCCGGCGGTCGAAGAGGTCGCGGACGTCGACGAGGGACTGGTCGGAGCGGTCACCAACGCGGCCGCGGTCGCCCCCGGGGGCCTCGAGCTGCCCGTCCACCAGGCGACGTCCGATTCGGAGCCGACGGAGCGCAAACTGGGACGTAACGAGCCGTGCTGGTGCGGGTCCGGTCGCAAGTTCAAGCAGTGCCATGGCCGACCTTAAGGCGGAGGCGACCCTGCGCGAGGCCCAGTCGGCGCTCGCGGAGTTGGGCGAGCGGTGGAGCGCAGCCCGCGAATACCTGCACGTCGACGCGTTGCGCGAACGTCACGCCGAGTTGAGCGCCACCGCGGCGCGGCCCGACCTCTGGGACGAGCCCGACCGCGCGCGGGCGGTGACGACCGAGCTCGGACGCATCTCGAGCGAGCTGGACGCGTTCGACGCCCTCGGACGACGCATGGACGACGGGACCGTCCTGGTCGACCTGTGCGCGGAGGGTCTGGCTGCGGGGGAGATCGACGGGGCGCTGCTCGACGAGCTGCGGGTCACCGTCGATCGTCTCGACGCCGACATCGCCGGTGTGGAGACCCAGAGCCTGTTGAGCGGCCAGTACGACGAGTACGACGCGATCGCCGAGCTCCACGCTGGCGCGGGGGGCACCGACGCGCAGGACTGGACCGAGATGCTGCTGCGGATGTACAGCCGCTGGGCGGAGCGCCGCGGCTTCGAGGTCGAGGTCGACGAGGCCACGGAGGGTCAGGAGGCGGGACTCCTGTCGGCCACCTTCATCGTGAAGGGCCGGTACGCCTACGGATGGCTGTCGTCGGAGCGCGGGGTCCATCGCCTGGTTCGGATCAGCCCCTTCGACTCCCAGGCTCGACGTCAGACGAGCTTCGCGAGCCTCGAGGTCACGCCCCTGCTGCCCGATGACAGCGCCGAGGTCGAGATCGACGAGAAGGACCTGCGGATCGACACGTACCGCTCCTCGGGGGCCGGTGGCCAGCACGTCAACAAGACCGACTCGGCGATTCGCATCACGCACCTGCCGTCGGGCATCGTGGTCAGCTGCCAGAACGAGCGCAGCCAGCACCAGAACAAGGCGCGCGCCATGCAGATCCTGGCCGCCAAGCTGGCCGAGCGGGCCCGAGCCGCCCGCCAGGCCGAGATGGACGCGCTGAGCGGCGAGCGCAGCGACAACGCGTGGGGTTCGCAGATCCGTAGCTACGTCCTCGCTCCGTACCAGCTCGTGAAGGACCACCGCAGTGACCACGAGACCGGCAACGTCGACGCCGTTCTCGACGGTGACCTCGACGCCTTCATGGAGGCCGAGTTGCGTCGGCAGCGGGCACGCTCATCCTGATGAGCGGTTATTTCTGCCCCGGCAAGTGACGCCGCCGCACACCCCGTGGCCGGTAGGATGGACGCGTGACGTGCGCCCGCTCGCTCCACGGACCGCGCCGCGCGGGGGAGACACCTAGGTGATCCGGTTCGAGAACGTCTCGAAGACGTACAAGAACGGAACGCCCGCCCTGCGGGACGTCTCCGTGAACATCGACAAGGGTGAATTCGTCTTCCTCGTGGGAGCCTCTGGTTCGGGCAAGACGACGTTCCTGCGCCTGCTCTTGCGCGAAGAGCTGCCCGACAAGGGCCGAATCCTCGAGGCGGGCCGCGACATCGGGACGCTCTCGAGTTGGCGCGTCCCCTACCTACGGCGCAACATCGGGTGCGTCTTCCAGGACTTTCGGCTGCTGCCCAACAAGAGCGTCTTCGACAACGTCGCCTTCGCCCTCGAGGTCATCGGGCGTCCTCGCTCCACGGTCGAGAGCCAGGTTCCCCAGATCCTCGACCTCGTGGGACTGGCGGACAAGGCTCGCAACCTTCCCGGTGAGCTGTCGGGTGGCGAGCAGCAGCGCGTGGCGGTGGCGCGAGCCTTCGTGAACCGACCGCTGATCCTGCTCGCCGACGAGCCGACCGGAAACCTGGACCCGACGAACTCCGAGGTCATCATGGCCCTCCTGGAGCGGATCAACCGGACGGGCACGACGGTGGTGATGGCGACCCACGACAAGGCCCTGGTCGACCGGATGCGTCGCCGGGTCATCGAGCTGGATCACGGCGAGGTCGTCCGCGACCAGGCGCGTGGCGTCTACGGGATCGACGAGCCGGTGATCCGCTGATGCGCGTCTACCTCCGCTACGCGGTCAAGGAGACCTTGACCAACCTCTGGCGTAACCGCATGATGACGATCGCCGCCGTGCTCACCGTGGCCGTGTCGCTGTCGCTCGTGGGGGCGGCGCTCCTGCTCAAGCAGAGTGCCGCGCAGGCCTCGGCCCAGTGGCAGCAGGGGACGCGAGTCACCATCTGGATGCAGCCGACGGCGACCCAGAGCGAACTGGCCAATGTGCAGAACCAGCTCAGCACCCTGCCCATCGTGAAGAACTGCACGTTCTTCACGCAGGCCCAGGACTACCAGGAGGCCCTGAAGATCCTCCCGCCCTCGGAGTCGAGCGTGCTGCACGTCAGCGACATGCCGTCATCCTTCCGGTGCGTTCCGACGGTCCCCTCGAACGCCTTCGTCGTCGAGTCGACGTTCGCCACCCAGCCCGGCGTCTACCGGGTCACGGCCCCCGAGCAGCAGATCCGTCAGATGAATCGGGCGATCCGGATCCTTCAGGTGGTCTTCCTGGCGCTGGCCGCCGTCCTGTTGCTCTCGGCCACCGTTCTGATCCTCAACACCATCCGCATGGCGATCTTCGCGCGGCGTCGCGAGGTCTCGGTGATGAAGCTCGTGGGGGCCACCAATTGGTTCATCCGCGTCCCCTACATGACCGAGGGCTTCCTCCAGGGCCTCATCGGATCGCTCATCGCGGTCGGCGCAGTCACCGCCCTCCACACCTGGTACCCGTTACACAACGAGTTCCAGCTGAACACCAACGCACTGCTCGGGACGAACGCCGTGGTCCTCGTGGCGGGCGTGGTGATCGGGTCGGTCGGGTCGGCGATCGCGATACGCCGATTCCTCGACGTCTGATCAGACGTCGCGCGACGCCAGGTCGTCGTAGGTCTCGCGCCGCTGGCGCAACGTCGCCGCACCGTGGCGGACGAACACGACGGGTGGGCGGCGGGCGCCGTTGTAGTTGTTGGCCATGGTGACGCAGTAGGCGCCGGTGACGGCGACGACGACCAGGTCGCCGGGACGGGGGTCGTGGAGCCGGGCCCCCTCGACGAGGCGGTCGCCCGACTCGCAGTGCCGCCCCACCAGGTCGACGGGTGCGCCACCGAAGGGGCGCGTGACGACGGCGGCCTCGAAGCGCTGGCCGTAGAGGGAGACGTCGAGGTTGTCGCCCATCCCCCCGTCGACGGCGACGAAGGTGGGCTCACCGTGCTTCACCGTGACGACCCGGTACAGGGTCACACCCGCGCGAGCCACGACGCTGCGTCCGGGCTCGAGCAAGATCCGGGCACGAGCGGGGAGCACTCGTCGGGCGGCCTCGGTCAGCGTCGCGACCCACTCGTCGGGGCTCGGGGCGTGGTCGGCGTAGGTGTAGCGGGCGGCGAGCCCGCCGCCCAGGTCGTAGGTGTCGAACTCCCCGAGGTCGCCGAGGGCCTCCACCGCACGAGCGAAGGGGGCGAGGTCGGAGATCTGGGAGCCGATGTGCACGTGCAGCCCCTCGAGACCGAGGTGGCGAGAACGGGAGATACGTTCGATGGCTCGTCGGGCGTCCGGGATCGAGAGGCCGAACTTGGAGCTCGCGTGACCGGTCGCCATCGCCTCGTGCGTCGGAGCGGCGACGTCGGGTCGCACGCGGACGAGCACCGGCTGGCGCCGCGACGCCCGGCGCTCGAGTCGCTCGAGGTCGTCGAAGTTGTCGACGACGACGAGTCCCACGCCCGCCTCGAGAGCGAGCGAGATCTCCTCGTCCGTCTTCGCGTTGCCGTGGAGCAGGATGGTGCTCGGGTCAACCCCCGCGCGCAGCGCGAGGTGGAGTTCGCCACCACCGGCGACGTCGACGCCCACGCCTTCGTCGGCCATGACGCGGTACATCGCGGTGGTGGGAAAGGCCTTCGAGGCGAAGTGGATTCGTCCCGCGCCCCACCGCCGAGCGAGGGCGTCCCGAAACGCTCCGACCTGCTCACGCAGCGACTGCTCGTCGATCACGTAGGTCGGCGTCCCGAACCGTTCGGCGATCGTGGCGAGGGGAACCCCGCCGATCGCGATGCCGTCGTCCGTCACCGCCGCCGTGGGCGGCAGCAGGCCGAGGAAGTCGGCGTCAGTCACTCGTCGGAGCGAAGTCGACGGCGAGGGAGTTCACGCAGTACCGCAGACCGGTCGGCGTCGGCCCGTCGTCGAAGACGTGTCCGAGGTGGCCACCGCACGACGCGCAGAGGATCTCCGTGCGGACTCGCCCCAGCGAGTAGTCCGGGCGCTCGACGATGCTGCCCGGCTCGCACGCGTCGAAGCTCGGCCACCCGCAGTGCGAGTCGAACTTCTGATCCGACGTGAAGAGCGTCGCGCCGCAGCCCCCGCACGTGTAACTGCCGTCATCGGCGACGTTCAACAAGGAGCCGCTCCAGGGCGGCTCCGTGGCCGCCTCCCGAAGGACGGCGTAGCGATCGGGGGCGAGCAACTCACGCCACTCCTGTTCGGACCTCTCTACCGCAAAGCTCATAGGTGTGAGGGTACCGGCTCGACGCCGCCGCCTCACAGGTAGGGCGATCGCGGGGACTCGGGCAGGCTCGGCGCGAACTCCGGCTCGTCGGCGAGCATGCGCTGGAACGCGGCGGCGAGTCCGTCGGGGTCCAAGCCGATCTCGGCCAGCAGGGCGTCGGGGCGATGGTGCTCGAGGAACGCGCGCGGGACGCCGAGGATTCGCGTCGTCGGCAGGGGGCGCCCGAGGTCCTGGGAGCGGCTGCGGGCGGCGGCGACCATGAGAGTCCCCGCGCCACCGTGACGGGTGCCGTCCTCGACCGTGATGATGCGTCGATGCTCCAGCGCGTCGTCGATCATCTGTGGATCGGGCGGCAGGACGCGCACGTCGTACAGGGTGACGCGACTCGCCTCCTCACCGAGGAGCTTCAGGGCCGCGTAGGCGGCGGGAGCCATCTTGCCGACGGCGAGCACGCAGAGGTCTCCGGTGCCGCGGCGAACCTCGCGCGCTCGCAGGCCGTCACCGACCGCGCCGTCGAAGGGGCGCGGCAGCGTCTTGGGGAAGCGGATGGCGCTCGGGGTGCTGAGGGAGAGTGCCGTGGCCAGCATGCCCGGGATCTCCTCGGTCGTCGACGGGGCGAAGATCGTCATGTTGGGGATGGCGAGGCACAGGGCCATGTCGAGCAGTCCGTGGTGACTGGGGCCGTCGTCACCCGTGACGCCGGCCCGATCGAAGACGAAGACGACGGGGAGATTGTGCAGTCCGACGTCGAGGTGGGCCTGGTCGAAGGCTCGCGAGAAGAAGGTCGAGTAGACGGCGACGACCGGCTTCAGCCCACCCATCGCCATTCCGGCGGCCGCCGTGACGGCGTGCTGCTCGGCGATGCCCACGTCGAAGAAGCGCTGGGGGTACCGATTCTGGAAGGGGAGGAGGCCGGTGGGGCCGGCCATGGCCGCGGTGATGGCGACGATGCGCTCGTCGAGGCCCGCCAGGGTCACGAGGGCCGAGCCGAAGGCCTCGGTGAAGGACTGCGGAGTGACGTCTTCGTCGTTGAGGCGCGCGGGGACCTTGAAGTCGTGCATGCGTAGGTCGTCGGTGATGGCCGGCTCGTAGCCCCGACCCTTCTGGGTGAGCACGTGAACGACGATGGGTCCGTCCCACTGAGCGGCTTGGCGCAACGTCGACTCCAGCGCCTCGATGTTGTGCCCGTCGATCGGGCCGACGTAACGAACACCCAAGTTCTCGAAGAAGGTGTGGGGCGTGACCATCTCGCGAACGACCGACGTGACTCCGTCGATGCCGCGATAGGCCGCCTTGCCGAGGCCCGGCAAGTGGGGCACCAGTCGACGCAAGCGGTCGCGCAGGGTGAGGTACGTGCGATTCAACCGCAGCGCGGTGAGCGATTCGCTCAGCTTGGAGACCGTGGGCGCGTAACTACGCCCGTTGTCGTTGAGGACGATGACCACCCGCTGATTGGAGTGCCCAAGGTTGTTGAGTGCCTCGTAGGCCATGCCGCCGGTGAGAGATCCGTCGCCGACCACGGCGACGACGTGGCGGTGACCCCCGTGTCCGATGAGCTCCCGTCGACGCTCGAGCGCGGCCGACAGCCCGTGGGCGTAGGAGAGGGCGGTCGAGGCGTGCGAGGATTCGATCCAGTCGTGGGGACTCTCGGCCCGGTTCGGGTATCCGGACAGGCCACCACGCTGGCGAAGCCGAGTGAACCGGTAACGGCGTCCGGTGAGGAGCTTGTGGACGTAGGACTGGTGACCGGTGTCCCACAGGACCACATCGCTCGGGGAGTCGAAGACCCGATGGAGGGCGATGGTGAGCTCGACCACACCCAGGTTCGAGCCGAGGTGCCCGCCGGTCGAGGTGACGGTATCGATGATCACGCTGCGCAGCTCGGCGGCCAGCTGGATCAATTCGTTGTGGCTCAGGCGCGCCAGGTCGCCCGGCGACTCGATGGTGTCGAGTATCACGGCGTCATGCTACCGGCGGGTAGTTGCGAGGGGGCGTCCCCGCACGAGGGTCGAACGTCCTCAGTCGGCGCTCGACGAGGCACCCGACGACCGGCTGTCGGTCTTGTAGAAGCCCGACCCCTTGAAGGCGATGCCGACCGGTGAGTAGACCTTGCGCAGCGCGCCACCGCACTCCTCACACGTGGTCAGAGCGGCGTCGCTGAAACGCTGGACGACTTCCGTACGGCGGTGGCAGGACTGGCACTCGTACTGGTAGGTGGGCATCGACTCGACTCCTCGACGGCACGGCTCAGCCACTCTACCGGTCCCCGGGCGTCGCGAGGACGTCTCGGTAGCATGACGAGGTGACGGATTTCCACCAGTTGCGTCGCGTTCCCGGAGACAGCCCGTTTCCCCGAGAGATCGGCCCGAACGAGGTGTCGGCGCGTCGGGCGCTGGCCCGGTGTCGGGTGACCATGCTGCCCGCGACGACGGCGGCCGTCGCCTCGAACGAGGTCAACAAGGGTGACGTCCTCGCGACCGCGCGGGTGGCGGGAATCCAGGCCGCGAAGCAGGCCGCCGTCCTGATCCCGATGGCTCATCCGGTGCTCGTGGGGAGCGTCTACGTGAACTTCACCATCGCGGAGACCTCGATCGAGATCGAGGCCAGCGTCGACACCATCGACCGTACCGGGGTCGAGATGGAGGCGTTGACCGCGGTGACGGTGGCGGCCCTCACCATCTACGACATGTGCAAGTCGATCGACCGGACGATGACCGTGGAGGGCGTGGCGCTCTGGGAGAAGTCCGGCGGGCGTTCCGGGACCTGGCGCCGCGGCGACGGCGACAACTGAGATGGCCCTGCGCAACGATCAAGAGGAGAGTCGCGAGCGTCAGCTCGCCCTCACGCTGCTGCTGCAGGAGGCGTCGGCTCAGCGCCCGTTGACCCAGGACGACATCGTCACCCATCTCATGATCGACGAGTACCCGGTCGATCCCAAGCGTCCCCGCAAGGTTCGCGCGTACCAGGGCTCCGACGAGGCGGTCCGGCAGATGTTCGAGCGGGACAAGAAGCGCATCCGCCAGCTCGGCTACCAGATCGAGACCGTGGCGATGGACGGTGGATCCACCGGGTACTGGATCGACGACGACGCGGTGGGCGCCACGAACCTCGACCTCTCGAACGACGAGGAGGCCGTCATTCGAACGGCCCTCGCCCTGTACGGGTTCGGGCCGAGCGGAGCGATCGGACTCTTCGGTGACGGTCGCGTGCCGGACGGGGGGCTCGAGGCCTCGCAGTTCCTCAACCCGATCGTGCGGGCGCTGCGGCGGGGCCGCACCCTGCGCTTCGGCTACTTCTCCTCGGCGGACAAGCTTCGCGAGGTGGATCCGCTGGCCCTGGTCGTCGTCGACGGCGCCACGTACCTGGTCGGCCGTCCGGCGGGGACCGCCGAGATCCGCGGATATCGTCTCTCGCGCATCACCTCGATGCCGAACGTGGGAGGTGAGTTCGAGGAGGTCGACGCGGCGACACGCGATCTGGCCCTCGCGTGGCGCCCCCAGTACGGAAAGGCCCCGAAGCCCCTTGACGTGCTCATCACGACCAGCGCCGCGATGGGCTCGCTCATCGCCCGCCAGCACCCGGGGGCGGCGATCGCCCGCAAGCGCGACGGCGTCGTGGAGGTTGGGTTGAGATTCGATGGGCCCCGCGAAGCGCTGCGCTTCGTGCTCGGGGCCGGGACGCGGGTACGTGTCGAGAGCCCGAAGTCTTTGCGCGCCGACCTGCGACGGTGGCTCGACGGGGTCAACCGGGGACCACGCCCGGACGTGACGTCGACCCGAGGTGCCACCTCGTCGCCGGTGACGAGCCTCGGCCAAGCCCTCCTCCTTCTGCGAGCGGTCCAGCGCCATCCCGACGGGCTTCGGATCAGCGATCTGTCATCACGCTTCGCGATGAGTGCCGAGCTCGTGCGGCACATCATGGATCGGCTCACGACGTTCGAGCCCCTGGGTGGTCGCTTCGGATTCCCCGCTCACATCGTCAAGGAGTGCGACGACTGGGAGCACGAGGAGTCGGACGACTCGCTCTATCGGGCGGAGGAGTTTGATCCCCGGGGAGCGGTGACCCTGCGCCCCCTGCGGTGGCAAGACCTCTTCGAGCTCAACGTGGCGCTGCGGGAGGCCGCTCACGTCTATGACGACCCCGCGATCGAGTCGGCGATCGCGAAGATCGAGGCGGCGGTGGACGGCCGAGTACGACTCGACGCCGCCGAGTCTGATGAGGTCACCGGTATCGTCCGTGACGCGATCTCCCGGGGCGAGCGCCTCAAGATCACGTACGCGTCCCTGCGCTCGGGCGAGCCCGAAGAGCGGGTCATCGAACCTCGTGAGATTCGCGTGCTGAACGGGATCGCCTACGTTCGGGCGTTCTGCACGTCGCGTGACGCGTGGCTCACGTTCCGAGTCGACCGCGTGGGCGCCGTCCTCGCCCGATCGGCCGCGAACGATCCACGCCCCGATGACGCGGACGCCCTCTGGCTGACTCAGGTCGGCGAGGGGGGCGACGAGGTGGTCGTCGTGATGAACCCGGAGCAGCGTTGGCTCTTCGAGCCCCTGCCTGGAGCCACGTGGAGCTGGGCGTCGGACGGCCGTCCGGCCGTCCGGTTCCGCGTCATCGATCGGGCCTTCCTCGACCACCTGCTGGTGCAGGCCGGTCCCGGCGCCGTCGTCGCGACCCCGGCGTTCGCCGACGCGGGTCGGGACCTGGCGCGAGCGATGCGCGACCTCCTCTGAACCGACCGTTGGCGAGGGGTGAGGGTGCCCCGCCCGTGATCGTCGTCCTGACTCGCACCTCGAGCGACGTTCGCTACTTGACCGATGACGCGGCGAACGAGATCGACGGACTACGGGACGGGGGACCCGAGTGGTGGGTTCGCTCCGTCGACGAGACGACGAGGACGGCCGCCGACGTCCTGCGAGGCAGTTCACGGTCGCGCGTCGTCGGTTACGACCTGGTGATGTCCGCCCCGCGGGCCGTCTCGGCGCTGATGGCGCTCGACGAGGTCAGTGGCTCCGCGATCGTGGCCGCCCACCGAGCCGCCGTGGCCGAGGCGGTCGACTACCTCGCCCGCCGGGCGACGGTGCACTGTTCGACGCGACGGGGGGAGGAGAACGCCACCCGTGCTCTGCTCGGTCCGGTGGTCTCGTTCACCCACGGCATCAACCGTGCGGGCGAGCCCCATCTTCACGATCACGTCCTCGTGGGATCGGGCCTGGAGGATCGGGACGGAGTGGTGAGCGCGCGACACCTCCGCTATCACGTGAGGGCCGCCGACGCCCTCTACCGCTCGCGCTTGCGCCACAGTGTCAACGGTGCGACCCCGTGGACGGTGCGCCGGCCCTTCGCCGGATCGGAAGTCGTCGAAGGGCTCGACGCGGGTGCCTTCGTCTGTTGGTCAGGGGAGCGCGCGCGCGGCGGGAGCAAACTCGCCTGGACGCGTGACGGCGCGACGAGTCGGTGGCGACGCGACTTGGCGGAGGCGGAGCCCATCGGCGTCGACGTGCCCCGGCGGTCGGCTCGACTCGATCACCACGTGGTGGAGCGGGGCGTGATCGCCACGGGGCGTCTCTTCCGACGCGACATCGTCGGGGCGGTCGCCGACGCCTGGTCTCACGGCGCGCGTTCGTCCGAGGTCGAGGCACTGGTGGACGCGGCGCTGGCGGGTCGGTTACGGGGGTCCCTGGCCGAGGAGGCCGCCGTGTCGGGTGGGGAGCGGGTGATCCTCGCGTCGCGACTCATCGACGGGGCGCGCGCCGGACGGCATCGCACGGTCGCGCTCGAGCGTGAACCGTGAGTCGTGGTAGAAGGGCGCGAGCCGGGTCCAACTCACCTGCTTCGACGGCCCCATCGTCAGGGCGTAGCCGGGACGTCCGTGTGCCACGTCCGCGGCGCTCAGGCGGTCTCGTTCGATCCAGCCCGTTGCCTGTCCCCGGCGACGGCGACGTGATCGCTGCTGTGTTCTCGTCGGGGTCGGGTGGCGTCCACCGAGCGTCGCGATGAGGTCCAGGGTGGATCGGTCCGCGATGCCCGGGAAGATCACGGTGGTGGGGAAGAGCGACGGGAAGGATCCGGCCTCGGTGCCCCACCGGGATCGGGCTTGGGAGAGGTCTTGGAGGCAGGCGAGGGTGAGCACTCCCTGCCCCCCACCCTCCGAGACGATCGAGGCGAGATCGGGGAGTGGCGCGACGTTCGCGAGCTCGTCGAGCGCCAGAAGAAGACCCGGACCGTGCGGGAATCGTTGGTAGGCGGAGTGGACCACTTCGTCGATGAGGCCAACGACGAGGGGCGCCGAGACGGCGTGATGGCGACGTGGCGCGACGATGTGCAAGTGGTGCCCGCCGCTGAGCAGGGCGGCGACGTCGATCGACGGCAGGGCGGCCGCGGCGCGTGCCGCCATGGTGCGTAGACCAGCGAAGAGGCCCGCGGCCGTCGACCAGATGCTGGAGAGCTCTCGATCCTCCGAGGCGAGCACCCCCGTGATGGTTGCGACTGCCGGATGAGATTCGCCGTAGTGGTGGCGCAGTACGGCGCAGGCGTCGTCGCTCACGCGTGCGTCGATCTGATGCGCCACGTCGGCGAGGCTGGTCGACGAGAGCGCAGCGGCGTGCAGCAGCGGGGCGACGAGTGCCGCGGCACGCTCCGTCCAGTGATCACCGGGTCCGTCGACGCGGCGGCGGGCCGAGGCCACGAGTGAACGAGTGATGAGAATGGAGCGGTCCCACGAATGAGCGCTCACCAGGGGCGAATAGCCGACTCGCCGCACGTGCGCGGGGGCGGGTACCTCTCCCGATGGATCGAAGAGCAGGGTCGTGACGTCGCGGCGGATACGACTCGTCACCTCTACGACGTCGGGCTTCGTCGACGTGGTCACGACGGCGCGCGAGGTGAGCAGCAGATTGGGAATGATGATCGACGTCGTCTTGCCGCTGCGTGTGGGTCCGATGATGAGTGCAGCACGTTCGTGGTCGGTCGCCACATCACCTCCGTCGCTCACCCCGAGGAAGATGCCGTCGTCGTTCATCGACGACCAACGGTCGCTCGACACGCAAATGCTTGACATTGCTCGGTGCACCTAGTGAACTTTGAATTGTTCGATCACGAAGAAGGTCAACGAAGTGCCGAAGTCCATTGGCGGTCTTTGTCCACGTCGGTTCTTCATGGTCGGACCGTGCACTGCGGTCGCGCGTCGCACAGCTGGGATGCTGGGCGGAACGTGAGCGAGTTCACGCCGAGCGAGCATGCATCGATGACACGGTGTGACCAAGGTGGTTATCCGCGATGACGACTCGACTCACTGATATATCCCAAGGAGGGAACGTGGCAACTGCCGCCAAGAAGGCCCCGGCCAAGAAGGCTCCGGCCAAGAAGGCGCCGGCGAAGAAGGCCGCCGCCAAGAAGGCTCCGGCCAAGAAGGCCGTCGCCAAGAAGGCTCCGGCCAAGAAGGCGCCAGCGAAGAAGGCCCCGGCGAAGAAGGCTCCGGCCAAGAAGGCGCCCGCGAAGAAGGCTCCGGCGAAGAAGGCCGTCGCCAAGAAGGCTCCGGCGAAGAAGGCGCCCGCGAAGAAGGCTCCGGCGAAGAAGGCCGTCGCCAAGAAGGCTCCGGCGAAGAAGGCTCCGGCCAAGAAGTAGAGCCGCGGCAGTTTCGCCGCTGACTGCGGCGCAGAGAGCGGGGAGTCAGCTCCCCGCTCTCTGCATTGATTCGGGAATGTCATCCGGCTCATCGACATCCCACGACCACGGGGACGGTGAGAGAACGGTGACGGGAAGGCCCAGCCGCCGAGCCTCCTCGACGTGCCGTTGCGCCGAATGCGTACCGAAGCGAAAGACGAACTCGAGACCGCTCGGCAGTGAGAGGAGATTGGTTCCGGTGCCGTGACGATCCGGGACGATGACGGCCCCCTCGGGGGCATCCCATTGACCGAGGCCGGCGGGGAACGCGAGGTCGGCGGGTATCACGGTGATCCGAGTCGCTCTCGCGGACACGTGCCGGTAGGCCTCGCTGACGTCGGCGCTGAGATCGACGCCACGAGTCCTCACGGGCAGGCCACCCGCATCCCGAGCGACCGTCTCGGCGTCGATGTCGCTGCACGCCACGTAGACGGCGCGTGGGTGGCACGCGAGGATGACGTCTCGAGCGAGCGACGTCACCAGTGCGGTGACGTCGGGCACTCCCGCCCGTCGGAGACGCTGCTTCCCTCGACGCGGGGACTTCAGGGGCACGAGCATGACGTGCGATTCGGTCGGCACTGGACTCGATGCTAGGGGTCGGTAATCTGACGGCGTGATGGGGGCCGTCGGACATCTCGATGCGGAGTTCGCCGCCCTGGCGCAGGGTCGATCCGTGGTGGGCATCGACGAGGTGGGGCGCGGAGCCTGGGCGGGTCCACTCGCCGTCGGGGCCGTCCTCATACGGGACGTTCGAGAGATTCCGAACGGTCTGAACGACTCCAAGCGGCTGACGCGCCGCCGTCGAGAGGGTCTCGTGGCCCCGGTGGCCGCGTGGGCGCACGGTGTCGCCGTGGGGTGGGCGAGTGCCGCCGAGATCGATGCGCTGGGTATTCGAATCGCACTCGCGGTGGCATCGCGCCGCGCGCTCGCCGGACTCCCGTTAGGAAAGGGTGATCGTCCCCTGATCCTGGTCGACGGTCCACTCGACCTGCTCTCGATGCCCGAGGGCGCCGCCGGGATTCTCGGAGACCTCGTGATCCCCTGCGCGATCGACGACGTGGTGCCGGTCGTGGGTGGTGACGGTGCCAGTGCCGTCATCGCTGCCGCATCGGTCGTCGCGAAGGTAGCTCGAGACGAAGTGATGCGTCAGCGTGATCGAGCGACGCCCGGATACGGCTGGTCGCGAAACGTGGGCTACGGAACGTCGGAGCACCGCGCGGCGCTGAGCGCCCTCGGACCGACCGAGGAGCACCGTCGATCCTGGAACCTGCCGTCGGCGTAGCTCGGTCGTCGCTCTCGAGTCGGTCCCGGTCCGTCGGCGAGGGACCTTTTCCCCGATCTATCTGGTCGGATGGTCGACTGATCGACGCGTCGCGGGCAACGGCGAGCGTCCCCGGCGTGGCGATCTCTCGTCGAACGATGCGGGCCGTGGAGGAGGGACGACGTGGCCGACTCGGAGCCATCGGGGGGTCGTGAAGGGTCGAGCGTGGCGGGTGTAGGGGCGATGAGCCGTTCACTACACTTGCGCGGGTATGCCTCTGCTCGACATATCAAACCTCGGCATTGAGTTCAAGATGCGTGACCGCGTCGTCAATGCGGTCCAGGACTTCTCTCTCACCGTGGACGCGGGGGAGTGCGTCGGACTGGTGGGTGAGTCGGGTTGCGGCAAGACGACGACCGGACTCGGCGTCATGCGGCTCCTGCCCTCGAACGGACGCATCGCGAATGGTCGGGTCGTCCTCGACGGCGTCGACCTCACCGGCCTCCAAGAGAGCGAGATGCAGGACCAGCGTGGACGCTCGGTGGCCCTCATCCCCCAGGACCCCATGAGTTCGCTCAACCCGACCACCAAGATTGGGCGCCAGGTCGGGGAGGGGATGCGGATCCACTTCGGAGTCAGTGAGAAGGAGGCGCGCAAGCGCGCCCTCGAGGTGCTCGAGATGGTTGAGGTGCCCCAACCCGCCGAGCGACTCGACCAGTACCCCTTCGAGCTCTCGGGTGGCCTGCGCCAACGCGTGATCATCGCGATGGGTCTCGTCTGCAACCCCAAGTTGCTCATCGCGGACGAGCCGACGACGGCGCTCGACGTCACGATCCAGGCGCAGATCCTCGACCTCCTGGATCGGCTCCGCAAGGACCTCAATATGGGGGTGCTCCTCATCACCCACGACCTCGGCGTGATCGCGGGCCGCGCGGACCGCGTCGTCGTGATGTACGGCGGGAAGAAGGCCGAGGAGGCCCCCGTTGACGAGCTGTTCGCGGAGATGCGCCACCCGTATTCCCAGGCCCTGCTCGCCTCGATGCCGGTCATGGGCCAGACCTCGCATCAGCGACTTCGCTCGATCGCCGGACTCCCGCCCGACCTCTCGCGCCCCATCGTCGGATGTCGCTTCGCGCCTCGCTGCGCCTTCGCGACCGACCAGTGCCGTCAGCAGGAGCCCGACTTCGTCGTGAACGGGGACCACGGGTTCGCGTGCTTCCACCCGGTCGACGGACCGGGCCAACCCATCGAGACGGGTGACGACCTGCGCAACGAGTCGACGGGTGAGTCCCTGGTCACGGTGGAGAACCTTGTCAAGCGGTTCCCGGTGAAGAAGGGCCTGTTGCGGCGCGAGGTGGGGGCCGTGAACGCCACGTCCGACGTCAGCTTCGTGATCCGCGACGGCGAGACGTTCGGCCTGGTGGGCGAGTCCGGCTGCGGGAAGACGACCATCGGTCGAATGCTCGTGGGACTGGAGACGCCGACGTCCGGCGCGATTCGCTTCCAGGGAGACGTGGTGTCGGCGCGGAAGTACAAGCCCACGCTCGAGCAGCACCGTAATCGCCAGATGATGTTCCAGGACCCGTATTCCTCGCTGAATCCCCGGATGACCGTTCGGGACATCGTGGCGGAGCCACTGGAGATCCACCACGAGGGGACGAGGCAGTCGCGCCGCGAGCGCGTCAGCGAGATGCTCTCCATCGTCGGGCTCGATCCGTCGGCCGCCGACCGCTACCCTCACGAGTTCTCGGGTGGTCAGCGCCAGCGAATCGGACTGGCACGGGCCATCATCCTGCGCCCCAAGCTCGTGATCGCGGACGAACCCGTCTCCGCACTTGACGTGTCGATCCAGGCCCAGATCCTCAATCTGATGAAGGACCTGCAGAAGGAGTACGGACTCAGCTACGTGATCATCAGTCACGACCTGTCCGTTGTGCACTACATGGCGGACACGATCGCCGTCATGTATCTGGGGCGAATCGTCGAGATCGGTCGGGCTGACGACGTCTTCCTCTCACCGGTCCACCCGTACACGCGAGGCCTGCTGGACGCGGTGCCGGTGCCGGTGCCCGAGATCGCTCGAGCGCGACGGGGTCAGCAGGTGCGCGGGGAGCTCCCGTCGCCCATCAACCCCCCGTCCGGGTGCCGTTTCCGAACGCGCTGCCCCTACGCCCAGGACGTGTGCGCCAACGAGACACCGGAGATGACGTCGTTCGGCGGCGATCACTTCGCGGCGTGCCACTTTCCGCTGTCGACCCCCGTCTCGCTGCGCACGGCATAGGCGAGCACGGACGGGCGACACCGGGGAATTTCGGGTTCCGCCAGGGGTGGCGAGGGGCACCGGGCGTCGTGAAGGGAGCCCGACCCGGCGCTATGGTTGCTCTAGCCAATCGGCGGAGACGCCGACTGAGAGTTGGTAGGGCCAACTCATGAGAGGGGAGATATGAAGATCAAGCGAAGGGTGCGACTCGCCGCATTGAGTGCGGTGGCCGCGAGTTCCAT
>DAIDKS010000017.1 GCA_027449885.1 Acidimicrobiaceae bacterium
CGCGGCCTGGTCGAGGAGCTGATCGATGACGCCGAGCTGCTCGAGCATGTCCTCGCGATTGCGTCGGTACTGGTCCGACGTCCGGTCGAGCCGGCTGCGCAGCGGTGGCGCCAGTGGCAGGTGACCCACGGGCCGATACTACTGACGGGTCACCCCCGCGCCCGGGCCGAGCCGACGCGGGGCGGACCCGTAGGATGAGGGGGATGCGCATCGCCGTCGCCTCCGACCACGCGGGCTACGACCTGAAGAGCCACCTGGCCGCCGTGCTGGAGTCGTGGGGCTACGACGTCGTCGACCTCGGCGCCCGCAGCGGGACCGACTCGGTCGACTACCCGGACTTCGGCGAGGCCGTGGGGCACGCCGTCACCACGGGCGACGCCGAGCTGGGCGTCGCCGTCTGCGGGACCGGCATCGGGATCTCGATCGCCGCCAACAAGGTGCCCGGCGTGCGGGCCGCGCTGGTGCACGACGTGACCTCGGCCCACCTCGCGCGCGAGCACAATCACGCGAACGTCCTCTGCTTCGGGGGGCGCGTCACGGGGCCGGCCGTGGCCGAGGAGGCCCTGCGCGCCTGGCTCGACGCGACGCCCGGCGGGGGCCGCCACGAGCGGCGCATCGACAAGCTGAGGGCGCTCGACGAGCGCCACGACTGAGAGGACACCGACCGTGGCCGCATCACCGTTCGACGCCTGGATCGCCCACGACGACGAGCTGACGGCCCTGCTCGCCGACGAGTGGGAGCGTCAGACGACGACGATCCAGCTCATCGCGAGCGAGAACTTCGCCTCGCCGGCCGTCCTCGCGGCCACCGGATCGATCCTCACCAACAAGTACGCGGAGGGCTACCCCGGGCGTCGCTACTACGGGGGGAACCAGGTCGTCGACGAGGTCGAGGACCTGGCGCGGCGGCGCCTCACGGCCCTCTTCGGGGCCGACCACGCCAACGTCCAGCCCCACAGTGGGGCGAACGCCAACCTGGCCGTCTACGCGGCGCTGCTCGAGCCCGGCGACACGGTCCTCGCGATGCGGCTCGACCAGGGCGGCCACCTGACCCACGGCTCTCCGGCGTCGATCGTCTCGAAGATCTGGAACTTCGTCAGCTACGGCGTGACGCCCCGCCGGGACGACCCGGCGAACCCCGGCGAGCTCATCGACCTCGACCACGTGCGCCAGATGGCCCTCGAGCACCGGCCCCGCCTGATCGTCGCCGGGGCGACCGCCTACAGCCGCCGCATCGACCCGGCCCCGTTCCGCGAGATCGCCGACGAGGTCGGGGCTCTGCTCATGTTCGACTCGGCCCACGTGGCCGGCCTCATCGCCGGCGGGGTCCACCCGAACCCGGTGCCCTACGCCGACGTCGTCACCTTCACGACCCACAAGACCCTGCGCGGTCCGCGGGGAGGGGCCATCCTCGCCCGCGAGGAGTACGCGAAGAAGATCGACGCGAGCGTCTTCCCCGGTCAGCAGGGCGGGCCCCTCGAGCACGCCATCGCGGCGAAGGCCGTGGCCTTCCGCGAGGCGTCCCAGCCCGCCTTCGCCGACTACGTCGCGCGGGTCGTGGCGAACGCGCACGCCTTCGGCGAGGCGCTGGCCGCGGAGGGGTTCCGCCTGGTGTCGGGCGGGACGGAGAACCACATGGTCCTGCTCGACCTGCGCGACTTCGACGCCGAGCTCACCGGCAAGGAGGCCCAGGAGGTCCTCGACCGGGCCGGGATCACCACGAACCGCAACACGATCCCCGACGACCCGCGCAGCGCGTTCGTGACCTCGGGCCTGCGCGTCGGGGCCGCCGCGCAGACGACGGCCGGGATGAACGGGGCCGAGTTCGCTCAGATCGCCGCGCTGATGGCCCGGGCGCTGCGGGGGCGCGGGGACGAGGA
Organism: Acidimicrobiaceae bacterium; assembly: GCA_027449885.1. Taxonomy (GTDB): domain Bacteria; phylum Actinomycetota; class Acidimicrobiia; order Acidimicrobiales; family RAAP-2; genus RAAP-2. The sequence goes on from DAIDKS010000017.1 coordinate 1,881, forward strand.
CGTGATCGCCGGCGTGCGTCGCGACGTCGCGACCCTGTGTCACGACTTCAACCCGTACGCGGCCTTCGGCGCGAGGTAGCCCGTGCACAGCATCGCGGCCTACGGGGTCGTGGCCGCGGTGGCCGCCGTCGTCACCATGCTGCTGACCCGGCCCGCGCGGGCCCTGTCGCTGCGTGTCGGCTACACGGCCCAGCCCGACGCGCGCAAGGTCCACCAGACGGTGACGCCCTACGGGGGCGGGGCGGCGATGCTGATCGGCCTCTCGGTCGCCGTGATCGTCGCGGCGACCATCCCGGCGCTGCGGCCGGTCGTCACGGGGTCCCACGAGATGCTCGGCGTGGTGCTCGCGGCGGGGATCATCTTCGTCGTCGGCGTCGTCGACGACTTCCGCGACATGTCGGCCCCCGCGAAGGTCGCGGGCCAGTTCCTCGCCGCCTCGGTCCTCTACTTCAGTGGCACCACCATGTACCAGCTGAAGCTGCCCTTCGCCGGCTTCATCGTGCTGGCGCCCTCGATGCTGCCGGTCATCACGGCCGTCTGGGTCTTCGCGATCTCGAACGCCATCAACCTCATCGACGGCCTCGACGGCCTCGCCGCGGGCATCGTGGCGATCGCCGCGGCGACGCTCTGCGTGTACGGGCTGCGCCTGGAAGACCTGGGACTCCTGCCGGTGAGCAACGTCGGCCCGCTGGTGGCGGCGCTCGCCGCGGGGGTCTCCCTCGGCTTCCTGCGCGACAACTTCCATCCCGCGAAGCTCTTCATGGGCGACGCGGGGGCCCTCCTGCTCGGTCTGCTCATGTCGGCGGCGACGATGGTCATCGGGGGACGGACCCCCCCGGCGAGCGGGGTGACGTTCTTCTTCTTCGCCCCCCTGGTCATCCCCTTCCTCATCCTCGGCGTCCCCCTCCTCGACGCCGCCTGGGCCTTCGTGCGCCGCACGGCGTCCGGCCAGGGCTTCCACACCCCCGACAAGAACCACATCCACCACCGCCTGATGCGCCTCGGGCACGGGCACCGGCGCACCGTGGTCCTGCTCTGGCTCTGGACGGCCGTCCTCTGCGGGTTCGTGCTGTTCCCGCTCTTCGAGCCGCGGATCAACGTGGCGATCCCCTTCGGCGTCGCCCTGCTCGCCGTGGGTCTGCTCACCTGGCTGAGCCCCCTCTTCACCCGTCGTCCGGGCGCGGAGGAGGACGAGCCCTCGACCCGGGTGCCGTCGTGAGCCCCGGCGACGACGACCCCGGCCCTGACCAGCCCCGACACGACGAGGAGCCGCCCTGGATCGGACTGGGCGCCTTCGCCGCCCTCGGCACGACGATCGCCCTCATCGAAGCGGCCGGCGTCCTCGGGGGCATCTGGGTCGACCACGTCCTCGGATCCTCGCCGTGGGGGCTCCTCGTCGGGGTAGTGTTGGCGACGGTCGCCGCCGTGGTAAGCGTGATGAAGCAAGTCCGGCGTTTCCTCTAGAGAAAATCCGCCCGTGCTCGAGAACCTGCCCGTCACCACGCTCGCGCGTCTGCTGCGACGCACGACGCTCTCCGCGCTCGTCGTCGGCGCCCTCGGCTTCGTGGTGGCGCTGCTCGTGGCCCCGCCGCTCGCGGCCCTGGGCGTCGCCCTGGGCGTCGCCCTGGCGATCCTCAACCTGCGATTCCTCGACCGCCAGGTCGCCCGGGTCGAGGTGCGCGGGGGCGAGGACCGCAAGGCCGTCCGTCGCCAACTCGGCGGGCGGACCACCGGCCGGCTCGCCGTCGTGACGGTGGTCGTCCTGGGGCTCCTATGGCTGAGCCCCCCCCTGGGCTTGGGTATTGTGTCAGGGCTCGTGCTCTACCAGATCGTGTTCGTGGTGAATGTGATGCGGGCGGTAGCGAGCCAGGGAGGACCGCAGTGAGGATGCTGGACGCCATGGGGCAGATCCACCCCGGCGTGCACCCGACGGTGCACGTCTTCGGCCTGACGATCGACATCGACGCGGTCACCTCGTCCATCGTCGCCGCGATCATCCTGCTGGCCCTGGGCTTCGCCGCCGCGCGGCGCGCGACGAGCGGCGTGCCGGGCAAGCTCCAGCTCTTCTGGGAGTTCCTCATCGAGCAGGTCGGCGACCTCGCGGACTCGGCGATCGGCAAGGAGGGCCGTCGGTTCGTGCCGATCGGGGTGACCCTCGGGCTCTACATCCTCATCGCCAACTGGATCGGCTTCCTGCCCTCGGCCCTGCG
>DAIDKS010000018.1 GCA_027449885.1 Acidimicrobiaceae bacterium
TCGGTCGGGTTGTCGATGTCGTGCTCACCGCCATCGGTGAGGAAGGCCCGGTAGACGACCGACGGGGCCGTCGCGATCAGGGAGAGGTTGAACTCCCGCTCCAGGCGCTCGCGCACGATCTCCATGTGGAGCAGACCGAGGAACCCGCAGCGGAAGCCGAATCCGAGGGCGCGGCTCGTCTCGGGCTCGTAGGTGATCGAGGCGTCGTTGAGCTTGAGCTTGTCGAGGGCGTCGCGCAGGTCGGGCAGGTCGTCACCGTCGATCGGGTAGATCCCGCAGAACACCATCGGCTTGGGGTCGAGGTAGCCCTCGAGGGGCTCGAGTGCCGGACGAGCGGCGTCGGTCACGGTCTCGCCCGAGCGGGCCTCGGCCACGTCCTTGATGCCGGCGACCAGGTAGCCCACCTCGCCCGGACCCAGGGAGGCGACCGGCACCATCTCGGGCGTCCGCACCCCGAGCTCCTCGACGTCGTGCGTGACCCCCGCCTGCATCATCCGGACCCGGCCCCCGCTGCGCAGGGTGCCCTCCACGATGCGCACGGAGCTGATGACGCCGCGGTACTGGTCGTAGTAGGAGTCGAAGACGAGGGCCCGCAGCGCCGCCTCGGGATCTCCCGTCGGCGGCGGGACCCTCGCGATGACGGCGCGCAGGAGTTCGGGCACGCCTTCACCGGTCTTGGCGGAGATCGACAGGACCTCGTGCCGGGGAATCCCGAGGACGCGCTCGAGTTCGTCGGCGCACCGCTCGGGATCGGCCGCGGGTAGGTCGATCTTGTTGAGGACGGCCACGATCTCCAGGTCGTGCTCGATCGCCTGGTAGCAGTTCGCGAGCGTCTGGGCCTGGATCCCCTGGCTGGCGTCGACGAGCAGGATGGCCCCCTCGCAGGCGGCCAGGGAGCGCGAGACCTCGTAGCCGAAGTCCACGTGACCGGGGGTGTCGATGAGCTGGAGGATGTGCCCCTCGAAGCCGACCCGCACGTTCTGGGCCTTGATCGTGATGCCCCGCTCGCGCTCGATGTCCATCGAATCGAGGTACTGGGCCCGCATCAGGCGCGGATCCACGGCACCGGTGATCTCCAGGATCCGGTCCGACAGCGTCGACTTCCCGTGGTCGACGTGGGAGATGATGGAGAAGTTGCGGATCCGCTGAGGGTCGACGGGGATGGACGGACGACTCACGGTGCGAACAGGCTACTGCCCGGCCCGTCGCGCGCGGTCGGACGCCGCCTCTCTGCTAACCTTGTTGAGCCCCGCGGACCCCGCGGCCCAATTCGCGAACGAGGACACCGTGGCCAACATCAAGAGCCAGATCAAGCGGAACAAGCAGAACGAGCGCGCTCGCGAGCGCAACAAGGCCGTGAAGTCGGAGCTTCGCACGCGCGTGAAGACCGCCGTCGCCGCGGTCGGCACCGAGAACGCCGACGAGGCCCTGCGCACGGCCATCAAGCGCATCGACATGGCGGCCGCCAAGGGCATCATCCACAAGAATCAGGCCGCCAATCGCAAGAGCGGCCTGATGCGCCGACTCAACCGCTCCGCCAACTAGCGCCGCCGAACGGCGCTGAGCCGCGCCAGTCGCGCCGCCAACACCTCGACCACCGTCACCTCGGTCGGATCGACGTCGGAGCCATCCCGGGTTCCGTAGGTGACGCCCCCCTTGAGGTCGAGGTCGGCCCGTGCCACCAGTGAGACCGCCTCGCTCACCCGCGCCGCGCCGAGCCGCTGGGCGGCGCGCCAGAGTTTCGCCGCCGGGTAGCGCGAGACCCCCAGGAGCGTCGCGGCCTCGTCCTCGCTGCTCACGCCTCCACCCTCGAGCTTCGCGAGACGCGTGACGTAGCGCTGGAGGATCGCGACGATCTGCAGTCCGCTGCGTGACCGAGATCCGAGCATCCGACGCGCGACCGCGATCGCCCGGGCGGGATCCCCCCCGTCGATGGCGTCGGTCAAGTCCCATTCGGGGACGTCGCCCGCGTCCCCCAGGTAGGGAACGAGGTCGTCGTACCGGATCGACGCCTCGCCGAAGACGGCCGCGAGCGTTCTCGCGAGGGAGTCGGCACGTGCCACGTCGTCCCCGAGGACGTCGGCGATACGCGGCAGCGCCGAGCGATCGATCCTCAGGCCGTACTGGGCGACCACGGTGTCGAGGTACGCGATGCGATCCGCGTGGCGACTACCGACGCGCACGTCGTGCACCTCGTCGGCCGCCTTCACCAGCCGGTGCGTTCGAGGTCCCACGAGGGCGAGGATCAGGGTCGTGTCCGTCGTCGGAGCACCGATCCACGCGAGCAGGGACGCGGTCTCGTCGGCGGTCAGGTGTTGCGCGTCGCGAACCACGACGACCCGTCGGGCGACCAGGAACGGCGGCGTCGAGAGGGCGTCGAGGACGCGGGGGACCATCGGGTCGGTGGACGCCGCGTCCCGCGCGGTGAAGTCCTCGAGCGCCAGTGAAGCGTCGAGATCGCCGAGTTCCTGGGTGATGACGCGACGCGTCGCGTCAGCGACCATGGTCGGGTCGTCGCCCACGACGCAGTGCGTCGTCACGCGGCCACCTCGCTCAGGCGAGCGAGCACGTCGCGGACCCTCACGGTGCCGGCGACGTCGTGCACGCGCAGCACGCGGCACCCGCACACCACGCCGAGGGCCGTGGCGGCGAGAGACGACTCCCGACGCTCCGTGACCGGTTGGTCGAACATGACGCCGAGGAACGTCTTGTTGGACGCCGACAGCAGCAGGGGCGCACCGAGGGTGGCCAGCTGGTCCGAGTCCCTCAGCAGCTGGAGCGAGTGGGCCGCCGTCTTGCCGAGGTCGAGTCCCGCGTCGACGATGACCCGGTCGGCGTCGACCCCCGCGGCCAGAGCGCGAGCGCGTCGATCGATCAGGAACTCGCGCACGCTGGCGGTCACGTCCTCGTAGTGGGGGTCGGGGTCCGCCACGCGCGGGCGCAGTCGAATATGGGTCGCGACGACCGTCGCTCCGGCGGACGCCGCGACCGGAAGGTACTCCGGGTCGGCGAATCCGCTGATGTCGTTGCCGATCACGGCACCTCGCGCGTAGCAGGCGGCCGCCACGGAGGCCCGCCAGGTATCGATGCTCAGGGGGACGTCGAATCGCTCGTGCAGCGCCGCGATCACGGGCACGACGCGGTCCAGTTCCTCGGACTCGCTCACCTCGTCGCCCGGACCCGCCTTCACTCCGCCCACGTCGAGCAGATCGGCTCCGTCGGCGACGAGTCGCTCCGCGCGCGCGAACAGGTCGTCGAGCTCGAAGGTCGCCGCCGGGGCGAAGAAGGAGTCCCGGGTGCGGTTGAGGATCCCCATCACGAGGGCCCGGTGCGTCACGTCGACCCGTCGCCCGCCCAGAGCTAGCCACGTGCCCGGGGGCGGGACGGGGGCCACTAGTAGAGGACGCTCGCCAGACGACGCCGGTACGCCAGGTAGCGCGGATCCTCCGGTCCCAGCGCATCGAGCAGGGCGAGGAGGTTGTCGCGCGCCCCGGGGTCGCTCGCGGCCTGCGCCAGCAGGTGCTCGAGCGTCAGGTCGAGGTCGCCGTCCAGGCTCACCCCGGCGCGCTCGAGGCGAACGCGCGCCAGGACCGTCTTCGCCGCGATGAGGTGACCGTAGGGGCTGAGGAGGCTCTCCGCCTCGTCCAGACGGCCCTCTCGACGCAGCAGATCCCCCAGGGCGGCCAGCACGTCGGGGTTGTCGGGATCGATCTCGCGCGCCTGTCGCAGCGAGGCCTCGTCGCCCTGGGTCAGCAGTTGATCCACCGGCGACGCGCCGGGGGCCAACGTGTGAACCCACTCGCGGACCGCGTGCTCGGGGAGGGCCCCGACGAATTGGTCGACGACGCGGCCGTCACGAAAGCCGAAGACCGACGGGATCGACTGCACCGCGAAGGCCTGCGCCACCCGAGGATTGGCGTCCACGTCGACCTTGGTGAGCTCGACCGCGCCGTTCATCTCGCCGACGACCTTCTCCAGGATCGGGGTGAGGACGCGGCACGGTCCGCACCAGGTCGCCCAGAGGTCGACGACGACGGGGACGGTCTTGGACCGGTCCAGGACGGCGGTGGCGAACGTGGCGTCGGTGACGTCGGTCATGTCCTCAGCGTACCGGGGGGTCACCGACCGACGGCCCCGCGAGGCACTGTTAGCCTCAGCCTCGATGACGCACGTGGCCGGAATCGACGACGAGGTCCTGACGCGCTGGCTCGCCGACCACGTGGGCCTGCGCCCCCCGATCGACGCGACGCTGATCGCGGG